>NZ_RQSP01000001.1:0-4341 GCF_009078285.1 Bifidobacterium jacchi
CCAATGAGGCACCACTAACCATTACGCGCTCAAAAAACGTGAGGCACGTCGCACGACACGCCGAAGTCCACCCATAAGGTATAGTAGTGACTCGTGCTTCATTGAGAACTGCACACGGCCCCGTAGCTCAGTTGGTTAGAGCGCCGCCCTGTCACGGCGGAGGTCACCGGTTCAAGTCCGGCCGGGGTCGCTTTTTTATTTCCGACAGCGCAGTGTTCAGCAGCTCAGCATTCAGCAACGCAGCGTCCAGCAGTGAAACTCCTCGCCGATCATCTGCGCTTATTCTGCCATGCCGATCACTTGCGCCGATCACTTGCGCCGATCGATGGCGCTGACCGCGATACTGACAGCCTCGTCAGCATCGTCGGTGAGCGCAACCCGACTGGAGTCGAGTCCGGAGATCATGCCACGCTGTGCGACCGTCCCCTCCAGCCAATCGAAAAGGCCCTGCCAGTAGGCTTTCCCGAACAGCACAACCGGCATGGACGTCACTTTGTGGGTCTGCACCAGCGTCAGCAACTCGAACATCTCGTCGAGCGTGCCGAACCCGCCCGGGCAGATGATCACGCCCGAGCTGTATTTGACGAACATGGTCTTGCGCACGAAGAAGTACCGAAAGCTGATGCCCAGATTCACCCACTGGTTCAGCCCCTGCTCATGCGGCAATTCGATTCCTAGTCCGACGGATTTTCCGCCGGCGAGCGCAGCGCCCCGGTTCGCCGCCTCCATGATTCCCGGGCCGCCTCCGGTGATGACGGCGATGCCCTGCTGTGCGATAAGCCGCCCCATTCGACGCGCCGCCTTGTAATAGGGATCAGTGCGCCGGATGCGCGCCGAGCCGAACACCGACACGGCCGGGCCAAGCTCCGCCAGAGCGCCGAACCCGTCCACGAATTCGGACTGGATGCGAAGCACCCGCCATGGATCCATATGCAGCCAATCGGTGGACTGGTCCGATGCCAGCAGATTCCCAGTGGTGTTGTCCTTGGGGATCATCGGGCCTCGCATGATGACGGGACCACGATGGTAGGTGTCGCCCAGAGGCCCCTCTCCTACCGTCGACACGTCGTCACCCTGAGTATGCCCCTGAGCATGCCTCTGTTCACGACACTGCACACAATCTTCGGCATCACTCTGAGACGCCGATATCGACGGCGTGACGTCGTCCTCATCATCTTCCATGTGGTTCTCCATTCGGTCCGTCATCGCGCATTCGACTCATCTTGCGTGGGAGCATCAGGCGCATCACCTTCGCGCTCATGCCGGTCATGTTGACGCATCGTGGGCGAGGCTGACCGATGCCGTTTCGTTGTCATCGACGATGAGCCATGCATCGCATGCCACAATCGCCGGGTACGGCTGATGACTCGCTGCCTCCTGCGACGCTGGTCCGTTCCCTGCGGCTGCACCGCATCGCCTTTGCCCGCCAGACGACGCTGCCTGATTCGTTCGACCTGCTCGGGCGACAGCACCTCGGAGGTGATGGCCAGATCGCCGCTGCCAAGCGTCGATACGGTTTCAGTGATGACATCCTGAGTCGCCTGACGCTCCGATCGCGGCGCGGACGGCCCGCTCGACAGCATGCGCTCGTAGCGTTTCGACTGTCTGTTGAGCAGAACACCTGAAATGACCGCCGCTATCAGGGATGCCACAAGCACGCCGAATCTCGATTCAGCGGACAGTTCCGGGTCGTCGAAGGCGAGCGAGGCGATCAGGAAGGACACGGTGAAGCCGATGCCGCAGGCGCAGGCGGCCGGGAACATGTCCCTCACCCGAAGCCCCTCCGGCATGCGGAGCCGACCCACATGGGTCGATATCCACGCCGTGGTCATGATGCCCAGCGGCTTGCCGACGACCAGTGCCACAACCAAGGCAATGACCAGCGGGGAGATCATCAGCTCCAGCGTCAACGACTGGAATCTGACCCCGGTCGCGAACAGAGCGAACACCGGCAGCGCAAGCAGCGCGGAGAACGGCTGCAGCTTGGACGCGTACCGCTCGGCCCTTGGACTTTTCTCGCCGTACATCTCCCGGGACGGGGTCAGCAGGCCGACCAGCACACCCGCCAGTGTGGGATGCACGCCAGCCTCGAACATCATCGCCCATGCCAATATGCCGACGACCGCCACCGCGGGCCACGGCACCCGTCTGCGTCGCACCAGAACATGCCAGGCAAGTGCGCAGACGGCGATCCCGATGAACCAATACCATGCGTTGAGCGATGAGAAGAACACGGCGATCAGGATGATCGCCAGAAGATCATCCACCGTGGCGAGGGTCATGAGAAACGCTCGAATCGAACCCGGCAGCGCTTTGGCGAACAATGCCAGAACCGCCAGCGAGAACGCGATGTCCGTAGCCGTGGGCACCGCCCAGCCACGGACCGTCTCGGCGAAGGGGATGATGCTGCCTGTGCTGGGCAGCAGCACATTGCCGATGCCGCCCGGCCCGTATTCGGAGAACAGAAACGTGACGGCGACGAACAGCACCGGCGGCGCGAGCATGCCGCCGACCGCGCACAGCATGGGAACCGCCGCGGCCTTCGGATTGGCCAGAGAGCCGGTGGTGAGCTCCTGTTTGAGATCAAGGCCGACCGTCAGAAAGAACACGGTCAGCAGACCGTCCTGCGCCCAGTGGCCGATCGGAAGATCAAGATTGGTACCCGGCACGGCGATATGCGTTTCCGCGATCGTCTCGAACACATGCGCCGTCGCCGGCAGATTCGCCATCACAAGCCCCACGAGAGCGAAGGACAGCATGATGAGGCCGGATATGCGGTCGGATGCGGCTATACGCCGTATCGAAGCCCAAACTCCGCGCCTGGTCATGGCTCCTCCATTCCCGAAACGATCGCACCGGCAACCCTCACACGGCCACCATAGCCGACGTCATCTCCTCGACTCGCTCGTTGACACCTACACTCCATTATAAAAGAACATATGTTCGCTTTCAGCTGGGAGCGTAGTCGACACGCGCATCGCTGGCGCGCGGCTAGCGCGCCGCGATCGCGCCGGCGACACGCTCAAGCGCCTGCGACAGCATCGCGGCGGGACACGCGAGATTCACCCGCTCGAATCCAGCCCCGGACGCGCCGAACATAATCCCCTCGTCGAAATACACCCGGGCACGCCTTCGCATGAAATCACACAGATCATCGGCATCCATGCCCAGCCCTCTGCAGTCCAGCCATGCCAGATACGTGCCTTCGGGCTCCACCAGCCGTATGCCGTCCACGCCGGACGCGAAGTCGCGCACCAGAGCAAGATTGCCCGACAGCACGTCAAGCAGCTCGTCGAGCCAAGGCTCCGCCTGCTCATATGCCGCCTGACAGGCGACCAGCCCGAAGTGGCTCACCGTCAATCCGCCGATATTGGCGGCGGCGATGTCGAACGCGCGCCTGAGCCCGGGATCGGCGATGATGACGTTCGAGCACGCCAGCCCCGCAAGATTGAAGGTCTTGGTGGGCGCGGTGAACTCCATGCAATGTGCGCGATATCGTTCCCCCAGCGTGCCCAGCATCGTCGTGGCATGCCCGGGATAGGCGAAATCCGCATGAATCTCATCGGACAGCAGCGTCACATCGTTGTCGATGCAGATATCCGCCACCGTGCGCAGCTCGTCGGCGGTCCAGACGCGGCCGACCGGATTGTGCGGATTGCACACGATCATCGCAGTGCACCTTGGATCGGCCGCCTTGCGCGCCAGATCCTCAACGTCCATCACATACGTGCCGTCCTGTTCGACTCGCAGCTCGTTGTCGAGAATCGTCAGTCCGTTGGCTTCGGCGACGACCGTGAACGGATAATACACGGGCCGCTGAATGATGACCTTGTCCCCCGGACGGCTCACCGCTCGCAGCGCCGCGTTGATCGCCGGCATCACGCCGTCGGACAGTCTGACCCATTGACGCGCCACGTCGAATCCATGACGACGGCGCATCCATCCGATCAGCGCATCATAATAGGCATCCGTCGCATAGTCGTAGCCGAACACGTCATGGCGAGCCGCATCGACAAGCGCCGCAACGATCTGCGGTGCAGGCTTGAACTCCATGTCCGCCACGGACAGCGCGAGCACGTCGTCGTTGCCGGGCCCCATATCCTCTTCGATAAGATGCCATTTCTCGGACATCGTGCCTCTGCGATCAACCAGCGTCCGGAAATCGTACACAACCCACTCCTTTGTCTTTTCCCGCGATTTTCCCACGATTGTCCCGCGTTTTCTCCACTGTGTTGCTCCACGAAATGGACGTCAATAGCCCGGCATAGTCCGAGTGACGCCCAACATGGAAAAAGCCCTTGGAACCATGCGATTCCAAGGGCTTCATGTGCGCCAGACAGG
>NZ_RQSP01000001.1:4463-25869 GCF_009078285.1 Bifidobacterium jacchi
ATTCGAACCTGCAACCTGCTGATCCGTAGTCAGCTGCTCTAATCCATTGGGCTACTGGCGCATGTTGCCTTGTTTTTGGCAACTCGAATAAGATACATCATCGCCCGCATATCGGCAAATCGAATCACCATACGGCGTGTCGCCTTGTATTCCGCCATTCCTCCATTCCGCCATTACGCCACCGTCGGCCTTCACAACCGACCTTCCCACCGATCGACTTCCCACCGGCCGACTTCCTACCGACCGACCAGTTTCGGCGCGCCGCCGTCCTCGATGCATGCTCGGTCGACGATCACCTGCCGCACGTCGTGCAGATCCGGCAGCGCAAACATGGTGTCCTCAAGCGCATGCTCGATGATGGATCGCAGACCGCGCGCCCCCACGCCGCGATTCACCGCGGTCGCCGCGATCGCGTGCACCGCCTCGTCGGTGAACCGCAGATCGATGCCTTCGGCGGCGAACATCTTGCGGTATTGGCGAGTCAGGGCGTTGCGCGGTCGGACGAGAACATCCGACAGATCATTTTCGTCAAGCTCGTCAAGCACGCTGACGACCGGCAGACGACCGATGAATTCGGGAAGCAGTCCGAATTCGGCCAGATCATCGGCGCTGACCTGGCGCAGCACCTGCGCATCGGGGATCCGCCCGCTGCGCCACGGTGCCGCAAACCCGCTGGCATGGGCGCCGATGCGCCTGCGGATGATGTCATCCAGACCGACGAAGGCACCGCCACAGATGAACAGGATGTCACGCGTGTCAATGCGAATCGTCTCCTGCTCGCGATGCTTGCGCGTACCTTCGGTGGGCACCGACGCGACCGTGCCCTCAAGAATCTTGAGCAGCGCCTGCTGCACGCCCTCGCCGGACACATCACGGGTGATGGAGGTGTTCTCCCCGGATTTTCTGGCGATCTTGTCGATCTCGTCAATATAGACGATGCCGTGCTGCGCCCGAGCCACATCGCCGTCGGCGGCTTCGATGAGCCGTTGCAGCACCGTTTCCACATCGTCGCCGACGTAGCCGGCCTCGGTGAGGGTGGTCGCGTCGGTGATGACGAATGGCACATCCATGATCCGTGCCAGCACGCGGGCAAGATACGTCTTGCCCACGCCGGTCGGTCCGAGCAGCAGCACGTTCGACTTGGCGATCTCGACATCGTCCAGCCGATCATCATCATCGCGCGACCGACGATCCGACGCACCCGCCGAGCCCGGCGACGCCGGCATCGCACCGCTCTCACGCGCGCGTTCATCCGATTCGATGCCGATGCGCCGATAGTGGTTGTACACGGCGACGGAGAGCGTGCGCTTCGCAGCGGCCTGACCGATCACATACCGGTCAAGGTACGCGTTGATCTCCGCCGGCCTGGGCGGGGCAGGCATGGGCGCGTCGTCGGTGCGTCTGCGATCCTCGTTGATGATCTCGACGCACAGATCGATGCACTCATCGCAGATGGACGCGGACGGCCCGGCCACCAGCTTGTGGACCTCCCGCTCGGTCTTGCCACAGAATGCACATCGCGGTGCATCCTCGTTGTAGCTCACCACGCGCCCCATGCCGCTCTCCAGTCGCCTCAATCACACGAATGACATGCCGGCAATCACATGCCGGCATCGTGCATCGTCACGGACGATGCTCAAGCACCTCGTCCACGATGCCGTACTCCTTGGCCTGCTGCGCGGTGAGGAACGTATCGACCTCGATGTCCTTGCGGATCTTCTCGACATCGCGCCCGGTATGCTTGGCCAGCGTGTTCTCCAGCCATTCGCGCATGCGCAGCATCTCCTTGGCCTGAATCTCGATCTCCGTGGCCTTGCCGAATCCCTGGTCGATGGCGGGCTGGTGGATGAGCACGCGCGCGTTCGGAAGAATCAGACGCTTGCCCTTGGTGCCTGCCGCCAGCAGAATCGCCGCCGCGGAGGCCGCCTGTCCAAGGCAGACGGTCTGCACGTCCGGCTTGATGTACTGCATGGTGTCGTAGATCGCCGTCATCGCGGTCATGGAGCCGCCCGGAGAGTTGATGTACATCATCACGTCGCGGTTCGGGTCCATGCTTTCAAGCACCAGCAGCTGCGCCATGATGTCGTCGGCGGACGTGTCGTCCACCTGAACGCCCATGAAGATGATGCGGTCCTCGAACAGCTTGGTGTACGGGTCCTGCGTCTTCATGCCGTACGGCGTCTTCTCGGAGAACTGCGGCAGCACATAGCGGTTCTGCGGCATCGCAACGCCGTATGCACTCTGAGCGGCACGCGCATCGAACGCGGCGCGGCGAGCCTGGGCCGGCATGAATCCGACGACCCCGGATGCGCCGGCAAGACGATCGGCGCGCTGGACGAACTTCGCTTCCTCGGATGCCATGACTGTCACTTCCCTTCCTGTTCGGCCCCGTCGGCATGGATGGTGTCCGGCGTCGAAACGAGCTTGTCGACGAAGCCGTATGCGAGCGCCTCCTCGGCGGTGAACCAGTGATCGTACTCGTTGTCGCGGTAGATCTCCTCGACCGTGTGCCCGGTCTGTCGTGCCGTCAGCTCGGCCAGCGTCTTCTTCATGTCCATGATGAGTTCGGCGTTGATGCGCACGTCGGTGGTCGTGCCGCCGATGCCGCCGGACGGCTGGTGCATGAGCACGCGCGCATGCGAGGTCAGATACCGCTTGCCCGGCGTGCCCGAGCTCAGCAGGAACTGGCCCATCGAAGCGCACATGCCGAGGCCCACGGTCGCCACATCCGGCTCGATGAGCTGCATCGTGTCGTAGATGGCCATGCCGGCGGTGATCGAGCCGCCGGGCGAATTGATGTACAGCCAGATGTCCTTCTTCGGATCCTCGGCCGCGAGCATCAGCATCTGCGCGCAGATGCGATTGGCCATATCGTCCTTGACCTCTTCGCCCATCCAGATGATGCGGTCCTTGAGCAGACGATTGAAAATCGGATCCACCATGGACGGGGCGTCGCCCTCGGCCATCATGGGTGAGGGTGTCATGAAACCTGCCACCTTGTCTCCTTGATTCACTCTATGGTACATCGTTCAACTGTACCTGTTTGAAGCGACGGAGGCGCGGAATTCGACGGTTATTCGGCTACCCGCATAGCACGCGGCATCGCATTCGCCCCGGGTGGGGCCGGCGGGGCCGTCTCGCGTGTCGTTGTCCGCACTGTGGTGCCTACAATGCCACCCGTGCGGTGTCGTCCGCACCTCGACGAACTGCGAACGACAAAACAGCAGCCGACGACCAACGCACGACACACGACACACGCACTGCACACGGGCACGGGAGGATGCATGAACAACGAGCTCTTCGAGAAGGCGCCGATTCCCAAGGCGTATTTCTCCCTTGCGATGCCGGTGGTGCTCAGCATGCTGGTCACGCTCGTCTACAATCTGGTGGACACCTACTTCATTGCGCACACGGGCGACACGAACATGGTCGCCGGCGTGTCGCTGACCGCTCCGGTGTTCACGGTGATGATCGCGATCGGCGACATCTTCGGGCTTGGCGGCAGCTCGGTCATCTCCCGTCTGTTCGGTCAGCACCGCTACGACGACGGTCGCCGGCTTTCCGTCTTCTGCTTCTACGGATCGCTGCTGATCGGCGTGGCGGTGCTGGTGTTCGGACTGGCGTTGCGTGATCCCATCCTGATGATGCTGGGCGCCAGCGAGGCGACGAAACCCCATGCAAGCGCCTACTACACCTGGATCATCATCGGCTCCCCGCTGATCATCATGTCGATGACGCCGACCAACCAGCTGCGCACCGAAGGGCATGCCGTGCCGTCGATGATCGGTTCGATCGCCGGCACCCTCGTCAACATCATGCTCAATCCGCTGTTCATCCACGTCTTCGGCTGGGGCGCCGCCGGTTCGGCGTTCGCCACCGTCATCGCGAACGTGTGCACCGACGGCTATTTCGTATGGTTTCTGATTCGACGCAGCCCGAATCTGTCGGTCGATCCAAGGCTGATGTTCACGCGCGGTGCCGAGGCGGCGCGCAGCCTGCCGTCGCGCGTCCGGTCCGATGCCTCCGGCCAGGCAGCAGCAGCGCCGGCGGCCGCCTCCGCCCGCGTCGGCAAGCCCGCCGGCACCGGCGCAAGGCGGCTGCGGCTTGACATCACCGCGCATGAGATCGGCGAGATTCTGGTGATCGGCATCCCCTCGGCGGTGACGAATCTGACGCAGAGCTTCGGCATCGTGCTGGTCAATCTCTATCTGCTGCGGTTCGGTGACGATCAGGTGGCGGCGATGGGCATCGCTCTGAAGATCGTGATGATCGCGGTGTCGGTGTTCGTCGGGTTCGCGTTCGGCGCTCAGGCGTTGATCGGCTACAACTACGGCGCGCGCAACATGCGCCGTCTGGCGGGCATCATGCGGTTCGCTTATCTGTTCCTCGCCTCGTTCGCATTGGCGATGACGGTGGCGCTCAGCATCGGCGACCGCTGGCTGATGCGTTTCTTCATCGCCGATGACCGCATCATCGATCTGGGCGCCGGCATGCTGCGCGTGCAGCTGCTCAGTCTGGTGTGCGTGGCGGTGGTCATGGTGACGACCTGCACGTTCCAGTCGACGGGCAAGGCCATGGGCGCGTTCATTCTGTCGATCGGCCGGCAGGGCGTGGTGCTTGCGCTGGTGCTGATGATCGCTTCCCGCGTCGCCGGATATCAGGGGGTGATCGCGGCGCAGGCGATTTCCGATCTGATCTGCGCTCTGCTGGCCTTGGTGCTGTTTTTCGTGATGCTTCCCGAATTGCGCACGGATGGCCGGGATGCCGTGCAGCGTCGCTCGGCGTGATACGTGATATCATCGCCGCAGGAATCAGATCACATCAGATCATCACGCGTAAGCGGTCAGTCACACAAGATTCGGGGTACCATGGACGACGATGTCAACGACGGCAGCATCATCAACGACAGCATCACCAATGGCAACGATGCCGGCGGCCACGACGATGCCTCCGGTCAACAGGCGGAGGAGCGCAACCGGGTTGCCTCGGTTGCGACGCGAGCGAAGGACCGTTGGACACCCGTCGAAGGTCTGGAGCTGCGACTTGCCTCGCCGCTGCCGTCAAGCGCGTTCTGGGGCGCCGACCCGACCATCGTCAAACATCCGCAGTGCCGTTAGCCTGACGCGTCTTCGCGGCAAGCTGTCCGCACGCGCCGTCGATGTCCTGACCGCGGGTGTCACGCAGTGTGGCGGTGATGCCGGCAGCGTGGAGAATGTCGAGAAAACGCTGTTCATCCTCGGGTTTGGATGCCGTCCAGCGCGAGCCCTCGATCGGGTTGAGCGGAATCGGGTTGACATGCGCCCAGTTGTCGCCGTAATGATTGAGCCGCTTGGCAAGCAGCCGCGCATGCTCCGCCTGATCGTTGATGCCTCGCATCAGCGCGTATTCGATGCTCACCCGCCGCTTCGACGCGAGCCAGTAATCGTGCGCGGCGTCCAGCACCTGTTCGGTGTTGAACCGCTTGTTCATCGGCACGAGTTCGTCGCGCAGCTCGTCGCTCGGCGCATGCAGCGACACGGCGAGCCGCACCGGGATGCCTTCGGCGGTGAGCCGTTTGATGCCCGGTACCACGCCGACCGTCGAGACGGTGATGTTGCGGGCGGAGATGCCGAAGCCCTCCGGCGGCTCGGCGCTGATCTGACGCACGGCGGAAAGCACCGAATTGTAGTTGCCCATCGGCTCGCCCATGCCCATGAACACGATGTTGCTCAGGCGACCTGGGCCTCCGGCGACCTCGCCGTCGCGCATCATGCGTGCGGCGACCCGCACCTGTTCGACGATCTCGCCCGCCGACATGTTGCGGGTCAGGCCGAGTTTGCCTGTCGCGCAGAACGGGCATCCCATGCCGCAGCCCACCTGTGAGGATATGCACAGGGTCGTGCGCGTCGGATAGCGCATCAGCACCGACTCGATATGGGAGCCATCGAACAGTCGCCACAGCGTCTTGATGGTCGTGCCGTTGTCGGCCACCTGACGGGTGACCTCGTGGATGAGCTCCGGAAAGAACGTCTGCGCGGCGTCAGCGCGCTTGGCCGCCGGAAAATCGGTGAAATCCTCGGCTGCCACGTCAAGACGCGCATAATAGTGATTCTTGAGCTGTCGGATGCGAAACTTCGGCAATCCAAGCTGCTCGGCCTTCTCCAGACGCAGCTGATCGGACATGTCGGCGAGATGCAGCGGCGGCTTGCCACGTCGCGCATGATCCTTGGACAGCACGTCCCGGAACGCGCCGGTCGTGCCGCCCGGCGTGATGCCGGTCTCCGGGGCAGCGGCCGCATCGTCAACCGCATGAACGCTCGTCACCATATCTATTCCGCCTCTTCCTACAGCCTTCGTCTGACATCGCACTATGCAGTCATTCGCCGCGATTCGACACGTCGAATGGCCGGATGCACGCTAGAGCCCGGTCACCCACAGCAACGCGCACAGGAACGGCGCGCACAGCAGAATGGAATCGATGCGATCCATCACACCGCCGTGACCTTTGAGCAGATGCCCCATGTCCTTGATGCCGATGTCACGCTTGAGCATGGATGCACACAGATCGCCGAACGTACCGACCACCCCGGTCAGGATTCCCGCCACGATCGGCACCCACCAGCGAGTCGCCCACAACGATGCGTCATAGGTGCACGCGAAGATGGCGAAGGCGCCGACCATGGCCAGCAGCATCGAACCGATGAGTCCTTCGACCGATTTCTTCGGAGAGATGCGAGGGCTGAGCTTGTGCCGTCCCAGCCAGGCACCCGCGAACAGGCCGCCGGTGTCGCTCAACGCGGGAAGAAACACCAGCGTGATCGCATGGGACACCGGATGATCGCCGGTCAGCGCGATGATCAGACCCGAGCCGAGCAGCGGAATGTAGAGCAGCGTGAACACCGACACCGCCACATGACTGAGTCTGCTGTGCGTATGCTCGCCGTTCTCATGATTGAACGACGATTCCAGTCGGGCCTGGGCATCGGTGTGCGACAGCTTGTTCGCCACGGCGAGCGACAGTCTGCTGCCGAAGCTCATCTTGATGCTCGCCGCCAAGGCGACCAACACGACCGAGCCGGACAGGCACACCGCCATGGCGACGATGTGCCTGGGTGACAGGTAGGTCGCGACCAGCGTGACGGTCGAGCAGATCCCCAGCATGACGACGGGGATGTGCAGCCCCGCAGTGGCGAAGTCCACGCGCAGCTCCCACAGCGCGAGCAGCATGAACACCACCAGCAACGCGACGAACGCGTCGACGCTGATCAGCAGGCATGCGAGAATCACGACGATGAGAATGACCGCGGTTGCGATGGCCTGAGGCATGTTGCGACCGGTTTTCCTGTTGATCGCGTCGATGGTCTCCTCGGCGCCATTCTCATGCCGTTCGCTCGTGGGCATCACACACCTCCGCACTCGCCCGTCAGTCCTGATTCGGGAAACCCAAGGGTTCGATTCGCAGAACGCCGAGTTCATGCCCTGCGTTCTGCGAACCCCACGAGGTCGTCTCAGACCTCCATGATCTCCTTCTGCTTGCCCTCAAGCAGCGTGTCGATGGAATCGACGACCTGCTTGGTGACCTTGTCCAGATCCTTGAGCAGACGATCACCCTCGTCCTCGCCGAGCTCGCCGTCCTTGACGGACTTGTCGATGCTCTCCTTGGTCTTGCGACGGATGTTGCGCACGGCGACCTTGCCCTCCTCGGCCTTGGTCTTGGCGAGCTTGACGTACTCCTTGCGGCGTTCCTCGGTCAGCTCGGGCATGGTCACGCGGATCACGTTGCCGTCGCGGTTGGGGCTCACGCCGAGGTCGGAGTCGCGGATGGCCTTCTCGACCTTGCCGGCCTGAGAGGCGTCGAAGGGGGTGATGGACAGCGTGCGGGGCTCCGGCACGCCGATGGAGGCGACGGCCTTGAGCGGCGTGGGTGCACCGTAGTAGTCCACCGTGATTCCGTTGAGCAGCGCCGGATTGGCGCGCCCGGTGCGGATGCCGGTGAAGTTCTCCTTGGTGTTCTCCACCGACTTGTTCATCTGTTCCTTGGCCTGATCGACGATGGTCGCCATATCTGCTCCTTGTGTTGGCTCGTGTTGGTTGGTACTGACTTATTGTTACTGATTAACGGCATTATCTGCCCGGAATTGCGCGAACGCGTTCGGCTCGCTACTCCTCGACGGTCGATTTGGCCGAGGACACCAGCGTGCCGATGCGCTCCCCGAGCAGGGCGCGGGTGACGTTGCCGGATTCCTCAAGACCGAACACGCGGATGAGCTGGCGATTGTCCCGAGCCATCGACAACGCCGCGGCGTCCATGACCGCGAGATTGTCGACAAGAGCCCGGTTGTAGCTGAGCGTGGAGAAGCGCTTCGCGGACGGATCCTTGCGCGGATCGGCGGTGTAGACGCCGTCGACGCCGTTCTTGCCCATCAGCACCTCGTCGCAGTGGATCTCCAGCGAACGCTGGACGGACACGGTATCCGTCGAGAAGTAGGGCATGCCGGCACCGGCGCCGAAGATGACGACGCGTCCCTTCTCCAGATGACGGATCGCCTTGAGCGGAATGTACGGCTCGGCGACCTGCCCCATCGTGATCGCGGTCTGCACGCGCGTGGACTGCCCCTCCTGCTCCAGGAAGTCCTGGAGGGCGAGACAGTTCATCACCGTGCCGAGCATGCCCATGTAGTCGCCGCGGGATCGATCGATGCCCGCCTGCTGAAGCTCGGCGCCGCGGAAGAAGTTGCCGCCGCCGACCACGATCGCGACCTGAACCCCCTGTTTCACCGCGGGAACGATCTCCTCGGCGATGCGACGGATCACATTGGTGTCGATTCCGACCCGGCCGCCGCCGAACGCCTCCCCTGAAAGCTTGAGCAGTACTCTGCGCGGTCGATCGCCTGCATCCTCGCCAGTCATACGTAAGCCTTTCTGATACGTCCCAGCCCGGGCAACGGGCATGGGAGCGCGAAATTTACCGTCTAACAGACTATCGGTCGAGCGCGACAGTGGCGGCTTCGCGGCTGATGCCGCCGGCATAGGAGACGACATGCTCGACCACATCGCGCAGATACGTCATCGACGTGCGCCAGTCGCCGGGCACTTCGATCGAATGGTTCGCGCCCGCGTATTCGTGCACATGCGGGCTGAGCCGACGCGCGCGTTCGCCGTTGAACAGCGGGTCGGCGTCGCCTGCGCAGATCAGCGGCTTGGTCGCGCCGTCGTGCGCGGAATCATAGTCGGGATCGCCGGGCACCGGTATGACCGAGCGCGATGGATCGAAGTCAGCCGGCGCGAACACCGGGGTGAGCAGGGCGACTGGCAGATCGAGCGTCTGCGCATGCGGGAACATGAACGTGGACAGCGACTTGGTGACCAGCATGACGCGCGGTGCCGCCATGCCGGCCCGCTCGGCGTCGGCGTTCACCTCGCGAAGCCAGTCATCGACGGCATCCGACAGCATGGCGATGATCTCGGATGCCGGCGACGTGGACAGGTTGGCGTTCACATCCAGCCGATCCGCATACCATCCGTCGTCGATGAGCGCGTTCGCGCTATAGTACAGCAGCGGCCGATCGCAGGTGTATCCGGTTCCCGGCATCAGCAGCACACGTCGGTCGGCGGCCTCCGCATCGATGCGGTTCCTCCCCCATGCCCGCCGCGAACACGTCGGCCTGACCGATCCGTCGCCCATGATCGAAGAAATCATCGTGTGCCTCCTACCGCCTGCATGCGGCCTCCTCGCATGGCACCGCGTCACGTTGCGCGACACGCCGCCGTGTGAAACCAAATGAAACCAAACGAAACTCTACAAAACGAAAGAAAACGTAAAGCGAAAAACGAAAAACGAAAGAAAACGAAGCGGAACAACAACGGCGAACAATCATACGAAAGGGCGGTCCACGAATGATCCGTGGACCGCCCTCATTGGCTCATATGGCGTGATCATATGGCCGCCATTGGCAATGGTTCCGGCGAAGGGCTTGCGGCCAATGCCATCAGCCGCGGCGCTCGACCCGGCGAACGCCCTCATGGACGACGCCGCCATGACGACCGCCGCGGTTTTCGAGATGAATGGACGCTCAGTCCTCGTCGGCCTTGCCGACCTCGACGCGCGCGAAGGCGATGGCCTTGCCGCCGACCTCCTCGAACAGCTTGCCGACGGTCTTGGACGGATCCTTGACGAACGGCTGCTCCAGCAGGACGACCTCCTTGTAGAAGGCGTTGAGACGACCCTCGACGATCTTCGGGACGATCTTCTCCGGCTTGCCTTCGGCGAGGGACTTCTCGGTGGCCACGCGACGCTCGGACTCGACCACATCGGCCGGGACGTCCTCGCGGGTGAGCCACTTGGCGCCCATCGCGGAGATCTGCAGAGCGGCCTCGTGGGCGACCTTGGCACCGGCCTCGTCGGTGGCGATCATGGCGACGATGCTCGGCGGCATCTCGACGGACTTCTTGTGCGCGTAGATCTCGACGTGCGGACCGGAGATCTTGGCGAACTGACCGACCTTGACGTGCTCGCCGAACAGGGCGGCGGCCTCCTCGACGGCGACCTTGACGGTGCCGTCCTCGGCCTTGGCCTCCAGCAGCTCCTCGGCGTTGTCGGCATCGGCGGCCACGGCGTAGCCGAGCACGGTGTCGGCGAACTCCACGAACTTCGGGGTCTTGGCCACGAAGTCGGTCTCGGAGTTCAGCTCGACGGCGTAACCGGTCTCGCCCTCGGCGGTCTCGACGACCTTGGAGGCGATGGTGCCTTCCTGAGCCTTGCGGCCCTCACGCTTGCCGGCGGCCTGAATGCCCTTGGCTCGAATGATTTCCTTGGCGCGCGCGACGTCGCCCTCGGCCTCGGTGAGGGCCTTCTTGACGTCGAGCATGCCGGCGCCGGTGTCCTCGCGGACCTGCTTGATCAAAGCTGCAGTGATTGCTGCCATTGCTGTGTCTCCTCTAGACTTGTCTGTTCCCAATAAACGAATGGGAGGCGTTGCGCCTCCCATCATATCGGATGCTCAGGCCTTGGCCTCGTCCGTGCCTTCGGCGGTGTCGGCCGGCTCGGCCTTCTCGCCGCCCTCGGCGGTCTCGGCGGTCTGATCCGCGTTGCCTTCGGTCAGGAGTTCCTTCTCCCATGCGGCCATCGGCTGATCGCCCTCGGCCTCGGCCTTCTCGGCCTTGCCGGAACGCTCCAGCAGACCGTCGGCGACCGCGTCGGCGATCAGGGTGGTCAGCAGCTCGATGCCGCGGATGGCGTCATCGTTGGCCGGGATCGGGTAGTCCACCGTCTCCGGATCGGTGTTGGTGTCGACCAGCGCGACGACCGGGATGCCCAGCTTGTGGGCCTCTTCGACGGCCAGCGCCTCCTTGTTGATGTCGACCACGAACATCGCGGACGGCGTGCGGTTCATGTTGCGGATGCCGCCCAGCTGCTTCTCGAGCTTGTCCTTCTCGCGCTCAAGCAGGAGCAGCTCCTTCTTGGTCAGACCGGAGCCGTGCACGTCGGAGAAGTCCATCTCCTCGAGCTCCTTCAAACGGCCGACGCGCTTGGAGACGGTCTGGAAGTTGGTCAGCATGCCGCCGAGCCAGCGCTCGGAGACGTACGGCATGTTCACGCGGGTGGCCTGCGTGGAGACGGCCTCCTGCGCCTGCTTCTTGGTGCCGACGAACAGCACGGTGCCGTTGTGGGCCACGGTGGTCTTGATGAAGTCGTAGGCCTTGTCGATCAGTTCAAGGGACTTGAACAGGTTGATGATGTGGATGCCGTTGCGCTGCATGAGGATGTACTGCTTCATCTTCGGGTTCCAGCGACGGGTCTGGTGGCCGAAGTGGACGCCGGCCTTGAGCATCTCGCTCATCGTGATCTGTGCCATTGCACTGCCTTTCCTTGTCGGTTATTGCCTGGCCATGCGTCCCCGCGTGCGACCGGACCGCAAAGCCCGACCGACCGACACGGGTCGTCGCCGACATGGCGCGTTTTTTGGTGTGCCGGTTGACAATGGGATTGGCCCGAACCGCCTGCGACTGCGGTTTGAGCCTTGGGTGGCACACACAAATTTCTAGGATATTGCACACCCTATACAAATGGGGGCGCACCAACGTGCACGGACTTGCACGCGAACGCGCCCTTGACCGTGCTCTAGCGGGCGTGGCTGCGCATGTAGCGCAGCGCCTCGCGCCGCTCCTCCTTCTCCAGGCGATCAAGGTAGACGTGGCCGTCCAGATGATCGCATTCATGCTGCAGCATGCGTCCCATCAGGCCATGGCCTTCGAGGACGACCTCATGGCCGTCCACGTCGATGCCCCGCACGCGGGCGTAGTCGGCGCGCCGCGTCTTGTACCACAGCCCGGGCACCGACAGGCATCCCTCCTCGCCGTACTGCTCGCCGCTCGTACATTCCATCACGGGATTGAGCACATAGCCGATGCGGCCTTCGATGTTGTACGAGAACGCGCGCAGACTCACCCCTATCTGATTGGCGGACAGTCCCGCCCGACCGGGGTCGTTCACCGTCTCCAGCAGATCATCCACCAGACGTCTTACGGCCGGGGTGATCGTGGTGATCGTGTCGCATGGGGTTCTCAGCACAGGATCGGGCACGACCCGAATCTCTCGCATGGCCACGGCTATCTGTTCTCCTTGTCGTTGTCGGCCTCGTCGTTCGTCTCCCCATTCAACGACTCGGCCGGGACCTCGGCGCCATCCTGTGCGGCACCGCCGTCCTGCCCGTTCGACGCGTTCCGCTCGCCGTGTTCGCCGCGTTCGCCCTCGTTGGCGTCATCCGCGTTCTGCTGACGACGCATCCGTTCGCTCACGGTGCTCTTCGCCTCCTCGAACGCCTGCGTCACGCTCTCCGACGCCTGCCGGACGGTTTCGGACGCCTGCTTGACCGTTTCCGTGGTGCGATCGAGGATCTTGACGGTCGCGGGAAGCGGACGAGCCGCGCCCTTGGGCGCATAGAGCACGTCGTCGATGATGCTCGCATAGCGTTCGAGCACCTTCGGACGAACCACCTTCAGGCTCGGCGTCAGCGTGCCGTCGTCCTGATTGAACTCCTCGTCGAGCACGACGAACTTGCGCACCGACTCGGCACGCGAGACGTTGCTGTTCGCCTGATCGACATACTGCTGGATGAAGGCGTGCACCGCATCGCTGGACGCGATCTGGCTCATGGGCGCGTCTGCGTCAAGCCCCTGAGCGGACAGCCAGGAGCGAGTCATCTCGGGATCGAGCTCGATCAGCGCCGAAATGAACGGACGTCCGTCGCCGACGACCACGGCATGTCCGACGATCGGGCAGGTGTCGATGATCTCCTCCATCGGTGCCGGCGAGATGTTCTTGCCGCCGGCGGTGATGATGATGTCCTTCTTGCGTCCGGTGATGTAGATGAACCCGTCGTCGTCGATCTTCGCGAGATCGCCGGTGTGCAGCCATCCGTCCGGCTGAAGGACCTCGGCGGTGAGTTCGGGACGGCGGTAGTAGCCGAGGAAGACGCTGGCGCCGCGGATGAGCAGCTCGTCGTCGTCGGCGAGTTTGACCTCGGCGCAGCCGGGATGACCGACCGAACCGACCCTGTTGGAGTCCTGGAAGTTGACCATGCAGGGGGCTGCGGTCTCGGTCATGCCATAGCCCTGAATGAACGTAATGCCGTCGAACCCGTTGAAGAAATGGGCAAGGTCGGCGTTGATCGGCGCGCCGCCGCACGCAAGGTACTTGAGATTGGGACCGAGCGCCGAGCGGATGGACGAGCCCACCGTGCGCATGTAGAACGCATGGCGGATGCGGGCGAGCGGCGAATGCCCCTTGCCGGTCTGCCCGTCCTTCGACCATTGGACGAAATGACGGAACGCGCTGGCGAAGATCCGGCCCTTGATGCCGGCTCCGGCCTTCTGCGACGCCGCGTTGTACACCTTTTCGAACACACGCGGCACGCCCAGCAGGTAGGTGGGCTTGAATCCGCGCAGATCGGCCAGCAGATGCTTGGCGCTGGGAATATAGCCCACGACGCCATGCGAGCCGATCGCCACGTACTGGATGTATCGGGCGAAGCAGTGCGCCAGCGGCAGGAACAGCAGCAGACGGCTCGGCTGATAGAGCATGTCGTTGAGCACCTCGTAGCCGTTGAGCACGGTATGGGTGAAATTGCGATGCGACAGCATCGCTCCCTTGGGCTTTCCGGTCGATCCGGACGTGTATACGATGGTCGCCAGATCGTCGGCCTTGACTCTGCCGATCGCGCGCTCCAGTTCCTCGTCGCTGATCGAACCGCCGAAGTCGGCCACGGCGTCAAGTCCGCCCTGCTCGTAGTTGAAGATGTACTTGAGCTCGGGATGATCCCGTCGAATCTGCTCAAGTGTCTGCGCATGGGCCGCATCCCCCGCGAAGGCGACCACCGGATTGACGTCGGAGACGATGTTCGCCGCCTGCTTGGTCGAATCCGTCTCATAGATCGGCACGCTCACCGCGCCGATGGCGGCGCAGGCGAAATCCGTAACACCCCAGTCATAGCAGGTCGCCGAGTAGATGACGACCATGCTGCCTGCCTTGACGCCGAGTCCCATCAGTCCCTTGGCGACCTGGGACACCCGTTCGAGCATGGCCGAGGCGGTGACGTCATGCCAACGCCGCTGCCCGTCCTGCCATTGGGCGATCAGGTCGTCGGGATCACGCTCGACGCGATGGGCGAGCAGCGAATAGATCGTATCCTTTTCGGTGGTGGGATGTATCACGTCCACAGCATATTCACGCAACATGAGCACCACTATACCCGTATGCCGGCCGACACCTCGGTATGTCGGCATCGCATACAGGCGCGTCGCGAACGCATCGCAAACGCGCCTGCGTCAGGCGGCACGGCCCCCGTCGGCCCCGGTGCGCATCGATCGCGTTCGAATCAGCCGACGTCGGCCAGCACGCACACCCAGCGATTGCCCACGCGACGCAGCACCAGATTGGTCCAATGATTCTCCGCGCCGATCGTCAGATGCACCGCCATCTCGACATGGTTGGGGCTGACGAACACGCCGTTGATCGTCTGCGGCATGGCGGGAAGCGTCGCGAAGCGCTCGCGCACGTCGGGATAGGACTCCATATGCTTCTCCAACAGCATCGCCATGGTCTCCAGCTTCCTCACGCACGCCCCCGACAGCGTGCGATGCAGCATCGACGACGGCAGTCGTCCGCGCACCACATCGGTCGCCATGCATGAGATGCGGCAGGACGACATGGCAAGCGACTGGCTCTGCTCCGAATCGACCTCGCCCGAGAAGCAGCGGGCGATATGATACGGAACCGGCTTATGCGACAGCTCGACGTTGATGAACCCGTCGTCGGATGGCAGAGGACGCCCCTGACCTGAATGGAAAAACTGATACGGATAAGTCATGGCACGCTCTTCTCCCTCGTTGGATCGCACGCCCGACATCGTGGCGGCATACCTCAACAACAGCATGATGTCGTGCCCCCGTCAACTTCGCGGGGGCACGACATGCCAAAATCGACGAAAGACTACATGCTATCGACGTTCCATCGACGCCGAAGCCTATCGACGTTCGTAAGGGGTGACCACCACGTTGCAGCGCTGGAAGCTCTTCACGTCGACGTAGCCGGTCGAGGCCATCGCACGCTTGAGCGCACCGATGAAGTTGGCTCTTCCATCCGCCTGATGGCTCGGTCCGAACAGGATCTGCTCAAGCGTGCCGACCGTGCCGACATCGGTGCGATGACCGCGAGGCAGCGTCTGATGACGCGCCTCGGCACCCCAGTGCTTGCCGTGTCCGGGAGCCTCGGAGGCACGGGCGAGCGGCGCGCCCATCATCACCGCGTCCGCGCCCATGGCAAGCGCCTTGACGAAGCTGCCGGAATCTCCCATGCCACCGTCGGCGATGACCTGAACGTAGCGGCCGCCGGATTCGTCCATGTAGTCGCGACGCGCCTCGGCCACGTCGGCGATCGCCGTGGCCATCGGCGCGTGCACGCCGATCGTGGCGCGCGTGGCCGAGACCGCGCCGCCGCCGAAGCCGACGAGCACGCCCGCCGCACCGGTGCGCATCAGATGCAGGGCGGCCGTATAGTTGGCCGCACCGCCGACGATGACCGGAACGTCGAGATCGTAGATGAACTTCTTGAGGTTCAACGGCTCATGGTTGCTGGACACATGCTCCGCCGACACCGCCGTGCCGCGGATCACGAACAGATCCACGCCGGCATCGACCACCGTCGAATAGAACTGCTGCGTACGCTGCGGAGACAACGCTCCGGCGACCGTGACGCCGGCATCCCTGATCTCATGGAGTCTGCGCGTGATCAGCTCGGGCTTGACCGGTTCGGCGTAGATGCGCTGGATACGCGGCGTCGCCTCCTCGGCAGGTATCTCGGCGATCTCGCGCAGCAGCGGCTCCGGATCCTCATAGCGCGTCCACAGACCCTCCAGATCCAGCACGCCCAACGCACCCAGACGTCCCATCTCGATCGCGGTGGCGGGACTGGTCACCGAATCCATCGGGGCGCCGATGACCGGCACGTCGAACTCATAGGCGTCCACCTGCCATGCCGTGGACACGTCCTGAGGATCGCGCGTGCGGCGGGAGGGAACGATGGCTACGTCATCAAGGGAATAGGCCAGGCGGCCCTTCTTCCCCAGACCGATTTCAATTTCCTGAGACATGGCTCCAAGGCTAATGCCGGTGCCTGACAGTCGGAGCCTGACGGTCCGTGTTTCGGATACGCGCGGCCGGACGTTACAAACATGCGCTATGACTTGACGCATATGCGCGAAAACCCTCATCACAAAGGAGCAGGCATGGCCAAAATCAAGGTCGAAGGGACCGTCGTCGAACTCGACGGCGACGAAATGACCCGCGTCATCTGGAAGGACATCAAGGATCGACTGATCCTGCCCTACCTGGACGTCAATCTCGACTACTATGACCTCGGCATCCAGAACCGCGACGCGACCGACGATCAGGTGACCATCGACGCGGCGAACGCCATCAAGCGCGAGCATGTCGGCGTCAAGTGCGCCACCATCACCCCCGACGAGGCGCGCGTCAAGGAATTCGGCCTCAAGAAGATGTGGAAGTCCCCCAACGGCACGATCCGCAACATTCTGGGCGGCACGATCTTCCGCGAGCCGATCGTGATGAGCAACGTGCCGCGACTGGTGCCCGGCTGGACCAAGCCGATCGTCGTGGCCCGCCACGCCTTCGGCGACCAGTACAAGGCCACCGACTTCAAGGTGCCGGGCGCCGGACGCCTGACCGTGACCTTCACCCCGTCCGACGGTTCCGAACCCATCCAGCATGTGGTCTACGACTACGGCGAGGACGGCGGCGTGGCCCAGGTGCAGTACAACGTGAACGACTCGATTCGCGGTTTCGCCCGCGCCTGCTTCAACTACGGTCTCAAGCGCCACTACCCGGTGTATCTGTCCACCAAGAACACGATCCTCAAGGCGTACGACGGCCAGTTCAAGGACATCTTCGCCGAAGTGTACGAAACCGAGTACAAGGAGCGATTCGAGGCTGCAGGCCTGACCTACGAGCACCGTCTCATCGACGACATGGTGGCCAGCTCCCTCAAGTGGCACGGCGGCTACATCTGGGCCTGCAAGAACTACGACGGCGATGTGCAGTCCGACTCCGTGGCGCAGGGCTTCGGCTCGTTGGGCCTCATGACCTCCGTGCTCATGACCCCGGACGGCCAGACCGTGGAGGCTGAGGCCGCGCACGGCACCGTCACCCGCCACTACCGTCGCTGGCTCAAGGGCGAGAAGACCTCCACCAACCCGATCGCCTCGATCTTCGCGTGGACCGGCGGCCTCAAGCACCGTGCCGATCTGGACAACACCCCCGAGGTGCGCCATTTCGCCGAGACGCTGGAGAAGGTCATCGTCGACACCGTCGAGGGCGGTCAGATGACCAAGGATCTCGCGATGCTCATCGGGCCCGATCAGCCATGGCTTGACACCGAGGGCTTCATGAACGCGCTCGACGAGAATCTCGCCAAAGCGCTCAACGACTAGGAGCGCATGCGTCAGGCGACTGGCATGATCGCGCATCATATGCGCATGCGGACGGCGGAGTCGTGAATCGGATCATGGGATCGTGCCCATGGGTTTGCGACTCCGCCGTCGCGATTGAACCGGACTCGTGAGGATACTACAATCAGACCAGACAGCGACACTCACGAGGCGGCAAAGGACATCGAGATGACTTTCACCGGCAAACGGATGCTTGCACGATTCGCGGCGTTTGCAACGTCCGCAGCACTGTTGATCGGCGCTGCGTCCTGCTCATCGACCGAGGATAGCCACAGCGAGGACCCCAAGCCGACCACCAACAGCGCCACTGCGGCAACCACCGGCAAGGTGGCCGTGTTCACCCCCTCCGACGGCGTGTCGATCGGACAGAGCACGCCGATGAACCGATGGCCGTCGTTCGTCTCCGATCTGACCGAAGCCCTGCATGCCGCCCATGTCGACAGCGACGACATCACCACCTCGACGGCATCCTCGCTGGACGAGCAAAGCCGCGACATTCAGGACTATGTCGTCGAGCATGTAACCAAGTCCAACGCCGGCGGCGCTCAGCAAAGCACCGACGATGGCACAGCTGACGCATCGATCACGCTGGTGATCGCACCTGTTGCGGACAATAGCGCAATCACCCATGACTATGGCGATTTCGTAAGCATGCCCGATGCAGCATCAGCTCAGTCATCCGATGCCGCATCGTCCAATGACGGTGGGAGCGAAACCTCGGATTCCTCGACTGCTTCCTCCACCGATTCGCAAGATGCCGCATCGGATGACGACGCACCTGCCGCGGCAGACTCCGACAAGAACACCGACAACAACACAACCGACGACACCAACGGCAACACGGACAGCGCCAGCGCAGCCAGCGGCAGCGCAGCCAGCGACACGGATGCCGCCATCGCGCGGCTGAATTCGTCGATCACCTTGGCCCGCGAATCCGGTATGCATGTCATCATGCTGTCGAACAACGTCACCGGAGTCTCCCCCGATGCCTTGGTACGATTCTCGACGGCGCGTCAGATCGGTCAGATTCAGGCGGAGAAGCTTGTCACCAAACTCGATCTCGGCAAAACCAATAAAGACAATCCCAAGACAGTCGAAGTGCTTCTTCCGATTTCCGCCAAATCAGGGACCGCGGAATATGACTTGCAATCAGCCTTCCTCAAGGAAGCGTTCATGGGAATCTGGCAGATACTGGACGATTATTTCAAATCCGGCAAACTCGTGAGCGCGTCCGGCCTGTTGACGGCCGACAGCACCGAGCAGGATTGGAGCAAACTTCTAGTCGACGCATCAAAGACGACCAATGTGCAGCGCGCGGTTTCCGAGAGACTCAAATCATCCGATGACACAGCGAAGGATGCCACGATGACGCATATCGATGGGATCATCGGGTTGACCGATACGGCTGCGAGCCAGATCATCAAGGAACTCAGCGCCATGGGATACACCGGCACAGCCGCGGATATCAACCCCTCCATCTCGATCACCGGCATCGTCGGCAATATCATCGGCAAGCATGACCTGACTCGCGAACCGGTGCCGGATCCCATTAAATCGCCTGACAACGATGATGCCGCGAACAACAAGCCCGACAAACAGTACGCCTCGCAATGGCCGATCGTGACCGGGTACGGCGCTTTCGTGGATTCCATGCCCCAGATCGTCAACGGGCAGCAGTGGATGACCGCCCTAGAGGATCGCAAGGCGATCGCAACGGACGTCGCCGACGCTTGCGTGACGTTCAACCGCAAAGCATCGATCGACAAACGAGACTACGTCACCATGGAAACGATCCGCACTGACGGCAATACAGCCAATAACAGCAATGTCGACGGCGGCAATGCCAAAACCGACAACGGCAACACCACCAACAGCAACACCACCACAGCGAAAACGATTCCCGTCATCAGCGAAGCGCCTTTGGCTGTCAGCGCCTCCAATCTGAAAAACGCACTGATCGATCCAGGATATATTTCACTGGCCGATGCCGGCCTGTAGCAAATCTGGTCTCTAACAGACCTGTTCTTTGGCAAATCCAAAGTAGCTGACCGGCCCCTTCTTAGCGCATGTTTTTCTCGAACTTGGGGTGAATCTTGAGAAATGCTTGCGCTAAGCCGCCCATTGGACAGTGCCGATCATTGGCATCCCATTGGCGCCCTTTGACGCAAGGTACTTCTCAGGGGAATGGGCCATCTCATGGAATGCTGGGATTCCCGCTTTGCGCAGTGAATAATGCGACGCCTCTCTGATCTTTGTGCCTCTTGTCTTAACATGCTTGTCTTTGTTGAACTGTGCGTTGAAACCGAGTGTGGAACCGTGTTTGCGCAAGGATTTCTCGGGATTTGCCTTGAGTTCGTAGAATCCTTGCGCTAGCAGGCCTCGTAGCGCAAAGATTTCTCGGAAAGATCCATGAGTTCGTAAAATGATTGCGCTAAGCCCTGTCCCAGCGCAAGGATTTTACGAGATGGCCGTTTTCCCCGAGAAATCCTTGCGCTGTGAGGTGCTGAGGTGCTCGAGGGTTGCACCATGGCTGGGTCATGTCACGCATCGTCGGAACGGGGCGAAATCATACTGCGTACCACTGGCCGATGGTACGCAACGCAACATAACATCCATTCCACGTTCCGTACCACTGTTGCACAGTACGTAACTCAACAACAAGCCCGAATCACACTGCGCACCGCCAATCCGCGGTACGTAACGCTGACGTACCTGATTGTTGCTCCGTCTCCACGGCGAGACGGCTTGTGTCGTCTGCTGTCGATAATGCTCGCTTTCCACGTCACAGGGAGCGGGGGCGCCCTGTGACTAAAACCGCGCCATGCCACGCCAGTGGTATGGAATGCGGAATGCGTGTTGCTGTGCGTTGCCATAGCATGGGTGCCTCGTTGCTAGAACAACTTGCGTTCACAGGGCGGTCGGACGCGAGACGCAGCCAGTTGGGCGTTCAGCGCGAGTCATGCCAAGCCATGCCACACCGAGCCATGCCGAGCCAGATCGCCCGCATGACTCCCGCTTGTCACGCGACGTCAAAATCGCCGAAAATCGCGTCGCGTGACAGATCGTGGCATTCCGTCGTCATGGGCCATAATCACAAAATGGCGGAATTTCAATGGTTTGAACCAGGCTGAAGCCGGTTCCCAGCTGGTTCGCGTGTCACGAGACGTGAAAACCGGGCAAAATCGCGTCGCGTGACAAGTCGGACTGTCACGCGACGCCACAATCACCGAAAAACGCGTCGCGTGACAGACTTTGGTGCTTGCGAAGCGGCGCCTGTCAAGATCAACGGAAGACCTTTCAGTGTTGCATTGTGCCCCTGAGACGTGATCGTGTGCATGGGACGTATGTCTTGTGCGGTCATGTGCATGGAACGTATGCGTGGGGCGCGCGATGCGTCTTTCGTG
>NZ_RQSP01000001.1:25974-26069 GCF_009078285.1 Bifidobacterium jacchi
GGTGGCTCGAAGCCGCAATCGTGTGCATACCACGTATATGAGGCGTTGCTGATCATGTGTATGGGACGTATGTTTGCGTGATTGTGTGCATGGAA
>NZ_RQSP01000001.1:26202-26298 GCF_009078285.1 Bifidobacterium jacchi
GCAATCGTGTGCATACCACGTATATGAGGCGTTGCTGATCATGTGTATGGGACGTATGTTTGCGTGATTGTGTGCATGGAATGTACGTGAAACGCC
>NZ_RQSP01000001.1:26401-32871 GCF_009078285.1 Bifidobacterium jacchi
CTGTTTCGAGCCCGCTCGCATACGTTCCATGCACACGATGCCAACACGGTATACGCCCCATGCACACGACGGGCTGTGGAGACTCGATTGGCTACGGGGACACGATGGGCTGGGGATCCTCGTCACAGTCACAGGGAGCGGGGCGGTCACAGGGAGCGCCCGCTCCATGTGACCAGGGTGTCAGTGTTGAAATACCAAGGTTTTCATCAAGCGGTCACAGGGAGCGGGGCGCTCCCCGTGACCGGGGTCTGGAATCTGTTGAAATATCAAGGGTTTTGAGGAATGGTCACGGGGAGCGGGGCGCTCCCTGTGACCACACCCGTCCGCGCCCACGCCTACGCGCGCGGTTTGCCGGCTCGCCGGTCGGCTCACACGTTGCCTACAGACAGCACCGCTGTATGCTTCACGGCAACTGTCCCGCAATCACGGACTCGCTACGCGCACAGTCTGCCGGCTCGACTGTCGTCGAGCAACGTTGCCTACAGACAGCACCGCTGTCTGCTTCACGGCAACTGTCCCGCAATCACGGACGCGCTCCGCGCGCAGCCCACCGGCTCGCCGGTCGGCTCGCACAGCACCTACAAACAGCTCCGCTGTTTGCTTCACGGTGCTGTCCCTCAAAGACGGCCAGAACCACTGAACCAATTACGAGACAGACCGCTGGTAGTACCAGATGAACTACTGAAGACAGTGGCTGAAAGCGATCGCGACCATGCCGTCAACTGTTGTTGCAATGGATTTGAATGATCGCAGCTTGCCACCAATTCATGCGACAAGCCTCGCATATAACAATATCCCTCGGATTCCCGAGGGAAACCGAGGGATATTGATCGCTTGCTATAGTGCTATGTCAAGCAACGATGATCGACGGAAATCAGTCGATGATCTTGGTGACACGGCCCGAGCCAACGGTGTGGCCGCCTTCACGCACAGCGAAGGTCAGGCCCTCCTCCATAGCGATGGGCTGAATCAGCTCAACGGTGAAGGTGGCGTGATCGCCAGGCTGAACCATCTCGACGCCTTCCGGCAGCTCGATGACGCCGGTGACGTCGGTGGTGCGGAAGTAGAACTGCGGACGGTAGTTGGAGAAGAACGGCGAGTGACGGCCGCCCTCGTCCTTGGTCAGGACGTAGACCTCACCCTCGAACTTGGTGTGCGGGGTGACGGAACCCGGCTTGGCCAGAACCTGGCCACGCTCGACGTCGGTACGGTTGATACCGCGGAGCAGCAGACCGGTGTTGTCGCCAGCCTCGCAGGCGTCCATCGTCTTGTGGAAGGTCTCGATGGAGGTGACGGTGGTCTGCTGGGTCGGACGGATGCCGACGATCTCGACCGGGGAGTTGACGGCCAGCTGGCCACGCTCCACACGACCGGTGACGACGGTACCACGGCCGGAGATGGTGAAGACGTCCTCGATAGGCATCAGGAACGGCTTGTCAAGGTCGTGGACCGGGGTCGGGATGTACTCGTCGACGGCGTCCATGAGCTTCTTGATCTGCTCGACCCAGTGCTCGTGATCCGGAGCGTCATCGTGCAGAGCGCCATAGGCGGACACGCGGATGACCGGGCAGTCACGATCGAAGCCATTCTCGTCGAGGAGGTCACGGACCTCTTCCTCAACGAGCTCGATGAGCTCCTCATCCTCGACCATGTCGCACTTGTTGAGAGCGACGAGGATCTTCGGAACGCCAACCTGACGGGCGAGCAGAACGTGCTCGCGGGTCTGGGCCATCGGGCCGTCGGTGGCGGCCACAACGAGGATGGCGCCATCCATCTGGGCAGCACCGGTGATCATGTTCTTCACGAAGTCGGCGTGGCCAGGGCAGTCCACGTGAGCGTAGTGACGCTTCGCGGTCTGGTACTCGATGTGGGAGATGTTGATGGTGATACCGCGAGCGGCCTCTTCCGGAGCGGAGTCGATCTGGTTGAAGTCGTACTCGGTGTTAACATCCGGGTACTCCTCGTACAGAACCTTGGAGATGGCCGCGGTCAGGGTCGTCTTGCCGTGATCGACGTGGCCGATGGTGCCGATGTTAACGTGCGGCTTAGTACGCTCGTACTTTTCCTTTGCCATGAAATTGTCCTCCTGGACGTCTCGTGTAGTTGGCTTGCGCTTTCAGTGCAAGGCACTCGCTACATTGTACTGGGTTTCTGGGTTTCTTGCCACTTTGGAGCCAGAACCCAGTCAGCGGTATTAAATTTTACCGCTGACTGGAGACAGCTGACACCCTTGGTGGCGGCGCGTGTCACTCGCCGCGCTGGGCCTTGACGATCTCGTCGGAGACCGACTTCGGGACCTCGGCGTAGGAGTCCATCTGCATGGTGAACATGGCGCGGCCCTGGGTCTTCGAGCGCAGATCGCCGATGTAGCCGAACATCTCGGACAGCGGGACCTTCGCGTCGATGACCTTGACGCCGGTGGCGTCGGTCATGGACTGGATGTTGCCACGGCGCTGGTTGAGATCGCCGATGACATCGCCCATGTACTCCTCCGGAGTACGGACCTCGACGGCCATGATCGGTTCGAGGATGACCGGGTGAGCCTTCGGAGCAGCCTCCTTGAACGCCATGGAACCGGCGATCTTGAAGGCCATTTCGGAGGAATCGACCGGGTGCATCTGGCCGTCGTACACGGTGGCCTTGACGCCCACGACCGGGAAGCCGGCGAGCACACCGGACTCCATGGCCTCCTTGACACCGGCCTCGATGGGTCCGATGAACTCGGCGGAGATGTGGCCGCCGGTGACCTCGTTGACGAACTCGAACGTCTCGCCGGCCTCGGTGTCGAGCGGCTCGAAGTTCATGAACACCTTTGCGAACTGGCCGGAACCACCGGTCTGCTTCTTGTGGGTGTAGACTTCGTTCATCACGGCCTTGCGGATGGTCTCGCGGTAGGCGACCTGCGGCTTGCCCACGTTGCACTCGACCTTGAATTCGCGGCGCATGCGATCGACGATGATGTCGAGCTGGAGCTCGCCCATGCCGGCGATCAGGGTCTGGCCGGACTCTTCGTCGGTGGTGACCTGGAAGGTCGGATCCTCGTCGGAGAGCTTCGCCAGAGCGATGCCCATCTTCTCCTGATCGGCCTTGGTCTTCGGCTCCACGGCGACCTGGATGACCGGGTCCGGGAAGGTCATGGACTCAAGGGAGATCGGAGCGTTCTCGGCGCACAGGGTGTCACCGGTGGTCACGTTCTTCAGACCGACGAACGTGTAGATGTTGCCGGCTTCGGCGGCATCGACCGGGTTCTCCTTGTCGGCGTGCATCTGGAAGATCTTGCCGATGCGCTCCTTCTTGCCCTTGGTCGAGTCGAGCACGGTATCGCCCGGCTTGACGGAGCCGGAGTAGACGCGCACGAACACGAGCTTGCCGTAGAACGGGTGCGTGGAGATCTTGAAGACCAGCGCCGCGAACGGGTCGGAGACCAGCGGCTTGCGATCGATCTCAACGGACTCATCGCCCGGCTTGTAGCCCTTGATGGCCGGCACGTCTTCAGGAGACGGCAGGTAGTCGATGACGGCGTCGAGCATGGGCTGCACGCCCTTGTCCTTGAAGGCGGAGCCGCAGAAGACAGGGAACGCGCGACGCTCGATGGTGAGCTGGCGGATGCCGGCGCGGATCTCCTCCTTGGAGAGGTCGCCCTCTTCAAAGAACTTGTTCATGAGCTCGTCGTTGGCTTCGGCGGCGGCTTCGACCAGCTGCTCGTGGTACTGCTGGGCCTTCTCCTCGTACTCGGCCGGGATCGGGTCCATGTTGTAGTGCGCGCCCAGCTCGTCGCCGGTGTTCCAGTCGTAGGCCTTCATCTCGACCAGATCGATGACGCCGGTGAAGTCGTTCTCGGCACCCATCGGCAGCTGCATGACGATCGGCTTGGCTCCCAGCTTCTCCTTGATGGTCTTCACGGAGTAGTAGAAGTCGGCGCCGAGCTTGTCCATCTTGTTGATGAAGCAGATGCGCGGCACGCCGTACTTGTCGGCCTGACGCCACACGGTCTCGGACTGGGGCTCCACGCCTTCCTTGCCATCGAAGACCGCCACGGCACCATCGAGCACGCGCAGGGAGCGCTCGACCTCGGCCGTGAAGTCCACGTGGCCGGGGGTGTCGATGATGTTGAGCTGGAACTTCTCCTCGGTGTCATGCGTCTGGCGGTGCCAGAAGCACGTGGTGGCGGCGGACTGAATGGTGATGCCGCGCTCCTGCTCCTGAGCCATGAAGTCCATCGTCGCAGCGCCATCATGCACCTCGCCGATCTTGTAGCTCTTACCGGTGTAGTACAGAATACGCTCAGTGGTGGTGGTCTTACCGGCATCGATGTGAGCCATGATGCCGATGTTGCGGATCATGTGCAGATCCGAAAGCACGTCAAGTGCCATTGCTATTCCTTTAGCTCTTGTTCTTCGAAATTACCAGCGGTAATGAGCGAAGGCCTTGTTGGCCTCTGCCATCTTATGAGTATCCTCGCGACGCTTGACAGATGCGCCAAGACCGTTGGAGGCATCGAGGATCTCATTGGCCAGACGCTCGGCCATGGTCTTCTCACGGCGCTTGCGGGAGAAGTCGGTCAGCCAGCGCAGGGAGAGCGTGTTGGCACGGGCGGGCTTGACCTCGACCGGCACCTGGTAGGTGGCGCCGCCGACTCGGCGGGAACGCACCTCGAGGGACGGGCGGATGTTGTCGAGGGCGCGCTTGAGCACGGCCACCGGCTCCTGATCCGTCTTGTCCTTGATCATATCGAGCGCGGAGTAGACGATGTCCTCGGCGATCGACTTCTTGCCGTCGAGCAGAATCTTGTTGATGAGCTGGGCCACGACAGTCGAGCCGTAGATCGGATCGGGCAGCAGCTGATGCTTCTTGGAGGGTCCTTTACGAGACATGATCTATTACTTCGCCTTCTTTGCTCCGTACAGGGAACGACCCTGCTTGCGGTCCTTGACACCCTGGGTATCGAGCGCGCCGCGCACGATGTGGTAGCGCACGCCCGGCAGATCCTTGACACGGCCGCCGCGCACGAGCACGATGGAGTGCTCCTGGAGGTTGTGGCCCTCGCCCGGAATGTATGCGGTGACCTCGATGCCGGAGGACAGACGCACACGGGCGACCTTACGCAGAGCCGAGTTCGGCTTCTTCGGGGTGGTGGTGTACACACGGGTGCACACGCCGCGACGCAGCGGGCTGCCCTTGAGCGCCAAGGTCTTCGACTTCTTCACCTTGGGGTTACGTCCCTTGCGGACGAGCTGTTCGATGGTAGGCAACTTGAATTCTCCGATTCAGATGTTTTCTTGTCTTCGTGCGGCCGCCGCGCTGCGCCCACACTCCATCCGAAACGTAACGGAGTTCAGCCACAGTCCACCGGCCCGATGGCCCGATCCTCTTTCGCTCTGTGCATTGCTGCGCGCGATCCATGCGATTCTCGGGATATCCCAACCCACACGCCTGTCACATAAGGCATGCCGTTGGCACACACAAATGCTTATGTTACTCATCACCCCGACAACGACACGCGCATCGTTGTGCGTCACCGCCCCCCATGCCGACTTCACGCCCGCCGGTCAGCGGCGCCGCAGGCATATGCAACGTCACCACATCGCTTACAACGAGCAGTCCGCTCTGCCAGCCCGCCTTTGTGATACGAAAAAAGCCCGGAACACAGGTTCCGGGCTTCGTGGGGTGGATAACGCGGCTCGAACGCGCGACCTTCTGAACCACAATCAGATGCTCTACCAACTGAGCTATATCCACCATGTGGGCAACTCCAGCGAACTGGATTTGCGCAACAGATGGATACAATACCAGAATCCACGAAGAATGCCACTTCGGCGTGTCGCGCAGAAAACCCGCAAAGGACCCGCAAAAACCACAAGGGAGATCGCAAGGGAAAAAGAGTCTTCGCCAGTTTGTGTGGTGTGTGGTTTGGCCTCGGTGTCTTCGCCGGGCCCGATTTCGGGAGCGACGGGCTTGTTTCGAGATTATCTTGCGCTTGTGGGTTATCAGCGCAATATTCTCTCGAACTGAGGGTTTCCGCGAGATTCTCTTGCGCAAGCCGGCCTGTTAGCGCAAGGTTTTCTCGGGATCGGGCCGTGTTTCGAGATTCTCTTGCGCTTATGGGGCGGACAGCGCATGATTTTCTTTATTTCGGTCTATCCCTTCTCTATCCCTTTAGATCGGTCTATCTTTCTCATCCCGCTGTAGTCATCGTGTGCATGGAACGTACATAACGGGGTATGATGGGGCTCTCCCGGACGTGTCGGGCCGTCGATTGCGTGCATGGAACGTACATAAGACGCTGCTGATCGTGTGCACGGAACGTACATCTACGCGATCGTGTGCATGGGACGTTCATGAAACGCGCGTTTTGCGCCTCCACGCATCCGTTCTATGCACACGATGCATCCGACGGCATACGTTGCATGCACACGATGCCCACGCACAGTCCACGCGGCATACATTCCATGCACACGATGGGGAAAGGC
>NZ_RQSP01000001.1:32993-75088 GCF_009078285.1 Bifidobacterium jacchi
ACGATGAAAGTCACGGTGAAAGACATATCGAGGCGTTCTCCAGTGAACAAAATTCGGGAGATAGCCGTTCTTCTCCCGAATTATGATCGCCGGGACGGTCCCAGTGAGCGTAAATCACCGGCGTATCGATCTAATATTTGAAAGTAAGAAATCTATCAGAAAAACACAAGAGCAACCGTCGACAATGCGTCGACAAACCGACAAACCGACAACACCCGCCCCAAAAAACAGCAAATCCAAGCAAAGCCAACCATCGCGCCACAGCGCGGTGATACAGTGACGGCATGCTTTCCTTTGAAAACGACTACTCATGCGCCGCGGCACCGGAAATCCTCGCGGCGCTCAACGAAACCCAGGCCGAGCAGTTCCCCGGATACGGCTCGGACCGACTGTGCGCAAGCGCCAAGGCGCGCATACGCACGGCATGCGACGCACCCGACGCCGACGTATGGTTCCTCGTCGGCGGCACGCAGACCAATCAAACCGTCATCGACGCGATCACCCCACCCTATGCCGGCGTCATCGCTGCCACCAGCGGGCACGTCAACGTGCACGAGGCCGGCGCGATCGAGGCGAGCGGCCACAAAGTGCTCACGCTCCCCCAGCACAACGGCAGGATCGACGCGGACGAACTCGACCGATACTGCGCCACGTTCTACGCCGACGCCAACTACGAGCACATGGTCTTCCCCGGCGCGGTGTACATCTCGCAGTGCACCGAATACGGCACGATGTATGCAAAGGCCGAGCTGGAACGCATCGCCGATGTGGCGCATCGCCACGGCATGCCGCTGTTCGTCGACGGCGCACGACTCGGCTACGCGCTGACCGCGAAGGGCAACGACGTGTCGCTGGCCGATCTTGCACGCATCGCCGACGTGTTCTACATCGGCGGCACCAAGGTCGGCGCGCTGTTCGGCGAGGCGGTCGTCTTCACGCACCACGGGTCGTTGAGCAACACGCCGAGGCACTTCCTGACGCTGATCAAGCAGCATGGCGCGCTGCTGGCGAAGGGCTGGCTGCTCGGACTCCAGTTCGACACGCTGTTCACCGACGATCTGTATCTGCGCATCGCACGCCGCGCGAACGTCGCCGCCGAACGCATCCGCGAAGCGCTGACCGACAGGGGATATACGCTCACGTTCGACGCGCCGACGAACCAGATCTTCATCACAGTGGACAAGGCGACGCGCGCGCGGCTCGAAAGCCGGGTGCGTCTGGGATTCATGGAGCAGGCGGACGCCGACCACGACGTGATCCGCATCTGCACCAGCTGGTCGACCACCGATGAGCAGGTCGATCAGCTGCTCGATCTGCTCTGATCACGGCATAGCGCACACGCCGCCACACGCCGCCGATCCCGCTGCTGCACGGCGATCAGCGTCGCCCGTTGTCCGCGATCGCCTCCCGCTCCATCGCGACGAATTTCGCGACCGAGGTCTCGACCGAATAATGCTCCTTGGTGTGTTCGGCATATCGTGCGCCCCACGCGGACAGCTCGTCGGGATGGTCGATCCACCAGTCGATGCGGCGTGCGAGCGCGGCCGCATCACGCGCGGGGAACAGCGAATCGTCAAGCAGCGCGAACTGCCCGGCCGCGCTCAATTCGGCCGAGGCGATCACCGGCACCAGCCCGGAGGCCATGCCCTCGATCACGCTGAGCGATTCGATGTCCACGATCGAGGGGTGCACGAACAGGTCGCATGAGCGCAACAACGCGGGCATGTCCTCGTTGCGGTGGAATCCGATCGAAGCGGGCCTCGACAGCAGCCTCCCGGCACGGAAGCGCAGATAGCGCAGCAACGGGCCGGTGCCGCAGATGATCAGTTCGATGTCCTTGGCATGTCGGCATCGCGCGACGGCCTTGATGAGCGTGATGTGGTCCTTCTCGTGGGTGAGTCTGCCCGACGCGACGATGCGGAAGGGCACCGGCGCCGGCTGACCCGCCGAACGCTGGCGTTTGGGGGTGAACACCGCCCGGTATCCATTGGAGATCACATGCAGCTTCGCCTTGTATCCGTGGGTGCGCAGCTGGCCGGCGATCATCTCGGTCGGCACATGGATGTGTTCGATGCGCCGATACAGCCAGAATCGAAACAGCGAGTACAGTAGGCTCGACACGCCGGGCAGATACTTGAGGGGGCCGGCCGAATAGGTGACGTTCTCCGGCTGCAGATGGAATCCGGCCGTGACCGCGATGCCCATGGACCGGGCGACCTTGTACGCGCAACGCCCGAACTTGAACGGCAGATAGATATGCACCACGTCGGCGCCGGCGAACGCGGTGCGAAACAGCGTCTCGCTTGGTTCGGCGAACTGCATCTGCTGCTTGGACGCCACCCACGAAACCAACGGCACCTTGTTGACGCGGGCCGGATACTCGGGCGCGCCGATGCCGACGAGACGGACGTGGTGCCCCTGACGCTCCAGCTCCCGTGCGTACTGCAACGCGGAATTGGAGGTGCCGTTGCCCTTGTTGCCGATCGTGTCCATGACCAGCACGATGGTCAGCGGCCCGTCGATCTCGGGGCGTGGACCGCTGCGCGCCGCCCATGCGCCACTCGTGTCGCCTACCGATTCAGGTTGCGTCTGTTTGCTTATCGCCATTGCCTCATGCTATCGCGCGGTATTGCCCAAAGCTGCGCGTCGTCCAGAGCTGTGTCGTCCAACGCCGTGTTTCCAATGATGCAGTTTCCAATGATGCAGTTTCCAATGATGCGCCCCCTTCATCGCGAACGCATCATTCGAGCCTTCCCCCAAACACAGCCAGTACGTTGGCCCGGTGCGGGTGTACCGCCCGGTACATTCCATGATTCCAGCCCGACCCCAGAGGCGCAAGCGCGTGGCCATACGAAAAATCTATGGGATGCCATCACATCCCGTCGTCCCCGGCTTGTCGCCGTCATCGCGACCAGGCAACGTCGGCGGCAACCGTCGACGCCGGCTGCGGACACTCTTCAATGACACAGCGGACACCCCTCAATGGCACAATGGTGGGGCGATCGAATCGAATCATTCCAGCGGCACGACGCAACGCCTCGCTGCCAGCCGACCCGGCGATCCGGCACGATCCGACGATCCAGCTCCATCCAACGATCCACTTCAATCCAACGGAGACAGGCAGATGAACGAACAATCCGGCACGCATACCGGCAATCAGGTCACTCGATCGGCTGCGCATACGGCCGAGCGGACGTTGGGCACGCCGCTGGGAATCCATCCCACACGCGTGCTGTTCCTCGGAGCCGGGGAACTGGGCAAGGAGGTGACCATCGAGCTGATGCGTCTGGGCGCATGGGTGTGCGCGGCGGACTCCTATGCGGGGGCGCCGGCGCAGCAGGTGGCGCACGAACGCCGCGTGCTGGACATGGCGAACGCCGAAGCGCTGCGGGCGCTGTTCGCTGAGGTGAAACCGGACATCATCGTGCCCGAGGTGGAGGCCATCGCCACCGATGTGCTGGGCGAGGCCGCCGCAACGGGCATTCAGGTGGTGCCGAGCGCGCAGATCGCCGCGATCTGCATGGATCGCGAGCGCCTGCGCGTGCTGGCTCATGAGGAGTTGGGACTGCCGACGACGCCGTATCGATTCGCCGGGTCGCCGCAGGAGCTGTGCGACCGGGCCGACGAGGTCGGCTATCCGTGCGTGGTCAAGCCGGTGATGAGTTCGTCCGGTCACGGCCAGTCGGTGGTCCGTTCGGCCGATGCGATCGAGGCCGCGTGGATCGAGGCGCAGGAGGGGCGTCGCGCCGCCGATGAGGGTGACGTGTCGCGCGTGATCGTAGAGGCGTTGGCTCCGTTGGATTATGAGTTGACGATGCTGACGGTCAGCTCATCCGCCGGCATCGTGACGTGCGCTCCGATCGGGCAGCGTCAGGAATCGGGGGATTATCGCGAATCGTGGCAGCCGGCCGGCGCGCCGCGACAGGTATTGGAGCAGGCTCATGGGATCGCCCGACGCGCCGTCGAGGGGCTGGTGGCGAAGGCGAAGCTGTCCGGCGAGACCGGATGGGGCGTGTTCGGCGTGGAGCTGTTCGTACTGACCGACGGGTCGGTGCTGTTCAACGAGGTGTCGCCGCGACCGCACGATACGGGTATGGTGACGATGATCTCGCAGCGGCTGAGCGAATTCGCATTGCATGCGCGCGCTATTCTCGGCATGCCGGTCACCGACGGGCATGTGGCGCTGTCGTTGCGCGACGGTCAGGTGGCTGCCAGTCATGCGATCGTGGTGGAGGGCGACGGCGAGGCCGAGTTCGGCAACGTCGCCGCGGCTCTTGCCGATCCGGACACCGATCTGCGCATCTTCGCCAAGCCCGAGGTGCACGGCCATCGTCGTATGGCGGTGGCGCTGGCCATCGGCGACAATGAGGCCGACGCCCGCGCCAGGGCCGGCCGCGTGGCCGACGCGCTGGATATCACGGTGCGGTAGCCGACATGACGGATGGCTGGCGGCAAGGCGGGAAACCGCCTGTCGCCAGCCATCCGGTGCCAGCGAATCGTCAGGATTCGTCGGCAATCACCAACGATTCGTCAACGATTCGTCAACGAATCGTCAGCCTCCAGCCTCCGCCAGCCGATCGCCAGCGGTCGGCTGTCAGCCATCAGTTCAGCATGGCCTCGATGTTGTTGCCGTCCGGGTCGTGGATGAAGGCTGCATAATAGGTCGGGCCGTAGTCCGGACGAGGGCCGGGCTGGCCATTGTCCGTGCCGCCGGCCTCAAGACCGGCCGCATGGAACGCCTTGACGGCGTCCTCATCCTTGGCGCGGAATGCCACGTGCGTCGGCACCACCGGATTGTCGCCCTTCGGGGACTCCAGCCAGACGCTGTCGCCGTCCTCGTCGTTGGCGAAGCACACGGCACCCGGGAATTCAGCCTTCTTCACATAGCCCAGCGGGGCCAGCAGCTTCCCGTAGAATTCCGCACGCTCGTTAGCGTCCTTGACGAACAGTCCAATGTGATCGATCATGACGAACCTCCTTGTATCATTACGTCACTTCCCATTATCGCCTTTGTCGTGACTGGTATCCGCGATTCGCCGATAATTCGTCTCAGAGGTCAAGATTCCTTCATCTCAACAACGGACACCAGGAACAGGCGCTCCGACCATGCCGGTTATCCCCGCCGATTGGTACCCTTTTACCGTTAGTTCACCCAGAAATCCGCTCTTCAGCACGATTTGGAAGGCAGTCATGGAGAAACTGGAAAAGCTCTACGAGGGCAAGGCCAAGCAACTGTATGCAACCGACGATCCCGAGATCCTGTGGGTCGAATACAAGAACACCGCCACCGCCGGCGATGGCGAGAAGAAGGAGGACTTCACCGGCAAGGGCCGTCTGAACAACCTCATCACGACCATCATCTTCGATCTGCTCAAGAAGCGCGGCATCGACAGCCACCTCGTCAAGCGTGTGAACGCCACCGGCCAGCTGGTACGCAAGGTGACCATGTTTCCGCTCGAAATCGTGCTGCGCAATGTGGCCGCCGGTCACTTCTGCTCGCGCCTCGGCGTGGAGGAGGGACTGCCGCTCAAGGAGCCGGTGCTCGAGTACTTCCTGAAGAACGACGATCTGCATGATCCGTTCGTCAACGACGATGATCTGGTGGCCCTCGGCGTGTGCACCCGCGAGGACCTGGCCGAGATCGCCCCGCTCGCCCGCAGGATCAACGAGGCCCTCATCGAGATCTTCGCCAAGATCGACGTCAAGCTCGTGGACTTCAAGATCGAGATGGGACGCACCTCCGATGGCACGCTGCTGCTGGCCGACGAGATCACCCCGGACTCCTGCCGCCTGTGGGACCAGCGTGACCATTCCGGCAAGGTGGAGCATCTGGACAAGGACCTGTTCCGCCGTGGCCTCGGCTCGATCATCCCGGCCTACGAGGAGATCGAGGAGCGTCTGGCCGAGCTGGCCAAGTCCGAAGGCATCGAAGTCGCCGAGTGATTCCCGTTTCGGGCTCCCTCCAAGGAGGGAGCCCGATTGTATCCTGACTGCTATTGAGGCTATTGAGAAAGGAACCCCATGGTTTTCCGCGTGTACGTGGAGAAGAAACCCGGCTTTGATGTCGAGGCGCAGCAGCTTGCCGGTGAGCTGCGCACCATCCTGGGCATCAGCGGCCTTACGGCCCTGCGCATCGTGAACCGTTACGATGCGGAAGGCATTTCCGAAGACCTGTTCAACCAGACCGTGCCCACCGTGTTCAGCGAGCCGCAGGTGGATGACGTGTCCTACGATCTGCCCGATTTCGGCGACGCCAAGGTGTTCGCCACCGAATTCCTGCCCGGCCAATTCGACCAGCGCGCCGATTCGGCGGCCGAATGCATCCAGCTCATCTCCCAAGGCGAACGCCCGACCGTGCGCTCCGCGAAGCTGTACGCCCTCGAAGGCGATCTGACCGATGCGGATGTCGAAGCCATCAAGCATTACGTGATCAACCCGGTCGAGGCACGCGAGGCCAGTCTGGACACCAAGGCGACCTTGAAGACCCAGGTGCCGGTGCCGGGCAAGGTGGAGGTCATCGCCGGATTCAACGAGATGGATGCCGAAGCGGGCCAGCGGTTCATCGATGAACGCGGGCTTGCCATGGATCTGGCCGATCTGGAATTCTGCCAGCGGTACTTCACCGAGGAGGGCCGCGAGCCCACCATCACCGAAATCAAGGTGATCGACACCTACTGGTCCGACCACTGCCGTCACACCACGTTCGGCACCGAGCTGGACGAAGTGGACATCGATGATGCCGTGGTCAAGGCCGCCTTCGACCGCTACATGGCGATGCGCCACGAGCTGGGCCGTGACGCCAAGCCCGTATGCCTGATGGACATGGGCACGATCGGCGCCAAGTGGCTCAAGAAGAACGGTATTCTGACCGGTCTCGACGAGTCCGAGGAGATCAACGCCTGCACCGTCAAGGTCAAGGTGGATGTGAACGGCGAGGATCAGGACTGGCTGTTCCTATTCAAGAACGAGACGCACAACCACCCCACCGAAATCGAACCGTTCGGTGGCGCGGCCACCTGTATCGGCGGCTGCATCCGCGACCCCCTGTCGGGCCGCTCTTATGTGTATCAGGCCATGCGCGTCACCGGCGCCGCCGATCCGACCGTGCCGGTGTCGCAGACACTCGAGGGCAAGCTGCCCCAGCGCAAGCTGGTGACCACCGCTGCCGCCGGCTATTCCTCCTACGGCAACCAGATCGGTCTGGCCACCGGTCAGGTGGACGAGATCTACCATCCCGGCTACGTGGCCAAGCGCATGGAGGTGGGCGCGGTCGTGGCTGCCACCCCGGCCGACCATGTGCGCCGTGAGACCCCGGCCCCGGGCGACAAGATCATCCTCTTGGGCGGTCGCACCGGCCGTGACGGCATCGGCGGCGCCACAGGCGCTTCCAAGGCGCACAACGTGGAGTCGCTGGAGCTGGACGGCGCCGAGGTGCAGAAGGGCAACGCTCCGGTCGAGCGCAAGCTGCAGCGCCTGTTCCGCCGCGGCGACGCCTGCCGTCTGATCAAGCGCTGCAACGACTTCGGTGCGGGCGGCGTGTCCGTGGCGGTCGGCGAACTGGCGGACGGCCTGTACGTCGATCTCAACACCGTGCCCAAGAAGTACGAGGGTCTGGACGGCACCGAACTGGCCATCTCCGAATCGCAGGAGCGCATGGCCGTGGACGTGGCCGCCGCGGACGTGGACGAGTTCCTGGGCTATGCCCGCGAGGAGAACCTCGAAGCCACGGTGATCGCCACCGTGACCGAGGACCCGCGCATGGTGATGACCTGGAACGGCGACGAGATCGTGAACCTCTCCCGCGAGTTCCTGGCCTCCAACGGCGCATCCAAGCATCAGGTCGTGCACGTCGAGGCGCAGCAGGCGTACGAGGTGCCAGCCGAATGGCGTTCCGGCACCCTCGACGAGCGCATGCACGCGCTCGTCACCAACCTCAATGTGGCCTCCAACAAGGGTCTGTCGGAGCGTTTCGACTCCACAATCGGCGCGGGCACCGTGCTCATGCCGTTCGGCGGCGTCAAGCAGCTCACCCCGAACGAGGCCATGGTGGCGAAGTTCCCGGTGTTCGGCGAGACCACCACCGCCTCCGCGATGGCCTGGGGCTTCAACCCGTACATCTGCGAGAAGAACCAGTTCACCGGCGCATACCTGTCCGTGGTCGAATCGCTGTCCAAGCTGGTGGCCGCGGGCTTTGAGCACGAGAAGGCGTACCTGAGCTTCCAGGAATACTTCGAGAAGCTGCGCGATGAGCCGGAACGCTGGGGCAAGCCCACCGCGGCCGTGCTCGGCGCGTTGATGGCCCAGGTGGACCTTGGCGCCGGCGCGATCGGCGGCAAGGATTCCATGTCCGGCTCCTTCGAGGATCTGGACGTGCCGCCTACGCTCATCTCCTTCGCCGTGGCCGTGGGCAACATGAAGCGCGCCACCTCCCCCGAGTTCAAGGGTGCCGGCCACCGCATCGTGCGCATCGCGCCGCGGTATCTGGCTGATGGCCTGACCCCGGACAAGGATGCGCTGCTCGACGCGTTCGCGCTGGTCGAGGAGCTGACCGACCCGTCGCACCACACCGCGCTGGCCGTGTCCACGCCGGGCTATGGCGGCACCGCCGAGGCCCTGTTCAAGATGACCGTGGGCAACGGCATCGGCGTGGACCTCAACGACGGCATCGCCGTGGACGACCTGTTCGCCCCGGCATACGGTTCGTTCATCGTGGAGCTTGCGGACAACGAGAAGATTCCGGCGGTCTCCAACCTGGTCGAGGTGGGCGAGATCGGCGTGACCACGGAGGATTATGCCTTCCGCGCCGCCGGCGAGACCATCGACCTTGCCGAACTGCAGAACGCATGGGAGGGCGGCATCGAATCCGTGTTCCCGTACCGGTCCAAGGGCGCGGAAAAGAACCAGACCGTGGAGACCATCGATTTCCACACTGAGGCATCCGGCGTGAAGAAGACCGTGTACACGGGTGCTTCCGTGGCCAAGCCGCGTGTGATCATCCCCGTGTTCCCGGGCAACAACTGCGAGTACGATTCCGCCGCCGCCTTCGAGCGCGCCGGTGCCGAAGCGCACACGCTGATCGTCAACAATCTCACCCCCGAGGCCGTGGCCGAATCCGCCGCAGCGCTGGTGGAGGAGATCAACAAGAGCCAGATCGTGATGATTCCTGGCGGCTTCTCCGGCGGCGACGAACCGGACGGCTCCGCCAAGTTCATCACCGCGTTCTTCCGCTCCCCGGCCGTGACCGAAGCGGTCCGCGATTTGCTCAAGAACCGCGATGGTCTGATGCTCGGCATCTGCAACGGCTTCCAGGCACTGATCAAGCTGGGGCTGGTGCCGTTCGGCGACATCGTGCCGATGACCGCCGAATGCCCGACGCTGACGTTCAACACCATCGGCCGCCATCAGAGCCGTCTGGTGCGTACGCGCGTGGCCTCCGACCTGTCCCCGTGGCTGGCCAAGACCTCGGTCGGCGACGTGCACACCGTGGCCATCTCCCATGGCGAAGGCCGTTTCGTGGCCTCCGACGAGGTGCTGGCCCAGCTCAAGGCCAACGGTCAGATCGCCACGCAATATGTGGACGAGGCCGGCGTGCCGGGCATGGATCTTGCGGTGAACCCGAACGGCTCTCTGCTCGCCATCGAGGGCATCACCAGCCCGGACGGCCGCGTGTTCGGCAAGATGGGCCATTCGGAGCGTTCCGGCAACGGCCTGTACGCCAACGTGCCCGGCGACAAGGTCCAGCCGATCTTCGAGGCAGGTGTGGAGTACTTCACCGCATGACACGCATCTGAGTCCGGTCTGATATCCGGCACATGAGCGCAAGGCTGTTGCCCGTCGGAAGAGATTGTTTTTCCGGCAGGCAACAGCTTTCCCGTTTTTCCAGATATTTCGGACTCCCCCTTGGCTCAGGGTCGCAACTGTATCGCAGGCTCATCGAACCGGAACTGTCCGCCGCCGGCATCACGATACCGATGACGCCGCTGCCCTCCACCAGTCCCGCCAACGCCTCGATGCGTCTGCCGAATCTCGTCGCCACCTATCGAGAAGCTTTTCGGGCTTTCCAATAGATACATGCAATCGGGAAAAGCACACAGCAAGCTTCATACGGAACCTCGACTGGATTACAGACGGTTGAGGTATTCCGTCGGGGTGATGGCTTCGACTGGGGAAAGCGCAAAATCTTTGACGTTGTTGGTGATGATGTATGCCGCATGGTCGCGTTCTGCGATTGCAGCAACGAAACTGTCCTCGGTGTCTTTGAATCCGTAGGAGAGCCCGCGAAGGATGGCCGTCTCGTCTAAAGCAGCGACATGGGCGATGCCCAAGCATAGGGATAGTGCCTGTCGGGCTTTGTCTCTGCTTTTCGTGTTCGATTCCACGATATAGGCGATTGTTGATGCTGCATGCGCTGGCATCAACAGCTCGAAACCTTCTCGTGCCGATAATGCGAGAATACGTGCTGAATCATCGCACAATGGTTTGCGGGCCAGTATCACGTCCAAAAAAATGTTGGTGTCGATAACGAGACGCTGCATCAGTGCTTCTCCATGAGATGACGGCGATAATCTGATTCATCGACCGGCCCGCTGCCAATGCCCATGAGTGAGGATACGGCAGGAGGAAGAGCGCCTGGGCCTGTAGACGGTGTGAGCGAATTCAAATATGATTCAACGATTGACGACAGGGTGCGTCCTTGTTGTTGCGCGTATTGTTTGCCGTTTTCGATTGCGGTTTCGTCCACGCTGAGTGTGAGTTTCGACATCACAACACCTCCCTTTTACGTATACTAGAAGTAATTATATACGTATAATGAAGGAAAAGACACAGCATCGCGAGTACAGCCGTCACCACGAGAACCATCGTCAACAACACCACAGACCTGGATAGGCCACAGACCGACGGCAGCTTCCATTCCAGCCGCTGCCGGCCGGTTCGCGCGCCACGTGGCAGGCGGACCACCAGATCAACGACCTGCTCACCGACGAGAACCTCGACAAGGTGGAGCGTCTGCGGGCCGTTGCCGACGGGCTCGGCACGAACCTCGCGGTGCTGTCGATGGCGTGGATCCTGCAGCATCCGCAGATCAGCTGCGTGATCGCCGGCGCCAGCAAGCCGAGCCAACTGGAGAACAACATCAAGACCTCCGGCTTCGTGATTCCTGCCGACGCGATGGCCGAGATCGACAAGATCACCGGCTTCCACCGCTTCGAGCGCCACGTGGGCTGAGCGGGTCGCACATCCCTACGCGAGGGGCGGACGTTCCATGCATGTTGGCATCGCAACGAGCGTCGTCAAGGGGCTCATACCGGCCGGCACGCTCAGATGGTCCGTCCTCCAAAGCTGAATGTGCGACAGGATCATGCCAGGCATGACTCCGCACGACCAACATGTCGTGCTCCACACGCATCCCATCGGCTAATTCGGGTCTCAGTAGCCTCAATGCTCTGATGGAGCCAGCGAGCGAACACGGAGGCGATCAATCGGCACAATGGCAACAGATACAGGAAGACGGCGAACGGTGTCGGCGAAACGGTCTTACATCGGAAACGGCCACCGGAAAACGGCCCGTACGAGCGTCAGAACGAGCCCGGCGCCTTGTAGGCCGAACCGTCGCTGGTGGAGCTGGCGAACGTTTGAAGATCACTCACCTTCGTCCGGGCGTCCGCGATCTGCTCACGCACGCGATCAAAGGCGGTGCCTCCCTTGCCGTTGCGCGAATCGACCGAACCGTGGCTGGACAGCACCGTGCGCACCCCGGCGGCAAGATCGGCCGGCACGAACGAGGCGAACGTGTCGATGAAGTCCTGATCGCTCAGATCCCACAGTTCCTGTCCTCGCCCTTCGGCGAGCTTGACGCACGCGCCGGACAGTTCGTGCGCGTGGCGGAACGGCACGCCATGCTTGACCAGCCATTCGGCGATGTCGGTGGCGAGCGCGAAGCCGGTGGGCGCCTCGGCCTCCAGACGGTCGGCGTCGAATCGCATGGTGCGCACCATGCCGGTGAACGCGGGAAGCAGCACCTCCAGCGTATCGACCTGATCGAACACGGCCTCCTTGTCTTCCTGCAGGTCGCGCGCATAGGCGGTCGGCAGCCCCTTGAGCGTGGCGAGCAGCCCGGTCAGGTCGCCGATGAGGCGTCCGGACTTGCCGCGCGCCAGCTCGGCGATATCGGGGTTCTTCTTCTGCGGCATGATCGACGATCCGGTCGAATACGCATCATCAAGCCGCACGAACGCGAATTCCTGCGTATTCCAGATGATGATCTCCTCGCTCAGACGGCTGATATCGACGCCGGTCATGGCGGCGATGAACGCGAATTCGGCCACGAGATCGCGCGCAGCGGTGCCGTCGATGGAATTGTCGGTCACACGGGAGAAGCCGAGCTCACGAGCCACGGCCTGCGGGTCGAGACCAAGCGTATTGCCTGCGAGCGCCCCGGAACCGTACGGGCTGGCGTCGATGCGCCGATCCCAGTCGGCCAGACGCTGCACGTCGCGCAGCAGCGGCCAAACGTGGGCCATAAGCTGATGGGCGAGCAGCACCGGCTGGGCATGCTGCATATGGGTGCGTCCCGGCATCACCGTATGACCGGCCCTCTCGCTCTGCTCGATCAGCGCTTCGGCGAGCGCGAGCAGCAGACCCGCGATCACGCGGGAATGGCGACGCAGCCACATGCGGATCAGGCAGGCGATCTGATCGTTGCGCGAGCGCCCGGCGCGCAGCTTGCCGCCGAGCTCGTCGCCGGCGATGTCGATCAGGCCGCGTTCCAATGCGGTGGCTTCGTCCTCGTCCTCCTCCACCGGAGCGAACGTGCCGTCGTCCACATGGCGCTGCAGCGTATCCAAAGCCTGCTCCATGCGCGCAAGCTCGTCGTCGGTCAGCAGTCCGGCGCGGCCGAGAGCCCGCGCATGGGCGCGGGAGCCGGCGATGTCGTCGTCGGCCAGGCGCCAGTCGAACTGGGTGGACTTGCTCAGGCGTGCCAGCTCGGGCGAAGGACCTGAGGTGAAGCGTCCGCCCCACAGGGCGAGGCGTTCGCCGTGGCTCTCATCGTGCTGCGAGGCCTGTTCGGTGCCGTGTGCGCCGAGTTCGCCGTTGTCGCCGGGTGCAGTGCTGTATTCAGGCATGGATGCGTGCTCCTTATGACGGATATGGATGAAACGGATATTGGTTATGACGGATATGGTGAATTCTGCTGCGTTTCAGCGTATCAGCGAGGGGAGCCAGCCGCTGCGCGCGGACCACGGACGCGCACCTGCCGATCTGCAGGGGAACGCGCATGGGAGCCGCAGTCACCGGCTGATCATGGTTCGCAGGCCGATCACAAGCCATGCACAGACTGATCGCAGGCCGGTCACAGGCTGATCGTGGTCAGCGGCATCGCGGAGTCGATCGCGAAATCAGGCGCGGAGGGAGTCACGCCGGCTTCGACGAGATTGACACCGAGCATGGCGACCATCGCACCGTTGTCGGTGCACAGCCGTATCTCGGGGATGCGCACGTCCACGCCGCAGCGCTCACCGTAGTCGAGCAGCTTGGCGCGCAGCTGCGAGTTCGCGGAGAATCCGCCGCCGACGATCAGCGTGTTCGACCCGTACTGCTCGCAACCGTGCATGGCCTTCTTCGCAAGCACGCTCGCCACGGAATCGGCCAGCGACGCGCACACGTCGTCCACGGGAATCTCCCGTCCCGCCGCCTGCTCGCCTTCGACCCATCGGGCCACGGCGGTCTTGACGCCGGAGAAGCTGAAGTCGTAGGGATGCGCGGCACCGGCACGCCCTTGGGTAAGGCCCTGCGGCACGCGGATCGCCTTCGGATTGCCCCGTTGGGCGTGACGGTCGATATGGGGGCCGCCCGGATAGGGGAAGCCGAGCAGTCGGGCCACCTTGTCGAAGCACTCCCCCGCCGCATCGTCCAGCGTGGTGCCGACCACATCGACATGCCGGGCGACGTCGCTGACATGCAGCAGCGACGTATGCCCGCCGGAGACGATGAGCGCGAGCGTATCCGCGGGGAACGGACCGAACTGCAGCTGGGTGACCGCAATGTGCCCGATCACATGGTTGATGCCGTAGATCGGCTTGCCGCTCGCCCATGCGAGCGCCTTGGCACCGGAGACGCCGACCGCAAGGCAGCCGGCCAGTCCCGGTCCTGCGGACACGGCGATCGCGTCGATGTCGGCGAGTTCCAGTCCGGCATCGGCGAGCGCCTGTGAGACGCATGGCACGAACGCCTCGGCGTGGGCGCGCGATGCGATTTCGGGGATGACGCCGCCGTAGCGCGCATGCTCGTTCATCGAGGACGCGACGACGTTGGAGCGCAGCGTACGCCCCTGGACGATGGCTGCGGCGGTTTCGTCACAGGTTGATTCGATGCCCAGTACGATCGGTTCGCTCATCACTGCTCCTCGTCCGCGGCGATTGCGCCGCTGTCGTTGCCGTCACTGCTGTCGGTGGTGTTCCCGCCGGTGTTTCCGCCTCCGCCAGCGTCTCCGCCAGCGCCGCCGTCGGTGCCGCGGTTGATGCCGCCGCTGGCGCTGAAGCCGACGATTCGCGGATTGAGATCGAGGGCCATGACATGCGCGTCGATGCCTTCCGGCTGATAGTAGCGGCGTCGCAATCCGATCGGCGTGAATCCGAATCGGCGATACAACGCGATGGCCGGCTCGTTGAGCACGCTGACCTCGAGCAGCATGCGATGGGCGTGCTGCTCACGGGCGCTGTCGATCATGCGAGTCATCAGCGCGGACGCGATGCCACGACGCTGGTATGCCTTGGCGACGCCGATGTCCATGATTTCCGCGTCATCGCCGTCGAACCAGTATCCGGCGAATCCGCGGACGTCGCTCACATCGAGCGACATCGGCGCGTCGGCGATACCGCAGCCCGTCCCCTCGGCGGTATCAGGAACGGATGCAGCCTCGTGGGATACATCGAACAGATAGGTGCGTGCCGGCGCGTCCAGCTCCTGACGTATCGCGTTCTCGCTCCACGCGTGTCTGCCGAACAGTTCGGTCTCCAGCGAACGTATTGCGCGCACCGCGCTCTGGCGGTCGAATCGATCCAGGGAGATGATCATCACTGCTGCCTTTCGGCGCCTGCATGACCGAGCACGTGCTTGAGCGGTGCGGGAATCTCGGCATCAGGGCGGCGCAGATACAGCGGTTCGACCGCAGCGTCCGGCCCATCAGCCGTGCCCGATGCCTGACGCGCCGCCGTCGATGCGGTCAGTGCCGTTGATGCGAACAGGGCAAGACCAGCGGCACCGGCATCCAGCACCGAACCGTCCACCACGCAGCCGAGATCGTTCAGCCCATGCCAGGACTGCGCATATTTCGCCACGCCGTGCCCGGCCACATCGACGGTGTAGCGCACGCCATCGGCCTCGGCGTGTTCGCGAACCACGGCGTTCACCCGTTCGACGAGCCGTTCGGGATAGTCGATGTCCATGTCAATCCAGCGCCGTCCGTCCGTATCGCCATCGACACCGCCATGCTCAAGTGCGAAATACAGCTGCTTGCGGCGTGCGTCGTTCACGCACAGCGTGACATGCCGTTCGGCGGCATCCGACTGCGGATTGATCTTCGGCACGTTCGCGAGGAATCCGATGCCGTCGAATCGCGTATCGGCATCATCCATGGCGATCCGCAGCATGTCATGCTGGGGATCGAGCACGTTCTGCCCGATGAGCCTGGCACCGGTCGCGAATGCGATGGCCTTGGCCGCGACGATGCCGACGCGCAGCCCGGTGAACGGCGCAGGACCGACGCCCACGACGATGGATTCGATATCGGACGGGCTCATCGAGGCCTTGTCCAGCGCCTTCGCGATGTTGATCTGCAATCGCTCGACATGGGTGCGCGAATCCGTCTCGACAATGGGCTCATGGCCGACCAGACCCACCGTCGAACCATATGACGTATCGATCACCAACGTGCAGCCCATACATCCTCCATCATTCGTACGCGTGCCGTACTCTGTCGCAAAGCCTACACGAGTCTACAACGATGCGTCCCGCAGACGCCGCCGCCACGATTCGCCGACCGGCACGCACGTGACGATGCGCACGCCATCGCCGGAGATCTCCTCGCCGCTGCCACCGGCCGCGCCAACGGCTGCCGCGCCATCACCTGCCGCGTCAACGGCTGCCGCGCCATCGCCGACCGCAGGACGCGCGATATGGATGTCGAGCCGCTCATCGGCCAGCGCGGCGGCCATCTGCTCGCCCCACTCCATCAGCACGACCGTATGATCGCCGGGGTCCTCAAGCTCCTCGTCCAATCCCAGCGATTCAAGCTCATCGAGAAGACGACCCACCGCGTCCTGACCGGGCGCGTAGGCGTCGCCCCCCAAGCGGTAGGCATCCACATGCACCAGGTGTGCGGGAGTGCCGTCGGCGAAACGGCCCCGCAGTTCGCGTGCAATGGTGAATGTGGGAGACACGATCGGCTCGCTGATGCCAAGCCCACGCCCGAATCCCTGTGCGAACGTAGTCTTTCCGGCTCCCAGCGGACCGGATAGCAGCAGCACGTCACCCCCCGTGGTCAGACGCGCGATCCGTTCGCCCAGCGCACGCATATCCTCATCGGTGGGCACCGTGATGACTGATTCCACAATCAACTCCTTCTCGACGACTATCGACGAATATCGACGAACTCCTATGCGTTCGACCGCATACGACCACACACGACACACTAACCGCATTCGAGATCATGTACACCGTCGGCGGCCCGCAAACGGCCTATACAGGCGATCTACAGGCGCCCCTTCGCGCTGATGGCAGTCAGACAACGCTCCAGAGCATAGAGGGGATCGCCGCCGCTGGTCTTGCTTTGCTCGTCGGCCCACGCCAGCATGCGGATGCAGGTGGCAAGCCCTTGCGAACTCCAGCCGGGAAGCTGCTGCCTGGTCATCCTCAGCGCCCATTTGCTCAACTTCGCCTCCGCCACGGAGAGCGCACCGGATTCGACCGCCGCCACCTTGGCCACCGTGCGCAGCTTCAACGCGAGCGCGCCGATCATGGCGATCGGTTCGACGCCCTGCTCGACCGCCGCCCGCATCTGGATGATCGCATCCGCTCCCCGACCGGCCATGGCGGTGTCGGCGACGGCGAATCCGGAGACCTGCGGATTGGATGACAGATACTGGTTGACGCGGTCCAAGCCGATCGGATCGTCATCGAAATCAAAGCACAGCTGATCGCACATCGCGGCCAGCTCCCCCGTGCGCTCCCCCAGCACGGCGACCAGCTGCTGCGCGGCCATCGGCTCGACGCGCCGCCCGTTGCGCTCGAATCTGCCGAGAACGAAGTTGAGCTTCTTCTCCGGATACTTCAGATCGGGAACCTCATCGCGTGCGGCCCCCGCCTTGACGAGGGCCTCGACGATGCGCTTGCCTTTGACTCCGCCGTCATGCTGGCAGATGACGATGCTGGCGTCATGCCCGGACGAACCTGCGGTCTGACGGCAGTAGGCGGCGATCGATTCGCCCAGCGCGTCGTCCGCATTCTGCAGGCCGGTCACGACGACCACCGACCGGTCGGAAAGCAGCGATGGACTGACCGCCTCGTCGAAGGCGTATCGGTCGGCGGTGGCCGCATCGAGCTCCACCAGATCGGCATCCGGATTCGCCTTCAACGCCGCATGCTTGAGATCCCGAACCATCTGATCGTTGAGATACGGATCGCCCCCGAATACGATGCGTACCGGCGCGCCCGCCCTTGCCCGTGTTGCCATCTCTCCAATGTCCCCGCAAAGCTGGACATCGCAAAGCCGGGCATCGCAAAGCCGGGCATCGCAAAGCCGGGCATATTCGCGCCATGCCGCGATGCGACGCGAACGGCACGCTCAGTGCCGTTCCGGATGCATGCGACTGGCGGCGGCACCGCGCTCCAGCATGTGATGCGACACGGCCGCCGAAACCGCGACGGCGAGACCCACCGGCACGAAGTAGCCGACCGGCGCGGCGGTCAGCTCCATCACCAGGCACATGGCCATCAGCGGAGCCTGCTGCGAGGCGGCAAGCAGCGCGGCGGCACCGATCAGCGCGCAGGATGTGATCGAATCCCACGGCATCACCAGCGTCCACAGCACACCGCAGAACGCCCCCAGCGTGGCGCCCAGCGCAATGCCCGGCTGCAGCACGCCACCCGAGGCACCGGAGCGGATGGTGGCCAGCGTGATCAGCGACTTGAGCGCGAAGGTCAGGGCGAGCACACCAAGAACGGTGAGCACGACGGTCAGGCTCGGCGCGGAGCCATCCGTCGAGGCGGAATCAGGAAAACCCAGCAGCGCCCACGACGACGTCCCCGATGCCACGCCGGACGTCTCGCTCAATGCGCCGCCGGCCGGGCGGGACGCATCCGGCGAAACCGAATCCAATGGCCAGGACGCGCCGAAGCCGAGCTGTGCGGCCGCCCGCCCGTTGCCCATGATCTGCGGCACGAAACATGCGACACCCGCCGTGGCCAGCCCCGCCAGAGGCATCTGCCAGAGCACCGCCGCCCCCTTGGGCTGATGGGTCTGCGCCCAGCTTGAGCCGCGTCGGAACCATGCTCCCGCCGCGCCGCATGCCGCCCCGATCAGCAGCGCGAACAGCATCAGCGTGATCGTCGGTTCGCTTTGCGCGGCGGCGATGCCGTAGAACGTATGACGTCCCTTGATCAGGGAGGCCGTATAGGCGGCCGTGGCGGACATGCCCAGCGCAAACGCCGCCCTGTCGATCGTCACATCGGCCAGCAGCATCTCCACGGCGAAGAACATGCCGGCAAGCGGCGCATCATAGACGCCGCCGAGACCGGCACCGGCCGCCACGGCGACGATCACGCGCCGGTCGCGCGAATCAAGCGCAAACAGATCGCAGAACCGCTGGGCGATCATCGCGCCGAGTTCGCGCGGCGCGACCTCCCGGCCGATCGACGCGCCCGAGCCGACGATGCCGATCTGCAGACAAACATGGACCACCGTCTGCCACCAGGGCATGCGCTCTCCGGCGACCGCGCGCTTGACGGACGGCACCTTCGTCGTCCTCGTGCGCAGCAGCCACCAGATCACCGCAGCCACGGAAAGACCGATCACCACGGAAACGGCACGACGCCACGATGGCACGCCGTACGGCCCCGGCATGGCGGAACCCTCCACATAGCCGAGCATCAGCCGTTCGATCGCGTACAGCAGCAACGTCAGCAGACCGGCGCCAGCTCCGATGACCACGCCCAACGCCAGCATGGCGAACGCATAGATGCCGAATCGGCGGCCCTGCCGATCCTCGCTTCGCCGCATCCTCGACTCTCCCATCGCACCTCCCGGATCGTCATGCCGCCTGCATCATGCCGCTATCAGCATGCCGCCAGCGGATGCGTCGATGGTCTGAGCGCTCCGCCTGCGGACGCCCCCATGATACGACCTGAGGGCTGACCTTCTGCAGGCCGACCTACTTGGGACCGGTCACGACACGGCTGGCACGACTGACACGGTGGCACGACTGGCGAAGACCAGAATCGAGGAGCCGATCTCGAGTCGTGCGCAACGATGATGCGCGACAATGGCGTGAACCAATGCAGCGAAACAAGTCAGGAAAGCATGCAGGAAAGCATGCAGGAAAACGCTGAGGCCGGGACCTCGTTGAAGAGAATCCCGGCCTCAGCGTTACACGCGACACCGCATCAAACGCGGCGATGGCTCACTCGGCGTCCGTGGCCGGAGCCTCATCGCCATTCTTGGCGGCGAGCTCGTCGGCGACCGCGGCGGCGGCGGACGCAGCCTCGACGCTTTCGTTCTCGACGGCCTCCTCGGCAGCCTCGTCATCGCCGAGGAAGGCGCTCAGATCGAGCGGCTGGCCTTCGCTGGTGAAGCTCACGGCACGCATGCCGGCGAGCAGACCCTTGGAACGGCCGACCTCCTGCACGGCCGAACCCAGCTGGCCGTTCTTGATGATCGCATTGATGAAGGCGTTCGGATCCATGCCGTACTGCTGGGCGATCGAGGCAAGGAAGTTGAACACGTCGGACTGGGAGACCTGCACGTCAAGCTTGCTGGCGAGCGTGTCGAGCACGATCTGATCGGTGAGATCCTTGACGACGGTCTTCTCCGCCTCGTCCTTCTGCTCGTCGGTGGCCTTGCTCGGGTCGCCGGTCACGTTCTTGAGCTGCTCCTGGACCATTTCGTCCTTGACGCCCTTCGGCACCGGGATGTCGAGACCCTCCTTGAGGCGGGCGAGGAACACGTCACGAGCCTCGGTGGCCTGACGGGCCTCGCCGTCACGCTCGATCTGCTTGCGGATGTCGGCCTTGAGCTCGTCCAGCGTGTCGAACTCGGAGGCATCCTGCGCGAAGTCGTCGTTGAGCTCCGGGAGCTCCTCGGCCTTCACGGAGTTGACCTTGACCTTGACGACGGCCTCCTGGCCCTCGTGCTCGCCGGCCTCCAGCTTGCCGTTGAACGAGGTCTCCTCGCCGGCGGACAGGCCGTCGAGCGCTTCGTCAAGGCCGTCAAGCATGTTGCCGGAGCCGAGCTCGTAGCTGATGCCCTCCTGGGACTCGACCTGCTTGCCGTCGATCTCGGCGGTCAGATCGATGTTCGCGAAGTCGCCCTTGGCGGCCGGGCGATCAACGCCGACCAGCGTGCCGAAACGCTGGCGCAGGGACTCAAGACGCTTGGCCACGTCCTCGTCGCTGACCTCGGGCTTGGCGACCTCAAGGGTCATGCCCTCCAGCTCGGGCAGCTCGATGTCGGGACGCTTCTCGACGGTGGCGACGAACTTGAGCTTGGTCTCGTCCTTCGCGGACTGCGGCACCTCCTGCACATCGAACTCAGGCTGGGCCATGGGGTGGATCTGCTTCTCCTCCAGAGCCTTGGAGTACAGCTCCGGAACGGCGTCGTTCACCGCCTCGCCGGCGACGGCGGCAAAGCCGATGCGCTGATCGATGATCGGACCGGGCACGTGGCCCTTGCGGAAGCCGGGGATGTTGACCTGCTTGCCGATCTGCTTGCGGGCGGCATCAAGGTAGGGGTTGAACTCCTCCGGGTCGACGGTGATGGTGAGCTTCACCTTGGTGGGCTCGAGGTTCCTGACGCTGATCTTCACGCTAAACGCTCCTGAAAACGTATGACTTCATTCCTGCCCTCTACGGGCAACCGTTACACTATAGCATGCCATAGGGATTGCAGGCCTGCGCGCCGATCAGTCCTCGCCGGCGCGCAGAGCCCGCGCGATCGGAGCCGCCAGCAGGTCGATCTGCCAGTGCCGCGCACCCTGCTGCGCGAGGAACGAGGGCACGTCGCGCGATGCGGGATCGTCGGTCCAGCACAGGTTGCGCACGATCTGCGGCTTGAGCAGGATCTCCGCCGGCGTATGCGTGTCGTCGGATGCCTGCACGATGACCTTGCGCACACGTTCCAACGCGTGCAACCGTGCGGGATGCCGGTCCTTCCATAGACGCGTCGAACGGGGCGCGTTGACCTCCATGTGACTCTGCTCGATCGTGGGGATGCTGGGCCACTGACTGGGCTTGAGCGCCATCGCCTCACGGATCGCCTCATGCCATTTCGAGGGCTTCACCTTGTTCTGGATGGGAATATAGCGTGCGAACATGCGATCCTGCTCGCCGCCGGTATGGATGCGGACGCGCTCGTTGAGCGAGCGTATCGCACGGAACTCGCGCCCGTTATGGGGCTTGTTCTTCGCTGCTTCGATGATCGAGGAATCCGCGAGCAGCAGCCCGGGCGCGATGTCGTATCGACGTGCGAGCGCGTCCCTGGTCTGCCACAGCGCCTTGGCGATCGCCAGAGCCTGCCCGTCATTGCCAAGCGCGGTAATGCGAGAGATGCGCATCCACGGCACAGGATGGGGCGCACGGGGGCGCATCCCCTCGTCAAGCGCGTATGCGAACTCCTCACGGGCCCAGTCATCCTTGCCCTGGGCCTTCAGATCGCGCTCCATGTGTTCGCGCAGTTCGATGAGCAGCTCCACGTCAAGCGCCGCATAGTTGCGCCAGTCGCGCGGCAGCGGCCGATACGACCAGTCGGCGGCCGAATGCTCCTTGGCGAGCGTGATGCCCAGATATCGCTCCGTCACCGCAGCCAGTCCGAAGCGGGACAATCCCAGAAGCCGAGCCGCGATCTCCGTGTCGAACAGCGCGGCCGGACGCATGCCGATATCATGGAATCCGGGAAGGTCCTGCAGCGCATCATGGATGATCCACGTCGCGTCCCCGACCGCGTCGTTGAACTCGTTCCAGTCGGCACCCTGCCGGCCCAGCGTGACCGGGTCGAACAGCATGATCCCGGCGCCGTCGCGTTTGAACTGCACCAGCCAGTCCTCATGGCCGTAGCGAAAACCGGACGCTCGCTCGGCATCGGCGGCAAGCGGACCGGCCGCCTTCGCCAGACGATCACATGCCTCATGGAAGCCGTCAAGCGTGTCGATGACATCCGGCACACCATCCCTCGGCTCGCACTGTAGCCTGGGCTCATCGATCAACGAACGTCTCCTCCTCGTCTCGCGAGGCCGATCCGGCGACACGACGTGCACGGACCGGCAAATCGCCCACTATGCTATCAGACGGCATCCACGACGCCGCCGACGCAGCGGCAATGCGTCGTGATGATGCAGGTCGGCGCGGAAGCACAACCATGGGATGCAGGACGCGAATGCAAGCCGGAACGCCAGCAGACGTCAGTACACAAACGTCAATATACAAGCGTCAGTACACGACGAAGCCGTGCGATTCGAACTGTTCGGTCACGCGCTTCTTCAATGCCGCGGACGGACCCTTCTGATGCTCCAGCGGGTACGGGATGCGCATCTCATGCCATTTCGGCCTGCCAAGCTGGTGGAATCCAAGCACGTCGATGTGCTCCACCGCATCGCCGAACGACTCGCAGATGCGTGCCACGTTCTCGACGTTCTCCTCGGCGTCGGTGAGCCCGGGCACCAACACGAAACGCACCCAGATCTTCTTGCCGGCCCGCGCCAGACGCCGACCGAAGTCGATGGTGGGCTGCAGCGTGCCGCCGGTGACCTTGTGGTACGTCTCCTCGTCGCCGGATTTGACGTCGAGCAGGCACAGATCGATGTCATCGAGCATCTCGTCGGTGTAGTTGGTGTTGAGGAACCCGGAGGTGTCGAGACAGGTGTGCACGCCCATCTCCTTGGCGGCGCGGAACACACGCGAGACGAACGCGGGCTGCATCATCGACTCGCCGCCGGAGAACGTGATGCCGCCGTGCGTTGCCTTGAACAGCTCCTTGTAGCGGTCCACTTTGCTGATCATGGCATCCAGATAGACGGGCTTGCCGTCGCGCATCTTCCAGGTGTCGGGGTTCTGGCAGTACTGGCAGCGCAGCGGGCATCCCGACATGAAGACGGTCATGCGCGTGCCGGGACCGTCCACCGACGTGTTGATGTCCCACGAGTGGACGAAGCCGATGTCACCGGATTTGAGCGCGACAATGCGGTCGCGCCGATCGAGGCCGATGGGCGATTCAAAGCCGGACAGACCGCCCATAAGGGTCTGCGAGGCGTAGGTCTTGGATTCGCGCAGCATATGCCGCGTGGTGGTGCGGAACTGGGTGCCGGGCATCGTTGTCCTCCTGTTCCTGAATACGATTGTCCGAAAATGGGTTGGGCCGGGCAAACGGAAGGGGCGGGACGAATCCCACCCCTTCATCGTTCTACCGTGTCACACGGTCGCGGTCATTCGACGAATCAGTCGGTGACGGCACCCTGGTGGAAGGTGCGGGAGATCACGTCGAGCTGCTGCTCGCGGGTGAGCTTGACGAAGTTCACCGCGTAGCCGGAGACGCGCACGGTCAGGTGCGGGTACTTCTCCGGATGCTCGACGGCATCCTCCATGGTCTCCTTGCGCAGCACGTTGATGTTGGCGTGGTAGAGGCCGTGGCCGTTGCCGGCATCCAGGATGCCGACCAGGTTGCCGATGCGCTCCTCCTCGTCGCGGCCAAGGCCGTCGGGGGTGATGGTGTTGGTCAGCGAGATGCCGTCAAGGGCGTCGTTGTAGTCGATCTTGCCGACCGAGAACATCGACGGCAGCATGCCGTGGGAGTCCATGCCGTTCTCCGGGTTCGCGCCCGGGGCATACGGGGTGCCCTTCTTGTGGCGGGACGGGAAGGAGCCGGTGTTCTTGCCGTATTCGACGTTCGAGGTGATGGTCAGAATCGACTGGGTCGGCACCGCGCCGCGGTAGACCGGCAGCCTCTTGACCTGTCCCATGACGGTCGAGACGACCCACTTGGCGATGTCGTCGGCGCGATCGTCGTCGTTGCCGTAGATCGGGAAGTCGCCGACCGTCTTGTAGCCGACCACCAGATCGTCGTCGGCGCCCTCCACGTACTCGTACTCGTGGCCGGGGGTGTCCTTGGCGTCCTTGTTGTAGATCGGGTAGACCTTGGCGTACTTGCATGCGGACAGCGAGTCGGCGGCGATGGACAGACCGGACATGCCGCATCCGAGGGTGCGGTACACCTCCTTGTCGTGCAGGGCCATCTCGATGGACTCGTAGGCGTACTTGTCATGCATGTAGTGGATGATGTTCAGCGCCTTGACGTAGGTCTCGGACAGCCATTCGAGGGCCTTCTCGTAGTTGGCCTTGACCTTCTCGTAGTCGAGGGAGCCGTCGGCCTCGGGCTGGATCGGATCGATCACGCCCTTGTCGATGACCTGCATGCCGGTCATCTCGTCGCGGCCGCCGTTGATCGCGTACAGCAGCGCCTTGGCGGAGTTGACTCGGGCGGCGAAGAACTGCATCTGCTTGCCGACGCGCATCGGGGAGACGCAGCAGGCGATGGCGGCGTCGTCGCCCCAGTGGGCGCGGATCTCCTTGTCGGACTCGTACTGGATGGCCGAGGTGTCGATGGAGATCTTGGCGCAGAAGCGCTTGTAGCCTTCCGGCAGCTTCGGATCCCAGAAGATGGTGATGTTCGGCTCGGGGCCCGGTCCGAGGTGCTCGAGGGTGAGGGTGTTGAGCAGACGGAACGAGGTCTTGGTGACCATCGGACGGCCGTCATCGGCGAAGCCGGCATCGGACCAGGTCGCCCAGTACGGGTCGCCGGAGAAGATGTTGTCGTAATCCTTGGTGCGCAGGAAGCGCACGATGCGCAGCTTCATGACGATGTTGTCGATGATCTCCTGGGCGTCGGTCTCGTCGATCAGGCCGGACTTGAGATCACGCTCGAAGTAGCAGTCGAAGAACGCCGAGTTGCGGCCGAAGGACATGGCGGCGCCGTCCTGGCTCTTGACCGAGGCGAGGTAGCCCATGTAGGTCCACTGCACGGCCTCCTTGGCGGTCTGCGCCGGACGGGTCAGGTCGAGACCGTACTCGTTGCCCAGAACGATGAGCTTCTTGAGGGCCTTGATCTGCTCGTCGTGCTCCTCGCGGAAGCGGATCCAGTGCTCGATCTCGGTCTCGGTGAAGTCGTTGCGGTACGGGACGGAATCCTTGTCGCGCTGCTTGAACTTGATGAGCGCGTTCACGCCGTACAGCGCCACACGACGGTAGTCGCCGATGATGCGGCCGCGGCCGTAGGCATCCGGCAGACCGGTGAGGATCTTGTTGTGGCGGGCGACCTTGATGTCCTTGGTGTAGACGCCGAAGACGCCGTCATTGTGGGTCTTGCGGTAGCGGGTGAAGATCTTCTTGATCTCCGGGTCCGGTTCCTTGCCGGCCTCCTTGATGGCCTGCTCAACCATGCGCCAGCCGCCGTTGGGCATCATGGCGCGCTTGCACGGCTCGTCGGTCTGCAGGCCGACGATCACGTTGTCGACCTCCGGGGACTCGATGTAGCCTGCCGGGAAGGCGTCGATGTCGGCCGGCGTGTGGGTGTCCACGTCGTAGACGCGCTGCTTGCGCTCGACGGCGAGGTAGTTGTCGTCAAGGTACTTCCACAGGTGCTTGGTCTTCTCGGTGGCGTTGGCGAGGAAGGACTCGTCACCGGTGTAGGGGGTGTAGTTCTTCTGGATGAAATCACGGACGTCGATGTCCTTCTGCCAGTTGCCCTCGACGAAACCGTCCCACGCCTTCGCCTGCAGCTCCTCGGCGGAGAGCGCGGCTGCTTCCACTGCGGTCATGTTCACTCCTTGTTGGGGTTGGCCAGCGCATCTTCACGCTGTCGTTACCGAAAATTCTAGTGGAGCAAACCTGACGATACGCTGAAACATGACGTGAGCTTACTCACATTTCGAGCATGTTACATATCGGTCCGATGCTCATCGCCATGCCGCGAATCCTCGTCCCCCGTCTCGGCATGCGCCGAAGCGGCAGCCGCATCGCCTTGCGAATCATCACCGGTCGCATCGTCGCCTTGCGCCGCATCGCCTTCCGCATCAGCGTCTTGCGCAAACTGCCCGGCGTAGCCGTCGCGATCCCATTTGCTCCACTTGCGATTCGTCTCCTCCCACAGAAGGTTCCGCTCCTTGACGATCTTCCACGCGTCGATCGCATCCTGACGGGACTTGTACGGCCCCATGCGCTGGGAGCTCGGCGACAGCATGCCGAGCTCCGGCTGCTCCTTGACCGTGTTGAAATACCATTGCCTGTCCGTCATGCCTGCTCCCTTCCATGCCTTGCATCATAGGTATTGTAGATCAGCATGGACCGGGGCGGCGCATTCGCCGCTACTCGCGGAACGCGTTGGTGACCGGCAGTCGGCGGTCGCGACCGAACGCGAGCGCGGTGACCTTGGGTCCAAGCGGATACTGGCGTCGCTTCCATTCGGCGCGATCGACCAGTCTCATCACCGTGTCCACGGTATGCACGTCGAAGCCGTCCGCCAGCAGATCCGCCCGACCGTGCGCATGCTCGATGTAGGCGGCCAGCACCCTGTCGAGCAGCTCGTATTCCGGCAGCGAATCTGAGTCCTTCTGCCCGGGCCGCAGTTCGGCGCTCGGCGGCTTGAGAATCGAATTGATCGGAATCATCACGCCGTCGGGCACAGGCACGCCCGCATTGCCCTCCTCGTTACCGACGATCGACAGTCCGCCGACGCCCATGCCCGCCGCGGCGGCGCGATTGCGCCAGCGGGCGAGCTCCCAGACGCGGGTCTTGAGCAGATCCTTGATCGGCGCGTAGCCGCCAACGGCGTCGCCGTAGATCGTCGAATAGCCGCAGGCGAGCTCCGACTTGTTGCCGGTGGCCACGGCGAGCAGTCCCTTCGAATTCGAATAGGCCATGACGATGACGCCGCGAATGCGCGCCTGAAGGTTCTCCGCGGCGACGCCCTCCAGCGACAGCTGGCTTTGGAAGGCATTGAACAGCGGTTCGATGGGCTGCACGTCGTAGTGCGCGCCGATGTTGGCGGCGAGATCGGCGGCATCGTCCTTCGAGCCGTCCGACGAATACATGGACGGCATGGAGATGCCGTGCACGTTCGAGCCGCCCACCGCGTCTGCGGCCATCGCCGCGACCAGCGCCGAATCGATGCCGCCGGAAAGCCCGAGGCACACGCCGGAGAACCGGTTCTTGGCCATGTAGTCCTTGAGCCCCAGCACGCAGGCGGTGTACACCTCCTCATCCGGGTCGGGCTGGGCGGCGATCACGCCCGGCGTCTGATGCGCAGCGGACGTATCGAGATCGAAGATCCCCAGATGCTCGACGAACATCGGCGAGCGTTCCAGCAGCGTGCCGTCGGTATCCACGACGAAGCTGCCGCCGTCGAACACCAGATCGTCCTGGCCGCCCACCTGGTTGACGTAGATCAGCGGCGCGTTCACCTCTGCCGCACGTCGGGACGCCAGATCGAGCCTCGTGTGGGTCTTGCCCTCCTCATACGGAGAGCCGTTGATCGTCAGCAGCACGTCCACGCCTTCGCGCGCGATCCGCGCGACAGGACCGCCGTCCTGCCAGATGTCCTCGCAGATGGCCACGCCGACGCGCACGCCGTCGATGTCGAGCACGGTGGCCTTGTCGCCGGCAGCGAAGATGCGGAACTCGTCGAACACGCCGTAGTTGGGCAGAAAGTGCTTGTCGTATCCGGCCCACACCGTGCCGTCATGCAATACGACAAGCCGGTTGCGCGGACGATCGGAGGCGTGGTCGGTGCCGACCGTGCCCACGACCACATACAGATCGCCCAGTCCGTCGGCCTCAAGCTCGGTGGCGAGCCAGTTGGCCTTGTCCCATGCGGCTCTGCGGAATGTGGCGCGCAGGGCGAGATCCTCGATCGGATATCCGGTCAGGGTCATCTCCGGGAACGCGACCACACCGGCGCCTTGATGCGCGGCGAGTCGGGCGTATCTCATGATGCGTTCGGCGTTGCCGTCGAGGTCTCCGACGCATGTATCGATCTGGGCGAGGGCGAAACGTAACTGAGTCATACCGGAATCATACACGCACCAGCGCGGATATGTGGGCGATGTGCGCAACAGCGTGCACAATGGCGTACCCACGCAACAGGGGCCGGTCCCTCGCCACCTTGGTGATTCGGTGACGAGGAGACCGGCCCCTGATTCAGCCTTCAGCCGCGCACATCAGCGCACGCAGCGGCGTTCGCTCACTCGGCGTCGCGATAGCCGTTCGGGTTCTTGGTCTGCCAGTTCATCGAGGACGCGGCCATGTCGTCGATGCCCAGCTCGGCCTTCCAGCCAAGTTCGCGCTCGGCCTTGGAGGAGTCGGCGTAGCATGCGGCGATGTCGCCGGGACGACGCGGCTTGATGACGTACGGAATCGCGTGGCCGGCGGCCTTCTCGTAGGCAGCGATGACCTGCAGCACGGAGTAGCCGTGGCCGGTGCCGAGGTTGTAGGTGAACACGCCCGGCTCGTCGATCTTGTCGACCACAGCGACGTGGCCCTTGGCGAGGTCGACGACGTGAATGTAGTCGCGCACGCCGGTGCCGTCCGGAGTGTCGTAGTCGTCGCCGAAGACCTGCACGGCCTTGAGCTCGCCGATGGCGACCTTGGCGACGTACGGGGTGAGGTTGGCGGGAATGCCCTTCGGATCCTCGCCGATCAGGCCGGACTCGTGCGCGCCGACCGGGTTGAAGTAGCGCAGGATGACGACGGTCCACGAGTCGTCGGCGACATGCACGTCGCGCAGGATCTGCTCCTCGAACAGCTTGGTGGTGCCGTACGGGTTGGTGGTGCCGCCGGTCGGGGTCTCCTCGGTGATCGGCAGCTCCTTCGGCGTGCCGTACACGGTGGCGGACGAGGAGAAGATGACCTTCTTCACGTTGGCCTTGCGCATGGCCTTGAGCAGCACGATGGTGGAGTTGAGGTTGTTGTCGTAGTACTCGATCGGCTTGGCGACGGACTCGCCGACCGACTTGAGGGACGCGAAGTGGATGACCCAGTCGATGTGGTTCTCGCTGAAGATCTGATCCATGAGCGCCTCGTCGCGCACGTCGCCTTCGTAGCGCTTGATCTTCTTGCCGGTGATCTGCTCGACACGGTCGAGGGACTTGGGCGAGGAGTTGCAGTAGTTGTCGACGCACACCACGTCGTAACCCTTGTTCAGCAGCTCGACATCGGTGTGGGAGCCGATGTATCCGGCACCGCCGGTGACCAGAATGGTCGTCATGTTGTTCTCCTTGTGATGGTTCCACGGGCCGGCGCATCGCTCGCCTGACGCGCGCCCCGCCGCCCCTGCCTTGGCTCTTCCATCATATCATATTCTAACAATTTCTACCAGTTTCTACCAAAATCGAACATCGGCGTGTTCAAGTGAACATCGCTCGACGCCCCATCCCCCGTAACCCCCGTATCCATGCATACGGAGCACAACACGCATACAGCGCATACGACGAGGGTCCCGCCGAGTCGTTCATCCAGACTCGACGGGACCCCCTATCGACTCACGGCGTCATGCGCACCGCTGATGCGCATCCGTTCAGGCGTTGAACCCCAGACGCTCCAGGAAGGCGAGCGTCGTCTCCTTGCGCTTGAACACCGCGGTGTTGCCGAGAATGCGTTCGCAGATGCTGCCAAGCTCATCGTGCACGGCCTCGCGGATCGCATCACGGTCGCGATTGCCGTTCAGCGCGGCTGACAGCTCGTCCCATTCGAGCGAGAACTCGGACACCTCGTCCGGCAGCGGTTCGCCGGCGGCGAGCGCGTCCTCGATCCTGCCCAGCTGGTCGATCAGACGACCGGGCAGAATGAACAGACCCTGCGCCTCGATCAGACCGATCGGCTCCTGCTTGACGGGCCAGAACTCGGGATGGGCGTGGAAGATGCCCTCAGGGTACTCGTCGCTGACCGCGTTGTTGCGGAAGATCAGGCTCATCTCGTAACCGCGGCCGGTGATGATCGCGCTCGGCGAGAGGGCCGATTGGCGGTTGCCGTCCGCATCGTGGCTGACGATGCCGTTCGCCTCGTCATCGTAGCCGACCCACGCCTCGCGGATGAGGTCGGACACCTCGATGATCGTGTCGCGCGACTTGGAGACCACGCGCACCGCGGTTCCCGGCCAGTCGAGGATCTCCACGACGGCATCGGGATAGGCGTCGATCGTCAGCGTGCGCCATGCCGGTGCCTTGTGCATCGGCAGCAGCTCGCCGCCGCCCTGATAGTGGTCGTGGGCGAGCACCGAGCCGCCGATGCGCGGCAGTGCGGCGTTGCAGCCGAGGAAGTAGCCGGGGAAACGGTCGACGAAGTCGAGCAGATGGCCGAACGTCGAGCGGCTCACGTGCATCGGCGTGTGCTCCTCGTTCACGCAGATGCCATGCTGGTGGAAGTAGCCGTACGGGGAGAACTGCCAGAACCAGGGCTCGCCGCCGAGCGTCACGGGGATGGTGCGCAGCGTGCGCTTGTCGCGCCCGGCGAAGCCCTCGTTGGCATGGCAGATGGTGCATGCCGGGTATCCGCCCGACACGGCGTTGCCGGCGGCGGCCTTCTTCATGTTCTTGAACTCGGGCTTGGCCATGTTGATGGTGACGATCAGACCGTGCGAGTCGAAACGCGGATTGCGATCGAGCACCGCGCGCTTGACGTAGGTGTTGTCGACGCAGTAGTCGTAGAACCACCGCATGGCCTCCATGCCGCCATCCGCCTTTTCGATCGACTCGAAGCGATCGTCAAGCTGCGATGGGGTCTGCGACAGCACGCCCATGACGGCATCGGCATACGACGGGCCCTCATGCGCCTCGAACAGCCCGGCCGCGACAGCGGCCGCGCGGAAGTTCGCCAGCAGCTCCCCCGGCGTGTTCACGTCGAGCGCCGTCTCGTCCACAACCGTGCCGGTGGGACGATAGGAGTCGAGCGAGAACATCTCGAAGATGCGATTGCGCGCCAGATCGGCGTCGCGCGGATCGAGACCGAGCCGCTTGCCGGCGAAGTCAACCAGCGCGTCGATGCTCGCATACACCGCATCCAGTGCGGTCGCACAATCCTGCGCCGCCATCAGCGATCGCCTCCGGCCATGATCTCCTCGACGATGGCGCGAGTCTCATCCGCCTTGGCCTCCATCTCCTGCACCAGCTTGATCTGCGTGCGGGAGCGGACAAGGTTGTGCTCGGGATACTTGGTGGCGAAGTAGGTGTCGCCGGCCAGATAGTCGGCGAGGAAGCGCATGCCGCATTCCATGGTCATCATCTTCGCGCCGGTCGGCAGCAGCTCGGCCTCGCGCGGCGTGATGCTGTCGCGCACGGCGCCGACGAAGCCCTCGGCGTAGGCGCGGAACAGCTCGGTGCTGAAGTGCACCTTGTCGAGATCCTTCTCGTCCTCCAGCGCGGTGGACGCGCCGAAGCGGATGGAGTCGCCGAAGTCGTAGAGCATGGAGCCGGGCATGATGGTGTCGAGATCGATGATCGCGCGGGCCTTGCCGGTGGTCGCATCCATCAGGATGTTGTTGAGCTTGGTGTCGTTGTGCGTCACGCGCAGCGGGATGGTGCCGTCCGCAAGACCCTTGGTGATCGTGTCGTATTCGTCGGCGTGGGCGAGATAGAAGTCGATCTCCTCGCGGCAGGTGTCGGCACGGCCCTTGACATCGGCCTCGAGCGCGGCCTTGAAGTCGGCGAAGCGGTGCGGCGTGTCGTGGAAGTGGGCGATGGTCTCGGTGAGCTGGGAGGCGTCGAACTCGGCCAGATACGTCTGGAACTCGCCGAAGGCGGCGCCGGACTCGCGGAACACCTCGATGTTCGGCACGAGGTTGTAGGAGACGGTATGCTCGATGAAGGCGTATACCCGCCAGGCACCGCGCTCGTCCTGGATGTACGACGCGCCGTCGGTGGTGGGGATGATCTCCAGCGTCTCCTTGCCGTGCTCGCGCAGGAACGCGGTGACCAGTTCGATGTTGCGCATCAGATGCACGGTGTCGGGGAAGATCGACGTGTTCATCCGCTGCAGGATGTAGCGCTTGGCGTCGGTCACCAGCAGGTACGTCTCGTTGATGTGGCCGTCGCCGTACGGCTCGATGCTCTCGACGGTGCCGTCGATGCGGAAGCAGGCGGCGATGCCTGCGAGCGTGGGATCAATTGCGGTCATGGAAACCTCTTTCTTCTGTTCGAGGGTATGGGCTCAGGATGCCGCGCCACGCCGTCAACGCGCCCGCAGGGTTCCGTCCAGTCCTCTTCGCCCCGTCGGAACCACTTGATCCGCCGTGCGCATGACTGACGCACGGACCTGCGTATCAGGCACCCCGTTATTTGTAAATAATACTAACAAAATAGACGAATCGCCATCCTCGGCGTTTGCTCCGCCCCGGCACCGAGAACGAAGACGACGTGTGCCGGATACCCGAGCGCGGGCGCACGGCACTCAGACGTCCGGCGCCCGCAACAACATCAGATCGTCTTCAGCTGCGCGGCGATCTGCACGGCCTCGACGCTCGCCTCGGCCTTGTTGCGCGTCTCCTGCCATTCGTTCGCGGGCACCGAATCGAGCACCAGACCCGCGCCCGCCTGCACACTCGCCTGATGGTCGCGCAGGAACGCGGTGCGGATGGCGATCGCCATGTCCATGTTGCCGGAGAAGTCGAAATAGCCGACCGTACCGCCGTAGATGCCGCGATCGGCCACTTCCAGCTCGTCGATGAGATCGATCGCGCGCGGCTTGGGCGCTCCGGAGAGCGTGCCCGCCGGAAACGCCGACTTGAACACGTCGAAGGCCGTCAGCGAAGGGTCCACCACACCGGTGACGGTCGAGCAGATGTGCATGATGTGGCTGAACCGCTTGATGTCCATGAGCTTGACCACTTCGACGCTGCGCGGCACGCACACCTTGCTCAGATCGTTGCGCGACAGATCCACCAGCATGATGTGCTCGCTGCGCTCCTTGGGGTCGGCGAGCAGTTCGCGGGCGAGACGCTCGTCCTCCTCGGGCGTGGCGCCACGCGGTCGGGACCCGGCGATGGGGAAGGTCAGTGCACGGCCGTCATCCACCTTGATCAGCGTCTCGGGGCTTGAGCCGATGACGTTGAAGTCGCGGCCCTGGGCGTCGGTGAGCGTCATGAAATACATGTACGGACTGGGATTGAGCGTGCGCAGCACCCGGTACACGTCGAACGGATCGGCCGGCGAATCGAGATCGAGTCGCTGGGAGATGACCGTCTGGAACACATCGCCGTCGACGATATGGCGTTTCGTCTCCTCCACCCAATGCTCGTATTCCGCCTTGGGCGTGCGGAACCGCAGCTGCGGCGTCGGCGCATCCGGATCGAGCATGCTGACGCGGGATTCGCCCTCCACCGGCGTGGCGGCGCGCCGCTGCATGTCGGCGAGTCGCGCAATCGCCTCGTCGTAGGCGGCGTCGGCGCGCGTGGGACGGTCGTCCACATTGACCGCATTGGCGATCAGCCAGACCGAACCGGACACATGGTCGACGACGGCGATGTCGGTCGCGAGCGCCAAGGCGAGCTCCGGCTGCCCGGTCTCGTCGGGGGCGGTGGCCCTGAGCTTCGGCTCCCAATGACGGATCGCATCCCATCCGATCGAGCCGACCAGTCCGCTGGTCAGGTTCGGCAGTCCCTTGACGCGCGGCGCCTTGAGCACTCTCAGCGCCTCGTGCGCCACGTCGATCACGTCGCCATGTTCGGGAACACCAGCCGGAACACGACCGATCCAACTGGCCTGTCCGTGATCGGAGCGCAGCTGCGCCATCGAATCGACCCCGATGAAGCTGTATCGGCTCCATGAGCCACCGTATTCCGCCGATTCGAGAATGAAGGTGCCGGTTCGCCCGCCGGCAAGCCGCTCATAGAAGCCGACCGGGGTCAGCGAGTCGGCGAGCAGACGGCGCACGATGGGAATCACTCGGAAGCCGGCATCGGCGAGCCTGTGGAATTCCTCACGATCGGGCCAGGTGCCGCCCCAGCCGAGATGCTCGACGCTGCACTTCGCATCGTGCCTCTGCTCGCAGAGCGTACCGCCGACCGTCTCGTCCACTGCCTTGCCTGCCATGCATGTCCCCTTTCGTTGCTGCCCGTGCGTACGGCTCCGTCCATTCGAGCCCGCACTGCCCATCCTCGATCCCATGAAGATCCTGAAGATCATGAGAATCCCGAGAATCCCGGACGGTGTTCCAATACATCCTATGCGATCACTATGCGATCGCCGCGCCGGCCTCGTCGGGGCGGTGCCCGACCACCACCGGCAGCGGACCGCCCTGCTCGAAGCAGGAGCGTTTGCCGGTGTGGCACGCCGCGCCGACCTGATCGACCTCGACCAGCAGCGCGTCGCCGTCGCAGTCAAGCGACACCGCCTTGACGTACTGCACATGCCCCGACGTATCGCCCTTGCGCCAGTATTCCTGACGCGAACGCGACCAGAACGTCACGCGGCCGCTGGTCAGCGTGCGTCGCAGCGCCTCGTCGTTCATGTAGCCGACCATCAGCACCTCGCGCGTGTCGTACTGCTGCACCACCGCCGCGACCAGCCCCTTGTCGTCGCGCTTGAGCCGCGAAGCGATGCGCGGGTCGAGCGTGTGCGCATTGTCGTACGCAGCGGCGGCGCCCGCATCACCGGCATCGGACCGTTCAGCGGAATCGTTCACCTTGAAATCGTTCACTACGGATTCGCTCACTTTGGATTCGTTCACGTCGGATTCCCCCATGCCGTTGCCTCACCTGACCGTATATCCCGCGCCCTTGAGCGCATCCTTGACCTGACGGATGGTCACCAGACCGTAGTGGAAGATCGACGCGGCGAGCACCGCGTCGGCACCCGCCGCGATCGCCGGCGGAAAATCCGAGGCCTTGCCCGCGCCGCCCGACGCGATGACCGGAATGTTCACCTCGCGGCGCACCGCGCGGATCATCTCCAGATCGAATCCCTCCCGGGTGCCGTCCGCGTCCATCGAATTGAGTAGAATCTCGCCGGCACCCAGCTCGGCGGCTCGCCGCGCCCACCAGATCGCGTCGATGCCGGTGGATTTGCGACCACCCATCGTCGTGACCTCGAATCCGGACTGCGTATGCCGTTCGCCTCGTTCGCGCCGCGCATCAACCGACAGCACCAGCACCTGATTGCCGAAGCGTTCGGCGACCCTGCTGATCAGCGTCGGATCGTTGATGGCGGCGGTGTTGACGCCCACCTTGTCCGCGCCGCAGCGCAGCAGCGAATCCACATCCTCGGGCGTGCGCACGCCGCCGCCGACCGTCATCGGGATGAACACCTGTTCGGCGGTGCGGCTGACCACGTTCACCATGGTCTGACGATGCGAGCTGGATGCCGTCACGTCAAGAAAGGTCAGTTCATCGGCGCCCTGACGGTAGTACTCCCCCGCCAGTTCGACCGGATCGCCGGCGTCCTTGAGATTCTCGAAATGCACGCCTTTGACCACGCGCCCGGCATCGACGTCCAGACAGGGGATGACTCTGACGGCCAACGTCATGATCGCCTCCGATTCCGCTCGTATCGCCCGCATGCGCGGGGCCCGTATGCTCGTTCTCGCCGCATCCGCGGCAACGGACAACAGGTTAGCGTGGCCCGGTTACAGCACACGCGGGCCGTCCGCTGCATGGACCATGCCGCCGAGACGCCGACGCACAGCGCATCCCGCCTATACTGGATATCGCGAGATCAGACATCGCGACACCGGCGGCATCGGGACGCGCCACGTGGCACGTGGCAGCCCGCCACGCGCCACGAGCCACGCACCGCGTAACAGCCCGAATCAAGCCGGTCACATCACCGTGATCACAACGCATTCACACCGCATTGGTCACATGACAGCGAGGAGGCCCCCATGACAGCATCAACCCAGCCAACGCAGCCCACGGCAACATCGCAGCCCGCAGCCGGCACGCAGCCCGCCCGGACAGTCGTCCAGCCGCTGCCCGCGCATCAGACGTCGATCACACTCAACAACGGCACGGTCATTCCCCAGGTGGGACTCGGCGTGTTCCGCGTGCCGGACGGCGAGACGACCGTCAATGCCGTCACCGCCGCACTGGAGGCCGGATACCGTCACATCGACACCGCTCGCGTCTACGGCAACGAGGCGTCCGTGGGCGAGGGGCTGCGTCGCTCCGGAGTGCCGCGCGAGGAGGTGTTCATCACCACGAAGCTGTGGAACGACGACATCCGCGCGCATCGCGCCAAGGACGCGTTCAACGAGAGCCTGGAGCGTCTCGGCGTCGACTACATCGACCTGTATCTCATCCACTGGCCGGCCGACGGCTGGCAGCAGGCGTGGTCCGATCTGCAGGACATCTACGCCTCCGGTCGCGCGAAGGCGATCGGCGTGAGCAATCTGCATCAGCATCATCTCAACGATCTGCTGGCGATGGGCGGCGTCAAGCCGGCGGTCGATCAGATCGAGTCCTCGCCGCAGTTCACGAATCAGGAACTGGTCGACTTCGTCCATGGCCATCACATCGACGTCGAGGCGTGGAGCCCGCTGGGCGGCACCGGCGGCGATCTGCTTGCCTCGCCGCTGCTGGCCAGGATCGGCGAGAAGTACGCCAAGTCGGCCGCTCAGGTGGCGATCCGCTGGCATATCCAACGCGGCGTGATCGTGCTGCCCAAGTCGGTGCACGCCGACCGCATCCGTCAGAACATCGACGTGTTCGACTTCGAGCTGACCGCCGACGACATGGCGGCGATCAACACACTGAGCACCGGTCACCGCAACAGCGCCGACCCGGACAACTTCGACTTCTGATTTCTTCGACTTCTGATTTCAGGGGGCTGAGCCGTTACGGCTCTGCCGAACCGCCACGGCTCTCTTCCCCAGTCGGATTCGCCGGCCCCCTCATCATCAGATCATCAGATCATCAGAGGGGGCCGATCCTCAGTACTGCCAGCGCTCCGTCAGATCACGTGGTATTCGCGCAGCAGCGTGGCGATGTCGGTGCCGTCGAGCTTCTTGAGCACCTTGGACAGCACCGCGCGCTCCACGAAGTTGAGCTTCATGTCGGTCACCGGCTTGCCGTCGCGCAGTTTGACCGTGGCGTTCAGCAGGTTGCGCACGTCATAGACACTGCCCCACACCTCCGGCACACCACGATCGACATCGAGCAGGGTGTACACCGCCTCCATGCCGGTGCGCATCGAGTACTCGGTGGTGAAGATCGTGTCGCGCGGGGTTTCGGCGAACTGACCGAGAAACGCGAAGTTGACGGCGCCGTCGGGCACCACGTCGGGCCGGTCGCCGGCGGCGCGCGGCATGAAGAACGCGGTGATGTACGGCATCATGACCGGTACGGTGTTGGCATGGCTCTTGGCAAGCGACTCGATCTTGTCGGTCGGCACACCCATGTGGTAGAGCCACTCTTCGCAGATCTCCTCACCCGTGCATTCGGTCATCGGCTTCTTGATGTAGTTGCCGGGCTTGTCGGGGAACAGGCCGTACACCCACACGCACAACTGGTCCTTGGGCTGGTCGCGGAACTGCTGCTGACGGTTGAGCGTCCAGCTCATCAGCCAGTTGGAATCGGTGACGGTGACGATGCCACCGGTGACGACCTTGCCGGTGAACGGGTCGCGCTTGCAGATGCGCTGAATGTATGGCGGAATCTCCTTGTCGAGTGTGGTGACGGTGGCGCTCATCCACTTGGTGGCCTGCGGATCGGAGCAGAACGTGTCGGGATGGCCGAAGCTCGGGTCCTGGGCGGCGATGCGGCGCCACATGTCCCAGCCGCCGCCGGGCTTCAGGTCCGGGTTCCAAGCGGCCGGCGAGTGCTGCGAGCCCATCGTGGAGTTCTCCACGCAGCCACCGTTGGTGATGAATACGTAATCGTTCTCGGTCAGATCGATCGACGACTTCTCACCCTCGTGATCAAGGTCGATGCGCACGGCAAGCTTCTTGGTGGGGCTGGAGTACGGATTGCGCTTGAACACGCCGGACGTGGCCTGGATCTTCAGAATCGTGTCCTGTCCGACGCCGGTATGCTCACGTTTGGGACCGTCTCCTCCGCCGATGGCGAATTCGACGTTCTCGACCTTGGTGTCGTAGCGGAAGTCGACGCCGGCCGCCTCCAGATACTTGACCATCGGCAGAATCATCGACTCGTACTGGTTGTAGCGGGTGAAACGCAGTGCGGAGAAGTCCGGCAAGCCTCCGATGTGGTGGATGTAGCGCTTGATGTAGAGCTTCATCTCCAGCGCGGAGTGCCAGTTCTCGAAGGCGAACATCGTGCGCCAGTACATCCAGAAGTTGGAGTTCAGCACTTCGTCGTCGAAGAAATCGGTGATGGGCTTGTCATACAGCTTCTCATCCGGCGTGAAGAACAGCTTCATGATCTCCTGCGCGGCCTTGTCGGACAGCCCGAACCTGCCGTTGGTGCCGGCATCCTTGCCGAGATCCTTGGTGGCTCGGCATAGGGAGTAGTTCGGGTCCTCCTTGTTGAGCCAGTAGTATTCGTCGAGCACCGACACACCCTCGGTCTCGATGGAGGGAATGGACCGGAACAGATCCCACATCACCTCGAAATGGTTGTCCATCTCGCGACCGCCGCGCATCACGTAGCCGAGGCCGGGGATCTCTGCACCATCGCAGGCACCGCCGGGTACCGAATCCTTTTCGATGATGTGGATGTTCGCGCCGGGCACCTGCGCGTCGCGTACCAGATAGCATGCCGCGGACAACGCCGCAAGACCCGTGCCGATGATGTAGGCGTGCTTGCCTTCGACGCCTGCCGGCTTCTTCGGACGGGCGAACGCCTCGTAATTGCCGTTGGAATAGTACATGTTCCGCCTCCTGTGGTATGGCCGCCTCTTCAGGTGGCCACCTGTGGTGTGAGCGCCTGTGCTGTGAGCGCTGTCGTCCCGGCCGATCGCGTTGCAGGCTGCCCCGCACCGACAGCACCGACTGGACCGTCATTGCCACCATTGTGCCCTGTTTCCACTTCCCTCTCGATAGACAATCGTAGGGTGTGTCGTCGCAAAACGACAGTCGGCGGTCAACGTCGGCGGTGTCAACGTCGGCGGCACAGTGGCGCGCATCGCTGTGCACGCATTGCTGCGCACGCGACGTCCCCGCCACGCGAAAGGTCGGCCATGTTTGCGAATATCATGAGATCGGCAGACGAATCGACGACTACCGAGCATCGGTCACCGACTACCGGCCGCGGCACGTCGATATCGTCACATCACGACGACCATCATCGACCATCACGAAAAGGAAAGAGCATTCCCATGGCACTGACCAAAAAGCAGACCAAGCAGCTGCGCGCACTGTCGAACCCGTTGAAGCCGCTGCTGTTCATCGGCAAGAACGATCTGACCGACGCGGCAGTCAAGCAGGCGAGCGAGACGATGGACAGCCACGAACTGCTCAAGGTCGCCGTGCAGGACGGTTCCGGTCTGACCGCGCGCGAGGCGGCGGACAAGCTCGCCGGTCAGATCGGCGCCGAGGTCGTGCAGGTGATCGGCAATCGCTTCGTGCTCTACCGCGAGACGAAGCGGGACGACATCAAGAAGATCGTGCTGATTCGCGAATAGCGGGCCGGGCAAGCCGGGCCATCCTGGGCAAGCCGGGCGAGCCGGATAAGCTTGGCCAGTCAGGCATGCCGAGTAATCCGGATAGCGGATGCCATCCGTGCAGTGCCGCATGCACTGCTGCAGCCAGCACTGCCGCGCAATCAGCCGCATTCAACCGCTGCATGCAGTGTCGCAGTCGCACTGCATGCAGCACTGCTTTCAGCGCAGCACCCAGCACCGCATTCAGTGTTGAATCGCGAAGGTGAAGACCTCATAACCGTTCTCATCGGAGACGGAGAACGTACCGTCCCTGTTTCGCTTCCACGACCCGGTATTCGTCGCTTCCACGTTGCCGAGCATGGTTAGGCGAACCGTCAATGTGCCGTCGGCCTTGACATCGATGGTCTGCGGCAACGCGTATCCCATGATCGTCAGCGACAATTGCCAGCGGCCGACCGGGTTGTCGTCGGCGACCCCGTCCGGTATGGTGACGGTCACCTGCATGCTGTTGATGATTTGCTGCGCCTGGTCATTGGAGATCGAGCCAAAACCAAACGTGGCGATCTGGGAAAGCGTCTTCTGCACGTTGTTGCCGGTCAGCGCGATACCGCTCGCCTTGTAGGTGGTGTTGCCGTTCTCGCTTGACTGTCTGGCCAGCTTCGCGCTCAGCTTCAACTCGTTCTCGTGCCCGTCCTGCGTGAGGCTCAGTCCACCACCGTTGTCGATCGTCATGCGAAACGTGTTCCCACCTTGGGAGACGACGTATGAGCCGGCGATCTTCGGCGCGGTCAGCATGGGAATCAGCCAGAACACGGCGGCGACTGCGAGGGCGACGACAAGAGCGACGGCAGTGACGATGATCGCGATTCGGCCCCGGTGTCGCGACGCTACCGGCGTCGCGACTGCCGGATACTGCGGTTGCATGGGGACGGGCGCCGTCGACGCAACTGGCGGCACCGCCGGCGCAACAGGAACAGTGGGCTGTGCGGGAACCGATAGGGGCACCGGCATCGTTGCCGATACTGGCGCCGACGGCGGCACCGGCACTGCCGGCTGCGCGCCGATCGGCGAAACCGGCATAGTCGGCATGCCGGTAGTGATAGGCCACTGCGTCGCGGCACCCGGTACCATGGCAGGCTGGAGCATGGCAGACTGCGGAACGGACGGTTGTATGGCAACCGGCTGCGCGGCTGTGTTGGATTGCGCCGTTGCGTTGGGCTGCGCCGTCAAGTCAGGCTGCACGGCATCGGACCGCACTGCAACCGGGGACCCGCATGACTGGCAGAATGCCGCCCCCTGAACAAGCGGCTGCCCGCATGATGCACAGAATCGCATGATGACCACCTTCCCCCTGCATATTTTGGGATATGCATGACTCGCGATGCGGCACTGTTCGTACCCGATTCACCCATCAGTATCCCAGCATGAGCAGACGCATGAGCAGACCGTAGGCAGATTCCCGGATTCGATCCAGCGAATGCAGCGAGTCACCCTATACATTCCGATCGAAACGCTCCAACTGCGGCCGGAACTTCGTAAAATCCTTGCGCTGGGACACCGCTTAGCGCAATCATTTTACGAACTCCACTCTTTCCGAGAAATCCTTGCGCTACGAGGATGGTTAGCGCAAGGATTCTACGAACTCAAGGCGGATCCCTAGAAATCCTTGCGCAAACACGGTTCGACACTCGGTTTCAACGCACGGTTCAACAAAGACAAGCGTGATGAGACAAGAGGCACAAATGGGACCTTTTTAACACTGCGCCCCACAAAGCAGTGGCTGATTCGTGGTACGCAGCGCGGCATTGGGCCGTTTTCGCGTTGCGTACCACCTATGTCTCGTCCTTCGTCGTTCGTGTCATTGAGAGCACTGGCATAAACCGCCATGTTCCAACGATTTAACCTGAACATCACCTAAAAGCATACTGAGATGTGGGAAGAGCCGTGGTACGCAACGCCTCAGCGAATACTATTCGGGAAAAAGACCCATTGCTCCAGAATTACGTTCACTGAGTTCTCGGCAGCGATCGAAATTCGGGAGATCAACGATCTTTTCCCGAATTATGATCGCCACGAACCCATACACCGACCGTTGCAGCCACGCGATTCAATGTAAGCGGTCACATCGCATCACTTGGCTGGATTGACAGCCACGCGATGAAAAAAACGACGATTTCGACATCGCGTGGCTAACCACGCAACCACACCACGCAATGTAACCGATCACATGGCTGCAAAAACGACACAAACAACGCGATGTGACCGGTCACACACCACCCCGCGGCAAAACACGCAGCC
>NZ_RQSP01000001.1:75193-91268 GCF_009078285.1 Bifidobacterium jacchi
CACGCGATGAAAAAACAGTCATTTTTTTTCATCGCGTGGCTGCGGCAACAGCTGCGGCGACGAGACCGACTTGAGAAGACAGCCGGACACTGCAAGGCTCGATCATCAGAGAGACCATCCGCGAGACAGACCGCTAGCGCACGGGATGGTTGCGCAGATCACGCTCGATCCACGCCATGACGAGAGCGGCGAGTCGGTCGACCTCATCGTCGGTGAGTTCACGGCCCTTGGCGATCCCATGCCACTTGGCGATGCAACCGCGGCAACAGGTGGCCGTTGCATGCTGCGCAGTGAACACCGGGTGACCTTTCCACGGGGTTTGCCGACCATCATTGCGCGGCTGTGCCTCGCCGACACGCGAGCGCAGCATCTCATGGGCATGCCGGTCGATCGTCACCTTGCCCTTGGCACGCGCATAGGCCCGATCCTGCTCGCTCAACTGGAACTTCGACCGGAACGCCGAATACGACAGCCGATCCAGCGTCGCCGCGATCCAGTCAGCTCGTTCCTGCCCGCGAAACGCGGACGAATCCGTCGCCAGCATCGCCTCGCCGGATTCAGCCGGGTCAGACTTCACTGCGAACAGTCCAGCCGGACCAGTCAGTCCAGCCGAACCACACGAGCCGCTGGACCCCGCCGAACCAACCGAATCGGCTGGACCACTCACTCCGGCCGAATCAGCCAAGCCACCAAGTCGGACACAGCCGTCAGACGCTGCGCAGTCAGCCGACCCAATGGAGTCAGATGTTGCCGCGCACATGCTGGTCGGCCCACGACTGCGAATGCGTGAACGTGGCCGGATCAGCGCTCACATTGCCGTGCGGATCATGCAGTGCGTCGATCGCAGCCAGCTCCGCCTCGGTCAGATCGAAACCGGCGCTGGCAAGATTCGCCTTCATGCGCTCGACATGCTTCGACTTGGGAATAATGATGCGGCCCTCCTGCGTATGCCAGCGCAGCACGACCTGCGCCGGAGTGACGCCATGAGCCTTGGCGGCAGCGACGACAGGCTCGGAATCGATGTCCCTGCCATGACCGAGCGGACTGTACGCCTCGGCGACGATGCCATGCGCCCGGCAGAAGGCGAGATTGCCCGGCTGGCTGAACCGCGGATGCACCTCGATCTGGTTGACGGCCGGCGCCTCACCGGAGTCGTCGATCACGGCGCGCAGATGCTCGGGAAGGAAATTGCTGACGGCCGGCACGCGCACCGCACCCTCGTTGCGCAGTCTCAGCAGCGCCTGCCAGGTCTCCTTGTAGAATCCGGCGGCGGCGAACGGCCAGTGAATCAGATACATGTCGATCACATCGACCTTGAGCTTGCGACGGGACTCCTCGAAGGCGACCATGGCCGAATCGTAGCCCTGATCGCAGTTGCGCAGCTTGGTGGTGACCCACACCTTGCCGGCCATGCCGGTGGCCTTGAGCGCATCGCCCACCTGCTCCTCGTTGTAATAGGCCGCCGCGGTGTCGATATGCCGGTAGCCGATCTCCAACGCCTCCTCGACCGCACGCTGCGTGTCCTCGGGAGGAATCTGGAACGTGCCGAATCCGATCTGCGGAATGACGGAATGCGCCTTGTCATTCAACGTCAACTGCGGTGCTCGCAATGGCCGATCCTCACCCATCAGTGCCTCTTTTCTCGCATGACGAAACCGCGCGACCGAAACCGCGCGACCGAAACCGCGCGACCGGCCTATGCGGCCGACGCAGTTGCCATAGTAGTCGTATTCGATGCCGGCCGCTCGGAACGCTGCTGTGAAACCGCTCACGAAGCACGGCAGACGCCATCACGCCGCCGGCAGACAGTTCGCGCCGAACAGGATCTTGATCTCAGCGAACAACGACGTGTCGCGTTTGACGCGGAACCGGTCGCCGAACGTGAGCACCTGCGCATTGCCGGAATCGTCGAGTATGGCGAGTCTGACCTCACAGTATCCGGGATGATTGGTCAGCACCTGCGCCAGACGATGCACCGAATCGCCGCCCAACGCGGCCATCGGCAGCGTGATCGTCACCGGTCGCTCCTCGGCGGATTCCAACGCCGGCACCTGCATGTCAGTGGCTCGCAGCGACACCGTCTCATCGCGCAGCTCGACCTGACCGCGCACCTGAACGACCGTGTCGATCTTGAGCTCGGTCGCGGCCGCTTCGTACACCTTGCCGAAGAACATGCACTGGATCGAGCTTTCCATGTCCTCGATGGTGACGATGGCCCAGGGGTTGCCCTTCTTGGAGACACGGCGATCCACGCTGGTGATCAGCCCGGCGAGCGTGACCTGCTGGCCGTCAGGCATGGTCTTGGCACGGTCGATCAGGTGCGCGATCGACATCTCGCGCAATCCGGCGAGCACCGCCTGCATGCCGGAGAGCGGATGATCGGAGACGTACAGGCCAAGCATCTCGCGTTCGAAGTTGAGCTTGGTCTTCTTGTCCCACTCCTCGATGTCGGGCACGTTGACGTCGGCATCGCCCATCGTGGCCGCTCCCCCGTCGTCGGCGTCGGCGAACAGGTCGAACTGGCCCTCCGCCTGCTTGCGCTTCAATCCGACCACCGAGTCGATGGCGGCCTCGTGCACGGTGAACAGCGCGCGACGGTTCGGGTCGATGGAGTCGAACGCGCCCGCCTTGATCAGCGATTCGACGAGGCGCTTGTTGAGGGCGCTCAGCGGCACGCGGCGGATGAAGTCCATGAAGTTCACGTATTTGCCGCGTCCGCTGCCCCGCTCGGCGATGATGTCACGCACGGCGTTCTCGCCGACGTTGCGAATCGCGCCGAGGCCGAAACGCACGACGTTGCCGACCGCGGAGTATTCGTAGACGGATTCGTTGACGTCCGGCGAGAGCACCTGGATGCCCATGCGCCGCGCCTCGCCGAGGTAGAGCGCGGTCTTGTCCTTGTTGTTGGCCGCGCCCTGCAGCAGCGCCGCCATGAACTCGACCGGATAATGGGTCTTGAGATAGGCGGTCCAATACGAGATCAGCCCATAGGCGGCCGAATGCGCCTTGTTGAACGCATAGCCGGAGAACGGGACCAGAATCTCCCAGATCGCCTCGGCGGCCTCCTCCGAGTAGCCGTGCTCCTTCATGCCGGCGAAGAACGGGACCTTCTCCTTGGCCAGCACCTCGGGCTTCTTCTTGCCCATCGCGCGGCGCAGCACGTCGGCCTTGCCGAGCGAGTAGCCGGCGAGGATTCGCGCGGCCGACTGCACCTGCTCCTGATAGATGATCAGACCGTAGGTCTCGTCGAGCACCTGCTTGAGCGGCTCGTCCAGTTCGGGATGGATCGGCGTGATCTTCTGCAGACCGTTCTTGCGCTTGGCGTAGTTGGTGTGCGACTCCATCGACATCGGGCCCGGTCGGTACAGGGCGATAAGTGCGGAGATGTCGTTGAAGTTGGTGGGTTTGAGCGTGCGCAGCAGCGAACGCATGCCGTCGCCATCGAGCTGGAACACGCCGAGCGTGTCGCCGCGGGAGAGCAGATCGTATGTCGGCTTGTCGTCGAGCGGGATCTTCGTGTATTCGATCGCCTCCTTGCCGTTGTTGCGTATGTTGGTGAGCGTGTCGCGGATGATCGTGAGGTTGGACAGGCCGAGGAAGTCCATTTTGACCAAGCCGAGCGTCTCGCACGTATGGTATTCGAACGTGGTCGTGATCGTGCCGTCGGTGCGCTCCAGCAGCGGCGACGTGTCGGTGATCGGCTCGCTGCCCATGATCGTGGCGCACGCATGCACGCCGGTCTGGCGGATCAGTCCCTCGATGCCCTTCGCCTCGTCGGTGATGCGGCGAGCGTCGGGGTCGGATTCGTAGAGCTCCCGGTATTCGCGCGCCTCGGCGTAGCGCTTCGCTGTGGGATCGAAGATGTCGTGCAGGCTGATGTCCTTGCCGCCGGTCGCCGCCGGGGGCAGCGCCTTGGTGACCTTCTCGCCCATCGAGAACTCGTATCCCATGATGCGGGCGGAGTCCTTGAGCGCCTGCTTGGTCTTGATCGTGCCGTAGATCACGCACTGGGCGACCTTGTCGCGCCCATACTTCTCGCCCACATAGTCGAGCACGCGCATGCGCCCCTCAGGGTCGAAGTCCACATCGATATCCGGCAGGGAGACGCGCTCCGGGTTCAGGAACCTCTCGAAGATCAGACCGTGCTTGAGCGGGTCGAGCTCGGTGATGCCCATCGCATAGGCCACCATCGCGCCTGCGGCCGAGCCTCGGCCGGGCCCGACCATCACGCCGTGGCTCTTCGCCCAGTTGATGTAGTCGGCGACGACCAGGAAGTAGCCGCAGAACTGCATCTGGCAGATCACGCCGCACTCATAGTCGGCCTGCTTGAGCACCTCCAGCGGCGGATGCCCGTCATAGCGCTTTTCAAGCCCCTCCTCGACCTTCTTCAGGAACAGCGAGGTCTCATCCCAGCCCTCCGGACAGTCGAACTGGGGCATGAATGCGCCGTCCTCGTGGTCGTCGAACATGACATTGCAGCGCTCCGCGATGTCGATCGTATGATCGCATGCCTCGGGGTAATCCCTGAACAGCTCGCGCATCTGCTGCGCGGACTTGATGTAGTAGCCGGACCCCTCGAATTTGAACCGGTCGGGATTGTCAAGCGTGTCGCCGGAGTTGATGCACAGCATCGCATCCTGCGCGTCCTTGTCCTCCTCCAGCACGTAGTGCGAGTCGTTGGTGGCCAGCAGCGGCGCGTTGAGCCGCTTCGCGATCTCCAAAAGACCGGACGTGACCTGCGTCTCGATGGTCAGGCCGTGATCCATGAGCTCGATGTAGAAGTTGTCGCGACCGAAGATGTCCTGGAACTCGCCCGCCGCACGCAGCGCCTCATCGAACTGACCGAGCCGCAGACGGGTCTGGATGATGCCCGACGGGCAGCCGGACGACGCGATCACGCCCTTCGAGTAGGTGGAGAGCACCTCCTTGTCCATACGCGGATAGCGCATGACGCGGCCCTCAAGGTTCGCGACCGAGCTCGCCTTGATGAGGTTGACCAGTCCCTCGTCGTTCTCCGCCCACATCGTCAGATGGGTGATCAGACCGCCGCCGGAGACGTCGTCGCGACGCTGCGCCTCGGTGCCCCAGTGGACGCGGGTCTTGTCCTGACGGGCGGTCTCCGGCGTCACGTACGCCTCGATGCCGATGATCGGCTTGATGCCGGCATTGACCGCGGTGCTCCACAGCTCGTACGCACCGTGCATGTTGCCATGGTCGGTGATCGCCACGGCCGGCATGCCAAGCTCCTTGACCCGATTGACGAGATTGGGGATCTTCGAGGCGCCGTCAAGCAGCGAATAGTGCGTGTGGTTGTGCAGATGGACGAAGTTTGCCGATTCAGCCATGCGTTTCACCATACCATCCGGCGTGCCGATCACCGGATGGCGCGGCGGAGGATGGCGTGGTGGCAGGAGCTGTGCCCGCGGCGACGACAGCAGACGCGACGGCGGTGACGCGCGCATTGTGGATAACTTCGAGGTTCCGTCCACAGCCCCCGTTTCGACTTGCGCGCGACGGCGGGATCATGGATGATTGGCGCACGGCATCCGAATCGGTGCGGATCCGGACACGACAACCACCGCCACGACAACCGCCACAGACACCGCCCCGCCGGCATCGACAATCGAGAACAGCGAAATCGCAAACCACGAAATCACCGGCGACGACAGCGGTGCCATGGAAAGGAACCCAGCCATGCAAACCCAGCATCCATACGCACCCGATCCCCTCGATGCGGTCCGATGCCGCCCCGCAGACGCGGGCGGCGGCATCGGACCGCCGTCCGACCGCATGAGAACGATACGCGGCCTGCGCGCGGCGTCACGAACGCTGCTGCTGATCGCAGCCGTTCTTGCCGCGTTGGCGATCGCCGCGTTCCTGTATCTCAACAGAGGCGTCTATCATCCCGCCGACGCTCTGGTGCTGATAGGCGCATCCCTGCTGATGATCGTGATGCCCACGCTGCTGCTGATCGGCGCCAGCCTGCGCGTGGCGTGCGCCGTCATGCTCCGGCGGGCCGATCCGCATCATCGGCGTGACGGGCCCTCATCAGTTCAAGCGAATGCGCCAGATCCGCAGGATAGCTTGACTTGACCGTGGTCCACACGTGGGTGCGCGGGTGACGGAACTCCAGCTGCACTGCATGCAGCCACTGGCGTTCCAAGCCCAACTGCGCCGCCAGCACGGGATTCGCGCCGTACATCGCGTCGCCCACCAGCGGGTGGCCGATCGAGGAGAAGTGCACACGGATCTGATGCGTGCGCCCGGTCTCGAGGTTCACGCTCGCCAGCGTCGCCTCGCCGAAGCGCTCCAACACGTCCCAATGCGTGACGGCGGGCTTGCCGGACGGCGTGACGCAGAATCGGAAGTCAGCCACCTTGGCCCGTCCGATCGGCGCCTCGATGGTCGCCTTGTTCTGCGTGAGATTGCCCTGGACCAGCGCATGATACGTCTTGACGACCTCGTGCGCCGAGAACTGCCGTCGCATTTCGACGTAGGCGAGATCGGACTTGCATACCAGCATGAGACCCGAGGTGCCGACATCGAGTCTGGAGACGATGCCCTCACGCCCGGCTGCGCCATAGGAGCTGACGCGCACACCCCGGTCGCGCAGCGAGCCGAGCACCGTCGGCCCGGTCCAGCCCACACTGGCATGGGCGGCCACGCCGACCGGCTTATCAACGACCACGACGTCATCGTCCTCATAGACGACGGCCATGTCCGTGGCAATGGGCTCCGGTTCGTGCCGCTCGTCGGCGATGTCGAATTCCACGGTGTCGCCCGCAGCCAGGGCACCCGACTTGGCGATGGCACGACCTAGCACGCGAGCCTGACCGGTTTCGATCAGTTCGCTGGCCTTCGCGCGCGATATGCCCAGCATCTTGGCGACGGCGACGTCGAAGCGACGACCGACAAGCGCGTCGGGGGCGGGAACGAGACGACTCATGCGCCGGCCTCCTGCGAAACCTCCCTACGGCGCTCGTCGCCTGCGTCATGCTCGATGGCCTGCCCGGCGTCCTGCTCGACATCGGCGGACCCGCCATCGCGGTCGGAGGCACGGTCGGATGCGCGGTCGGATATACGACCGCTGTCGGATTCCGGATCGCGGTCGGAGAACGGCACGGAACACGCTATCAGCAGCACCATCGCGGCGGCAGCGAACACCAGCGCGATGTCGGCGACATTGCCCACGGACCAGCCGTAGTTGAGAAAATCCACGACCTTGCCGTTGAGGAATCCATCAGCGTAGGCGATGCGATCGATGAGATTGCCCGCGGCTCCCGCGAATGCGAGCCCCAGCGCTGCAGACCAACGCGCGGACGAGGTTCGTACGGCGCACACCAGCAGCGCGATGCACGCGGCGATCGCCAGCAGGGTGATGAGCCAAGTGCTCGATGCGCCCAGCCCAAGCGAGGCACCAGGATTATGAACAAGCGTGAACGACAGCAGCCCGGGAATCACCGGCACGGTACGCCCATCCGCCAATGCGGCCTGAGCCCATGCCTTGGTGACCTGATCGGCGATCAGCGCGACCGCCGCCACACACGCAAAGACGGTCACGCGCACGCGCGACCGTCCTTGTTGCGTACTCATGGAGCAAACCAGCCCTTCGCCTACTTGCTGGACTGCTCGGTCTGGTTGTAGTTGTTGGTGTCTGACACCTGCGAGACCAGCTGGGTGAGGAACTCGGTCAGACGAGCACGATAGGCGCTCTCGAACTGCTTGAGTCCCTGGATGTTGCCCTCGATGACCTTGGACTGCTGGGTCAGCGCCTCACGCACCTGCGCCGAGTAGGCATCGGCGCCGTTGCGGGTCTTCTGGTCGTATTCGCTGGCACGACGCTGCACTTCGGCCTCGTAGGCGTCGGCCTCGGAATGCTTGTTCTGCACGTAGGCGTCCGCCTCGGTGTGCTTGTTCTGCATGTAGGTGTCGGCATCCTGACGGGTCTTGACCGAATAGCCGTCCGCATCGGAACGCGTGCGCTCCGAGTAGGCGTCGGCATCGGTGTGGACGCGCTTGTTGTATTCGTCGGCCTCGGTGCGGGTGCGGTTCGAGTAGTCGTTCGCCTTGGTGACGGTCTCCTCGTAGCGCGCCTGGCTGGCCTCGGTGATCTCCTTGGCCTTCGCCTTGCCCTTGTCGACGTACTGGTCATGCAGCTGCATCGCCAGCGTCAGCATGGCGGTAGCGCGCTCCGGCTCGGTCGTGGCGGCAGCCGCGGCACCGGCGATCTTCTGCAGGCTTCCGGTCTCGGTGCTCGGCTCGACCTTGGCGACCTGGGCACGCAGCTGGTTCTCGCGCTGCTTGGATTCCTCCAGCTGGCGGGTCAGCTCCTTGACCTGGGCGGCGGCCTGCTGGGCGGCGGCGACCTGCTGCTGGGCCACGGCGAGCTGACGGGACAGGTTCTCGTTGTTGGCACGGAAGCCGTCGCGCTCACGCTGCACGGCGACCAGCTGCTGAGCGGCGGCACCGGCGTCGGATGCCTTGGCGGCCTGTGCGGTCAGCTGATCGATCTGCGCATTGAGCTGATCGACCTGACCCTTGAGCTGCTCGTTCTGCTGGCTGAGTGCGCGGTTGGAATCCTCCGCCTCACGCAGCTTGGCGGCAGCCACCTGAGCGGCCTGCGATTCGCCGGCGGCATTGCCGGCTGACGCCTTGAGCGCCGCGTTCTCCTGCTGGAGCTTGTTCACCTGCGCGGTCAGATCGGAGATCTTCGTGTTCAGATTCGCGACATCGGGGCTGAGCGTCTGCGTGGATGCGCCGTTGGCGACAGCCTGCTTGCCCAGCGCCTCGACCGTCTCGGTTACCTGATCGAGGAAATCGTCGACCTCGTCGACGTCATAGCCTTCCTTGAATCGGACCGTCTGGAACGTATGCTCCCTGATATCCTTCGGGGTCAACAAAGCCATAAATCTTACACCTCGCTTTGGGCACATGCCTCGCTGTGTTGGTATCAACTATCGATGCTATCACGTACCCTGCTTCAATGCGTGCAATATGGCGGTTTTCTCATGCAAATATCCGTGGCGGACGTCCGCAGCACGCCGATTTGGACGTAACGGGACCCGATCAGATCAGAATCCTGACGACGATGAGCGCGAAATACAGCACCATGAAGCTCACGTCGAAGTAGATGGGTCCCATCGGAAGCGGGCGAATATACCGCCGTAGCCATCGCAGCGGCGGCTCGGTGATCCGATAGACCACGTCGATCAGGGTGGCGACGATGCCGCGCGGATACCAGCGCGGCGCGAGCACGGACACCCAATCAAGGATCATGCGAATGATCAGCACCGTCAGATAGGCGTCGATGATCCGGTCGATCACCATTCGGATGATGAAAAGCAGCATGCTCCCAGCCTACCAACGAGTCTGGGAGCATGCTGAAAAAAAGAAGGGAAAGTCGGCCGGTTCCATCAGTCGGCGAACAGATCGTGCGCCGACGACGGGGTCGACGGCTCCTCGACCTTGATGTTCACCTGTGCGGGGCTGAGCAGAAACACGCGCGGCGTGACGCGTTCGATGGAGCCGCGCACACCGAACACCACACCGGCGGAGAAGTCCACGATGCGATACGCGACCGCCTCGGGCACGTCCGACAGATTGAGCACCACCGGCACACCGTCGCGCAGGGCGCGCCCGACCAGCTGAGCGTCATCATAGGTCTTCGGATGGATGGTGGTGATACGGCTCACCCGCCCCTGGAACGGATTCGACGCCTCTCTCGACGACGCGGACGATGCCGGCTGCGTCGTCGATGCGGGTGATGCCGATGCCATCGGCGTCACCGATCGATCGGCGTCGAATCCCTGCTCCTCGGGAGCGTCGTCCTCGTAGCGATCCTCGTCCTCGGAGACGTCGGCCATGCCCAAGTAGGACATCGCGCTTTTCATGAACCCTGCCATGACAGTTCCTTTCGATCGTTCGGCGATCAGCGTCGATCAACGTTTCAGCGCAGGAAATCCGGAATGTCCAGATCGCCGGCATCCGAGCCGGACACCACGTCATGCTCGGTGGTCTCGTCGAACGGCAACGAGGCGGCGTCGCCGCTCGCCGGAGCGAAGCTCTGCAGCGGCCTGATCGACGGCATCGCCGGACGAGCCGGCTGGGACGCCGCCTGACGGATGGGTGCCGCGGCTGCCGGCTGCTGCGGTGCGGGCACGGCGGCCGGAGCCTGCGGCGCGGGAGCCTGCACGCCGGCGTTCGGCGCGGGGACCGACGGCGCCAACGGAGCTGCGGGCTTGACGGGCGGGTTCTTCACGGCATCGAATCCTGCTGCGATGACGGTGACGCGCACCTCGTCGCCATAGGCGTCGTCGAGCGCCAGACCCCAGATGATCTGCGCCTCGGGGTGGATGGCCTTGCGAACCAGCTCGGTGGCGGCGGAAGCCTCCTGAAGACCGAGGTCGGTCGGACCGGCGATGTTGATGAGCGCGCCATGCGCGCCCTCGATGCTCTCCTCCAGCAGCGGCGAGCTGATGGCGATCTCCGCCGCCTGCGTGGCGCGATCCTCGCCGCGCGCCGAGCCGATGCCGAACAGTGCGGTGCCGGCGCCGCGCAGAATGGCGGTCACATCGGAGAAATCGACGTGGATGTACGAGTTCATCGTGATCAGATCGGTGATGCCCTGCACACCGGCGAGCAATGCCGTGTCGGCGGTCTTGAACGCATCCACGATGCCTACGGTGCGATCCGAAAGCTCCAGCAGACGATCATTGGGGATGACGATCAGCGCGTCGACCTCCTTGCGAAGGTTCTCGATGCCGAGATTCGCCGAGGCGGAGCGCTGCGGCCCCTCGAATGAGAACGGGCGAGTGACCACGGCGATGGTGAGCGCGCCCTGCTGATGCGCGGCCTTCGCCACGATCGGGCTGGCGCCGGTTCCCGTGCCGCCGCCTTCGCCGCAGGTCACGAACACCATATCGGAGCCCTTGAGCGCCTCCTCGATGTCTGACTGATGATCCTGGGCGGCCTTCGCGCCCTTCTCCGGGTCGGCTCCGGCGCCGAGCCCTCGACTGGTGTTGTCGGACAGGGAGATCTTCACATCGGCATCGGAACGCAGCAGATCCTTGGCGTCGGTATTCACGGCGACGAACTCGACGTTCTGCAGTCCCTCGGCGATCATGCGGTTGACGGCATTGCCGCCGGCACCACCGACACCGACGACCTTGATGTTGGTTCTGTCGTTGAACTGCTCACTCTGGGCGATTTCGCTCACCATTGTCTCCTGTCACTCACGGTTAGAATCAACTTTAGCGCAGAACCCATGAAATTCACCCCGAATGCTTCGGCGTGTACGATACTTTTCCAAGAATTTCGCCCACGGGGTATCGCGCATGCCATCGCGCGCGGATGGTCAGTACGACGCGTCCATCGGATCATCGCCGAACAGGGTCTGCCGCTGCTCGTGCGTGGTGACCCGCGAGTCCAGCCATCCATACGGCAGATGCACCTTCTTGGCGAACCGCACACGGCCGCGCGGCTTGTCGCGCACCCGCTCGCTCATGCGCATGCTCGGATCGAGCAGGCCGATCTCGCGACGCACGTCATCGAGACTCTCGCATTCCATGAACGCGCGACGAGTCGAACCGCCGACCGGGTATCCCTTGAGATACCAGGCGACGTGCTTGCGCAGATCATGCACGGCCATGCGTTCGTCGCCGTCATAGAATTCGACGAGCAGCTCCGCGTGCCGTTCTATCACACGCCCCACTTCGCCAAGCGTGGGATCGACACGCGCCGGATTGCCGGCGAATGCGTTCCGGATGTCGGCGAACAGCCACGGACGTCCCTGGCATCCACGACCGATGGCGACGCCGGCGCAACCGGTCTGCCGCACCATCTCGACCGCATCGTCGGCACCCCAGATGTCGCCGTTGCCGAACACCGGAATGTCCAGCGCCGCGGTCAGCTCGCCGATGCGGCTCCAGTCGGAGTGGCCGCCGTAGTACTCGGCAGTGGTCCTCGCATGAAGCGTGACGGCCGCGCACCCCTCCTCCTGGGCGATGTGCCCCGCCTCAAGGAACGTCTCATGCTCATGGTCGATGCCGACGCGAATCTTCGCGGTGACGGGGATGTTCGCCGCGCCGCACACGCGCACCACGCGCTCGATGAGCTCGCGGAACAGGTCCGTCTTCCACGGCAGCGCCGAACCGCCGCCCCGACGCGTCACCTTGGGCACCGGGCAGCCGAAGTTGAGATCGACATGATCGGCCATGCCGCCGTCCACCACGATATGCGCGGCCTGTTCGACGATCGACGGGTCCACGCCGTACAGCTGCAACGAGCGGATCTTCTCACTCGGTGCGAACCGACACAGGCGAAACGCCTTGGGATTGCGCGCCACCAGCGCCCGCGCGGTGATCATCTCGGCGACGTAGAGCCCGTCCGGACCGTACTCCTCGCACAGTACGCGGAACGGCCAGTTGGTCACCCCCGCCATCGGCGAAAGCACCACCGGCGTCGGCACGGTGATCGGACCAATCTGCACGGGTCTGATGGCCGGAACGGAGGAACCGGCCGCATATGCCGCATATGCCGCATCGGTCGACGTATGCGACGCGTCCGTTCGCGGGTCGAGGACATCCGTCTCATGCGGTGCCGTGATGATGGTCTCGCTGGTGTTGCTCACTGTGGTCTTCTGCTCGCTGGTCACTGGGAAAAACGTTCGGAACACATAGGCCCCCTCATCGGAGGGGGCCTATGTCTTGCGGATCAGTACAGTCCGCCGGCCTCGTTGATGTGCACCGAATCCGGCCACGCCTCGCCGCCCATCGACACGGGCTTGGAGGGCACGCGCACGCGCTTCTCGCCGATGCGCGAATCGACGTATTCGGCCACCTTGTCAAGCGAGACACGCTCCTGGTTCATCGTGTCGCGATCGCGGATGGTGACGGCCTGGTCGTCAAGCGTGTCGAAATCGACGGTGATGCACAGCGGGGTGCCGATCTCGTCCTCGCGACGGTAGCGGCGGCCGATCGCGCCGGCCTCGTCGTAGTCGATCATCCATTCATGCTGGCGCAGATCGGAGGCGAGATTCTGCGCGACGGTCTGCAGCTCGGGCTTCTTGCTCAGCGGCAGCACGGCAGCCTTGATCGGGGCCAGACGCGGGTCGAGACGCAGCACGGTGCGCTTGTCGACGCCGCCCTTGGTGTTCGGCGCCTCGTCCACGTCGTACGCATCCACGAGGAAGCACATGAGCGAACGGGTCAGGCCCGCGGCCGGCTCGATGACGTACGGCACGTACTTTTCGCCGGTGGCCTGGTTGAAGTAGCTCAGGTCCTCACCGGAGTGCTTCATGTGCGCGCTCAGATCGTAGTCGGTACGGTTGGCGATGCCTTCGAGCTCGCCCCAGTCGGAGCCCTGGAAGCCGAACTTGTATTCGATGTCAACGGTGCGCTTCGAGTAGTGGGCGAGCTTTTCCTTGGGATGCTCGTAGTGGCGCAGGTTCTCGGGCTTGACGCCGAGGTCGAGATACCACTGGGTGCGCGCGTCGATCCAGTACTGATGCCAATCCTCATCGGTGCCGGGTTCGACGAAGAACTCCATCTCCATCTGCTCGAACTCGCGGGTGCGGAAGATGAAGTTGCCCGGCGTGATCTCGTTGCGGAACGACTTGCCCATGTTGGCGATGCCGAACGGCGGCTTGGAGCGCGACGAGGTCATCACGTTCTTGAAGTCGACGAAGATGCCCTGCGCGGTCTCCGGACGCAGGTAGTGCAGGCTGTTCTCGTCCTCGACCGGGCCGAGATGCGTGCGCAGCATCATGTTGAAGTCGCGAGGTTCGGTCCACTTGCCGCGCGTGCCGCAGTCGGGGCACACGATGTCGGCCATGCCGTTGGCTGGCAGCTGGTCGCCGTGCTTCTCGGCGTAGGACTCCTGCAGCTTGTCGGCGCGGTTGCGCTTGTGGCAGTTGAGGCATTCGACCAGCGGGTCGTTGAACACGGCGACGTGGCCGGAGGCGACCCATACCGGGGTCGGCAGGATGATGGAGGTGTCCACACCCACGACATCGCCGCGCGTGACGACCATCGAGCGCCACCATTCGCGCTTGATGTTGTCCTTGAGCGCCACGCCGAGCGGACCGTAGTCCCATGCGGAACGGGTGCCGCCGTAGATCTCTCCGGCGGGGAACACGAAGCCGCGGCGCTTCGCGAGGGACACTACTTCATCGAGTTTGGATACAGCCACAATGCACCTTCTGGTTTGAACGGTTTGGGGACTTGATTGCGCCAATGAGTCTATCGGCACAGCGTGACACCGGCGGGCGGTGCCATGGCGATGCCATGCACGCGGAAGGCCGCGGCGCTCGTGCGCATCGAATCCCGATGCGTGCAAGCGGCCGCGGCCTTCCGGTGTTCAGTTGTTATCCGATGATCGCGACGTTACGCGCGGCGACGGCGAACCACCGTCAGCGCGATGCCGGCTGCCAGCGCGATCGCGGCGATGGCGGCGACCGCAGCGACGGTCGCACCGGTGTCGGACAGTCCGGGCTTCTTGTCGACGGTGCCGTCGCCCTTGCCGCCCTGACCGTTCGTGTTGGTACCCTGATCGCCCTTGCGCACAAGCTTGCCGTAGGCGGCGTTGAGCTCGTTGAGCGCCTTGGTCAGGTCCGCGTCGGACGTACCGGTCTGGCTGAGCTTGAGCTGCGCGTTCTTCAGCGCGGCGACGTAGGCGGCCCAGGAATCCTGCGTGTAGTTGGACGCGTTGAGATTCTTGTTGAGGTAGGTCGCCACGGTCTGCTGGAGATCGTTGCGGGCATCGGTCGGCTTGTCCGGATCCGGGGTGGGGGTGGGGTTGGGATCGGGATCCGGGTTGTCCGGATCGACGGTCGGCGTCTTCTTCGACACGGTGATGTCATACGTGGTCGTCTTGCCCTGATAGGTGACGGTCACGGACTTGTCGCCCGTGGCAAGCTTGTCGCCAAGCGCCGGCTTGAAAGTGAAGTCCTTGGCGTTCTCGTCGCCGTAGGCCACGGTCTTCTCGCTCTTGTCGCTGTAGGAGAGCGTCAGCACCAGGCCCTTGACGTCGAGCGTGTCGTCTTCGGTGTACTCCTGCTTGGGCGCGGTCTTGACGTAGATCGCCTCCAGCGTCGGCTTCTCCGGCTCCGGCTTGGTCTCGTTGACCTTGATCGTGAAGGTCTTCTCGATCGAACCGGTGTACTTGTCGATGCCCTTGATCGTCACCTTGGCGGTGCCGGCCGCGGTGTTGTCCGCGTATTCGAGCACGTAGTCGATGCCGTTGCGCAGAGTCGTCTCGCCGAGCTTGACGACGATCTGATCCTCGGCGAACTCGGCCGGATGGTCGGCATCCACCTTGTCCACGGTCAGTTCGGCGGGAACGGTGACCTCGGCCTTGGCGATGTCGGCGGTCTCCTTGGCCGTGCGCAGGCGGATCTCGGCGGCGGACATGAACTTGTCCATGCCGGAGTCGGCGTAAGTATGAACGGCCTGAAGGCGCACGTGCTTGGTGGTCACCGGCTGGGTGAACTGGGCGATCTTCCAGCCATAGTCGGTTTCCCAGGTGCCGGAGCCGGCATCGGTCCAATCGGTGCCGTTGTCGGAGATCTGGAGCTTGTACTCGGTCACGCTGCCGTTCTTGCTGCCGGACGGACGCGGCAGATAGCGCAGTGCGTCGAGCTTGGTCGGCTCCTTGAGCTCGAAGGCGATCCACAGGTCATTGATCGTGGTGGCCGTCCAGTTGGAGTGCCAGTACGTGTTGACGTTGCCGTCCTTGACGAACTCCTTCGGACCCTCGTTCGAGGTGCCGGGCTTCTGCTCGCTGCCTACGGTGATGGTCATGTCATCGGCCGGATAGTCGCGCGCGTCGGAGTCCGGGGTGTCCGGCTGCTCCTTGCCGAGGTTGATCACGAAGATCTCGCGCGTGGCGTGGTCCTCGGATTCGGTGATCACGTGGACCTTGCCGTTGTAGGCGGGCACCACGGTGACGGACGCGTTGTCCTTGCCGGTCGCCTCGACCTCGGCCTTGAGGGCCGGGGTGTTGTACGAGCCGGAGGCGAGCGCCGACTCGGAGACGGCGGTGCCGTTGACCTTGAGCGAGGCGAGGCCCGCGGCCGTGT
>NZ_RQSP01000001.1:91302-104380 GCF_009078285.1 Bifidobacterium jacchi
TCGTGGTGAACGAGGTGGTCGCCAGCTTGAGCTCGATCTCAGTCAGGCCGGTGCTCACCACACCGCTGGACGTGGTGGTGTCGGCGTTGGTGACCGTGAAACGGATGAACGTCGCGCCGGTGGGTGCGAAGTCGTAAGTATACGGCTTGACACGATCGGAGGACTCGGCCGTGGCGATAGTCTCCTTGGCATTGATCTGCGTCCAGTCGGTGCCGTTGTCGGAAACCTCGATCTTGGTGGTGCCGGCGTCGGGGAAGGTAACGGACGAGCTGTCGCGGAAGAAGTACATGACGATCTGGCCGAGCGTCTGCTGGGTCGCGTATTCGAACGTGATCTGCGCCGTCTTATTGCCAGCCTTCGACCATGCCCAGTTGGTCCATGCGGTCGGGTTCGCACCTCCGGAGAGGTTGTCGCTGACGGTGGTGGAGCCGTCCTTGATGGCATCCAGCGTGTCGGACTGGGACTCGGTGGGAATGCTCTGCGTAAGCTCCATCGCATTGCCGGAGACGCTGTCACCGATGGCGACGGATGCCTTCTGCACGCGGATCGTGGCGGTCACGTCGACGGTCTTGTCGAAGACGGTCGCGGTGCCGGGCACGGTCACGGTGCCGGCCTTGGCGTACTCGGTATCGGCGGGCTTCTTCCAGGTGACGGCGAAGTTCGCGCTGGTCACCGTGCCGTCGGAGAGCACAAGCGGACGGGATTCGGGCAGCGCCGGAGCGGTGCCGAGCGGCGTGGTGGCCGAGTAGTTGAGCAGTGCGCCGCCCTCGTCGATCATCGTGACGCGCACGGTGATGGTCTGGTCGGCGACGGTGCCGGTCACGGCGAAGGTGCCGGGCTTGGAGACCTGCTCGTCGGTGACCTCGTTCCAAGTGACGTTCTGACGATCCTTGGTGCCGTCGGAGTACCGCACTTCAACGTCGGAAGGCAGCGTGGGCTTGTTGCCGGTCTTCACGTAGTAGTTACGCGAGTAGTAGACTCCGTCGATGGTCTTGGCTGTTCCTGTGCCGGGCACTGCGGTCGTGGTGATCGTCGTGGTCGCGGCCTTGAGACCGTCTGCCGTTGCGGTCACCTTGATGCTGCCTGCGGTCTTGGTGGACTGGACGATGGCGATCAGCTTGCCGCTGAAGGCCTGACGATTGTCGTCCTGATAGGACTGGTGATCGGTGGTCTTGCCGTTGTCCACGCCGACGAGCTTGCCGGGGCCGTCGACCTTGAACGTGACGCGGTCGGTGGCATCCGGAATGGTGTTGCCGTCCTTATCGGTCACGTCCACGGTGATGTAGCTCAGGTCCTTGCCGTCGGCGGCGATCTCGGTGCGGTCGGCTTCGGCCTTGAGCTGGGACGCTGCGCCAGTCGTCGTCACGGAGGAACGGCCTTCGGCGTTGGTGATCTGCTTGCCGTCCTTATCGAACGCTTCGGCGGAGATCGTTCCTTCGGCCCACGGAACGTTCCAGGTCAGGTACATGTTCTTGTCGGCGGTCGCGTTCTTGTCGTCGCCGTCATAGGTCTTGTACGTATAACCGGCATCGGTGGTGTGCTCGGTGAACTGCTTTTCGCCGATGAGCTGCTTCTCGGTGCTGCCCTTGGGGGTGAAGTACAGCTTGACCTTGGCGGCATCGGTGTAGACGACGACCGGCACCTTGCCGCTGGAGTCCTTGGCGACGACGTTGCCGTTCCACGCGGGCAGGATGTGCAGCGTGTGCGACTTCGTGTTCCACTGGGAACGGTAGAAGTAGTAGCTGTCCTTGGGCAGACCGGCGGTGTCGACGATGCCGAAGTAGGAGTTCTTCGGCGACGGCCAGGTGCCCCTGACACCGACGTCGGTGCCGTTCCACGGGGTGGGCTCGCCGAGATAGTCGAAGCCGGTCCACACGTATTCGCCGGCGACGAAGTCACGTTGGATCACGTCGTACCAGGCGGAGCTGGCGGTGGCGCCCCAACCGACCGCGCTGTTGTCGTACGAGGTCAGCTGCTGGCCGCTGGTCTGGCCACTGGTGACGTTGTAGATGCCACGGCTGTTGATCGAAGACGCCGTCTCGGAGCCGTACAGCTTCCACGTCGGGTGAGCCTTGTGGGTCGAATCGTAGAGCGAACCGTTCTCATAGTTGGCGCCGACAACGCCGCCCGCTGCGGTCAGAGCGTCGCCCATCGTGTTGGACTCACTCCAGCCGGCCTTGATCTTGTTGTCGCCGTACGTGACCTCGCGCGTGTCATCAGCAGCCTTGGCCCATGCGGTGAGCTTGGCGGAAATGTTCGGGAAGTCCGCAACGCTGCCGGAGATGCCTTCCATCATTTCGTTGCCGGTCGACCACATGATGATGGACGGATCGTTGCGATCGCGGTTGATCGTCGAGGTCAGGTCGAACTTGGCCCAGGACTCATCCTTGTCGCCGCCAAGGATCTGGTTGTCCGAGGCTATGGTCTTGTCAAAATACTTGGCGTAGTCCTCGGTGTTGCCGTTCTTGGCGCGGTTCCAGCCATCGAAGATCTCCTCGATGACGAGAATGCCCTGCTCGTTGCAGATGTCGATGAGCGCCTTGGCCGCGGTGTTGTGCGTGGTGCGGATGGAGTTGACGCCCATGTCCTTGAGAATGCGCACCTGACGGGCGATGGCGGCCTTGTTGGCGACCGAGCCGAGCGAACCCTGATCGTGATGCATCGAGACGCCCTTGAGCTTGGTCTTCACGCCATTGATCGAGAAGCCGGTGTCGGGATCGAACGAGGTCCAGCGGAAGCCGTAGTCGGTGTCGTAGGTGTCGACGGTCTTGCCGCCGACCTGCACCTCGGTGCGCACCGTGTACAGGTTCGGCGCATCGACGCCCCACAGCTTCGGGGCTGCCGTGGTGGTGATCGTCGAGGCCACGTCGGCGCTCTTGCCAGCATCGACCGACTGCGCGGCGGTGGTGACGGTGCCGAGCGTCTCGGTCGGCTTGCCCTTGGTGAACACGGTCTGCTTGAGGATGACGGACGCGGCCTTGTCGGTGTCGTTGGCGACCGTGGCGGTGAGGTTCATCGTCACGTTGCCGTTGTGCTGTGCGGCGAGCTGCGGGGTCTTGACGGCCACGCCGTTGCCGGCGACGTGCACGCCGTCGGTGACGGTGAGGGTGACGTCACGGTAGATGCCGGAGCCGGAGTAGAAGCGGCTGGAGGGGGTCTTGTGGTCGACCTTGACCACGATGGTGTTCTCCGCGCCGAACTTCGCGTTCTTCGTCAGATCGAACGAGAACGGCGAATAGCCGTAGGGGTGCTCGCCGAGCTTGACGCCGTTGAGCCAGACGGTCGCGTTCATGTACACGCCGTCGAAGTTGATCGACACCTGTCGGCCGGCGAGCGCCTTGTCGAGGGTGAACGTCTTGCGATACCAGCCGGTGCCGCCCGGCAGATAGGCGCTTTCGGCCTCGCCGGACTGGGTGTAGTCCTGCGTGATGCTGTAGTCGTGCGGCAGCGAGATCTGCTGCCATGCGGAATCGTCGTAGTCGGGCGACTCGGCGGCGATCGAATCGGAGAGCTTGAACTTCCAGTTCGCATCGAAATCGGTGGTGCGCGACTGTCCGGATCCGACCCGGTTGGTGTAGACGACTTCAGGGGTGGAGCTCATCTGCGTCGTGGAGTCGGCGCGCGCCGCGCCGTCCTCGGCCGACGCCGGTATCGTGAGCATGCCCAATGGAATGGCCAAGGCTGCCGCCGCGGCGAATGCCACAAGTCGGCCGCCAAGTTTGTGTACTGTCATGCCGGTTCCTTCTTCGTTGAATGTAAGCGTCCGCTGCGACGCCATTGCCTGCCACTATACAGGCACCGGCGCACAGCGCACACCGGTTATTTTCACTATTCTACGGTATGAAACGACATTTATGTAAAGGGCATTAACAATATCATTCGGCGTGTCGCCTATCGAATGGCACCATACGAACGATGCCGCGATCCCCTGATCAAAAAACCGCATCCACGATGCCACTCACTATGCCCTGCCACACGGCATGCGCGGACGATGCACAGGCAATGCGCATGTCCACCTTGAGCCATAGCGTTGGACCGTAATGCAGGGGAACCCGGCGACGGGTTGAGAGTGGCTTCGGCCAGACCCTTGGAACCTGTTGGTCAAGACCATCGTAGGGAGCAGCGATATGAGCGATGATTCGCAGGATGAAGACGACCGCGCGCCACTCGCGTCTTTGCGCGAGCGCATCGCCCAGGCCGTGCGCGATGTGAAGTCAACCACTCCGCTGGCGCAGTCGTTCACCAATTTCGTCACGATCAATCTGGTCGCCAACGCGCAGCTTGCCGCCGGCGGCACCGCGGCGATGAGCTTTCTTCCCGACGACGTGATCGACACGGCCGCGATATCCGGCGCGGACTACATCAACGTGGGCACGCTGCTGCCGTTCTATAGGGATGCGCTGCCGAGGATCGCGCGCGCATTCCACAAAACCGGCCATCGTTGGGTGCTTGACCCGGTGGCGGCCGGCATCGGCGAGACCCGCACCGAGATTCTGCGCGCGTTCCGCGCCACACCGCCGACCCTCGTGCGCGGCAACGCCTCGGAGATCATTGCGCTGACCTCCATGTGGCGGCTGGCTGACGCTGCGGCCGATGGCGCATCCGACAAGGCTTCCGATACCGCTTCTGATACCGCATCGACCCGTCCGGCCGGCGTCGAATCGGTGGACGAGGTCGATGCCGCCGTCGATTCGGCAAAGCGGCTGGCGCGCTTTCTGGCGGATGGCACTCCCGACGGCAAAGCCGCGGTGGCGGTCTCCGGCGCGGTCGATCTGGTGACTGACGGCGAGCACGTCTACCGCCTGCCTGGCGGAAGTGCGCTGATGACCAAGATCACCGGCGCGGGCTGCTCGCTGGGCGGCGTGACCGCCACCTATCTGGCCGTGGCCGAACCGCTGACGGCGGCGTTGGCGGCGACGCTGCTCTACAACCGTGCAGCCGAGATCGCCGAAGCGAAATCCGATGGTCCGGGCACGTTCCAGGTGCATCTGCTGGACGCGCTGTGGAACCTCACGCCCGAACAGGTGGCGGAATCGGCGATTGTGACGCAATGAACCGTGTGGTCGCGTGCCTATGATCTCTCCCTCAGTCTCGCTACGCGAGACAGCTCCCTCATCAGAGGGAGCCGAGAAGAGACAAAATCGCGGAACGCCCACAGCTCCTATACAACAAGACTTCCTTATATAACCCAACAAAGGAACAACCAAATGAACAACGAATACCCATACGCCTCGATGCGCGACTCGTTCGACCTGTCCGCGTACTTCGTGGTCGGCCCCGAGGACTGCAAGGGCCGTCCGCTGACCGACGTGGTCGATCAGGCCCTGCGCGGCGGCGCGACCTTTATCCAGTTGCGCGCCAAGAACGCGGACGCCTCCGAACTGACCGCGATGGCGCAGGACATCGCGCAGATCATCGAGGACAACGAGAAGTCCGACTCCGTGGCCTTCGTGATCGACGACCGTGCGGATGTGGTCTGGCAGGCCCGCCGCAAGGGCATCAAGGTGGATGGCGTGCACATCGGCCAGACCGACATGGAGCCGCGCGAGGCGCGCGCCCTGCTCGGCGACGAGGCGATCGTGGGTCTTTCCGCCGAGACCGAAAGCCTCGTCAAGCTCATCAATGAGCTGCCCGACGGCTGCATCGACTACATCGGCGCCGGCCCGCTGCACGTCTCCACAACCAAGCCCGAGGCGTCGGTCGGCGGCAACGACGGTTCCGGCAAGACGCTGGACGCCAAGCAGATCAACACCATCTGCTCGGCATGCGACTTCCCGGTGGTCGTCGGCGGCGGCGTGACCGCGGCCGACATGACCATGCTGGCGGGCACCAAGGCCGCCGGCTGGTTCGCCGTCTCCGCCATCGCCGGCGCCGACGATCCGGAGGCCGCCACCCGCGCGATGGTCGAGGGCTGGAAGGCCGTGCGCGGCGAGACGAAGCACGGCTACGCCAAGCGCATCGTCACCCACACCCCGGCCGCCGACACGCAGGCCGCACAGGAGGGCACCGCCCCGGCGGGCGCCGAGGCCACCGAGAAGAAGTTCACCAACGCCAAGGAGGCCAAGGAGGCGCAGAAGCTCGCCAAGCAGCAGCGCGTCGACATCGCCGCCCGCGGCTCCAAGCAGCGCGACAAGGCGCACATCCGCAAGACCAAGTCGGTGCATTTCGAGAACCAGTTCGGTGCCTACGATCTTGAGGTGCCGTACACCGAGATCAAGCTGTCCGACACCCCCGGTGTGGGTCCGAATCCGCCGTTCATCGACTACAACACCGAAGGGCCCAAGTGCGATCCGAAGGAGGGCCTGAAGCCCCTGCGTCTCGACTGGATCAAGGACCGCGGCGACGTCGAGGAGTACGAGGGCCGCCGCCGCAACCTCGAGGACGACGGCAAGCGCGCCATCAAGCGCGGCCGCGCCACCAAGGAATGGCGTGGCCGCACGCACCAGCCGATGCGCGCCAAGGACCACCCGGTGACGCAGATGTGGTACGCGCGTCAGGGCATCATCACCCCTGAGATGAAGTACGTTGCCGAGCGCGAGAACTGCGATGTGGAGCTCGTGCGCTCCGAACTTGCCGCCGGCCGCGCGGTCATGCCGTGCAACATCAACCACCCGGAGGCCGAGCCGATGATCATCGGATCCGCCTTCCTCACCAAGCTCAACGCCAACATGGGCAACTCGGCCGTCACCTCGTCCATCGACGAGGAGGTTGAGAAGCTCACGTGGGCCACCAAGTGGGGTGCCGACACCGTGATGGACCTGTCCACCGGCAACGACATCCACACCACGCGTGAGTGGATCCTGCGCAACTCCCCCGTGCCGATCGGCACCGTGCCGATGTACCAGGCGCTCGAGAAGGTCGAGGACGACGCCTCCAAGCTCAGCTGGGAGCTGTTCCGCGACACCGTGATCGAGCAGTGCGAGCAGGGCGTGGACTACATGACCATCCATGCCGGCGTGCTGCTGCGCTTCGTGCCACTGACCGCCAACCGCGTGACCGGCATCGTCTCGCGCGGCGGCTCGATCATGGCCGAATGGTGCCTGCAGCATCATCAGGAGAGCTTCCTGTACACCCACTTCGACGAACTGTGCGACATCTTCGCCAAGTACGACGTCGCCTTCTCGCTCGGCGACGGTTTGCGCCCCGGATGCCTTGCCGACGCGAACGATCCGGCCCAGCTGGCCGAGCTCATGACGCTGGGCGAGCTGACCCGCCGCGCGTGGGCCAAGGACGTGCAGGTGATGATCGAGGGCCCGGGCCACATTCCGTTCGACACCGTGCGCATGAACATCGAGATGGAGAAGGCGATCTGCAACGATGCGCCGTTCTACACCCTGGGACCGCTCACCACCGACACCGCGCCCGGCTACGACCACATCACCTCCGCCATCGGCGCCACCGAGATCGGCCGTTACGGCACCGCCATGCTGTGCTACGTGACGCCGAAGGAGCACCTCGGCCTGCCGAACAAGGACGATGTCAAGCAGGGCGTGATCGCCTACAAGATCGCCTGCCACGCGGCCGACATCGCCAAGCACCACCCGCACGCGCAGGACCGCGATCTCGCCATCTCCAAGGCCCGTTTCGAGTTCCGTTGGCTCGACCAGTTCAACCTGAGCTACGACCCGGACACGGCCATCGCCTTCCACGACGACACGTTGCCGGCCGAGCCCGCCAAGATGGCGCACTTCTGCTCGATGTGCGGCCCGAAGTTCTGCTCGATGGCCATCTCGCAGAACATCCGCAAGCAGTTCGGCGGCGCGGCGGCGCAGGAACAGCTGGTGCAGGACACCCTCGCCGGCAAGATCCCGTCCGCGCAGGAGGCGCGCGGCGCGCTTGATCCGAGCACCATCCAGGCCGGCATGGCCGAGATGAGCCGCAAGTTCCAGGAAGGCGGCTCCAAGCTCTACCAGAAGGCGTGAAAACGGCTTGATTCCGTCATTTCCTAGCCTCTGAAACAACGTAAGCCATGTGGTCCGATTAGTTTCGGCGCCCATGGCTTTCGTTGTTTTGTGTGGCAATGCACATGAAGTCGTTCAACAGCACATGTCATCAACTGTCATCAACAGCACACACAAGGCGACCACAGTCAGGGCAATCCCCTGCATGACGCAGACCAGTCATGATAGCATGTGAATATACATGTTATCTTGCATGGAGGTTTGACATGGCATCGTTGACCGTTCCCGTGGACACCCTCGTCCCCATCAGCCGATTCGGCAGGGGCACCGCCAGCGCGGAATTCGCGAAGGTCGCCGACGGCACTCCCGTCACCGTGCTGCGCAACAACGAACCCGTGTACTTCATCATCAACGAGCACGACTACCGCCATTTCCGTGAACTGGAGGACGAGGTCAAGCAGCTGCGCGCCGCGGAGGCACGCCGTCAGGCGACCAACGGCGAGTACACGCACTCCTTCACATCGGTCGACGATATGGACGACTACTTCGATGCGCTCTGAACCGCTGACCATCGCGACGATCAGGGCCTTCGATCAGGACGCCAAAGCCCTGAAAAAGAAAGCACGTCGACCTTAAGCGCATGAAACCGGCCATCCGGGCGATCATCGACGGCGATGTCGATGCGCTGCGCACGAGATACCGGGACCATGCCCTGACCGGGCAATGGGCCGGCTTCCGCGAACTGCACATCGATGCCGACTGGCTATTGGTCTATTTCATCGACGCGACAGGCTGGTCCTTGTCCTGACCCGAACCGGATCACACGACGACCTCTATTCGGCGAAGACTCCGAAAATCCTCATACGGAGCTACAAAGACGCGGACAGAAAATCATTCGAGACCTGACGCAGGGCGGCATCGAACGGCACATGGGAAAACTCGGCCACGCAAATGCTCCGGCCATCTGACCGGTGTCTAGTATTGTGGCTGGTATTATGCGTACAACGCATAATGACTCGATGTATCCAATGAGAGGGCATCATGGTTTACGTACAGAGCAGGCACGTCAGTCTATTTCTTGTTGAGGGAACCTTCGGCGGCATAGTGACGGCGGAAATCATGAATTGGACGGGTCATGTGTTGAAGGGCCGTCGTTCTCAGTTATCCTCGATCTACCAGCGGGATGAGGCAAAGCGTCCTGGAGTGTATATCCTCACCGGTGAGGACGATGAAGGCCCGTTGGCGTATATCGGGCAGACTGACTGCATCGCCGAACGGCTAAAGCAGCACAACACCGGCAAGGAATTCTGGGATGAGGTCGTGTTCGTTACGTCGAAGGATTCCAACCTCACCAGTGCTCATGTGCGCTATTTGGAGGCCCGCCTGTATCAGCGGGCAATGGAACTTAAGCGTATACGGTTGGATAACGGGAATGAGCCCAAGGGCGGCGCGCAGCTGCCTGACGCGGACAGGTCGGATATGGATTATTTCTTCCATCAGATACTGATTCTGTTGCCGGTTCTCGGCGTGGAGTTTCTGCGTGGCAAGACGGCGAAGGAGATGAATCGGGGAGCATATGAAAACGATATGGATGCAATGCCCGATCAGTCCGAATCGCCGGTGTTCATGCTTTCGGTGCAGTGGAATGGGGTGTCAGCCAAGGCGCAAATCGTTGACGGGGAATTCACCGTGCTTGCCGATTCCCTTGTCGCCTGCGAAGTGACCGTCAAGGAGGGCTCGAAAGCCGCCTCCAGTCCCTCCTACAACGGTTTGAAGGCGTTCTTCCAACGATGCCGGGATGATGGCACCATCGTCGCCAATCCCGGTAATGGCCATCTTTCAAGGCTGACGCGAAACGTACAGTTCAGTTCGCCGTCCGCAGCCGCGGCCTTCGTGAAAGGCAATGTCTCCGCCAACGGAAGAAAGGACTGGAAGACGACAGACGGAAGAACCTATGCCGCATGGGAGGCAACGAACGGCTGACGCCCCATGACAAGCCCAAGTCGGGCATGAAGAAGACATACCGTATATGATCATTATTAATCAAGACTCTGTTAGACCAAGGTGGACTTAAGAGACGTATACGCGAAACCCGCTTGTTTGACTGCGTTGAAAGGTCAAACAAGCGGGTAAACGCCAGACTACTTCAAGGATAGATCTACGATGGCGCTCAAATGCGCGAGCAGTTGCTCTTCGATCAAGGATTCCCGTGGATTCTGTTGTCCCGTTTGCCGTACCTTGCGCGCGATAATATTCAACTCCGCTTCAATCTCTTCCTTTTGCTTACCTTCCGAAAACAGCTTGAAGAACGATACCCAGTACTTCGCCTCGATACCCGCCATGAGGGTGTCCATGGACTCGTTCACCCAATCCGCCATAAGGCCGTCCACCCTAGCGATACGCCCAAAGTTGCCGCCTCCATCCTGGTTCGGCACATCAACGTATTGCGTTCCCGGTTTAGGATACGGGGTGGTTTCCGGATGGTGGATTCCGCAATCTCGTTTGGAATTGTCTCCCTTGCGATGGTTCCAGTAGTAGGTGCGCATGTCCGAAGCGAATTTCGCTTGTTCGACGTAGGGTTCGTAAACTACGGGTTTGCCACTAAGTACATTAGAAAGCCCCCAAGGCACGCAGCAGATCAGATCCCATTCAGTTACGGCGTCGGCTGATGCCTTGTATCGTAGGGACGGTTCGGATTCCTTGGAAAGCAGGTACCACCCCTTCAGCTCGATGCCGATCAACGGCGCATCGTCCTTATTGGAGCCCACGAGTCTTACGTCCGGGAACGATTCGGGATAACGTCGGAATTCCTTGCCCTCCCATTTGCCTTGAGGATCCCATATGCTGCGCAGCGAGTTCAACAGCATGACGGTTTGTGCTTCTATGGTGCCGCCGAGCAGCGTGTTGATTGAGAACAGGTCGTTGACCTCAATGCCTTCGATGTTGATGGGCGACGTGAAATGCATCGGCAGGGCGCGCAATGCCTGAACTACGCCGTTTCGTAGTTCGGTTCGTTCGTCCCCGTCGGGGAGGTCGTAGTGTTCCGGCAGCTCCTTGCCGTCGTAATCGGTCATGCTTGTCTTCTTTCAAGGATTGTCGTGTTGTCTGCGTTCTCCGCGGCGTACTCTTCTTCTGCTTCCGCCAATCGTCCAAGAGCCAGATTCTGGAATTCCTCGTCAATCTCCGCCGTATAGGCGAAGCGGCCGGTGAGCACGGCCGCGACGGAGGCGGACGCGAGTCCTCCGAACGGCTCCCATATCACATCCCCCTCATTGGATGCCGCGTGGATCTGACGGGCCATGAAATCCAAGGGCTTCTGGTTGAGATGCGCCGCCGATTGCCTGGAGGGTTTGTAGACGCGTGGGGCACTGCGTTGAAGCGTCCCTTTGAGACGTTCCCCGTCGTGAAGCGGGGGACGTGACCATACATTCGTCAGACCGTTGACATGATTCCATACGGCACGGAGGGAGTCCCAGCGTTCGGCCGTGATCTCGGTATGCCCGTCGATGGAGAAGTAGGGACGGTTCGTGGGCTTGCCGTTGACCTTCGCGTATTCGGCCATGCGTTCGACCATCTCTCCGGGCGGCCAATACCACAGCCAATCGGCCGTGAGATACTTGCGTGTGGCCGCGTTTTTCACGCCACATGCCTCGTTGGCGCGGCAGAGCGGCAGACCGGAACGACGCCATTCGGCGCGCAGCCATTGCTGTACGCCGAGGACGCCGCCATCCTCCGTGGAAAGAGTCAATTTGCGCCGATACAGAGCGGACACCTCGGTGACCACAGGGAATTGTCGGATGGTGTTGCCGTTCACGTTGCCCGCGACATGCGACAGCCCTTTGTCCCATGTGACCAGCTGCACGTATTCCCAGCCGTTCGCCTCCAGCAGCGGATGCACCGTAGCCCAGCCGACCTCGGTGTTCCAGAACCACAGGGATGTGGAGGGCTTCGCCCGTTTCGACCATTGGGTTACATGGGGCGAGTACCAGTTCACGAGTCCGTCGGCGCTCACCGTGTCTCCTCGGAACCCTCGTACGCCATAGGCTCCGTCGCTGATGATCAGGTCGGGGGCTTCCCAATCCGAATATGCATCGAGTACGTTTCCGCGATGCAATGTATATCGACCGCTGCGCACGTCTTGCGGAAGGAGGTCTTTGATGCGGATGATTTTATCTGCCATTCGATGTTTCCTTCTTGACCTCGAACGGGAGCCCTTGTTCCCTGACGACGGCTTTAAGGAAGATGGCGACCGCGCCGGAGAGGGTGAGTCCCAGGTCTTCGAGCACTTGGCTGGATTCCTCCTTGAGCTGCGAGTCTATCCTCATGGTCGTGGTGGGTATGCTCGCCATGCGCATCTCCTGTTCTTATCGTTTGTTCTGACTGTACATCGTATGCACGATGTCAGGCGGCTTTTCGCCAGTAATCCAGATATGGCGGCGTCATATGCTGGTAGTCGCGTCGACGGATGCGGTACAGGCCATTGCCGAGCCGGCGTGCGAGCAGCCGGTCGTCGCTGGTTTCGCCGAATCCGTCGGTGAACGCGTTGATCCATTGGAACCAGTCCAGATAGGCTTGCAGGTATTTCGTGGATACGCCATGGAAGCCGAACATGAAATCCTCCAACCGGGCGTGCAGCGTGTTCACCCGGTTGATCGCGTGATCGTCGGCGTCGGTTTGAGTGAGGTTCGCACCCAGCTCGGCCAACGGTTTTTCATAAGCGGGCGCGCCGTCGGTCAACACGTCCGTTCCGCGTCCGATATGGGTTTTCAGCACGGTCATGGCGCGTTCCTTGGAGATGACGCCGCGCCCGCACACGGTCAGAAACGACCGGCCAGTGTCGTCCACGCCGGTAGCCACGCATATCTGCTCCCTCGACAATTGTGTGTGTTCAATTGGAAGTGGGCCGTGTGAGCGTGTGGAAGGTCTCCGAATGAGCGGCAGGTTTTAGTCCATTTCAGCGTGTGGTGAGAGATGAACACAGAACTTGCGCTAAGCAGTGCCCTTACTCTGGTGACCCTGTTTTACAAACAGATGCGATCTGTATGCCTCGCACACTGTGACGGCGGCTATTCCAATCGGCTTCAATCCGGCCGAAGGACTATTCTGAGGAACGATGGCAGGATGGAATTCTTACTGGCATAGTCAGGAAAACCGATGGCTCTGTTCAACTAACTGTG
>NZ_RQSP01000001.1:104502-106969 GCF_009078285.1 Bifidobacterium jacchi
ACATATGTTTGCGGACTACCCCTCAGTCAGCTTTGCTGACAGCTCCCCTGACAAGGGGAGCCAAGAATAGAATCAATGTCAATTATGGTGCAACAGAGCCAAACCGATGGCCGTACCGCCGATAGGGATGGCGACATCCACGCGCAAAGGAGAGCATATGAGCATACCGCGGCAGGCACTTGACATCATGCATTCGCCGGGAATCTACTTCTGGGATGCCGATCTGATGGATCGGGCGCAGCAGGAGCAGCGGGACATGCTGCATGAGATCAATGCGCTCAAACCCAGCGATCCGCGCCGCGAACGGCTGCTGCGCTCATTCCTCGCCGACATGGGCGAAGGCGTGTGGATCGAGCCTTCTCTGCACGCCAACTGGGGTCTGAGCACCCATATCGGCGACCACGTGTATGCAAACGCCAACCTCACGCTGGTGGACGACGGCGAGATCTTCATCGGCGATCATACGATGATCGGCCCGAACGTCACGCTTGTCACCACCGGCCACCCGGTGCGGCCCGACCTGCGCGAACGGGTCGCCCAGTTCTCCGAGCCCATCCACATCGGCCGCAACGTGTGGATCGGCGCGAACGTGACCGTGCTGCCGGGCGTCACCATCGGCGACAACTCTGTCATCGGCGCATGCAGTCTGGTCACCCGCGACATCCCCGCCGACTCGGTCGCCTTCGGCACCCCCTGCCGAGTCGCGCGTGCGATCAACGAGCACGACAACGAGTACTACTGGCGCGACCGGCGCATCCCCGAGGGCATCTGACGGCCTCGCCACCCGAGCGGGCGATGCCTTACGGTGGCGGCGCGAACGTACAGCCGCCTCACTACGCTCGTGAGATAACCGAAGACCCTATCAAGGAGACGATATGAGCACCACATTGCCGGCAGTACTTGCGATTTCGGGATCGGATTCGTCCGGCGGCGCCGGCATGCAGGCCGATCTCAAGACGATGCTGGCCTGCGGCGTGTTCGGCATGAGCGCCATCACCGCGCTCACCGCGCAGAACACCACCGGCGTGCGTTCCATCCAGGACACCCGCCCGGAGATTCTCGCCGATCAGATCGACATGGTCTTCGAGGACATTCCCCCTGTAGCGGTCAAAATCGGCATGGTCTCCGCCACCGACATCATCGACGTGATCGCCGACCGTCTGACCGCGCACCACGCGACCAACATCGTACTCGATCCGGTGATGGTCGCCACCTCCAGCGCGAAGCTCATCAGCGACGACGCCATCGCGGCGCTGACCGGCCGCCTGTTCCCCCTGGCCGCCGTGGTCACGCCGAACATCCCCGAGGCACAGGTGCTGGCGGATGCGACGATCCACGATCAGGCCGGCATGGAGGCCGCCGCCCGGCGCATCGTCGAGCTGTACGGCTGCGCCGCGCTGGTCAAGGGCGGGCATGGCACCGCGGACGCGAACGACGTGCTGGTGGAGCGCGACGGCACCGTCACCTGGTTCAACGAGTCGCGCATCGACAATCCGAACACGCACGGCACCGGATGCACGCTCAGCTCCGCCATCGCATCCCATCTGGCGTTGGGCGACCCGCTGCCGACCGCCATCCGCCAGGCCAAGCGGTATCTGACCGGTGCGCTGAAGGCGCAGCTGGATCTGGGGCACGGCTCCGGTCCGATGGACCACTTCTGGAAGTATCGCTGATCATCGAGTAGGCAATCACGCACAGCAAGGGAGGCATCAATGGTCGTTGATCGCAACGCCGTCAAGCAGGAAGTGCCGATCGATCCGAAGACCGGCAAGCCGTATCTCAACACGGTGGCGGCGATTCAGGTCTCCGCGGCCGGGGTCGGCTCCGAGGTGTCGCCATATGTGGCGCAGGCGGTCGAGGTGATTCGCGAATCGGGGCTCCCGCAGGAGACGAACGCCCTGTTCACCAACGTCGAGGGCGATCTCGACGACGTGCTCCACGTGGCCGGCGAGGCCGCCAAGAAGCTCGCCGAGCAGGGATACCGCACCTCGCTGGTGCTGCATATGGACATCCGTCCGGGCTTCACCGGACAGCTGACCGAAAAGCCGAAGATCGTCGATCGGATTCTGGGCGAGTAGCGCGCGCCCGGGGCGTTGCCCGCGGAACCGCACGCGCAAGGAGGTGCCGGCCTATGAACTGGGTCCAAGGCAGCGAACAGGCGTTTGCGAAGGCATGGAGCGGACGCTGGCGGATCGTCGGCACCACGCTGTACTGCTCGTTCATCGGCGGCTGCGTGCTGTGCGGCGGACTGGCGATGCTGCTGGATCGCACGGTCGGACTGCCATCGATGCCCGCACGCTGGGTGATGGTCGTGGGACTCCTCGCCGTGCTGCCCGTGGTCGTGACCGCGCTCGTGGTGGCGCTCAAGCTGTCGGGCCGCCCGCAGGGCATGATCGCCGCGCGATGCGCATGGCCGGGCGTGCTGCTGCGTTATCAGGAGGACATCCACCACTACGACGATCCCGAC
>NZ_RQSP01000001.1:106985-149318 GCF_009078285.1 Bifidobacterium jacchi
ATCTACACGCCGGCCGACTGGATCGCATGGCCCATCGGATTGCGCCGCACGATCGCGATTCCCTGCTATGTGCAGCGCAAGCTGTACGTCGCCGATCTGGCCATCGACGGCATGTACATCCGACTGATCAGCGTGCGCCCGCCGAACTATCCCGATGAATACGACACTGCCAGCGGCGACCCATCGATCAGCTATGACGCGCCGGCGCGCATGCTGACCGTCAGCTACGGCTGATGCCGGCGATCGATCGGCCTACTTGGCGTTGCCGAAGCGGCGATCGCGATGGATGTAGTGGTCGATCGACCGCCACAGCACCTCGCGGCCGCAGTCGGGGAACAGTTCGGGAACGAAGTCAAGCTCGGCATAGGCGGCCTGCCATGGCAGGAAGTTGCTCGTACGCTGCTCGCCCGACGTGCGAATCACCAGATCGCAGTCGGGGATGTCCGGATTGTACAGGTGATCGGCGATCATCTTCTCGGTCACGCGATCGCCGGAGATGCGCCCGTCGCGCACGTCGCGCGCAATCGCGGCGCACGCGTCCGCGAGTTCGGCGCGACCGCCGTAGTTGATGCAGAACACCACGTCGATGACCTTGTTGTGCTTCGTGCGTTCCATCGCGACCTCAAGCTCGTCGATCACCGACTTCCACAGCTTCGGCCGCCGGCCCGACCAGCGCACGCGCACGCCCCAGTCATCCATCTGCGCGACGCGACGATGGATGATCTCACGCGAGAATCCCATCAGAAAACGCACCTCCTGCGGGCTGCGCTTCCAATTCTCGGTCGAGAACGTGTAAAGCGACAGATACCGCACGCCCGCCTCGATCGCACCGGCGATCGTGTCGAACACGACAGGCTCGGCGGCCTGATGCCCGTTCGTGCGGACCATGCCGCGCTGCTTGGCCCAGCGCCCATTGCCGTCCATGATGACGCCCACATGGCGTGGCACCTTGTTCTTCGGAAAATCAGGGATGATGGACGGGTCGGAAAAAGGCGCCGCGGGAATGCTCAGCGACGTGTAGTCGACGTTCTCAAAAGCCATAACCGCTAATCTAGCAAGCGCAGTGAACGAATCGGACGTTCCAGGTAGTATTCGCTCCACTCCTCCACCAGACGATGCGCCGCAGACGGCAGCGGGCCGCCGTCCAATACGCGCCAGTCGCCGTCGACGAGCGCCCGGAAGGCCGCCAGCGTGCCGGCATCCACCCGATGCGCGTCGGCGGCTCGATCCGAGACGCACATCACGCCGCCGGAGGAGACCGACAGGAACGCGGGCGAGCCGATCGGCTCTCCGCACATCACGCAGGAGGCGAGCCTCGGCATCCATCCCGCCAGCGCAAGCGCGCGCATCACATACGAGTCTCCGATGCACACCGGATCATGCGCGCGCCGCGACAGCGCGGCCAGTGCGCCGATCAGCAGCCGGTACTGCGCCGTCGCCCGTTCGTGCTCCGCGCCGATCAGTCGGTCCGCCGCCTCGGCGATGACGTTCGCCGCGGTGTACAGCGCATAGTCGCCGCCGATCGACGAGGCATAGGCGGCGATCGAATCGACCTGGGAGATCACGTCGAAGGTGCGTCCGGTCGCCACCAGCGCATCGACGCGCATGAACGGCTCCAGGCGGCCGCCGAATCGGGATTTGAGCCGACGCACGCCTCTCGCCACGGCACGAATCTTGCCGTGGTCGCGGGTCAGCATCGTGATGATGCGGTCGGCCTCGCCGAGATCGGCGGTGCGCAGCACCACGCCTTCGTCACGATACAGCGGCACGCCGCCCCTCCCCCGTCATCATCAACGCCAATATCAACACCAATATCAACACCAATTCAATAAAGCAAACGTCAATATATGAACAATCCCCAGAACGCGAACATGAGCAATACCAGAAACATCGCCGTCGCGACGACCCAGAACAGGATGCGCGCGAATCTGGTGGTCGCCAGCACCGGCTCCCGCCCGCTGACGACCCCGCGAATCGAATCCGTGCGCGGAGGCAGCCGCATGATGCCGCGGCCGGTCGCCACTTCGATCAGACGCGCCAGCAGCCGCGACCATGCCCATACGACCAGCGTGCACACGCCTTGGATGACCGGCCAACTCCACTGCATGAGCCCGGGATGGTCGTCAGGCGCGCCTCCCCACGCCAGATTGACCACGGCCATGACGACCTGCGCGATGCCCGCGGCGAACAGCAGCAGCACGCCGATCGTCGTCAGCGTCAACGTCAGCAGCATACGACCGAATCCGTAGGTGAATCCCAGCCTGAACGGCCGGCCGACGATGCGGCCGCGGATGCGAAGCGCCAGCGCCGCCGACGCCATGACGAGCGCCGCAAGCAGCATGACGAGCATGGCGCCGTGCAGCACCAGACCATACCAGGTGAGCGCGGGCTTGGCCCTGAGCTCCTTGGGCACCGGAATGGACTGATAGAGCGTCGACCCGGCGACGCGCTCGCTGGTCTGCTCAAGGCCCTGCGTGACGCCGGACACCCATGCGATCACGTCACGAACATACTCGTCGGCGAACTGCGTGCCGGCCTGCGAATCCTGCGCAAGCCGCAGCACATGATTGGCCACCGGATAGCCGCGAATCGTCACATCCCAGTTGCCCGCGCGATGGGCCATGTCGAGTATCGCCTCGGCGCCCTCGACCTGGGCGGTCATCACGTCCTTCGCGCCGTAGCCCACGAACGTGGGAATATCGTAGGTGGCGGGCCGGAGCGTATCGATGTCGACGTTGGGCAGGTCGAACGCCGAGACGTCGGCGTTGAACGCACGACGCACGATCGACTGATAGCCGTCGTTCGCGCCGACGAGCGCGAAGTCCTGCGCGGCGAGGAATCCCAGCGCCTGACGCATCGGGAACACCATGGGGCTCAGCAGCACCTGAAACGCGATCCGCGGGTCGCGATCCAACAGATAGGCGGAGATCCACGTGGATTCGGAGGTGGCGTAGATGCCGACCTTGGCATCGGCCACCTGCGGCATGCGGCGCAGCAGATCGACCACCTGATCGTAGGCGGCCGCCGAACCCTCATAGTCGCGATTGAACACCTCGGTGCTCCACGAGGGCTTGTCGAGGACCGCGGTGACGAATCCGGCCGACGCCATGTCCTCGGCGATGTCGCCGAACGAATCGAAGGCGGTGCCCTGACCGGCACCATGCATGAACACGACGCCCGGCAGCCCGGTTTGTGCGGTGTCCGGCCGGCGCACGACCACGGTGACGCGCTGCGTTTCGCCCGTGGACGGCCGCGTGGAGTCGACGGATTCGACCGTGGTGACGACCCGGTAGCGCCCGGCTGCGGCGAGTTCGGCGGTGCCGTGACCCTTGGCGGCGAACGTGACGCTCGTGTCCGCATCCAGTGCGGCGATCGTCTGACCGGTGGGCTCGTTGTTCCACGGCACCGCGGTCGCGTTGGATATGTAGACCAGCAGTCCGATGAGGATGACGAAGATCGGGATGTTCAGCATGAGGCGACGGCTGCGGCTCCACGGAGCATATTCGGGAGCATTGTCCTCGGGCTCGGGAACGACCTCGCGATCATGCTGCTGCTGTGACATGCGGTTCATTGTAGATCGAGCCCATCCCGTCGGCGGCTCTACGGCATATGGGATTCGGGGTCAGCGGTTCGGATGCTGGATCGGAATGACCACTGGGCCGGTCGAGCCGACCGGCACCTGACCGGCCTGCTCCATCTGCTCGGCCATGTCGTTGGCTCGGGTGAGCAGCGTCTCCACGATGCGATCCTCGGGCACGGTCTCGACGACCTTGCCCTTGATGAAGATCTGTCCCTTGCCATTGCCGGACGCCACGCCCAGATCGGCCTCGCGCGCCTCGCCGGGGCCGTTGACGATGCAGCCCATGACCGCGACGCGAATGGGCGCGGTGACGTTCTTGAGTCCTTCGGTCACCGCGTTGGCGAGCTGGATCACGTCCACCTGCGCACGGCCGCAGCTCGGGCACGAGATGATATCGAACTTGCGTTGGCGCAATCCCATGTATTCAAGCAGCTTGCAGCCGACCTTCACCTCCTCGACCGGCGGCGCGGACAGCGACACGCGAATCGTGTCGCCGATGCCCTCGGCGAGCAGCGCGCCGAACGCCAGACACGACTTGATGGTGCCCTGCCAGGCGGGACCAGCCTCGGTGACGCCGAGATGCAGCGGCCAGTCGCCCTTCGATGCGAGCAGACGATAGGTCTGGACCATGGTGATCACGTCGTGGTGCTTGACCGAGATCTTGAAGTCATGGAAGCCGACGTCCTCGAACATGTGGGCCTCCTTGAGCGCGGAGGCGACCAGCGCCTCGGGCGTGGGGCCGCCGTATTTGGCGTACAGCTCCTTGTCGAGCGAACCGGCGTTCACGCCGATGCGCAGGGAGATGCCCGCGTCGGTCGCCGCCTTGCAGATGTCGGGGCCGACGGAGTCGAACTTGCGGATGTTGCCGGGGTTGACGCGCACCGCCGCGCAGCCGGCGTCGATGGCCTGGAACACGTATTTCGACTGGAAGTGGATGTCGGCGATGACCGGTATCGGCGATTTGCGCACGATCTCGGGCAGTGCGTCGGCGTCGTCCTGGCTGGGCACGGCGACGCGCACGATGTCGCATCCGGCGGCCGTGAGCTCGGCGATCTGCTGGAGCGTGGCGCCGACGTTCGCGGTGAGCGTATTGGTCATCGACTGTACGGAGATGGGCGCGCCACCGCCGACCGGGACCGGTCCCACCATGATGCGGCGGGACTTGCGCCGCGGGTGCAGCGGCGATTCGCTGATGGCCGCATCCCCGGTCTTGCGGAACGGCTTTTCGACTGATGGTTCGACATTCGACGGAGTCATGATCTGATTCGTTCCCCCACGCGACATGGTTACGGGCCGGCGACGAATGCCCGGCCCGTTGACATCGATTCGGCTGCTGCCTGCTTGGTCCGTTGATGTACGGCTTGCGCCGCACGGCTGCCGGCCCGGATGCCTGTCTGGCCGCCGGTGCCGCCGCCTACACGGCCTATTGTCTGTCTATCAGGTCGTCGGCACGTCTGCGGGCCTCACGTTCGATTCGGCCCATTTCCTCCACGTTCTCGAACAGCGGATCGCCGCGCAGCTCGGCATCCATCTCGTCGAGCACCTCCTTGACGGTGTCGACGATGCCCAGATAGCTCAGACGATGGTCGAGGAAGGCGTGGACGGCCTGTTCGTTGGCGGCGTTGAGCACCGCCGTGTGCTTTTCTGAGGCGGTCAGGCAGTGCCGGGCGAGCGAGACGGCGGGGAACGCCTCGTCGTCGAGCGGCTCGAACGTCCATTCGGCGGCTTTGGTCCAGTCGCATGCCGCAGCGACATCGCCTAGGCGAACGGGAGCGGACAGGCCGAGCGCGATCGGCAGACGCATGTCGGGCGGCGACGCCTGGCAGATGGTGGCGCCGTCGCGAAATTCGACCATCGAATGGACGATGGACTGCGGGTGGACGGTCACTTCGATGCGCTCCGGCGGGATGTCGAACAGGCGACTCGCCTCGATGACCTCCAGACCCTTGTTCATCATCGTGGACGAGTTGATGGTGACGACCGGTCCCATATGCCAGGTGGGGTGATTAAGCGCGCGCTCCGGAGTGATGTCGCGCATCTGCTCGCGCTTCATGCCGCGGAACGGTCCGCCGGACGCAGTGACGATCAGCTTGGACACCTCGTCGTGCGTGCCGGAACGCAGCGACTGCCAGATGGCGGAATGCTCGGAATCCACCGGATTGATCTGATGATCGCGCACCTGGGCGCCGAACAGCAGATGACCGCCCGCCACGACCGATTCCTTGTTGGCGAGCGCGAGCTGCGAACCGGCGCGCAGTGCGGCGATGGACGGCTCAAGACCGATGGACCCGGTGATGCCGTTGAGCACGACGCGCGCGCCGCACCCGGCCAATGCCACGACCGCGTCCGCACCGGCCTGGATGACGGTGTTCCTGGCACCGAGCGCATCCAACGCCTCGCGCAATGCCGTGACGACGCTCGGATCGCTCACCGCGACCTGCGGCACGTGAAAGCGCGCGGCCTGACGGGCGAGCAATGCCACATGCGCACCCCCGGCGGCAAGGCCGACAACGGTGAACAGGTCGGAGTGACGCTCGATGACGTCAAGTCCCTGCGTGCCGATCGACCCGGTGGAACCAAGTACGACGACGGTGGATTGCTGATTGCTCACTGCTGCTTCTTCCCGGAATGGTCGGCATCGGATCCGTCCGAATACAGCGACGGGAACGAAAGGTCCGGAATGTCGAGGTTGAGGCTTTGTTCGTTGTTGGCGAACAGGGACTGGAACGACGAGTCGATGGACGGCCATCGCTGCTCGTCGTTGACGTCGGAGCCGCCATTCGTCTTGCTGTCGGCGTCGCCGCTGCCATGATGCGCGGCATCGTAGGCGCTGGCGTTGCCATTGACCGCGCTCTGGCTCTGGGGAGCCGCGAACGGCCGGTATGCGGCCGGCTGTTCGCTCGCTGCGGCCGGTTCAGACTGGGTTGTCTGGAATGGCTGGGCAGACTGGGCCGGCTGGGCGAACTGCGTGGCGCGGGCCGCGGCGGGCTGCGCATACTGCGTTGCGGCCGGCTCGTACTGCGGCGCAGCTGAGGTGGGCTGCGCCACGGCGAAGTCGGATTGCGACTCGGCGACGGGTATGCTCCATGCCTGGGTCTGCTGGGAAAGCGGAGTCGGCTCCTGCGCGACCGCGATCGTCTCGTGCTGCGGCTTGACCGCCGGGGCGAACGAAACCGGCATCGCCTCGCCGCTCGACTGCGACTGCACCGGGAACGGGGAGCGAAGCTCGGAATCCGTCGGCGCGACGGATGCGACCGGCTCGACCGGTGCCGCGGAGGCGGCGAGATTGGCCAGACGCGCCAGCGATGAGCTGGCGGCTGCCGGAGCCTGTTCGCCGTTCGCGGCATCATGATGATCATCGTCGTTCGGCTGGGCGAACGAGGCGTCCGCCGATGCGCTCGGCGAGAACGGCAGCGGACTGGGCACCTGCGGAGCCGGGGAGATCGGCGCGGCGGGCGCCACCGGCGATGTCGCCGAGGGAGCCGCGAAGATCGCCTGCTCCGCTTTGTGCAGCGCGTCGAACGATGCCGATGATGCCGCGGGCGCGTACGAGCGAGGCATCGCGGAGCCGGCATCAGCGGAATCATGATCGATGACGTGACCGGCGTGGGCGGAGAACAGCGAGGAGACGTCCGAAGGCACGGACCCACGAGCCGCCTCCGCATTCGAGGCCGCATCGCCTTCAACGTAGTCGGCGACGCGCGCATATGATTCGATGCGGCTCAGCAGCTGCACGCACGCATACAGGAAGTAGTCCACCTGCCGCTCGTCGTAGCCGCGGGTGCCGTTGCGCTGGGTGAACACGACATTGGTCACGGTGTTCGAGTTGAGATCGACCAGCGCCTTGGCGTCTTCGACGCGCATGCCGTCGATTCCCAGTTCGGCCGCCGCCTTGTCGACGATCTGGTCGACCAGACGATCGACCTGCTTGCGATCGTATGAGGGATGCTTCTTCTTGCCGTCCTGGAACCGCTGGCCCGCCTCACGACTCGCATGCTCGGCGATCTGACGATACAGCTCCTCGGTCTGGGCCTTCCACGCCACGCGGCCATGCTCGCCGATCTCCCATGTGGTCTGCTTGTCGACGACCGCTCGCTCCAGTCTGGCGAGGGCGGCATCCACCTGCGCGATGTCGTAGCCGTTCTTGGTCAGATCGAAGGATACGTTCTGAATGTCCCGTTGGGTGAGCCGAACCCCTTCGGCCTCGTACAGGGCATGGGCACGTTCCAGAAACGCGTCCACCTGTTCGGGGTCATATCCCCATTTGCGCTTGCCTGCGCGAGCTATGGACGCACCGTTCCGTTCGTCTTCAGGTTCCTGCGCCATCGGCTATCGACCTCCTACGGATAGTATCAACGGCTCAACTTTACGTTGCACTTGCGACGGACGCGCGGCCACGGACGTTTTCTCAGACCGCGCGGATGATGCATCGACCGGGCTCGGCCACGGTTTTCACCCATGCGCGGAATGCCGCCGACACGCCTGTCGAGCCGTCTGGCGAGCCTGTTGACGCATCGTCCGTCGGGTCTGCGACGCTCCGTCCGACGCGCCGGGACTCCACCATGCGTTAGAGTAGTATGGCTGCAAGTCGCACGGGCAATTAGCTCAGTTGGTTAGAGCGCCACCTTTACACGGTGGATGTCGGGGGTTCGAGTCCCTCATTGCCCACATCGCCGTCATGGCGGTACCGTGTCGCTCGCCTCTTGACGAACGGCCTCGGTATGGCATAATGAAGGCTTGGCGGAATCGCAAGCCGCCGCTCCCCCATGGTGTAATGGCAGCACACGGGTCTTTGGAACCCTTTGTCTTGGTTCGAGTCCAGGTGGGGGAACCCGCGATGGCGCCCGGCCGTCCAGCGCCCTGCGCGAACGGACCGGGCGTCTTTCGTTTTCGCATCGGCCGAGCCTCGCGGGCGCGCGGGCCCGGCGCGAAGGCGACCGCGCCCGCAACATGACAGAATGGGAGTTTTCCATATGGCATTGTCCGCCGCAATCATTCTCGCCGCAGGCGAGGGCACCCGCATGCGTTCCAACAGGCCGAAGGTGCTGCACACCTTCGCCGGCAAGACCTTTCTTGAACGAGTGATGGCCTCGGTCTCGGCGCTCGCCCCCAGCACGCTTGCGGTCGTGGTCCACTATCAGGCGCAGCGCGTGGCCGAGGCCGCGCGCTCGTATCGGCCGGATGTCGAAATCGTCCATCAGGACGACATTCCCGGCACCGGACGCGCCGTGCAGTGCGCGATGGCGCAGCTGCAGCAGGAGGGCAAGCTGAACGGCCCCGTGCTCATCGCGGCATCCGACATGCCGCTGCTCGATCCCGGCACGCTGCGCGCGCTCGTCGCCTTCCACGAGACCAGCGGCAACGGGGCGACCGTGCTGACGACCGTGCTGGACGATCCCACCGGGTACGGCCGCATCATCCGGGACCGCGAAGGCCATGTGCTGCGCATCGTCGAGCAGCGCGACGCGAACCGCAGCGAGCTTGCCGTGCACGAGGTGAACACCTCGGTCTACGTCTTCGACGCCCAGGTGCTCACGCAGGCCATCGCGGGTCTGACGAACAACAATGCGCAGGGCGAGTTCTATCTGACCGACGCGTTGGAATCCGCCAAATCCTCGGGAACGGTCGGCGCGTTCGCCGCGCCGGATCCGCTGAGCGTGGAAGGCGTCAACGATCGCGTGCAGCTCGCCGAGCTGTCGCGCGAGCACAATCGCCGCGTCTGCGAGCATTGGATGCTTGAGGGCGTGACCATTCTCGATCCGGCGACCACGTGGATCGAGGACGACGTCGTGCTGTCGCGCGATGTCACGGTGCTCCCCGGGTGCTTCCTCAAGGGGCGCACCACCGTCGGCGAAGGCGCGGTCGTAGGGCCGTACACCACGCTCATCGACGCGACGATCGACGCCGATGCCGTGGTGGAGCGCGCCCGGGTGCAGGAATCGCATATCGGGCGTGGCGCGGCCATCGGCCCGTGGACGTATCTGCGTCCCGGCAACGATCTGGGCGAGGACACGAAGGCCGGCGCCTACGTCGAGATGAAGAAGGCCACGATCGGCAACGGCACCAAGGTCCCCCATCTGAGCTATGTGGGCGACGCGACGCTGGGAGAGCACACCAACATCGGCGGCGGCACGATCACCGCCAACTACGACGGCGTGCACAAGAACCACACCGAGATCGGCTCCAACGTGCATGTGGGAGCCGGCAACCTGTTCGTCGCACCGGTCGAGGTGGGCGACGGGGTCACCACCGGCGCGGGATCGGTGATCCGCCATGCCGTGCCCGAGGATTCCATGGCCTATTCGGAAAACACTGAACACATCATCGAGGGCTGGAAGCCCGCCTGGGAGCGCTGAATCATGCCTGCACTGCAAAGTTCCATCGACGCCATCCGCATCGCCGCAGCGGCGGCCGACCGTATGAAGGCCACCGACATCATCGCCTTCGACGTGACCGAACCGCTCGCCATCACCGACATCATGATGATCGCGACCGCGCTCAACGAGCGCCAGGTGCTCGCGGTCGCCGAGGAGATCGAAAAGGACCTCTATCTCAAATGCGATCGCCGCCAGCCGCGCTCGCGCGAGGGACTGACCGAGGGGCAGTGGGTGCTGCTCGACTACGGCGACTTCATCATCCACGTCATGCATCGCGAGTCCCGCGACTTCTACGGTCTCGAACGACTCTGGAAGGACTGCCCGACCATCGATCTGGAATTGGCGCATCCCGAACCGTCGGCCACCGAATCAGGCGATGCAGCCGCCAACGACGACACCGACCCGACCGCCCAGCAATCCGTATCCGTGGAATCCCCGGTGCAATCATGACGCACGTCCATGCGATCATCGTGGTGCGTCACGGTCGCACCGCGTACAATGCACAGCACCGGTTTCAGGGGCAGATCGACATCGAACTGGACGAAACCGGTCGCTGGCAGGCGCAACGCACGGCCGACGCCCTGACCCGGCTGTATGTGGACGGCATGCCGAGTGTCACCGATCGCATCGTCGTCTCGTCGGACCTGAGCCGGGCGAGCCAGACCGCTCATGCGTTCGCCGATCGCTTCGGTCTTGACGTGCATCTCGATGAGCGGGTGCGCGAGCGCAGCTTCGGCCAGTGGGAGGGGCGTATTCTCGCCGATCTGGCCAAGCAGTACCCGCAGGATTACCGGTCGTGGGCAGAATTCCGGGGCGGCGAGCTCAACCATGGCGCCGAACCCAAGGCGCACGTCGGCGCTCGCGGCGTTGCGGCCCTGACCGATTGGGCGGCTCGCGGCGACGAACACACCGATCTGTATGTGTTTTCGCACGGCGCATGGATCTCGCAGACCCTGCAGACGCTGACCGGCATGAATCTCGCCCAGCCCGACTATGCCGGACTGGTGTCCATGCGCAACGCGCACTGGGCTCGACTGACGCCTCTTGAGCTGCCCGGCCATCCATTGCGCTGGAGGCTGGCGGATTACGATCATGGCCCCGCCGAGGCCGATACGCCGGCATGGGAGCATCCGTTCGACGACTGAGCTTCGTCGGCAAACCTGGCTGGCAAAGCTCACCCAATCGGCCCATTCAATATGATTTCGCCCGCGCCGAATGACCGACGCGGGCGAAATCTGTAATACCGACAGTAATACCGTCTGTGATACCGTCTGCGGCATCTCAGGCAATGCCTACAGCGACCATGTCAGGGACCATCTCAGGCGAACAGGAAGCCCTGACCGTGATGCTCGGGGTACGTCTCGAACAGACGGGCGACGGAGCCGTCCTCGAACACGGCCTGAATGGCGCTGGCAAGCAGCGGCGCGATCGACAGCACCGTGAGACCGTCCCAGCGCTTCTCCTCGGGAATCGGCACGGTATCGGTGAGCACCACCTCGCGCGCGCCGCACTCCTTGAGACGTTCGACGGCCGGACCGGAGAGCACGCCGTGCGTGGCGACCACGGTGACCGACTTCGCCCCCGCCTCGTCAAGCACATGGCATGCGCCCGCAATGGTGCCGGCCGTATCGATCAGATCGTCGACCAGCACGCAGTCCTTGCCGGCGACATCGCCGACGACGCGGTTGGCGACCGCCTTGTTCGGACGGGTGATGTCGCGCGTCTTGTGCACGAAGGCGAGCGGGCCGCCGCCGAGACGCTGCGCCCACTGCTCGGCCACACGGATGCGGCCGGCATCGGGAGAGACGACGGTGACGTTGTCCAGCTGATTCGAGAACCGGTCGCGAATGTAGTCCACCAGCACCGGCATGGCGATGAGATGGTCGACCGGGCCATCGAAGAATCCCTGCGACTGCGCGGCATGCAGATCGACGCTCATGATGCGGTCCGCACCGGCGGTCTTGAGCAGATCGAACACCAGACGGCAGGAGATGGGCTCACGGCCACGGTGCTTCTTGTCCTGACGCGAATAGCCCAGCAACGGGCACACGGCGGTGATGGAGCGGGCCGAGGCGCGCTTGAGCGCGTCGATCATGATGAGCTGTTCCATGATCGACTTGTTCACCGGGTATGCATGGGGCTGCAGCACGAACACGTCGGCGCCACGCACCGATTCGGTGTATCGCACGTACATCTCGCCGTTCGCGAAATCATATGCAGTGGTTTCCAGAATATCGATGCCCAGCTGCTCGGCGACATCCGCCGCGAGCTTGGGATGGGTACGACCGGTCACCAGGATGAGGTTCTTATCGGGCTTTCCTTCAAGGATTGCGCTCACCATATCTCCAAACGTTCGGATTCGCTGAAGTGACTGCCCTCATAGTAACCGGCAACGCAGACCGTGCCGCCCATCGCGTGTTCACCCGGCATTCACCTAGCGGTCTGGCGCGTAAATGACCGAAGGAGTCGACTTCTCTCGGCTGGATTTGTCGCCCGGCCACCTCACGGGTGGGTGGAACGCAACGCTGTGCCCAGCCTGCCTCAAATACTGTGCAGCAGCCTGCTGCGGCGCCACCCTGATCCGGCACTCGTGATCCGGTGCCCGTCTGCTTCGGCATCTGATCTTGTCACGCGGCGCAATAATCGCGCATTTTCGCGTCGCGTGACAAGCCGCCGAAACCAGCCGGATCAGACCGCTTTGCATAATGGCGGAATTCCGCCGTTTGTCACAAGAGCGATTTGTCACGCGACGCGTTTTAGGCGGATTTTTGCGCCGCGTGACAATACCGCCTGTCACGCGGCGTGAAAAAGGGACAAAAACGCGTCGCGTGACAAGCAGGCACGGGCAAGCGGACGCGGGCAAACGCAAGCAACGAGCTCTCGCTTTGCTCCCCAGGCAACGCCATTGCGCAGCACGAGAAGCATCACCCCTCGTACCGTCAACCGCCCCGCACGCGGAACATCGTCACACAGTTAGTCACAAGGCGATCCCTTGTCCTGTGTCCCGTTTCCGTGTGTCCCGTTTCCTATTCGCGCAAGAGAATCTCGAAACAACGCCTGAGCTCGAGAAAACCTTGCGCCGGGACAGCGCTTCGCGCAAAGATCTTACGAACTCAACGATCTTTCCGAGAAATCCTTGCGCTAACAAAGACCCTCTCTCGCCCCTCTCCGGTGCCCCATCATCTGACCCACGAAAACAGCTGAAGTCCCCGGTTGTTGCATCACGTACCACCGTTCTGCACCACCGCTCTGCTGACACCACCGCCCTGCTCACATCATGGCAATCATCCAGACAACATTCAGGCAAAAGCGTTGGAAAATGGCGTATCCGTTGAAGAACGAACCGTCTTTCGGCCCGCGTCGCGGGTCGGCTTGCACGGCAATCAGAGACGCGCTGCGCGATGCACAATCAGTGTCGATACGCAATCAGTGTCAATGTGTCAATGCGCAATCAGCGACGATGCGAATCCAGCGATGCAGCCAGCGGTACGAGATCAGCGGTACAGTCCGTGCTTGCCGATGTATTGGACCACGCCGTCCGGCACGAGATACCACACCGGCTCGCCATGCTCGGCGCGGCGCCGCACATCCGTCGAGGAGATCGCCAACGCCGGAATCTCCAGCGAATCGACGCGCCCCTCGGGAAGCCGCACGCCGGACGGGGAGGAATACCCCGGCCGCGTGACCGCGACGAAATGCGCAAGATCCCACATCAGCTCGGCGTCCTTCCACTGCATGATCTCGGCCACCGCGTCGGCGCCGGTGATGAAGAACAGCTCGGCTTCGGGGTGCTGTGTGCGGATGTCGCGCAGCGTGTCGATCGTGTACGTGACGCCCGGACGATCGATATCGACCCGCGAGACCGTGAACTTCGGGTTCGACGCGGTGGCGATCACCGTCATCAGATAGCGGTCCTCGGCGTTGGTGACGTGCTTGTCGAGCTTGAAGACCGGCCGGCCGGTGGGCACGAAGATCACCTCGTCGAGGTCATAGACCCACGCCACTTCGGATGCGGCGACCAGATGCCCGTTGTGAATGGGATCGAACGTGCCGCCCATGATGCCGATGCGCGGCGTCGAATGCCAGTTGCCCCTCGTGGAGCGTCTGGCGGCGGCGCCGGGCGTCGATGCGAGAGGGACGCTGCCGGTGCCGTCGGACAGATCGGACATGCGGCGGGCACCTCCCGCAGGGGTTTCGCCCGGCATGGCGTCGGACTGCGACTGCCTCCACGCGGTCTGCGGCCCGTTCGCCGACTCGCCACGGTCGCTGGGGTTCACCGGACGACCTCCCTGTGATCGCCGACAGACGCGCCACCACTGTACGAACCGCCACTGGGGGTGTTGTCATTGTGGATGCCGCCGCTTGGGGCGCCATCACTCAGCGCGCCGCTGTGGTCGCCCCCACCTTGGGCATCGTCGTCGGCCTGTTCGGTCTCCTGTTCGATCTGATCGGCCGTGGGATCGGTTTCCTGCGGATCGATCTTGCCCATGTCCTCGTCCCATTCCTCCTGCACGACGCGCCGGATCTCGGCGAATGTCGGCAGCAGGAATCCGGGCTGGTAGAGACGACGCACCTCGGCGACGCGCTCGGTAACTCGAATCAGCGTATCGGTCATCCCGTCGATGTCGTTCTCGCGCTCCATCGTCGAGAAGCGGCGAATGTACTGCTCCATGAGCGTGATCTGCTCGCGCACGACATCCAGCTGGGACTGGTCGAGATCGGTCACCTCCGGCGAATCCTCGTCGGGCCAGCCGATGAGCACCGCGTCGGCGTATTCGAGCGAGGCGCGCTGCGCTGCGGAGGCGATGCCGTCCTCGATCTGCACGAGGAACACGTATCTGACGATGCTGAGCCGTTCGGCCGCAATGCGCAGACCGAGGCGGACGTCGGCGGTATCGACCTGAGGTGCGAGCGGCTTGTCGGCAAGCGGGAAGACCGTGGTCGAAGCCGCGGCTTCGGCAGGATCCTGCGCCGCATTGATCCGCTCCGCGTCGTTCATCGCCGCACCAGTCATCGCCGCATTCTCTAAGAACGCCGCATCGGGCTGTGCCGTACCGGGTTGCGTCTGCTGCGATTGCGTCATCGTCTCACCTGTCCGCTTCCGTATCCGATCCATTTCGTCGTGGTCATCTCGCGCAGTCCCATCGGGCCGCGGGCGTGCATCTTCTGGGTGGAGATGCCCAGTTCAGCACCAAATCCGAACACGCCGCCGTCGGTGAATCGGGTGGATGCGTTGACCATGACGACGGCCGAATCGATACGCGCGGTGAACTCCTCGATCGCGCTGTAGTCCTCGGCGATGATCGATTCCGTATGACCGGTCGAATGCGCGTTGATGTGCTCGATCGCCGCATCGATCGAATCGACGACCTTCACGCCCATCGTCAACGCCAGATACTCGGTGTCCCAATCCTCGTCGGTCGCGGCGACCAGTCCCTCCCCCGCGGCAAGGCCGTCGATCGCGGCCTGATCGATGATGCCGTACGCCTCCTCATCCGCATGCAGTTCGACCCGGGCCTCGGCGAGCGCCGCGGCGATGGCCGGAAGGTAGGCGGATGCCACGTCACGGTGGATCAGCAGCTTTTCGGCCGCGTTGCACACGCCGACGCGCTGCGTCTTCGCATTGAGGATGATCGGGATGGCCTTGTCGAGGTCGGCGGAACGGTCGACGTAGATGTGCACGTTGCCGGCGCCGGTTTCGATCACCGGCACCTTCGAGTTGCGCACGACCGCCTGGATGAGTCCCGCTCCGCCGCGCGGCACGAGCACATCGATATGGCCGCGCGCCTCCATCATGGCGGTGGCGCCGTCGCGGCCGTATTCGTCGACGGTGTCCACGAGCGCCGGGTCGAAGCCGTGTTCGCCGAGCGCTTCGCGAATGACGGCGAGCGTGGCCGCATTGGTGCGCTCCGCCGCGTGCCCGCCGCGCAGCAGGGCCGCGTTGCCGGATTTGAGACATAGGCTCGCCACGTCGACGGTGACGTTCGGTCTTGCCTCGTAGATCATGCCGATCACGCCCATCGGCACTCTCGTCTGCGTCAGTCGCAGACCATTGGGCAGATTGTAGCCGCGTACGATCTCGCCGATCGGATCGGGCAGTGTGGCGACGTGACGCACGCCGATCGCGGCGGCGGCGACACGAGGCACGTCGAACAGCAGCCGGTCGAGTTTGCCAGCGTCCATGCCGGATTCGCGCGCCTCGATCATGTCGAGCTCATTGGCACCGGCGATCCGGTCGGCATGCGAGTCGAGCGCGTCGGCGATCGCATTCAGGAGTTCGTTCTTGGATTCGGCGTTCGCCCGCGCAAGCCGGCGCTGGGCGACGCCGGCCGCATCGGCCTTCGCGCACACGGTCTGGAACACCTCTGGACTCAGTTCATCGCTCATACCAGTCAAGGGTAGCGCATCCCCGGACGCAACAGGCGCTTCTTCTCGACTCATCATGCGGGAGCGCGTGCGTCCGCGCCCACGGCCCACGGTAGACTGAACGTTATCGTCCAGTTCCCGGCAGATTGAAGGATTCATCGTGACCACCACCTTCCACTCCACGCGCAGCACCACTGACTCACTGACCTCCAAGCAGGCCATCCGCAAGGGCATCGCCGACGACGGCGGCCTGTTCGTGACCGACGCGCTCGGCTCGACCAAGGTGGACATCGCGGATCTCGCCGGCCGCCCGTATCAGAGCATCGCCTACGACGTGCTGCATGCACTGCTGCCCGACTTCGGCGAGGACGAGCTCAGGGCCTGCATCGCCGAAGCCTATGGCGCGCAATGGTCCGACGAGCGGATCACGCCGTTGAAGCCGTTGGGCGACGACTACATCCTCGAACTGTTCAACGGTCCGACCTGCGCGTTCAAGGATGTGGCGCTGCAGATTCTGCCGCGGTTCATGGCGCGCACCACGCCCGCCGATGGCGGTGACGGCACCGGAGACGGCGCCGGGGATTCAGCCGAGAAGATCATGATTCTGACCGCCACCTCGGGTGACACCGGCAAGGCGGCGCTGGCCGGGTTCGCGGATGCGCCGGGCACCGCGATCACCGTCTTCTACCCTCAAGGCAAGGTGAGCCAGGTCCAGGAGCTGCAGATGACCACGCAGGCCGGCTCGAATGTGAACGTCGCCGCCGTCGAGGGCAATTTCGACGACGCGCAGTCCGCGGTCAAGCGCATCTTCGGCGATAGGCAGCTCGCCGAGAAGCTCGCCGCCGACTCGCATGCGGTGCTTTCCTCCGCCAATTCAATCAACGTGGGGCGTCTGGTGCCGCAGGTCGTCTATTATTTCTCCGCCTACGCGCAGCTGCTGGAGCAGCAGGTCATCAACGTCGGCGACGAGGTGGAGTTCGTGGTGCCGACCGGCAACTTCGGCGACATTCTGGCCGGCTACTACGCCAAGCTGCTGGGTCTGCCGGTCAAGCATCTGGTGGTGGCCTCCGACAAGAACAACGTGCTGTTCGACTTCCTCACCACCGGCACGTACAACCGTCAGCGCCCGTTCTATCAGACGATCTCGCCGTCGATGGACATCCTCGTCTCCTCGAACCTCGAGCGCATGCTGTACTACTTCTCCGAGGGCGACACGCGACTGATCTCGATGCTGATGAACGATCTGAAGAACTGGGGCACGTACGAGATCCCCGAGGATCTGCTCGCCAAGATCCGCCAGCTGTTCGGCTGCGGCTGGGCGAACGAGGATCAGGTGCGCGCGATGATCGCCGACTGTTGGGAGGCGAACCGCTACGTCATCGACCCGCATACCGCATGCGCGTATTTCGTGGCGCAGCAGATGCCGCGCGATCCGCTCACCCCGCGCGTGATCCTCGCCACGGCAAGCCCGTACAAGTTCCCGCGCGTGGTGAACGAGTCGCTTGGCTTCGATGCGACCGGCACCGATTTCGACTGCATGGACGCGCTCTCGCGAGAGACCGGCACCACCGCGCCGGCCGCGCTGCGCGGGCTTGAGACCGCTGAAGTGCGGTTCACCAACGTGGTGCCGATCGACGGCATGGAACGTTTCGTGGCCAACGCAGCCAAGGCGTTGTAACCGCTCACCGATCGAAGTGAATATCCTCGCCGAATAATCTCGTCCAGGCATCGACGACTTCGTCGAAACCTCTGACGAGGGCCGCCTGAATCAGGCGGATGTGTTTGGCGGGGATTTTCCCATGATTATGGGCCAGCGTCACGGTCCGATCCTCGTGTAGGACGAACCGGGCCATATCCCGCTGGTTTCCCCGCGCCACATGCACGTGCACGCCATGCTCACGATCCAACGTGCTGAAATAGATGGTGTATCCAGCGAGGAAGAACACCTCAGGCATTGGTGTATTCCCTGTCGATGGCGCGGAAATCATCGATCATCGGCTTCATCTTGCCGAACCAATGGTGAAGGAAGGACTCCCCCTCTTTGCCGAACGTGGACGACAGGATGTTGCCATCATCGTCCAATGTCGCCGTGCGGTCGAAGCCCAATTCGGAGACGACCATCGTGTCGTCGTCCCATTGGGTCTTGATCCCATCAATGATGAACACATTCTCCTCGGGCATCATCGTCTCCTTTCCGTGGGAAGGAATGGACACTTTTATGATATGCCTTTCCCTCCCACATTCACAGCAAAGCGATGAGGGCGAAGGGGAGGCCTATGACGACGAGCAGGAGGATGACGGCGCCGACCCAGACGACGGGACGGGCCATGTTGACCGTCCAGCCGACGCCGAAACGCTTGGGCACCCAGACTGCCGGGTCGTCACGGTTTGCATAGATGACGCCGCCGTACCAGTAACGGTCCTCGTCCCACGGCATCGTCTCGTCGTCCGCTCCCCCAGCGTCGACCCGCGAGCCGTTCTGTCCGTAGAACAGCACGACCACGATGCCTCCGACGAGCGCGAGCATGCCGGCGAACGTACCGGCCAGCCCGACCAGGCCGAGATCGAGCACTCCGATCGTGCCGAGCTGCACGGTCATGCCGACCCCCGCGGTCACGGCCACGCCGACGACCAGCACGTACACGCTCCACGCGCGTGCCATCGCCGCGTACCGCCACGCCGAGCGCACCGGCGAGTCCGCGTCGACCGGACGCTTCGCATGCAGGACGGCCGAATGCGCGCCGACCATCACGGCGGCGAGGATCAGCTCCGTGAGCGGCGCGAGCCAGATCACGAACGGGCTTTTATCGGCCCATCCGTCGACGACCCCGGCGACGTTTGTATGGATCGGCACACGCTGCGGCATGCCACCGTACCCCGCATATCCGATGACGATCGTCGCCACGATCACGATGACGTAGACGAGATCCCACCACAGCGGCAGCGGCCGCGCGAACGTGTCGTCGGCAACGACCGCCATGCGTTTCGCCCCCGTCGCCGTCCAGCCGCGTTCACGTTTGATGGAGATCACCCGCCGGCGGAACCGCTGCTGGGCGGCGAACCCGACGGCCACCACCACGATCGAGAGGATCGACGCACACCAGAACGCCGGCGTCACGCCAACCAGACGCCACAGCGCGACGCACGCAAGCAACGACGCCGCACCAACCCCGCCGACCAGCGTCGAGAAGGCGACGCGGTAGCGGCGGATGCGCGCGTCGGCGAGCGCGGCCGGCGGCACGGTGACGCCGAACACCTCGCGTCGTCCGGTCACCCACGGCACGATCGCGACGCAGGTCGCGACCAATGCCGGCAGCAGCAGAAGCGGGATCACCGAGATGACGCCCGTAATGCCCATAGAATTGTTGTTCATCGTGTTCCCCCTGATTGATGGTCGGCGGTCGCCGGTCGGCGGTCGCCGGTCGGCGGTCGCCGGTCGGCGGTCGCCGGTCGGCGGCCGTCTCCCTGCGGCGTTTCGTCGTATATCCGTTCGCACTGCCGACGGAACGCGTCGAGGAACGACGCCATGTCGCCGCCGAGCGCCTTGTGTTCGAGGATGAGTCGGTGCAGTTCGCCGACGATCTGTTCCGACGGCATGACTCGTCCGTCATCGTCGCCTTCCCGTTCACCTTCGCCGTTAGGCGTTCCCTGTCCGTGTCGGGCCACGTTCCGTCCTGCGTCGGCCCCCGATCCGGTCGGTTCCGCGACGCTCGCCCCGGAGCCGCGTCGCATGGTGATGTAGCCGTCGTCACGCAGCAGCGCGTACGCCCTGTTGACCGTGTGTAGGTTGACGCCGAGGTCGACGGCGAGCGCACGCACGGACGGCAGCCGAGCGCCGGGCGCGAGTTCGCCGTGCGCGATGCCCGCGATGATCCGACGTCTCAGCTGTTCGTAGATCGGCACGTCACTGTGCTGGTCGATCTCGATGACCAATGCCATCGTAGCTCTCCTTTCACTGGACGATCGTTCGACTTGTTCTATATCAACTATAACACTTTGTTCGATGGGAACCGCGGAAGCCGGGATCAGAGGCACAACGACGACAAGGCCCTCCCGCGTGATCGAACATGCGGGAGGGCCCGAACCTATAAGGATCGACTACGGCCCCTACAGCTCCTTGGCGAGATAGAACCGGCAGGAGACTCGGAACGAGACCACGAGCGCGAGCCCGGCTGTGGCGATGCCGATGACGGCGAGGATCGGGATCAGCATCATGTTGTCGGCCAACGCGACGACACCGTCGATGGCGCGGTCGAGCACCGCCTTGGGAACCAGCGCCGTGGGTACGGGTTGCGCTGTTTCGGATTGCTGCGTTGCAGGCTGTGATGTGATGCCAGTCATCGTCATGCTCTTTGCGCCAGTGGTGCTGGTGCTGCTGATTGCACTGATTGCACTGATTGCACTGATTGCGTCGCACGCGCCGATGAGGCACATGCGTCAGTTTGCGCGGTACTCCTCCACAAGCATCTCCCCCAACCGCTCCAGCGGCACGTCCGCCGCCTTTGCGGCACGGCTCGCCTCGGCGAGATTTGCTCGGATCTGGGCTTCGAGCTGCTGTTTCATCAGCTCGTTGCCGCGATCCATCACGAACGTGCCCTTGCCTTGGATGTTCTGCACCACGCCCTCGTCGGCCAGTTCGTTGTACGCCCTGGTGACGGTGAGCACGGAGATGCGCAGTTCCTTGGCGAGTTTGCGCAGCGAGGGCAACGCCTCGCCGGCCTTGAGATCGCCGTCCAGCACTGCTGTGCGGATCTGGGTTTTGATCTGCTCGTAGATCGGTTCACCGGACACGGATGAGATGATCAGTTTCATGTATGCCCCTTTCGATGGTTATTGATTGAGTTCCAGCCTCCCCACCCGTCGGTTGTTCAGCTGTTATATATAACAGTATAACTGTTGTGCGCAACTGTCAAGGTGTGTTACATAACAGTGAAACAGTATCGGATTGGTGGTGCGACGGTTCAGCGATGCCGCGGTTCAGCGATGCGGCGATGAGAGTAGCACAGCAGTACAAGCAATGCGATCGCAATGCAGTGCGGGCGGCCATGTGCCTGCACTGGAACGATGCCGACGCAGCGGCTTCCCTCAGCCCAGCTTCGCAGGCCGACCCGGTTCCGCGATTACCGACAAGCTGCGTGCGCACATCGTGATGACGTCTTGCGTCAGAGATTCGTTGACGAATTCACTACCCCTCAGTCCCGCTTCGCAGACCAGCTCGGTCTCAAATGACGAACGCGCTCCGCACGCGGTTTGCCGGCTCGGCTATTGCCGCTACAGCGTTTCGGGGGCTTGAGCGAAATCGAAGAGCACGCCGTCGGCAAGATCGCAGATGGCCGACCAGTCGCCGTCCGATGAATCGTCATGCATGGCCCATGCGCGCATGCCCACCGACTTCGCCGATCGAATGCCGATGAGCAGATCCTCGAAGACCGTGCAGTTGTGCGGCATGATGCCGAGACGTCGTGCGGCGAGCAGATAGACGTCGGGACTTTCCTTGCCGACATCGCCCGCATCATCGACGCTGACGACGGCATCGAAGCAGTGCTCGATGCCGACATGGCTCATGGCGGGTTCACGCAGCGATGGCGGCAGCGATGTGGCGACGGCGAGCTTCGCGCCGGTTGCCCTCAGCCGATGGAGGTATTCGACGGCATGCGGCTTGGCCTCCACCACGGTCGCATAGGCGACGCGCGCCATGTCGTCCCATTCCTCCATGAGCTGTTCGGGTGTGTCCGGCAGATCGAAGCGGGCGATCGTGTATTCGGCGATCTGGCGGAACTGCATGGATGCCACCGTGACCATATAGTCGTCTGGCACGTCGATGCCGCGTCTGCCAAGGAAATCAAGATCGACCTGATCCCATACGCCCATCGAATCGAGCAGGGTCCCGTCAAGATCGAATATCGCGGCCTTGCCGGCATTGATCATGGAATCGGCCATGTCCGTGCTCCTTTCATGACGATGTACGCTTCGACTATGTTCGCGTCGCCGCTGCGCTGACAGCCCCCTCGTCAGAGGTGCCGTCACCACTCAACCAATCACGAGACAGACCACTAGAGCCGGGAGGCGGACAGCAGCTCCCGCGCATGGTCGAGCGACGCCTCCGACTCGCTGCCGGACAGCATGCGCGCGATCTCATGGACGCGATCCTCGCCGCTGACGCCGGCGACCGTGGTGATGACGCCGAGATCGTCGTCATCGGCATCCGGAGGCACCTTGGTGACGACGAACTGGCTGTCGGCCCACGAGGCGACCTGTGCGAGATGCGTGACGACGATGACCTGCGAACGCTTCGCAAGACGCGCCAGTCTCCTGCCGAGCTCCACCGCGGTCTTGCCGCCGACGCCGGCATCCACCTCATCGAAGATGAACGTCATGCCGGCTCGTGCGCCGCCGGCATCCGACGACGGGGCGTTCGACGCGGCATCCGCGGTTGTCGAATCAGCCGATGCTGCGCCAGCCGACGCAGGATCAGCCGCGGATGTGCTTTCGTTCATGTCAGCCGCGGACAGTTCCAGCGCAAGCATCAGACGACTCAACTCGCCGCCCGATGCGCTTTTGCCCATCGGCAGTTGCGGCGATCCCTCATAGGGGGTGAACAGGAAGGCGATGTCGTCGCCTCCGCTGGCATCGAGTGCGCCGTCTCCGGTACGCATCGTCACCCTAATCTCCAGCGACGCCCCGGACATGGCCAACGATTCCAATTCCGCGGTGACTCTGGACGCAAGGCGTTTCGCGGCTGCCTCCCGCGCCTTGTGCAAAGCATCGGCCGCCTTGAGCGCACGTTTTCTCAAAGACTCGCGCTGCTCGACGAGTTCAGCGATCTTCTCCGGAGACGCATCCAGATCCTCGACGTCGAACACGGCCTTGTCTCGCCAGGCGATCACGTCGGCGATGGTCGGCCCCCATCGGCGGGTCAGTTCGCCAAGCTCGTGGATTCTGCCGTTGATCGAGTCGAGATCATCCATGTCGTCGCCGGAGTCCAGTCGAGCCGCCAGCGAATCCACCACGTCGGAAAGATCGGTGCCGATGGATTCAAGCCGATCGGCGAGCTGGCCGAAATCCCCCTCGGCGTGAATCGAACGCAGCGATTGCGCGGCATGATCGATGAGTTCGACCGCGCTCGGCGTATCGGCATCGACGTCCACCTGCGAGGAGTCGAGCGCGCTCAGCGCCCCGCCCACACCCTGCGCGATCTCGGCGGCATGCTCGATGCGCGACCGTTTCGCCTTGAGCTCGTCATCCTCGCCGGGCTTGGGGTTCACGCGATTGATTCGTTCGATCGACTCGCGCAGATAGTCGGCGCGTTGACGGGCCGACGCCTCCTGATGCTCCATGCGCTCCAGCCGCGCTTCCAACGCGCCAAGAGCGTCCCACGCCTTGCGATAGGCGGCCAGTTCGGCGGCATCCGCGGCGACCATGTCCACGAATTCGCGCTGTCGAGCCGAAGAGGCGATGCGCAGCTGATCGGCCTGACCGTGAATGGTGACGAGCCGGCCCGCAACCGAGCCCAGCACCGAGCGTGGCACGCTCCTCCCGTTGAGCACTGCACGGGAACGCCCCGACGAGGGCACCGTGCGCGAGAGGAACAGTTCACCGTCCTCCGGTTCGACTCCGGCATCGCGCACAATGTCGATCACCCCCGGTTCGCGAGCGGCTACACCAGCACCGGTGACCTCGCCGGAGTCCTCGGGCTTGCCCGCATCCGACGCCTCCTTCGCCGATGCATCAACGGCGAACACGCCCTGCGCCCACGCCCGCTTCGCGCCAGGGGAAACGCGGCCTGCATCGGCGGAGCCTCCGGATATGAGCCGTATGGCGCTCAACAGCATGGACTTGCCCGCGCCGGTCTCTCCGGTGATCGCGGTCATGCCCGACGCAGGTGCGATCAGCGCGTGGCGGATCGGTCCCAGATCGCGTATCTCAAGCTCTTCAAGCATCCGAACCCCCTCACTGCCCGTTCTGACGGCCCCGCCCGGCTTCCGCTCTCGCATGCTCACGCCAGCCGACCACGGGAAGATCGAATTTCGTGACCAACCGGTTGGTGAACGGCACGCCGGAAAGCCGCGCGAGCCGCAACGTGCTTTTCGACTCGCGGATCACGACCCTCGCCCCCTTGGGCAACGCGCATTGACGACGCCCATCGCAGCAGATCCATCCAGCCGACGACGAATCGTCGAGAATGTCAAGCGTGAACGTCGAACCGGAGCCGATCACCAACGGCCTTGCGAACAGCGCGTGGGCGGCCAGCGGCACCAACTGCAGCGCCTTGACGTTGGGCCACATGATCGGACCTCCGGCGGAGAACGCATAGGCCGTCGAACCGGTGGGCGTCGAAACGATCACGCCGTCGCACCCGAACGAGCTCATCTCCACATCGTCCACTCGGATGGACAGCTCGACCATCTTGCCTCTATCGGCTCGTTCCACGGTGATGTCGTTGAGCGCCCAGTCGCTCAACGGCCGCTCTTGGCCGGGAAGCCACACATCGACATGGGCGACCATGCGCTCGTCGATCGAATAGTCATGATCCGCGACACGCCGGATCGCGTCGCCCATCTGAAAACTCTCGAACTCCGCGAGAAAGCCCACATGCCCCAGATTGACGCCGAGGATGGGCACCTGCGTGCAATGCACCAGCTCCGCGGCGCGAAGAATGGTGCCATCGCCGCCAAGCACCACGACGATCTCCGTGCCTTCGTCCACGGTGCGGGTGGCACCGCCGAACCCCGGAGCCTCCGCATTGTCGATGATGGAGACGCGGAACCCGGCACGTTCCAGCTGATCCACGGCCTCCTGAACGACCGTGCCGCTTTCGCGAAGACGAACGTGCGTCACCACCACCGCATGTCGAACATCACTCATCGGGCACCTCCCACATCACCAATAAGAACATTTGTTCTCATAGTAGACGATGGTGCGGAAGATGCGGCACGCCCGCATCACCGCGTTTCGATGCCGTCCTGCATGTCGGCAGGCGATGCCTTCTGCCGCTTCTACCGGGGCAGGCGCGCGTACAGCAGGTATTCCACGTTGCCGTAGGTGCCCTCGATCGGGCTGACCGTCGTGGCGACGACGTCAAGTCCGTGAGTTCGCGCACAGTCGGTGACGCCGGCAAGCGCGCGTTCACGCAACGCGGGATCCTCGACGATGCCATGCCGGTCAAGTCCGGCGCGTCCGACCTCGAACTGCGGTTTGACCAACAGCACCACCTGAGCTCCCGGCGCGCCGATGGACGCGATCACGGGAATCACGTAGGTCAGGGAGATGAATGAGACGTCGGAGACGATCATGGCCGGAGCGTACGGCAGATCGCCGACGGTCACGTCGCGGATGTTCACGCCGTCCATGCGGATGACACGCGGATCGCCGTCGACGCGCGGATCCAGCTGGCCATGTCCGACGTCAAGCGCGACGACATGAGCGGCCCCACGCCGCAGCAGCACCTGGGTGAAGCCTCCGGTGGACGCGCCGATGTCGAGGCAGTCAAGATGCTCGGGCGACGGGAGCCCGTCAGCCGCGAACGCCTCGAACGCGCCGACCAGCTTGTAGGCGCCGCGCGAGACGAAGTCATCCCCCTTGTCGACGTCGATCGCATCGGCATCGTCCACATCGAGCGCCGGTTTGACGGCCACGTCGCCATTCACGCGCACATGGCCGTCGCGGATGAGACGCTGGGCCTTGGAGCGCGTCGTGACGAGTCCCAGTGCCGTCATCCGCATGTCAAGTCGTGTCATCAGCGTGATTCCTCCAATGGCGATGTCGTTCAAACGTCGAAGTCGAAGCAACGATGCATCGATACGCCCGTTGCCAAGTCCGCTATGACGACTTCTGCGCGCGCGTCGCATCCAACTGCCGGTTCAGCTCGTCCAGCACGCCATTGAGGACGGCGATGCGCTGATCGTCGTCAAGATCATCCAATTCGCCCAGTTGCGCGAAACGGGACATAAGATCCTCCGACTGATCGGAATCGTTGCGCGAAGAGGAATCATGCGGTTGCACCCCATGCGGCTGCGGCCGACCGAATGCGAATGCCATGATCTGATCACCGTTGCCTTTCAGCTACCGAATACCAGCGAGCGAATACCAGCAGCCGAATCAGCGGCCGAATGCAGCGTCATCGGGAAGCGATACGCGGCTCGCATCGCAGCCGTCATCGGCGAACGCCCACATTGCGGCGCAGGCGGCGCGAAGCGCATCCATGCCGTCGGCTCCGCGATCACCGACGGACAGCGTGAAGCCGCCGTCGCCCGGTTTGCCGCCGGATTGCGGCACGATGCGGGCCGATGCCCCGCCGCAGGTCCATGAACCTTCCGTCATGCGCGTCACGGACGGCTGCGCGGCAAGCAGTCCACGCAGATCGGCGGCGATGTAGGTGGGTCGCAGGTGGGCCGGCGCGAGCATGAGCTCGTGCGGATTGGTCACGCCGGTCAGCACCGCCAGCGAATCGTAGCCGCCTCGGTTGCCCGCCTCGATGTCGGTGTCGAGTCGGTCGCCGATGGCCAGACAGTCCGCCTTGGCGACCGGCTGCGTGTCGTCGCCATCGGCGGCGAGCAGGCGGGCTTCGTCGTACATGGCCGATTCAGGCTTGCCCGCGGAAGCGACCGGTTCGACCCCGGTCGCGTTGATGACCGCCTGGATCATCGATCCGCAGCCCGGCGCGATGCCGAGTTCGCGCGGAATGGTCAGATCGCGGTTGGTGACGAAGTAGGTGGCGCCCTGTTCGACGGCGTAGGAGACCTGCGCCATCTGCTCCCAGCTCATCTGCGGGTACCATCCCTGAATCACCGCCTGCGGCTGATCGGTGGCGGAATCCACCACGACCAGTCCCTGACGGGACACCTCCTCGCGAAGGTGCTCCGCGCCCAATACCAGCACCTTGGTGCCATGCGCGACGTGACGGGCGACCATGCGCGCGGCGACGACCGACGACGTGATGACCTGATGAGGCTCCACGTCCAGTCCGAAGCCGCGCAGCTGCTCGGCGACGACGCGCTGGAATCGCGACGAGTTGTTCGTCGTGTATTCGATCGTCATCCCGGCGTGTTCGGCGGCGCGAATCGAGTCGGCCGCATGTTCGACCGGGTTCTTGCCGCGGTACACCACGCCGTCGAGATCAAGCAGCGCCAGCCGGTACGCCTCGGCGATGGCCTTGTCTGTCGATTTGAGCATGACGGTCACGTCACTCGGCTTCGTCGGCCGCAGACGCGGCGGCGTCGTCCGTTGCAATGTCGTCCGATGCGGCGGCATCCGATGCGGCGGCGTCGTCGATGTCGGTGGCAGGTTCCGCATTCGCGTCGACGCCCTCCTGCGCGGCGTGCGCGGCGACCTCGGTCTCGTCGTCCGCCACGGCGTCCGCGGCGGCATCATCGGCCTTGTCATCGCTCTGCTCATCGGCTTCCGCTGCGGCGGCATCGGCATGATCGGACGCCTCGTCCTGATCAGGCTCATCCTGATCATTTTCGTCAGCATCCGCATCATCGGCATCAGCATCCGCATCGTCCGCGTTCTCGTCGTCGTCATCGCGATTGCGCCCGGCATCGGGACCGTACAGTTCGTCGTAGTCGTCGGGAGCGTACTGCGCGTCGTCATCGGAGATGCCCAGCATGTCGAGTTCATCGTCGGAGAAGCGCTCCATGTCGTGGTCGATGACCACGTCGTCGGTCTCCTCGTCGTCATCGGCATCGGCGTACTGCAGCTCAAGGCGGTCCAGCAGGCCGTCGAGCGCGGACGCCTCGACATGGCGGCCGCACTGCTCGAGGAAGTTCTGCTCGGCCTGCACCGCACGCATGCGATACTCGCCGGTCAGGCCCTTGGAACGACCCAGCGTGTGCACGATGTCGATGGCCTTGTCCCACAGACCAAGGTCGCCCAGAGCACCCGCGTACACAAGGAACATCTCGGCCTTGGCCTCGCCCTTGAGCATCTTGGCGTCATCCGACAGCGCGACCTCGACGGCCTTCTTCGGATTGCCGACGCCGCGTTCGCAGTCGGCGATGAACGGCAGATAGTCGAGGAAGCCGTTCATGCGATACGCGGTGCGGAACTCGCGCAGGGCGAGCTTGTAGTCGCCCTGACGATAGGCGATGAACGCCAGCGTCTCGCGCGAGAAGTCGATGCGCGACGCCTGATGGGCCGCCCACTTGGCGTGTTCGAGGGCGAGCTTGGGGTCCTTCTCCTCCAGCGCATAGGCGGCGAGGATGTGCAGACCGATGTTCTCGGCATGTTCCTTGGACAGGCCGCGCAGACGCTCGCGTTCCTCCTTGCTCAGCATCGACCATTCCATGCCTCGCGGCATGCGGGGCTCGTTCGGCCTCGGATCGGTGTACGGATTCTGCGAGGGGTAGGTCAGCGTGCCGTCGGAATTGCGACGCGGACCGTTGTCGAAATGCGACCGACCGGAGTCGCGACGCTCGCGCGGGCGCTCGTCTCGCGGCGCACGGTCGCGGGATTCCTCACGCACCGACGTATCGGTCTGTGCCTGCTCGACGGTCTGCTCATCGGCGATGGGCTTGGTCTGTTCGACGACGGCATCATCCCGGCGATCGCGACGATGGTCGTCCCGCTGGAAGCCATTGCGGCGGTCGTCGCGATCATGATCGCGGCGGAAATCCCTGCGATCATTGCGATCGTTGCCGGAGCGGAAGCCACGGCGGTCGCCGTCGCGACGGTCATTGCGGTCGTTGTCGCGGCGGAACGGGCGACGCTCACCATCGTCGGAGCGGAAGCCACGGTGATCGTCATTGCGACGGAACCCACCATCACGACGATCATCGCGACGGAACCCACCGCGACGCTCACCATCCTTATGGAAGTCGCGGCGGTCCTCGCCATCGCGACGGAACGGGCGACGCTCACCGTCGCGCTGGTAGCGCGGATTGTCGCCGTCCTGCCTGCGGTCGTCCCTACGGAAACCGCGGCGATCGCCGTCGCGACGGAACCCACCATCACGACGATCATCGCGACGGAACCCACCGCGACGCTCACCGTGGAACTCACGACGCTCACCGTCACCGGCACCCTCGCCGTCACGGCGGAACGGGCGACGCTCACCGTCGTCGCGCCGGAAACCGTCCTTGCGGAACCCGTCCTTATGGAAGCCGCCCTTGCGGAAACCATCACGGCGATCATCGCCATCCCGACGGCCGCGGAAACCACCTTCCCGGCGACCGCCGAATCCTCCGCGGCGATCGCCGTCGCGACGATCATCGCGACGGAAACCGTCACGACCGCCATGGAACTCACGACGCTCACCGTCACCGGCGCCCTCGCCGTCGCGACGGAACCCGCCGCTCTTATAGCCATCCTTATGGAAGCCATCCTTATGGAAGCCGCCCTTGTGGAAACCGCCACGGCGATCATCGCCATCCCGACGGCCGCGGAAACCGCCGCGATCGCCGCTCGGACGCCCGTTGCCGCGATTGCCGCGGAAGCCGTTGCCGTATGATTTGCCGCCGGAGCGGCCGTGTTCTTCTGCCATTGATGTCCTTCAACCGTTGAGTTGTTAATCGGGATTATTCACGTTTCGCCGCTGCCGTTGCACGGTCGCACGACCACTGGCATGGGCGTTGCACGTCAGCGCTTTTCGACCGCGCCGAGCGCCTTCTTGCCTCGACGGATCAGCGCGAAGCGGCCATGCAGGAAGTCGCCTTCGGCAAGGCCGGCCTCTTCGTCCGTCACGCGTTCGTTGTTGAGATACACACCACCGGACTTGATCGCGCGGCGCGCCTCGGAGATCGACTTGAACAGCCCGGCCCTCACGCCGGCCTCCGTCACGCGGTCGGCGACCGATGCGACCGCGAACGTCTTGACGCCGTTCTCCCCCTCGACCTTCAGACCGTCGATCGCCGCCTCAAGCGTGTCCTCGTCGATGGCGGACAGGTCGCCGCCGCGTCCGAACAGCGCTCCGGACGCATCGATCGCCGCCTGCGTCGCCGCCTCGCCATGCACGAAGCTGGTGACCTCCCATGCGAGCGAGCGCTGCGCCTCACGGGCACCGGGATTGGTCTTGGATTCCTCGACCAGCCGTTCGATCTCGGCCTTGGGCAGGAATGTGAACGCCTTGAGCAGGCTCTCCATCTCCACATCCGGGCGGTTGATCCAGAACTGGTAGAAGCGGTACGGGCTGAGCATGGTGGCATCGAGCCAGACCGCATTGCCCTCCGACTTGCCGAACTTCTTGCCGTTCGCATCGGTGATGATGGGGCTGGTGAACACGTTGACGTCCACGCCGCGCACCTTGTGGATCAGGTCGAGCCCCGACGTGAGGTTGCCCCACTGATCGGAGCCGCCGAGCTCCAGCGTGCAGTGGTATTCGTCGAACAGGTGCAGGAAGTCGTTGCCCTGCAGCACCTGATAGCTGAACTCGGTGAAGGAGATGCCCTCCTCCGAGTTGAGGCGACGCGCCACCGTGTCCTTGGCGAGCATGGTGCCCAGACGGAAGTTCTTGCCGACGTCTCGCAGAAAATCGATGACCGACATCTGCGCGGTCCAGTCGTAGTTGGAGACGAAACGCACCGGATTGGGGCCATCGGCGGAGAGGATGCCGCCGATCTGGCGCTTGAGACGCTCCGCCCAGCCGGCGACGACATCCTTCGGATTGAGCGTGCGCTCGCCCGACTGGCGAGGATCGCCGATCAGACCGGTCGCGCCTCCCACAAGGGCGATCGGATGATGGCCGGCCAGCTGGAGATGACGCATGTTGATGAGCTGCACGAGATTGCCGATATGCAGCGACGCGGCGGTCGGATCGAAGCCGCAATAATAGGTGATCGGCTCCCCGTCAAGCGCCTTGGCGAGTCGCTCCCGGTCCGTGGACTGGGAAATCAACCCGCGCCATTGCAGCTCCTCGAAGAGGGAGTCGAATCCCGCTTCTTTGAAATCAGTGACGTGAGCCATAATCGTTGGTCTCTCCCTATCGAATTACCTATCGGATGATGCCAGTGGGCTTCTCAAGACTACCCACAGTCTCAGACCACCGAGACGACGCGTGCCGCGGCCGCAGGTCCGGCACCTATCCGTCCGTCGGACCGGCGGCTACGATATCGGCAATGATGCCGGCACCGTGTCTGCGATGCTTAGCGGCTCCCGCCGGCACAGCCCCGATCATCGCGCTTCGCGGATCCGGCGGCGGACGCAGCGGCGGAAGCGTAGGAGCAGACAGCGGCGGCAGCATCCGCCGACGCCTCGGTCGGTGCCACGTCGGTAGATGATACCTCGGTTGACGTCACCTCGGTCGACGTCATCTCGGTCGACGCCGCGCCGTCGCGTCTGACCTGGTCGTCGATGCGCGCGGGCGTGGACTGCAGAATGTCACGCACGGTATCGATCACGCCCTCGTCGGCCGATTGCAGCCGCAGTTTGGGGAACGCCTCGATCATGCGGCGCTGCGGACGGCTGAGCATGCGGGCGGCGGTCTGGCGCAGTCTGGTCAGAATGACTCGCGAGGCGTCGCCCCAATCCCGCACGCGATGGGAGATCGCATCACGACCCCAATGCCACGAGTCGCCGGCTCGCGAGGCATACTCCTGCACGGTCTGGGTGAAGCCGGCGACCGCATGTTCAAGATCGGCCGCACTGGCCACCGACACGACGATGTCGATCAGCAGCAGCACCAGCAGCACAAAACAGAGCCATCCGCGCGCATCGGGAGGAATCATCGCCGTCAGCGACGCGACACGGGGTTGGATGACATGGTTGATCACCACGCCTCCGACGCCGAACACCAAGGCGCCCCACAGGCAGATGCGCCCGTTGATGTTGAATCGGAAATTCGAATAATCCCACCATCGCGCGTGAAACGCCCATTCCATCGCCACCGAGGTCAGATACTCCAGCGCGCTTGCGCCGAGCGCGCACACGACGAACAGCAGCACCGGATTGTCGATGCGACCAAGCAGCAGCACGCAGGCCACGGCACCGGTCCCGTAGATCGGACACAGCGGCCCGATGAGAAAGCCACGGTTGACGACATGCCGTTCCATCACCGAAACAAGAATCGACTCATAGATCCAGCCGACGAAACTGTAGATGAGAAACCACAGCAGCACGTTTTCCATCAGCGCCATGTCATGCCCGGCTTCCCCGTTCAATGCTCTTCGCCGACGCAGCCGACGCCGCCGGCTTCGACTTGGACGGCTTGCGGAACCGGTCCATGCTCAGCGTTTCGCGCGTGGCGCTGACCTTGTCGGCCATGGAGACCAGATACCCCTCGATGTATCTGGGAGGCGCCGGCGTGAGGGGGAACATGTGATGCGCGATGCTGTCGCGTTCGATGCGGTTGAGTTCGAAGTCGGCAAGCGCGTTGTGCAGCGCGGCCCGCCCGTGCGTGAATCCGTGGAAGACGTGCTCGCCGTCATCCCAGTCATGCCAATCGTAGAGAAAGTAGTCATGCAGCAGCGCCACGCGAATCAGCGAGCGCAGATCGACGCGGTTCCACAGATGCAGCCGGTCCGCCAGCCACACGGCCAGGCAGGCCACCCGAATGGAATGCGCGAAGGTGGTCACCGCGCCATGCTGATAGCTGCGGCGTTCGATGCGCATGTGGTCATGTTCAATGATCTCGCGGCCGTGTCGGGCGACCAGTTGCCGTATCTGGGTGCGGGTGAGCAGACGTGCCACGGTATCAGATCCTTCTGCGTCGAGTCGATCGGTGAGTGCGGCCGAATCCCAGACAGCGTGAATCGACCGATTCCGATCATACGACAATCTGCGGGAATATGTTGGGTTGTCTTTCGCCGCCGTCGGCGGTTTGCTTCCGTCGGCGGTCTGCTTCCGTCGGCTGTCGTTTCCGTCGCCGATCTGCGGGCATGCCTTACCGCGGCCGGTCCTCCACGCTCGCACGGTAGGCCCGGTAGGCGCGGAAGCCTCCGTCGAGACTCGCCGCGTCGTATCCGCGGTCGGCGAGGATTTCGGCGACTTCCTGACTCCACCAGCCCTCCGTGCAGTAGACGACGACGCGGCGGCCGGTCGGCACGGTGCGCAGCACCTGCGCCAGCGGGTCGAGAGGGGCGTTGATCGCGCCTTCTATCGGTTCGGCGGCGAACTCGGCCGGTTCGCGCAGATCAAGCAGCGTCACCTCGGTGGGGTCGAGTGCGGCGAACTCGGCGGGGGTGATATGGCGATACGACGGCGCTTGCTCGTCTTCGGCCGTATCGAGACGATGCAGTGTGATGGACATGGATTCCTCTTTTCCTGATGCTGTGCAGTGCGATCGGTGCGATCCAATCGGTGCGACTGCGCTTAGTTGCTCAGTGCGACGCGACTTCGCTCAGTGCGACGCGACTGCGCATGCGGGCTGGACGTATCGCTGCGGGTCGAGCGTGGTGATCGTCGGATGCTCGCCGCAGATCGGGCAGTCCGGCACGCGCGTCGGCAACGGCACCCGGCGGATGGTCATCGTCAGCGCGTCGACGGTGAGCAGACGGCCGACCAGCGGCTCGCCTACGCCCACGATGAGCTTTTCCGCCTCGACCGCCTCAAGGGAGCCGATCACACCGACGACCGCGCCCAGCACTCCGGCCTGACTGCATGTCGGGATCTCGCCGGCTGCGGGCATGTCGCGGAATATGCAGCGGTAGCAGGGGCCCTCACCGGGCACGACGGTCATCACCTGTCCGGAGAATCCGACGACGCCGGCGTGGACGTATGGCCGTCCGGCGAGCACGCAGGCATCGTTGATGAGGAACTTGGCGGCGAAGTTGTCGGTCGCGTCGATCACGAGATCATATGATTCGATCAGCGACGCGATATTGTCGACGTCGACGTGCTCGCATATCGCCTCGACCTCGACATCCGGGTTGATCGCACGGATCGCGGCCGCGGCGGACTGCGCCTTCGGCACGCCGAGGTCGGCGGTGGTGTGGATGATCTGACGCTGGAGATTGCTCAGATCGACCACATCGTCGTCGACGATGCCGATGCGGCCCACGCCTGCCGCGGCAAGATAGAGCGCGACCGGCGAGCCGAGTCCGCCGGCGCCGATGATGAGCACGCCGGCCGACATGAGCCGTTTCTGCCCTTTGACGCCGACACCGCGCAGGATCAGATGGCGTGCATACCGTTCAAGCTGTTCGTCCGTCAATGCCATGTTTTTCTCCATGCTTCAGCTGACAATCCCTCTTCGAGGGGAGCCTAAACGCAGCATCGCGGACTCCCCTCTGTCCGCTACGCCTGCGGCTCCCCTTAGCGAGGGGAGCCAATCCCCCCAATCAGTGCAGGTATCCGGTGGTCGGGCTGGACGGCACCGCCTGACCTTCGGTCACCTTGCCGAGCCCCGCCAGATAGGCGGCGCGACCGGCGTCGATGGCGTGCTTGAACGCCTCGGCCATCAGCGGGATGTTGCCGGCGGAGGCGACCGCCGTGTAGGCCATGACCGCGTCGGCACCCATCTCCATGGCGTCGGCGGCCTGGCTGGGACGGCCGATGCCGGCGTCGATGATGACCGGCACGTGGGCGTTGGCGATGATGATCGTGATGAAGTCGCGCATGCGAAGACCCATGTTGGAGCCGATCAGCGAGCCAAGCGGCATGACGGCTGCGGCACCGGCATCCTCAAGCTGACGTGCCGCGATCGGATCGGGGAACATGTAGGGCATGACCACGAAGCCCTCCTTGGCCAGCATCTCGGTGGCGCGGATGGTTTCGGCGTTGTCGGGCAGCAGATACTTGGTCTCGTGCTCGATTTCGACCTTGACGAAGTCGGTGTGGCACACTTCGCGGGCGAGCCGCGCGATGCGCACCGCCTCCTCGGCGTTGCGCGCGCCGGACGTGTTGGGCAGCAGCGTGATGCCTTCGGGGATGTAGTCGAGCACGCTGTTCTCGGTGGTGGTGGCGCGGCGCAGGGCCATGGTGACGATCTGCGTGCCCGCATGCTCCACGGTGGCTTTGATGAGGTTGAGATCGTAGCGGCCGGAGCCGAGGATGAAGCGCGACTGGAATTCGTGCCCGCCCAGATTCAGCGGCTTGTCCTCCACTTCGAGCATCGGGGCGGCGGTGCCCACAGGATTGACGGCTTTGGGCTGCGGCGGCAGCGGCGTTGCGGCGACGGATGCCTCGGTGACCGGATTGATGTTCATGATTGTTCCTCCCATATTCGGCCTTCTGCGACGAAAGCCCCATGTTCTTCGTTCTTCACGCTTGGTTTCTGGTTCCCCGCCCCGGCCTAGTATCCTGCGTCAGAAACACGTTGATTATATTGTTGGCTCCCCTTGTCAGGGGAGCTGGCCCGCGAAGCGGGACTGAGGGGTAGTGAATTCGTCAACGAACTTCTGACGGAGGACACTAGGGAATCCCTTTGCCGCAGGACGGTCGGCGAAGGCCTGCAACGGTCTGCAACAGCCAGCCGGGAACGGATTGCGCCGCCAGACTCAGCCGCCCTGCACGAACTGCACGATCTCCATGACGCACTGGTCGTCGAGCATGACATCGGCTCGTCGCTCGCGCGCGATGATCTCACCGTTGAGTTCGATGGCCACACGCTCGGCGCGGAATCCATGCGTTTCGAGATAGTCGGCCACACTGACCGGGTGTTCGAGCCGGATCTGCTCTCCGTTGACCTGCATTGCGGTGTTCCTTCCTGACGTCGGAGCCCGTATCGGGCCATGACATATTGGGATCATGCCCCGATAAAGACTAAAAAAGGGCGCACGAAACGAACCGTACCCTAAGTGGTGCGCCCATTCATGAACCCTGTCATGCGACCGCTCGGCCTCGCCGCGCGGCTGGATTATGTCTCGTACGAGCGGAAGACCGGAACCAGCATGCACAATCGTCCGGATTGACCCGTCTGGACTGCATCGTGCGAACCGGTGCGAAGAAGACGATTCCTTACGGCGGCATGACCCGCGTCAAGTTCCCCGGTCGAAGCGTTGCTTCCTCTCAGCCTTCAGGCTCCCGTTCGTGCTGGTGTCTATCGTAGATGCCGACGCTGACATACCGGTTGACATACCGGTGAGGGTCGAACGGAACCGGCGGGCGGAACGCACTAGTGGTCAGTCTCATAAGCAATTGAGGGTCTCAACTTCTGCCCCCCAGTCAGCTTCGCTGACAGCTCCCTCGCCAGAGGGGCTGTCAGCGCTCAACCAATGAAGACAGAGCATTAGGGCGGGCATTAGGGCGGAGTCCCCCGTGAGGATCTCCGCCCTATGTGCCCTATGCGCTGAGCTCTATGCGCTCTATGCTCCGCGAAAAGGCATCAGTCCAGTTCCACGGCACCGGTGTAGAGCTGGTAGTACTCGCCCTTGAGGGCGATGAGCTCGTCGTGTGAGCCGCGTTCGATGATGCGCCCGTGGTCGAGGACCATGATCACATCGGAGTTGCGCACGGTGGACAGCCGGTGCGCGATCACGAACACGGTGCGGCCCTTCATCAGCGCGTCCATGCCGGCCTGCACGACCTCTTCGGTGCGCGTATCGATGGAGCTGGTCGCCTCGTCGAGGATGAGCGCCGGCGGGTCGGCCACCGCCGCGCGCGCGATCGAGATGAGCTGACGCTGACCTTGCGAAAGTCCCGAACCGTCGCCCTCCAGCACCGTCTGGTAGCCCTGCGGCAGCATGCGGATGAACCCGTCGGCGTTCACCAGCTTCGCAGCCTCGATGCACTCCTCATCGGTGGCGTTCAGACGGCCGTAGCGGATGTTGTCCATCACGGTGCCGGTGAACAGATTGACGTCCTGCAGCACCACGCCGAGTGATCGCCGCAGATCGGGCTTGCGGATGTTCGCCACGGAGATGCCGTCGTAGAGGATCTGTCCTTCCTGGATGTCGTAGAAGCGATTGATGAGGTTGGTGACCGTGGTCTTGCCAGCGCCGGTCGCACCGACGAGCGCGATCTTCTGGCCGGGCTTGGCGAACCAGGTGATGTCGTGCAGCACGGGCTTGTCGGGATTGTAGCCGAACGTCACATCGGTGAAGCGCACATCGCCTCGCAGCAGCGTGTATCGGCCGTCCGGCGAGGTGACCGCCTGCTCCTTGGCCTTGATCGCGACCTCACGCGCGGAGCCGTGCAGCTTCTCGGCCGCCTTGAGCGAACGCGTTCCATCGTCGCCCTCCTCGCGCTTCCATGCCCAATGGCCGGTCTCTCGGTCGACTTCGGTCATGGTGCGTCCGTCCGGACCGAGCTCGACGTTCACCAGGGTCACCGTGCCGCCGTCGGTTTCGACCGGCTCGTCCATCAGGGCGAAGATGCGCGATGCGCCGGCCAGCGCCATCATCACCATGTTGAGCTGCATCGAGACCTGACCGAGCGGGTTGATGAACGACCGCGACAGCGTCAGCAGGGAGACCAGTGTGCCGAGCGTGAGCGTGCCGAACCCGTTCAGGCCGACGTTGCCGACACCGCTGAGCGCCATGGCGCCGCCGACGATGGCGAGCAGAATGTAAAGCACGTATCCCATGTTGCCGACGACCGGCATGGTGACGTTGCCCCAGGTGTTCGCCTCGGCGGAGGCCGCGAACAGCTCCTCGTTCTTCTCGTCGAAGCTCTTCTGGGTCGCGTCCTCGTGGTTGAACACCTTGATGACCTTCTGGCCGTTGACCGACTCCTCGACGAAGGAGTTCACGTCGCCGAGCCAGTGCTGCTGTTTGACGAAGTACCGTCCGGCCCGCGAGACGATGGCGCGCACGATGAAGTACAGCGCCACCGTGAACACCAGCACGAACACGGTGATCGGGATCGACAGCCACAGCATCGAGATGATCGCCGCGAGCGCGGAGACCAGCGATGCGAACATCTGCGGGAACGACTGGCTGATCGCCTGACGCAGCGTATCGGTGTCGTTCGTGTAGCAGCTCATGATGTCGCCATGCTCATTGGTGTCGAAGTATCGGATCGGCAGGTACTGCTGATGGGCGAACATGTCGTCGCGAATCCGCTTGAGCGTGCCCTGTTCGACGGTGACGACCAGCCACACCCACAGCCAGCTTGAGACGATGCCGGCCGTGTACAGGCATCCCATAAGCGTCAGCGCGCGCAGCAGCGGGCTCCAGTCCGGATTCGACGCGCCGACCATGGGAAGGATGTACGAGTCGATCAGGGTCTGCAGGAACAGCGCGGAGCCGGCCTGCGCCACCGCTCCGATCAGAATGCACACGACGATGGCGACGACTCGCCACCGATAGTGCATGATGTAGCCGAAGATGCGTTTGGTGGTGCCCGGTGCGGCCTTGCCCATCGCGGGTTTGCGGTTGCGGAAGTTCTGCTTGTCGCTCATCGAGTCTCTCCTTCCCGTTCGTTGCTCTTCGCCTCGTGCCCCTTGACCTGTGCGGCCTCCAACGCTGCCGCCCGTTCGAGCTCCTGCTGCTCGAGTTCCCTCTGCCCTTCGGCGGTGTTTCTGGTCTGCGATTCATAGATGGACCGGTATTCGTCGCAGGTGGCGAGCAGCTCCTCGTGGGTGCCGCGCGCCATGATGCGCCCGTTGTCCATGACGAGGATCATGTCGGACTCCTGCACGGAGGCGACGCGCTGCGCGATGATGATCTTCGTCGTGTCGGGGATCTCGTTGTGGAATGCGGCGCGAATCAGACGGTCGGTCTTGGTGTCGACGGCCGAGGTGGAGTCATCGAGGATGAGGATCTTCGGCTTCTTAAGCAGTGCGCGCGCGATGCACAGACGCTGACGCTGACCGCCGGAGACGTTGGTGCCGCCCTGCTCGATGTAGGTGTCGTATTTGTCGGGGAACTCCTGGATGAAGCCATCGGCCTGCGCGAGCCGGCAGGCGTGACGGATCTCCTCGTCGGTGGCATTCGGATTGCCCCAGCGCAGGTTTTCGGCGATGGTTCCGGAGAACAGCACGTTCTTCTGCAGCACCATGGCGACCTGATCGCGCAGCAGTTCGAGGTCGTAGTCGCGCACGTCCACGCCACCCACCTTGAGCGAGCCCGAGGTGACGTCATACAGACGCGGGATGAGCTGGACGAGCGATGATTTGGCGGATCCGGTGCCGCCCACGATGCCGACGGTCATGCCTGAGCGGATGGTCAGGTCGATGTCGTCAAGCACCGGCTTCTCCGAACTGTCGGAATAGCGGAACGTGACATGGTCGAAGACGATCGAGCCGTCCGCGACCGAAGTGACCGGATGCTCGGGATCGCTCACGGTGCTCTTCTCCTGGAGCACCTGACTGATGCGTTCGGCGGAAGCCTGCGAGATGATGACCATCACGAAGATCATCGACAGCATCATCATGGCCATGAGAATCTGCATGGCATAGGTGACGAGCGCCGTCAGATCGCCGGTGGTCAGTCCCAATGCGGCGTTGTTGCCGGACGCGACGATCTGGTTGGCTCCCAGCCAGGAGATGAGGATCATCGAGCCGTAGATGCAGAACATCATGATGGGGCTGTTGAAGCTCATGATGCGTTCGGCCTTGATGAAATCCTTGAAGATGCGCTGCGAGATGCGGCCGAACTTGGAGATCTCGAACGATTCGCGGTTGTAGGACTTGACGACGCGCACGCCCTGCAGGTTCTCGTCGACGACGTTGTTGAGCTCGTCATAGGTGTGGAACACCCGCTCGAACACGGGGTGCACCAGCACCGCCAGACCGCACAGGCCGATGGCGAGAATCGGCACGCAGGCGAGGAACACGAGCGAGATCGACGGGGAGATGCGGAACGAGAAGAACCATGCGACCACGACCATGATCGGAGCGCGCACGCCCATGCGGATCATCATGCCGTAGGCCATCTGCAGGTTCGTCACGTCGGTGGTGAGCCTGGTGATGATCGAACCGGTGGAGAACCGGTCGATGTTGGTGAAGCTGAAGCGCTGCACCTGCTCGAACTGGTCACGACGCAGGTTCTTGGCGAATCCGGCCGCGGCGATCGCGGCGAACTTGCCGGCCAGGAAGCCGGAACCGAGTGAGACCATCGAGCACAGCAGCAGAATCAGGCCGAATCTGGTGATGGCGGACATGTTGCCGCCGGTGATGCCCTCATCGATCAGCGATGCCATGATCGTGGGAATCACGATCTCCAGCACGCTTTCGATGATCACGAACAGCGGCGCAAGCAGACTTTCCTTCTTGTATTGACGCATCGATCCGGCCAATGTGCGGATGATATGCTTCGGCTTGGCCGGTTCAACGGCCTTGCGTGATCGTTCGATCGCGGCCTCGGTTGCGATCGCGTTGTCGCTCATTTGCTCTCCTCCTTCGTTTGCCTGTATGGCCTCAGCGCCTCTTCCTCGTTTGTTGCCTCCGAGGGGGACGGCTGACCGGCCATATGCTGGTCATAGTTCCTCTGCGCCTCGCGGATGTTCTCCCGCATACGCTCGATGCATGTGCGCATCGTCTCCTGTTCGAGCGGCGTCAGTCCGTTGACGAGCATGCGTTCCACCCGATCGGCGTTCGCCTTGAGATCCGACACGATCGCCTCCGCCTTGTCGGTGAGCACGATGCGTTTGAGCCGTGCGTCGTGCGGCACCGGTTCGCGCACGATCAGCCCTTTTTTCTCCATCAGCGTCAGCACGCGCGACGCGGTCGAACGCGTGATGCAGAACTTCTGCTCGATGGTGTGCTGGTAGATCTCCTTGTCGCGGTTGCGATCCAGAAACGCGATGATGTGCGCGTTGCCACCGGTCGCCACACGAGCCGATTCGGGCATGCTCTCGCCGAGATAGCGGTCCACCGCCCGTGTCAGCGAGCGGACCTCGATGCTTAGGACATGCTGATCCATTACCCCTCCCATCACGGATGCCGCTCCTTGATACGGCAGTTCCATATGAGACAGTTGCACATACAACCATATGCGTGGGAACAATCTAATACACACCCCATACAACAGTTGTACATACAACAATCGGCGTGTCGCACTCATCCCCATCGCGACCACGTGCGCCGCTTCCTCGCCAGCATGCAGCCCAACCACAATCCAACGGCAAGCGCAAGCCTGCTGTGCTGCGAACGAGGTAGTGGTACGTGACGGCGAAACAAGCCTGAATCGCGTTGCGTACCCTGATGCCGCGCGAATCCGCGTGAATCCGTGGGTACGTAACGCAAAAACGGCACGAAACCGCGTTGCGTACCACTCGCGCATGCCGGCTCACAGCGGGCATGCTACGAAGACACCACTCGCAAACCGCTATTTTCCAACGATTTCACCATCCCCGAAACGCCCCTGAACGCACGCTTCGACACAGGCAAAACGTGGTATGCAACGCAACAACAGGCCAAAAACGAGACTTCTGCTGTTTTCGTGGGTTAGATGGTGGGGCACGAGAGATGCACAAGAGAGACGCGAGCGAGGAACGTGTCTGTAGCGCAAGGATTTCTCGGGGAAAACGGCCATCTCGTAAAATCCTTGCGCAACGGGGGCCGCTAGCGCAAGGATTTCTCGGAAAGAAGGGACTTCGTAAAATCCTTGCGCTGGGACAGGGCTTAGCGCAAAGATTCTACGAACTCAGGGCAAATCCCGAAAAATCCTTGCGCAAAGCAAGCACGAGCGAGCGCAAGCGAGAGGAAGCATGAGCGAGTGCAAGCGAGAAAGGTAGGGAAAGGCGCAGGAGGGGAGCCGGAGAAGGACGCCAGCACAGAGACGCCACGGAGCACAAATTCCGTGGTTCTTCTTGGTCGATGAGCATCCTACCCGAAAAGCGCCCTTCCCCTACCCTTCCAACGGCTCAGCAACGAACCATCACCCGCGATAACGACAGAAGCGCCGCAAAACCACATTGCGTACCACCAATCCGTGGGACGCAATGCGGAAACCCCTTCGAGTCACGTTGCGTGCCACTTCACCTGACCGTAGTCGAGGTACATCCACACGATCGTGTGCATACGACGCACATGCAAGGCGCGCATCCGAGCCCAACGGCAGGCACGCGCCGCCAGTCGTGTGCACACGACGTACACGAAGCGCCATTGATCGTGTGCCTGGCACGTACATCCACACGATCGTGTGCATACGACGTACGCGAAACACCCCAAACACGCCCACCCATATACGTGCCATGCACACGATCCGAAAACCGCATACGTGTGATGCACACGATGCCGCCCAGCCATCTGCCGTC
>NZ_RQSP01000001.1:149410-158733 GCF_009078285.1 Bifidobacterium jacchi
AGCCGTCAGCGCATCCGCCGACTTCAGCGGGGTCGGTCACAGGGAGCGGGCGCGCCACGTGACCATCATGCCGGAAAACGCTGCAATATCAAGGTTTTCATCAAGCGGTCACAGGGAGCGGGGCGCTCCCTGTGACCAACCGCGCGCCACGTGACCGACCCCGCGCAAGATATTTTCGAACTCAAGGCAAAACCCGAGAGAATCTTGCGCCCAGCGGTCGGCCCTCGCAAGGTTTTCTCGAACTCATCAGCCACTTCGAGAATCCCTTGCGCCGAGGTGCCTCCACCGACAACCAGCGCAAGATACTCTCGAAACAAACGGCCATCTCAACCGCAACCAAACGCAACAGGGGCCGCGGAATCACTGATCCCACGACCCCAATACCCAGCCCCGTACGCACCCCGCACCAATGCGGGTCCACGGCACCGGCCTACGCCTGAAACACGTCAGGATGCCTCGGATCCCCCGGCTCGTCGGCGAGCAGCCCCTCAAGACCGAGGAACGCATGCCAGAACTCCAGAGGCTGCCCATACGGCGTGGCGTCACGCCCGTGCGCCTGAATGTTCGCCTTCGCCTCGAACACATCGACCTCGCGAATGCCGTCGAAATACGATTCGAGCCGATCACGGTTCGCCGCATCGTAGAACAGCGATCCGATGATCTCGGTCAGTCGTTCGGCTCGTTCGATCGGCAGCGAATCCCAGTGCCGCAGCTCGATGAAGTTCTTGAGTCGCACATCGTTGAAATGCGTGGAGATGATGTGGTTGATCTCGTAGGGGTTGAGCTCGCGATCAGGGTACACGTCGGCGGCGTTCTCATAGAACGCGGCATGATGCAGCTGCTTGCCGGTCAGCCCCTCGGCCTCGGGCGTATGGGTCAGATCGGCGAACATGAGCGGCGTGGACAGCACGTCGATCGCATAGTCCTCCCAGCCGAACCGATCGTCGAACAGTCCCGGAATCACGTTCGTGCGCTGGAAGTCGAGGTAATCCCACATCCGCTGGCGCAGCAACGGCCACGGATTCGTCTCGCCTTCGAAATACGGCGTGTTGCGGAAGAACCATGCGAGAATCGGCCCGATCACGGTGCCGAGTCGCACCTTGTCGATCGAATCGCGTTCATCGACGTAGTCGATGCTCACCTGCGTGGAGGCCGAGCAGCGCATCATGCACGGGCCGAACTGGCCGACACGCCCCAGATAGGCGGTCATCGCATCGTAGCGGTCCTTGGGGTTGACGCGAACGTCGGCATATCCCGACTTCGGCTGGTAGCCGTAGTTGACCAGACGGAATCCCAGATCGGCGAGCACCGGGTCGACGTCGCGGCGGAACGAGCGGTAGTACGTCAGCAGCTCCTGCGGCGTTTTGAGAATGCCCAGCGAGCATTCGACCTGACCGCCCGGCTCCAGCGACACGGTGATGCCGTCGCGCGCGAGTCCGACCAGATGCCCGTTCTCCCAGTATTCCTTCTCGCTGTCGTAGTACGGCGCAATCCGCTTGAGCAGTGTTTCGATGCCGTTGGGCTCGTAGTAGCTCACCGCGGTGTCGTCGCTGTCATGCACCGGCAGATGCTCGATCTCCACGCCGAATCCGCCGGTGCCGCGCTGGGAGCGACCGTTCTCGAAGAAGCGCAGCAGACTGTCCACATGCTTGGGATTCGGCTTGGTCAGCAGATGGGCATAACTGGTTCGTATCGTCATGATGGCCATCGTAGCGGCTCGCGGCCGGCCACATGTCGATTCCGCTATACAAAGAATCGATAGCCAGCGCCCCGCGAAGGGCGGCCGAGCCCCCCGGCCGGAATCAGTCGGCCGCGGTGAACCCCTGCGGTTCACCCGCATCGGCGAACTTCGCGTTATGCGCCTTCTTGGCCGAACCGTTAAACGGACAGTGCAGTGCACTGTCCGTAGGTGAGGTGAGCGGGCGCGCAATCAGCGCCCGCGAAGGCGGCCAAGCCACCCAGCCCACCACTAATCGGCGGCCGTAAGCCTAGCGTGCGCCTTCTTGGCCGCAGCGATCATCAGCTTGATGCGGTTGAGCTGGTTGGCCTCGGAGGCACCCGGATCGTAGTCGATGGATACGATGTTGGCTTCCGGGTGCAGGCGGCGGATCTTGCCGAACATGCCGCGTCCGGTCACATGGTTGGGCAGGCAGGCGAACGGCTGCGCGCAGATCACGTTCGGGCAGCCCTGCTCGATGAGCTCCAGAATCTCCGCCGTCAGCAGCCATCCTTCGCCGGCCTGCACGCCGATCGACGTGACCTCGGCCGCCTTCTTGACGAGCTCGGGCATCGGCTCGTCGCGGCGGAACTTGCCGTGCGATGAGTCGAGCGCCTTGTTGATCGGCGCGAAGTACCGGTCGAGTCCCCAGCGCATGATCGCGTAGGCGAACTGGTTGCCGCCCATGCCAAGGTTGTGCTCGTTCCAGTCGGTGATGTACGGCTTGGTGGTCATGAACTCCATGATGCCGGGCACCACGGCCTCGCAGTCCTGCGATTCGATGACGTCGACCACATGGTTGTTCGCATCGGGCTGGTATTTGACGAGGATCTCACCGACCACGCCGACGCGCACCTTGCGCGGCACGTCGCGCAACGGCAGCGCATCGAACGATTTGACGATCTCGCTGGCGAGCGTGCCGTACGGCAGCCAGCCCTTCCTCAGCCACGCCGTCTTCGCGCCGGTCTTGGAGTAGCCGTGATGTTCGAGCGTTTCGCGCACGATCACATCCCACTGCTCGTACAGGCGGTTCGCCGCGCCGGGCTCCGCCTCGTACGGACGCACGCGGTACAGGCACTTCATAAGCAGATCGCCGAGAATCAGCGCCTTGACCGCACGGTGCAGCATCGGCACGGTCGCCTTGAATCCGGGGTTGTCCTCCAACCCCTGCGTGGAGATGGCGATCACCGGGATCTGCGGGTAGCCGGCGTCGATCAGCGCCTTGCGGATAAGGCCGAAATAATTCGTGGCTCGGCACATGCCGCCGGTCTGGGTGATGGCGAGCGCCACATGATCCGGGTCGTACTTGCCTTCGAGGATCGCGTCGATGAGCTGGCCGATGACCATGATGGCCGGGTAGCAGGCGTCGTTGTTCACATATTTGAGGCCGGTCTCCACGTCGCTGCGGCTGGCATGCTTGAGCACGTCGAACCTGTAGCCGCCGGAGCGGATGACCGCCTCGACCAGCGACAGATGAATCGGACTCATCTGCGGGGCGACGATCGTGTAGTCGCGCTTCATGTTCCTGACGAACTTCTCGCGATGAGCGTAGCGGCTCATCGTGGCGTTGTTGTGGCCGGACTTGCCGCCCTTGCGCGGCTTGCCCGCCGCCGGAGCGGTGGTGCCGTTCGACCCGGCAAGCACGTCGCGGCCCTGTGCCGCGGCTTTGATGTCGCGTTCGGCGGCCCGCTTGGATGCCTCGCGCATGGCGCGGGTGAGCTTGGGGTTGGATGCCATGGTCGTGTCGAGCAGCACCTGTCGGCCCGGCGTGGGCGCCTTGCCGCCAGTGCGGCGGAAACCGGTGGATCTGGGCGCGCCGGCCGGTGCGGCGTTCACGCTGGCGGTACCATTCGCGCCGGCAGCGCCGTTCGCCGCATCGCCGGCGCGTTCGGCGCGCACCTTCGCCTCGGCGGCATCGACGGCGGCCTGCGCCTCGGCAAGGGCGGCCTTGGCTGCGGCAAGTCGCGCCTCTGCCGCCTTGACCGCGGCCTCGTCCACCTTCGCTTCGGTGTCGTGCTTGGTCGGCTGCTGCGGATTCGCGTCGGCGCCGACCGAACCGGCTTCGAGCGAACCGACCCCAATTGACCCAGCACCGGCGGCACCGGACGCACCGTCGGCGAGCAGCCTTGCCTTGTTGCGCTCACGCTCCTCGACGGCCGCCTTGAGCGAGCGCAGACGGATCTTGGCGGCGCCGAGGTTTGACACCTCGTCGATCTTGAGCAGCGTGTACACGTCGGCCTTGTCGGCGAGGATCTCGGACACCTGATCGGTGGTGATCGCGTCGAGTCCGCATCCGAACGAGTTGAGCTGCACGAGTTCCAGCCCGGGGTACGACGCGACGAAGTTCGCCGCCGCATACAGGCGCGAATGGTACGCCCACTGGTTGGTCACGCGCAGCGGCATGCGCTTGACGGTGACCGTGCGATCGCCGACATGACGGAATCCGGCCGCGTTCTTCTTGCGCGGGTCCTCCTCGCCGGCCGCAAGGAATTCGGTCAGATCAAGCTTCTCCCCCGGCTGCAGCTCGCAGATGGAGTCCTCGGAGAGCACCACCATGCCCAGTGCGCAGATGGTTTCGGGAATGCCATGGTTGATCTCCGGGTCGATGTGGTAGGGGCGGCCGGCGAGCACGATGCCGCGGCAGTTGTGCTCCTTCATGTAGGCGAGGGCCTTCAGACCCTCCTGCTGCACGTCGTTCTTGAAGACCTTGTCTTCGGCGTAGGCGGCCTTGACGGCCGTCTCAGCCTCCTCGCGCGTCACGTTCGCCCATGCGAACTCCTCGACGATGCGATCGACCATCAGCTCGTGGTTGGCGAGGTTGAAGTACGGGTGCATGTAGCGCACGTCCGAGTCGCGCAGTTCGGGCATGTTCGCGCCGACGACGAGCGGGTAGTTGGCCACGACCGGGCAATTGTAATGATTGTCGGTGTTCGGCACCAGATTGTCCTCGTAGCTGACGCACGGGTAGAAGATCGTCTTGACGCCCTTGCCCAGCAGCCATTTGATGTGCCCGTGCACCAGCTTGGCCGGGTAGCAGATGTTCTCGGAGGCGATCGATTCGATGCCGGTCTCGAACAGTTCATGCGAGCTGCGCCCGGAGATCATCACCTTGAAGCCCAGCGAGGTGAGCAGCGTGAACCAGAACGGGTAGTTCTCGTACATGTTGAGCGCGCGCGGGATGCCGATCTCGCCGCGGGTGGCCTTCTTGTCGGTCAGCCTGCGGTAGGCGAAGCAGCGCTTGTACTTGTAGTCGTAGAGGTTCGGACGGTCGGAACGCTTCTTCTTGGCGTCGCCGCCGCGTTCGCAGCGGTTGCCGGTCACGTAGCGCGAACCGTCGGCGAACGTGGTGATGGTGAGCTTGCAGTGGTTCTGGCACAGCTTGCACACGTCGCGCTCGCTGGTCATCGACAGATGATCGAGTTCGTCGCCGGTCAGGATCGTGGAGACGGTGTGGTGGATGCCGTCGACGACGATCTCATGATCATGGCCGGCCGCGGTCGCTGCGGCGTCTGCGGTCGCGGCGGAGCCGCCCGCCGCCGCAGCCGACGCGGTATCGCCCACCGCCGCCGCAGCAGCCGCATCCGCAGCCGCATCCGTCGCAGAAGCCGCCGCGGCAGCCGCATGATCGGCGGCGGTACCGTCCTGCAGCACATGCTCATGATCGTCGTCGGCCACATCCTCGTAGTGCATGCGGGCGGTCAGCGCCGCACCATAGGCACCCATCAGACCGGCGATGTTCGGACGGGTCACCTCGCGTTCGGTGAGCAGTTCGAAGGCGCGCAGCACGGCGTCATTGAGGAACGTGCCGCCCTGCACCACGACGGTGTCGCCAAGCTCACCGGAATCGCGCAGTTTGATGACCTTGTACAGCGCGTTGCGCACCACGGAATAGCACAGGCCGGCGGCGATGTCCTCGATGGACGCGCCTTCCTTCTGCGCCTGTTTGACGGACGAGTTCATGAACACGGTGCAGCGCGAGCCCAAATCCACCGGATGCGTGGAGGCGAGCGCCTTTTGCGTGAACTCCTGAATCGTCAGGCCCATCGACATGGCGAAGGTCTGCAGGAACGAGCCGCAACCGGACGAGCAGGCCTCGTTGACGGCGATCGAGTCGATGACGCCGTCGGTGATCGCCAGGTACTTCATGTCCTGACCGCCGATGTCGATGACGGCGGTGACGCCGGGGCTGACCATTTCGGCGCCGCGGTAGTGGGCCATGGTCTCGACCACGCCTTCGTCCAAGTGCAGGCCTGTGGTGATCAGTCCCTCGCCGTAGCCGGTGGCGCAGGAGCGCGCGATCCACGCGCCCTGCGGCAGTTCGGCTTGGATTTTCTTGACGATGTTGATGGCGGCCGTCAGCGGGCTGCCCTCGTTGTTGGCGTAGCTGGACCACACGATTTCGCGGTCGTCGTTGACGAGCGTGGCCTTGATGGTGGTCGAGCCGGCGTCGATGCCGAGGAAGTGGGGGCCGTGTGCGCCGTCGAGCGTGCCGATGTGGATGTGCTCGCGGTGATGACGCTGGTTGAACGCCTCGCGGTCGGCCTCGGTGGGGAACAGCGGCGGCATGGTGGGCGTGTTGCTGGGAAGGTTCTTCAGCTCCTCCAGCCGCTTGAGGATGTCGGCGCAGGTGCGCGCCTCGAAGTGGTGGCCCTGATCGTCGGCATCCATATCGGCCTGCAACGCGGCGCCATAGGCAACGTACAGGTGCGCGTTGGTCGGCACGATGAACTCGTCGACCTTGCCGTCGAGCGCACGCTGGAACGCGGCGCGAAGCTCGGACATGAAGAACAGCGGGCCGCCGAGGAAGATCACGGTGCCGTGGATCGGGCGGCCGGACGCGAGGCCTGCGATGGTCTGCGTGGCGACGGCGGTGAAGATGGATGCGGCGAGGTCGGGCTTGGCGGCGCCGTCGTTGATGAGCGGCTGGAGGTCGGTTTTGGCGAACACGCCGCATCGCGAGGCGATCGGATATAGGGTCTTGTAGTCCTTCGCCATGTCGTTGAGGCCCGACGCATCGGTGTCGAGCAGCGTGGACATCTGGTCGATGAACGCGCCGGTGCCGCCCGCGCAGGAGCCGTTCATGCGCTGCTCGGGGGTGGGCTTGAGGTACGTGATCTTGGCGTCCTCGCCGCCGAGCTCGATGATGACGTCCGCCTGCGGGTATTCCTTGTCGATCGCCTCGGTTTCGGCGATGACCTCCTGAATGAACGGCACATGCATGCTGTCGGCGAGCGCAAGGCCGCCGGAACCGGTGATCGCGAGACGGATCGGCTCGTCACCACGCCCGAGCTCCTCAAGCTTCCTGTGGATGTCCTCCAGCAGGCCCGCCACGGTGGCGCGCACGTTGGCGTGATGACGTCGGTAGTCGGAGAACAGGGTCTCGCTCAGGGAATCGGATTGATCGAGCACCACCGCCTTGACCGTGGTGGACCCGATGTCCAATCCCACCCGCAGCGGTTTGGCGGGCTTCGATCCGCCTGTGCGCGGTTGCGGCGCAGTCGCGTTCATGGTGGCGTTCGATGCGGTTTCTACCATGCTGTCCTCTTATGATTCGGCTTCCGGTGTGCCGTCCGCCACACCGCGCCGCCTTGCCCGGGCGGCATCGAAAGAGGCTTTGGGACGGCTGCGCCCGGCTTCTTCGGCATAGCTTAGTGCCACCACCAGCCGGACATGTCGTGCCGGCCGGTGATTTCGCTCACGGAAATCATGATAAACCCGACATGATGACGGGTTGTGTCGGATTGCGTCGGATTGCGGTTCCGACTAGTCAAGCTGACCGAGCGCATACGCGCGCAGCTTCGCCCACGGCACGTCGGCAAGGCTGATCGAATCGACCTCCTTGGCGATGATGGCCCGGTAGCGCTCCTCGCGCAGCTGCACCTTCACGTTCGCCTTGACGTCGCTCAGCGGCGCCTTGCCGTCGACGCCCTCGACCGTCCAGTCGTGCGCATCGTAGTAGTCCTGCACATCCTTGTCGCTCAACGCCATGCCCGGGTTCCCGTCGTTGTCGATGTAGGCGTTCTTCAACGCGGTGAGCTCGTAGTCGATGTACATGTCGATGTCGTATTCGCTGCGCCCGTAGACCACCTCCCCGTTGGCGCGCTTGTCCGCATTGGTCTGGTTGGCGTTCCTCATGCGCGATACGATGCTCGGATAGTCGTCCGACGCCACCGCGCCGATGGACATGCCGACACGATAGGTGGCGTGCCGGGTGCGCAGATCGCTCACCGTCTGCCTGGCGAGGTAGTCGATCGGCGTCTCGCTGCCGTGCTTGGCGGTCCAGTCGGCGTCGTCGGCGTTGAGATTCACCTGATAGGTTTGCGAAAAGTGGCTTATCGTCTCGTTTTTGGCGGTTTTCATCGCCTGGTCGAATTCGTCGGCGGTGATCGCAGTGCCGCCGAGTGCGAATTCGGGGAATGCGGCGGTCTGCGTATCGCTCTGGGTCTGCTGCCGCGCATCGGCGGCGTCGCTGCCGCCCGACCGGCCATCACCCATCATGGTGACGCCGATCGCGATGCCTGCGGCGATGGCGATGATGATGATCGCGGCTGCGACGATCATCATGATGCCGCGTTTCGTAATGCTCATGCCCCGAGTCTACCCCACGCGGCCTTGAAACCCTCGAATCCATGGAACAAGCGACATGAACAAGCGCGACATGCAAGAGCCCCGCGAACCATGTGATTCTGGTTCGCGGGGCTCTCCCGCCGCACTGCCGACCGCCGGCCGGATGACCGGCATGTCGGGCTATGCGCTAATCATGACACTGCGTCATGGCTGCGTCATGGCTGCGTCAGCGACGTGCGCGACGCGCCAGCGCGAGCGCAGCGCCGGCACCGGCGATGAGCGCGGCAGCCAGAGCGACCATCGCCACGCTGGCACCGGTGTTCGACAGACCGGGCTTCTTGCCCGGCTCGGTCTTGCCATCGGTCTTGCCGCCGTCGGTCTTCGCCGCGACGAGCGCGCCCTTCGCCGCGTTGAGCGTGGTCAGAGCGGCGTTGATCTGCGCGTCGGTGGCGTTCGGATTGGCGAGCACCGCCTTGGCTGCGGCGGCCGCCTGCTCGAACGACGTCCACGAGGCGGCGGTGTACGCCTTCTCGTTGAGCTTGGCGGCCGCATCCACGGCCGTCTGGAGCTTCTCGCGCGGGGTTTCGACCGGCTTGACCGGCTGCTTGGACGCCACGGAGAACGCCACGCCCGGAGTCAGCTTCGTGCCGTCGGGGAAGGTGACCGTGACGGTCGCGGAGACGACCTTGCCGTAATCCGCCTCGGTCGGCGTGTACGTCACCGTGCCATCGGCGGCGATCGTGAGCGCCTTGTCGTCAACGGTGTACGTGGTGCCGGCCGGGACCTTGACGAGCTTGTCGTTGTCCCGATCGGTGATGACCGGCGCGTTGGTCGCCGTCTTGCCGACGGTGGCCACGACGTTGTTGTAGCGGATCACGTACTGCAGGTTCATCGGCTTGGCGGTCGGCTTGGCGGCGACGTTGAACGTGACCTCGGCGGTGTCGGTCGACTTGTCGGAGTAGGTCACCGTGACGCTCGCCTTGACGGCCTTGCCGTAATCCGCCTCGGTCGGCGTGTACGACACCGTGCCATCGGCGGC
>NZ_RQSP01000001.1:158855-169864 GCF_009078285.1 Bifidobacterium jacchi
CACAGTGAAGCCGTCACCGGCAACCGCATACGTCGTGCCCTCGGGAGCAGCCGCCGCGGCACCCGCCTTGGCGAACGCCACCTTCGCGGAGGCGGCCGTACCGACCTTCGCTGCGGTCTCCTCGTATGCGGGCACATACTGATCGGCCAGCTTCTCGACAGGCGTCGGCTCGTCCTTCTTGGTCACGGTGAACGTGACGGTCGTCTCGTCGGTCGACTTGTCGGAGTAGGTGACCGTCACCTTGGCGCTGACCTTGGTGCCGGCGGTCCTGCCGGTCGCGTCGAACGTGACCTTGCCGCTCGCCTTGTCGATCGACAGCGCTGCATCGGCGCCGTCGGCCAGCGCGAACGTGGTGTCCGCGGGTGCGGCGGCCTCGGTGTCGGCCTTGGTGAACGTCACCGCGGCGGTGCCGGACTCGTCGGCCTTCACCTCCACGTTCTGCGGGTATGCGGGCGCATACTGATCGGCCAGCTTCTCTACAGGCGCGGGCTTGGCGGCGACGTTGAACGTGACCTCGGCGGTGTCGGTCGACTTGTCGGAGTAGGTGACCGTGACGGTAGCCTTGACGGCCTTGCCGTAATCCGCCTCGGTCGGCGTGTACGACACCGTGCCATCGGCGGCCACAGTGAAGCCGTCACCGGCAACCACATACGTCGTGCCCTCGGGAGCAGCCGCCGCGGCACCCGCCTTGGCGAACGCCACCTTCGCGGAGGCGGCCGTACCGACCGTGGCATCCACCGCCTGATAGGACGGTTCATACTGATCGGCCAGCTTCTCGACCGGCGTCGGGGTCTGCTCGTCGGTGTAGGCGAAGACGGGCGAGACGTACAGATCGGATGCGGTCACGCCCGAAGCGGCAACCGCCTCGAAGCGGATCACATCGCCAACGGCCACGCTGATCGTGCCCTTGCTCGCCACGCAGTCGGCAAACGCCTGATCCTTGGTCTGCGCCTTGGAGATCGTGGTGGTGCAGATCGCGGTGCCGTTCTTGGTCAGCGAGAGCGTCACGTTGCCTGCCGCATTGGCATTGCGGCGCTGCGGCTCGTTCTCGCGATCCAGCGACACCTTGACGTTGCCGGCCTTCGGCGCGACCCATGCGATCGCGGTACCGCCCGCCGAGCCGGGATCATCGATCAGCAGACCCTGACGAGAACCGCGGTCCTGACCCACGGCGGGCAGGTCGCCAAGATTCCCGGTCAGACCGGCACCGTAGTAGGAGTTGTACATCGACATCGGGTACTGCGAGGAGAACGTGGTGATGTTCGACCATGCGCCGTTCTCGCCATCACGCTTCTGGGAGTTCATGATGACGCCCTCGGACACCGTGAACTCATCCACCCAGTTCCACTCGTTCTTCTGCACGACCTTGTAGTCGTCGTGAACCGTGGAGCCTTCGGCGGAGAAGCGCAGCACGTCGCCGGCCTGGATGGCGGCGGTGTTCTCCAGCTTCGTGTCGCCGCGATAGACGGCCTTGGCGGCGGTCGTCGGTTCGGCGGTCACCAGATCGAGCAGCTGCGCGACGGTGGTCGGGTTCTTCTCGGTGAACGGCACGTAGATCACCTTGCCGTCCGCCGTGGTGCCGGTCTCCAGCTTGGAGGCGCCCAGCGACGCGGGGGCGGTGACGGTGAACACGGCGGAGACGGAGATCGCCTCGTTGGTGTCGGGGAACGTGACGGTGACGGGCACGCTGACCGTGCCGCCGGTCGTCGTGTTGAGCGTCACCTCGCCGGTGGTCGCGTCGATCTTGGCCCCCGTTGGCGCGCCCGCGCCGAGCGCGAACTTGGTGCCGGTCGGCAGCGTGGCGGCGGCGGAGTCGGCCTTGAGCGTGACCTTCGGCGTGCGCTTGAGGTCGGTGCCGGCGTTGCCGGTGACGGCCGGATAGAACACGTTGAGTCGCTGCGCGTCGGACTGGGCCACGTTGAACGTGACGGTCGCCTCGTCGGTGGTGTCATCCGAGTAGGTGACGGTCACGGTCGCCGTCTTCACGGTGCCGTAGGCAACGTTGGCCGGCGTGTACTCGACCGTGCCGGTCGCCTGATCGATGGTCAGGCCGGCGGCCTCGCCCTTGAACGCGTAGGGCTTCACGCCGGTGGGCGTGGCGTCCTTGCCGGCCGCGTCGGTGAACGCGATGGTCGCGCTCGCCTTGGTGCCGACGGTGGCGTCCACGGCCTTGTAGGCGGCCGCGTACTGGTCGGCCTGGGAGACGGTCGGGGCGACATCCTTGTAGGTGATCGTCGGGGAGATGCGCAGCGAGCCGTTCTTCAGGTTGCTGCCATCCTTGGAGACTGCGGACACGCGAATCCACTCGCCCGCCTTCACCTCAAGATCCTGCGTGGTCGTCCATCCCTCGGTCGGCTTGGCCGTGGTGGACAGATCGACGGACTGGACGGTCTTCGTGCCGTTCGTCACCGCAAGCACGACGGTGCCGTCGCTGCCGCCCGCCACCGCGCGGCGGACAGGCTCATCGTTCTTGAAGCTCAGCGTGATGGTGCCGGTCTTCGGTGCCTTCCATGCGATCGCGCCGGCGTAGCCGTTCGGGCCGGGGGCGAGCAGGCCGTGGATGTTGTCGCGGTCGGTCGGATTGGTCTGGCCCTGCGTCGGATTCTCGATGCCGACCGGGTAGTCGGCGTTGTTGATCTTCCAGTTGGACCACTGCGTGTCGAACGTGGTGATGTCGGTCCAATCGCCGTTCGCGGCCTTCTGCTGGGCCTTCCAGCTGAAGCCCTGCGTGCCGTGCGTGTAGTCCTTGACCCAGTTCCAGTCGTTCTTCTGCTCGATCGTATAGTCGATCGGCGCCGCGTTGGAGCCTTCGACCTCGAAGCGCAGCACGTCGCCGGCCTTGATCGCGTCCGTGTCGGCGAGCTTGGTCTCACCGGCGCGGGCCGTGTCGGAGGCGCGGTACACGTTGGTCACGGCGCCCTCACCGGGGGTGACGCCCTTGCGCAGCTCGGCCACGGTGGTCGGATTCTTCGCGGTGAACGGCACGTAGACGATCTTCTTGCCGTCCTTGGTGGCGGTCTCGTAGGCGTTGACGACACCGGAGACGGAGGCGACGTCGCTTTCGACAGCGCCGATGTCCGGCAGGCCCTTGATCGAGTTGCCCATGAAGTCGTTGGTCACCGGGTAGTCGTTGAGATCGGCGATGACCACGCCGGCGTTGATCGCCGGGGAGTCGGCGGCCGGCTTGTAGCCGTCGAAGGAGCCCTTGGCGTTGCCGTGCACGGTGCCGTCGCTCTTCGCGGCGGTCGGCGCCTTGCCGGCGTGGACGAGGACCTTGGCCACGTCGTCGGCGGTCTTCGCGTTCTTGTCGGAGGCCGGCGTGTTGGCGTAGTTGACGTACAGGTTGTTGTTGTACGTCTGCCCGCCCGCCGTGTTGCCGCGGTTCCACGTCTCGGTCTTCTTGGTCGAGGTCGCGTTGATGAAGATGTTGTTCTCGAACTTCGCCTGGCTGTTGGAGCGGCCGGTCAGCACCTGGCTGTCCTCGCCGATGTAGACGGTGTTGTTGTAGATGTGGTTGCCGGTGCCGTTGGTCGGCAGATCGAACACGCCCTGACGGTCGTTCTGCGAGATGTTGTAGCGGAACGTCGTATTGATGGCATACCAGTTGCAGATCATCAGCGCGGCGAACGTGTTGCCGTACGAGTAGTTGTACTGGTAGAGCGTGCCGTCGCCGTAGTCGGCGTCCCACGCCTGGCCGTCGCCGTTGCCGTGCGTCGCGTTGAGGTTGTTGTACATCTCGTTGTACTGGAATACCGGGTCCTTGCTGCGCCACGGCCAGATGCCCGCGGCCACGCGGCCACCGTAGGAGCCGGGCTGCGTGTAGTCCGCGGTATTCATGTGCTTCGAGACGGAGTCGCCCACGTTGTACTGGATGAGCGGACGATCGCAATACATCACGGTGATGGCGTCGCCGCCTGCGCCCTTGATGTAGTTGTTTTCGATCACGACGTTGGTCGCGCCGTACTTGGCGATCACGTCATCGGCGATCTCGCCTCGTTCACCGTATTTGAAGCCGTTGTTCCAGTTCGAGTTGTCGATGTAGTTGAGGTACGCGGTGTAGCCCACGGCGATGCCCCAGCGGTCGACGTCCTTGACGATGCTGTTCTTGATCGTCACATGGTCGAAGCGGGAGACATGGCTCTTGAGGTAGGCGTCATCCTCGGCGGACGTGCGCGCCTTGGGCAGGTGCGCCATGAAGTAGATGCCGCCGTTGGCCAGATGCTTGTTGTAGATGTTGCCGTCCACGTCGTGGATGTTGAGGCCGTCGAGCGTGACGTGGCTCATCGTGGTGCCGTTTTCGGCGATGCCGGCCACGCCGGTGCGGTCCATGCGATCGGCGGAGCGGTCAAGCTTGGTGTTGTCGGAGTCTGCGGTGTCGGTCCACTTCCACGAGTCGATCGGATCGTAGACGTCGGGATCGTCGTTGGTGATCTCCAGGTTCTTGACCGTGATGTAGGAGACGTCCTTGAGCAGAATCGTCGAGGAGACGGTGCCCTTGTTCTTGTGGTTGCCGACCTTCGCTTTGTAGTCCTGATACCACTGGCTGCCGGCCACGCCGTTGGCTGCGATGATCGGCTTGGCGGCATCGGCGTCGCCGTAGTCGGCGATCGTGATCGGCGCGTCGGCGGTGCCGGACGTGTCCTTGATGTGCAGCCACTGGTTGTTGAACGTGGAACCGCGCTTGAGGAGCACCTTGTCACCGGGTTCGAGATCGGTGGCGATCGCGTTGACCTTGTTCAGGGTCTTCCACGCGGTGGCCTCACTGGTGCCGTTGGCGGCATCATCGCCGTTCTTGGAATCCACGTAATACGTGGTGCCGACGTCGGTCGGCGTCTGCGTGTCCGCATCCTTGGCCAACGCCGCCGATGGCGCGGCCAGCGCGAACAACGTGCCCAATGCGGTCAGCGCCGCAATGGGACGGTTGAATCGGATTTTCATGCCGTTCCTTTCCTTCCTTGCATAAGGTGTCGCATGTGCGGCTCGCGCCCCGAAAACCTCGCCTTTCTTCATCGAAACGGTGGGGAGACCGTACTGTGAGCGCGACGGTGATTCCGCCTCGCTGCGTGCCGCATTGCCGTTTAATGTCAATATACTTTACAAAATCTTTAGTGTAGTGCGCCCCCCACCCCAGACGCAACGCCCGCCTCCAAGCGAACGATACTCGATCGCATCCAGTGCAGGCCATCATTCCTGATGCGGCACCCCAGATGCGGCACCCATCCCCCGAATGCACCACCCCGGATGCAGCCGACGTAAACGCAGCCAACCCAGACGCAGCCTACCCAGCGCATGCATGCACAGGGGCGGCACCTCGACGACCTGCTTGCCCGCTACGACGCCGCCATACGGATGGCATACACAGGGGCGGCACCGAGGTCAATCCTCAGTGCCGCCCCTGTTCGCGTGCGGTCAGCTTCGGCGAGCAACCGGCATCGCAGCTCGCGTCGCGCGCTGCGATTTGCGTGGTCGTGATTCGCGTGGCCGCAGCCCTAGCGCGGGCTCAGTCGCGGCGTCGGCGAGCGGAAACCGCCGTCGCCACGCCGGCGGCCGCCAGCACGCCCATTGCGGCGATCATGGCCGCGGTGGATGCACCGGTGTTCGACAGCTTGCCGCCGTTCGGCTGCTTACCCGGCTGCTTGTCGGTTTCGCCCGCTCCACCCTGGTCATCGCCATCCCTGACGACCGTGACCTCGATGGTGCCGCTCACCGCGCCGGCGCGGGTCCTGCCCGACGCCGTGGTCGCGGTGATCGTGGCCTTGCCCTCGGCCTTGGCCGTGAGCCTTCCGGTCGCCGCGTCGATGGCGACGACGTTCGCATTGCTGGAGGACCAGGTCACATGCTGATCGGCGTCCTTGGGCTCCACGCTTGCCGCGAGCGTCGCGGTGGCGCCGACCTTGACGGTCAGCCTGCCGTCCTTGACGCCAGTGCCGGTGATCGTCACCTTGGTCGCAGCCGGCTTGGTCGGCTTATCCGGATCAACCGGCTTATCCGGGTCCACCGGGGTCTTCGCCGCGACTGTGATGGTGCGCGTGGCGGTGGCGGTGTTGCCGGCCTTGTCGGTGACCGTATAGGTCAGCGTGTACGTGCCCGGCGTGTTCACCTCCACCTTGCCGGAGACGATGATCGACAGATCCTGCTCCACGTTGTCGGTGGCGGTGACGCCCTCAAGCGGGGCGAACGCGGTCCCCTGCTCGATGGTCGCATCCTCCACGCCGTTGAGCGTCGGCTTGGTCGTGTCCTCGGTCAGCTTGCCGACCGCGGCCTTGAGCGCATTCGCAGCGTCATCGACGGCATTCTGATCGGCCGATTCGTCCGCGAGAACGTTCTGCGCATTCCTGAGCGCGGTCTGGGCGTCCGCAACGGCATCCGCATTTGTGAACTTGTTCGGATCGGTCAGCTTGGCTTCGGCTTCGGCGACTGCGGCCTTGAGCTCGGTCTTGTCGGCCGGCTGCGGCTTGGGATCCGGGTCCGGTTCGGTCACGGACGGGTTGTCCTTCGGCTGCTCGGGCTCGACGAGCTGCACGGCGGCGACATTCGCCTTGGCGTCGAGCTCGGCGACCGCGGACCAGCTCACGCCGGCACCTTCCTGTGCGATGCCCCAACCGCTGGTGATGACGAACTTGACGTACACGTCACCGGCCGGCACCTTGTCGGCCGGCAGCTTGATGGTCTGCAGTTCCTTGCTGTACGGCAGGCTCGCCGTGGCGACGGCCGTGCCCCAATCGGTGACCTTGGCGACCGAATCGATGCCCGCGGCGCCGACCACGTACACTTCGACGGTCTTGGCGGGACCGTTGAGGTTGTTGCCCGACTTGTCCTGACGGTACAGATGCGTGATCTCGCTGATCTTCGCGTTCTGCCCCGGCGAGGCCTTGAACGCGAGCCAGTGCGGCATCGTGTTCTTGGATGCGTCGGAATAGCTGCTGTGCCAGAACGTGTTCGGATTCTTGTCGAACGCGTTGGCGGCGGGCGTCTGCTCGCTGACCGATTCGGCGGAATCCGCCGCATAGTCGGATGTTTCGACCGATGCGGTCAGCGATCCGGCCAGCGTGGTCTTCGCGGTCGCGAGCGCCGCGGCGTCGCCACCGGTGGCGGTCAGCGCGAACGTGACGTCGGCGGCTCCTGCGGCGGCATCCGCGGTGTTGACGACGCGGAATACGGCCTTGGCGGTCTTGCCGGCCGGAATGGCCTTGAGATCGACCTTGGCGGGCAGCACCTTCCAGCCCTGCGGCACGGACGGTGTGACGGTCACGGCCTTCGTGTTCGCGGTGCTCGGCGCGTTCACGTTCACGGTGATGTCGACCGGGTTCGCCGGAGTGACGGTGGCGGCCGATGCCGAGACGGTCATGCCAAGCTGGCGTTCCAGCGTGAACAGCGCGTTGTCGCCGACCAGATCGGCCGGGAACTGGGCGAGCGTGCCGGCTGCGGGATAGTCGTCCGGCGTGTCGGCCTTGAGCAAGTCGAGATCGATGTGCTTCTCGGTGCCGGTCGCGATGGCGAGACGCTGCTGGGTGAGGGCCGGGGCGATGGTGAATGTGCCGTCCTTCGCCGCGCGCAGCTGCCACTTCTGCTGGTTGCGTTTGGGGGCTGTCTTGTCGCTGATGTCGGTGCGGTAGGTCACGTCGGTGTCGACGCAGTCGACCAGTTCGGGGCGCGCGCCCACCTGGGTGACGACGTTGAGATGCTCCTTGAGCAGCGAGCCGCTGCCGACGCCCTTGGCGAGCGCAAGGCACTTGCCGGTCGCGGTGTCGGTCATCTGATAGTAGCCGTCGGGCGTGGTCTTGAGCACCCACGGCCCCTTGCCCACGCTGTCGAGTCCGGCGATGCGGTAGGTGCCCTCCTCGACAGGCGTGTAGTCGTAGCTGCGCACGTCAAGCGAATGGCCGATCTTGTCGATGTCGGCCTTCATCGCATCCCAGTTGGTCCACGGGCGCGAATCGGACCATGTCATCTGCGAGATGAATCGCATGCCGTCGAAGATCTCCTGCTCGACCTCGTTCTCGGTTTCCAGATCGGAGCGATCCGGCCAGATGGAGACCTTTGCGCCGCGCAGTCCCTCATAGTTCTTGTCGATCTGCTGACCACCGTCAAACGTGCCGGCATTCCAGTTGGCGTTGTTGTACAGATTCCTGGAGTTGACCGTGTAGAGCGACTTCGCCGAGCGCGACCAGTAGAGCGACTGGGAGGCGTTCATCAGCTGGTAGCCGTTGGACGACAGATCGGCCGGCGTGCGGCCTTTGCCTCTGGCCCAGTATTCGACGATGACGTCCTTGTTGAGCGTCACGTTCTTGGTGGTGACGATGCCGTCGTTCCAGATGCGCAGCTTCTTGCCCTTGGCTCTGACGTAGTCGTCGATGTCGTTGATGAACGCGGTGAACGCATCGTTCGGGGTGGAGCCCTCGCCATACTGGTCGATGGCGAACTGCTGGAGCTTGGGATAGTTGGCGAAGCTGGAGCCGATCATGTATTCGTCGGCGCCCATATGCCAGTAGTCGGTGTCGAACACGCCGTCGTATTCGTCGATGAGGGTCTTGTAGAACTGCACGGCGGCCGGATTGGTGATGTCGAGACGGTTGGAGTCCTTGACGCCGTCCTTGTTCTCAAGCTGGTATTCCGGATAGTTCTCCAGCCAGATGTTCATGTGACCGGGAGAGTTGATCTCGGGGATCACGTCGATGCCGTAGGTCTTGGCCTTGGCGACGAACCTTTTGACGTCGTCGCGCGTGTAATAGGACCAGGTCTCGGCCTTCTTCGTGTTCTCCTCGCCCGGCTTGAGCTTCATCTCCATGAGCACGTAGTTGAGGCGTAGATCGGCCATGTCGGCAAGGAAGCGGTCGATCCAGTCGGTGGAGATGTTGATCTGGCATGCACACAGCGTCGCGCCGCGTTCGGCGTACTTCGGCTTGGATGTCACCGAGCCGGCGGGCAGGCTCAGCTGGCCCTGACGCAGCATCTGCGAGACGGATCGGGTGCCGTAGAACACGCCGATGTCGGTGGCGCCGGTGACGGTCAGACCGGTTTTGCCGACCGACAGCGTGAAGCCCTCGTCGCCGAGCTCGGTCTTCTTCGACGCGTCGAGGACGAGCGTGATGTCCTTGTCGGTGGCGCCGGTCGTGGCGGTTGCGATGGTCTTGCCGCTGAACGCGCTCAGTTCGGTGGCGAGCGAGTCGGCTCGGGCCTTGAGCGCGGCGTCGGCCACCACGCGGGTGCCGTCGCCGAGCGTCCATGCGCCGGCGTCCGCGGTCCAGCCGTCGAGGCTGGGGACGGTGGCCGGTCTGGTCAGTCCGCTGGGCGCGGTGGCGTGGTAGCCGGCGTCCGTGATGTCGTCGGCCGCCGATGCCGGGAGGGTGGTGAGTCCTCCCAGCAGTGTCATCGCCGCGACCAGCGACGCGATGACGCGTCCTGTTCGATGTGATGTTCCCTTGTTCATGAGTGCTTCGTTGCCTTCTGTGTTCCGTTGTTTCCCTGCATGGCTGCATGGCTGCATGGATCCGCTTGGATCTGCTTGGATCTGCTTGCCATGCTGATTTGCCGGTTTTGCTGGATTTTGTTGGCTTTTGTTGATTATGCTCCGCGCCCGATTCGCGATGCGGTCCTTGCGTCGCGTCGAACGCCGATCATCGCTTCGATGCGAGCCTCGCCTCCTCGCTGCTTTCATTGCGGCGAAAGGAGCACACGCACCTTAACAATGACTAGGAATTATTGTATACCTTCCTAACAATATATTGTGCTATCCGACCCACAAGCGCAAGATCCTCTCGAAACGAGGCCCGATCCCGAGAAAACCTTGCGCTGACAGGCTGGTTTGCGCAAGCAATTCTCGAACTCAGGGCTAATCCCGAGAAAACCTTGCGCGAAGCAACCCGCAAGCGCAAGAGAATCTCGAAACAAGCCCGTCGCTCCCGAAATCGGCCCCGGCGCAGACACCCCGGCCCACCACAGGCCACACACAAACCACCATCACACAAACCGGCAAAGAGCCAGATTTCGGGAAAACGGCCATTTCGTAAATCCCGAGAAATCCTTACGCCAAGGAGGTCGTTTGCGCAAGGAATTCTCGAAATGAGAGACTGTTGCTGTTTTCGTGGGTTGGATGGTGGGGCACCATGGTTGGGCACCATGGTGGGGCACCATGGTTGGGCGCTAGGGAGGGACGAGAGAGGGGTGCTGCTGTAGCGCAACCATGCCCCGAGACAGCACATTGTTGTAGCGCGAGTGCTGTAGCGCAGTAGCGCACGCTTGCTGCATACCCCGTGCATAATCCTTGGCTGCGAGGTGCTGAACCGGTCTGTGCTGGTCTGTGCTAGTCCGGGCCCGTCTGTCACGCGATGCGAAAAACGGGTAAAACCGCGTCGCGTGACAAGCTGCGACCGGGCGCGATGCTCAGTCGTCGTGCTACGTCATTGCAAAACGGCGGAATCGCAATGATCTGGCACGGGGCTGTGCCGGGCCGGACCAGGCCGGTCTGTCACGCGGCGTGAAAAACGGGCAAAACCGCGTCGCGTGACAATCCGGTCTGTCACGCGACGACGAAACCGTCGACTATTGCGTTGCGTCCCACTGTTTCGTGGATGTTCTGCGGGACGGAACGCGCAGTAGCGCGCAGTAGCGCGCAGTAGCGCAAGTGCAGTAGCGCAAGGATTTCTCGGGGAAAACGGCCATCTCGTAAAATCCTTGCGCTAAGGGGGCCGTCAGCGCAAGGATTTCTCGCAAAGAAGGGGGACTTCGTAAAATCCTTGCGCTGGGACAGTGCCTAGCGCAAGGATTCTACGAACTCAGGGCAAATCCCGAAAATTCCTTGCGCTAAGGAAGCGCCAGACAGGAAACACTAGAGAGGGACGAGAGTGGGACGAGATGTGGGACGAGATGTGGGACGAGAGATGGGCGCTGTTTAGCGCAAGGATTTCTCGGGGAAAACGGCCATCTCGTAAAATCCTTGCGCAAAGAGGGCCGCTAGCGCAAGGATTTCTCGCAAAGAAGGGGGACTTCGTAAAATCCTTGCGCTGGGA
>NZ_RQSP01000001.1:169986-180932 GCF_009078285.1 Bifidobacterium jacchi
CAGTGCCTAGCGCAAAGATTCTACGAACTCAAGGACGATTCCGAAAAATCCTTGCGCTGAGACGCCGCCTAGCGCAAGGATTCTACGAACTCAGGGCAAATCCCGACAATTCCTTGCGCAAAGGAAGCGCGAGGAAGTGCAAGGAAGTGCAAGGAAGCACAAGCGAGGCACAAGCGAGGAGGTGCGAGCGAGTGCAAGCGAGAAAGGTAGAGAAAGGCGCAGGAGGGGAGTCGGAGAAGGATGCCAGAGCAGGGATGCCACTGAGCGCAAGTTCCGTGGTTCTTCTTGGTCGATGAGCGGTCGATGAGTAACCTACTCGAAAAGCGCCCATCCCTCTACCATCCCAACGGCTCAGCAACGAACCACCACCCACGATAACCACAGAAGCACCCGAAATGAAGGAGACAATCGGCACACGCGACGGCATGTAAGCGGTCACGATGCGTCGTGTGACGACACGCACAGCCACGCAATGACAAAAATCCCCTTTTTATCATCCCGTGGCTGTCCGCCGAGCCACGCAACTCTATGTCACCGGTCACATTCGATTCCATGACTGCAAAACACCATGAAATCGGCGCACGCGACGGCATGTAAGCGGTCACGATGCGTCGTGTGACGACACGCACAGCCACGCAATGACAAAAAGCACCATTTTATCATCCCGTGGCTGTGAAACGCAGCTGTTCCGTTCCACTGATTTGCGGGACGCAGTGCGGGATGAGCCGGTTTTTGTGTTGCGTCCCACGCGCGTCTCTCCTCGTGTCGCTTCCGTCGTGATGAACGTGTGCTTGAACCGCCATTGTTCAACGTTTTTGCCTGATTGTTGTCTGAGTATTCGCTGTGATGCTGAAAGGGGCGTGGGACGCAACGCCCAAACGAGCAGCAATCGCATTGCGTCCCACAGGTTTGTAGGTGCTGTGCGAGCCGACCGGCGAGCCGGCAGACTTCGCGCGGAGCGCGTCCGTACTTTACAAGACCGGGCTGTCAGCGAAGCTGACTGGGCGAAAGAGACAGAAGCTGGACCCCTCGACTATTTGCGAGAAAGACCACTAGGATGCCTGGGAGTCCTCGCCCGCCACGCGGTCTTTGAGATAGATCTCGGAGATCTGCCGCTCCTGATCATGCAGTTTCGCCCAGATGACCGGGGCATGGGCCGCAAGGGACTTCGGCACGTCGAGGATGCGCTGGTTGCGCGATCCGCGGAACTGCAGCAGCGAATCATGCTGGGAGGCGATATACCGGCCATCCACGAGAATGTCGATGAGCCGCAGCAACTCGAGCTTGTCCGGGGTCTCCCCCGGTCGCATCAGCTCCTCCCACGTGTATCCGGTCCAGCACCAGATGTCCTTGGCATCGCCGAATTCGTCGCGAATGCGCCGTGCAAGCGGCAGCAGCACCGGTGTGTTGAGCATCGGCTCGCCGCCGAGGAACGTGATGCCCTGCACCCATGGCGCGCGAAGATCGTCGATGATCCGCTCCTCCAGCCGCGGCGTGTACTCATGGCCGGCTTTGAAATCCCAGATGGACGAGTTGAAGCATCCGACGCAGTGGAACGGGCAGCCGGATACGTACAGTGAATTGCGCACGCCTTCGCCGTCGGTTACCACGAACGTCTTGTAGTCGGCGATCATGCGCTTCGACATGAGCCGCCCGTCCCATTGGCCGGCCTTCGGATCGTTGGCGAGCCCGCCGGACGGCACCGACGGCCCGCGCCCGGTCTCCCCCGCCGCGAAATCATGCCGCTTGATCTCATGGGACTCATGGGATAGTTGCGCACTCATGTTCCGTTTCCGCTCTTTCCAATCGTAATATCGAGTGTGATGATAAGCGCAGGCCTCCCATGATGTGTTGTCCGACCGTAAAGACTCGGCCTGAGCGGCCCGGAGCGTGTCGGACAACACATCATGGGAGGCCTGCGCGCCTCACGCTATAACGTTACCTGGCCTCTTCGAACCATTCACGCGTCTCGCCGCTCGCGAGCGTCACATGACCGGTCTCGCCGCTCATGTGCTTGACGCGGTGCGAGATCTCCTCGTGGCGGCCGTGGACCATCGGACGCTGGACGGGGTTGCCGAGATATCCGCAGGTGCGCTTGGTCACATTGCACTTGTCGGGGTCGCAGTTGCCGCACTCGGGGCACTTGAATCCCTCGTCGGTGGGCTCGAAGTCGCCCTGGAAGCCGCATACGAAGCAGTGGTCGATCGGCGTGTTGGTGCCAAGATAGCCGATGCCGATGTTGTAGGCGTAGTCCCACACGGCCTCGAGCGCCTTCGGGTTATCCTGCAGGCACGGGTACTCGCAGTAGTTGATGAAGCCACCGGAGGCGTAGTACGGGAAGTCCTTCTCGTAGTTGAGCTTCTCCATCGGCGTAGGCTGCAGCCATACCGGGTAGTGGAACGAGTTGGTGTAGAAGTCGTGGTCGGTCACGCCTTCGATGCGGCCGAACTTGGCGCGATCCATCCGGTTGAACCGGTCGGTGAGGGATTCGGCCGGCGTGGAGTACACCGAATAATGGTAGCCTTCGGCCTTGCTCCACTGCTTGCACAGCTCGCTCATACGCTTGACGATCGACAGCGCGAACTCCTTGCCCTGCGGGTCCCAGCCGTGGTCGCGGATCCAGTTCTTGCCGTAGAACACCGCCGTGGCCTCCGCCAGACCGATGTAGCCGAGCGAGACGGTGGCGCGTTCGTTCTTGAACAGCTGATCGACGTTGTCGTTGGCGCCGAGACGGCCGAAAGCGCCATAGCGGAACAGGGTGGGCGCATTGACCGGCGTGGCCTGCTTGCAGCGCATGATACGGAACTGGAGCGCCTGATGGGCGACCTCCATGCGCTCGTTGAACAGCTTCCAGAACCGGTTCTTGTCGCCGTGGGATTCGATCGCGATGCGCGGCACGTTGACGGAGACGACGCCAAGGTTCATGCGGCCGTCCTCCTCGTCCTTGCCGGTGGCCGGGTTGATCCAGCCCTGCAGGAACGAACGGCATCCCATCGGCGCCTTGAACGAACCGGTGATCTTGACGATGTTCTCGTAGAACACCACGTCCGGGTACATGCGCTTGGTGGCGCATTCGAGCGCGAGCTGCTTGAGGTCGTAGTTCGGGTCGCCCTTGTCGGCGTTGACGCCGTGACGGATCGTGAACACGAGCTTGGGGAAGATGGCGGTGTGGTGGTCCTTGCCGAGGCCGCGGATGCGGTTGAGCAGAATCGCGCGCTGGATCTCACGGGCGAACCAGTCGGTACCGAGGCCGAAGCCCACGGTGACGAACGGGGTCTGGCCGTTGGAGACGCGGTTGGAGTTGATCTGGTACTCCATGGTCTGCATGGCGTCGTAGATGGCCTTGCGGGTGCGGATCTTGGCGAGGATCTCGCGCTCCTGTTCGATTTCGTCGGCATCCGTGTGGAACGGCGTATCCATCGGCAGCGCCTCGCGCCCCTTTTCGAAATGCAGCTTGGCGGGCTCGTTGGCCTTGGCGTTGGCGACCTGGCGACGCGCGAATTCGATCGGCATGTCGTCGGGGATCATCTCGCGGGCCTCTTCGAGGAACTTCTCGTAGTCGAGGCGGGCGTAGCGGGCGAGGTGCTCGTCGGCGCGGTTGGCGGTCTGGCCGCCGTACTGGCTGGAGGCGACGTCCTTCATGATCTGCGTGATCTGCGTGGCGGCGATGGCGATGGACTTCGGCGAGGCCATCGGCGCGTTGCCGAGCGTGAAGCCGTTGGCGAGCATGTCCCAGAAGTTGGGCAGCGAGCAGTTGGACTGCGCGGTGAACGGCGAGTAGTCGGCGTCGTGGAAGTGGATGTCGCCCTTCATGTGCGCGTTGGCGACTGCCGGCGGCAGCATGTTGAACGCGGCCGCCTTGGACACGGCGCCCGCGAGCAGGTCACGCTGGGTGGCGTAGACGTTGGCATCCTTGTTGGCGTTCTCGTGAATGAGGGTCGGGTCCTGGTTGATGAACCGGGCGACGGCCTCGTTGACATCGGTGGCCTTGGCGCGCTGGATGTCCTTGTCGAGACGGTAGTTGGTGTAGGCGCGCGCCACGTCGTACAGGTGCGCGTCGATAAGCGCATGCTCGACGAGGTTCTGGATGTCCTCGATCTTGGCGGGGCCGTTGTAGCGTTCCTTGATCTCGCCCTCGACCTGATTGGCGAAACCGCGGATGAGCTGCTCCTCCTCGGGACCGACCTGCTTGTCGAGATCGGCGAAGGCGGACTTGACCGCCTCGATGATGTTGACCGGGTCGAAATCGACCACGCGGCCGTCGCGCTTCTCGACAAGCACTGTTCCCGACGTGGTCGGGGCGGCCGTCACGACGGCTTCAAGCATCTGAGATTCCATGTTCTCGTCCTCCTGCGGCCCCGATCTTGCGGGCCGAATTACATGACTGTGATTTCGTTGCACAGAAGACTGTACGACAACCCCATCCCTAGATGTAGTGGCAACACGCCGACGATAACCTAAATACAGTGGTTTTTGGCTAAATAGCGCCGAAATTACGATAGTGTGATTTGTGTGAATCCGCATCGTGGGCGTGTCGCGAAGCAGCACCGGGCACGTCTCCGGTGCGGCGACCGGAGATCTGCCGGACGCGACACGCCGAGCACCCGACGAACCATGCGGCACGGCGATCGAACCTCGCGCGATTGTCCGTTATATAAGGAACGCTGGATGCATGAATTGGAGCAATGGATATCAGACGAACGGCACCGCGCCCGTCATTGAGAACGCCGCCGGAGCGGCAGTCGGCGCGCCCGTGCCCCGGCCGGCCGATCAGCTGCCCCGCCTCGCCGCCGAAACGACCGCCGACAATCCGTGGCCGGTCGCCATGCTGAGCCAGAAGTTCCATATGGCCGTTGAGCGGTGGCCGGCCGCGTGGATCTGCGGCCAGATCACCGAAATCAACACCCGTCGAGCCGGGTCCGCCTACATGACGCTGCGCGATGACTTCGAGGATGTCGCCATCTCCGTGTCCGGATGGCGCACGTTCGCCACCAAGGCCGCGGGATTCCGTCAAGGCGACCGCGTGGTCGTGCACGGCAAGGCCGACATCTGGGTCAAGCAGACGCGACTGAGCTTCATCGGCGACGACATTCGCAAGATCGGCACAGGGGGCGGACTCAAGGAGCAGATCGACGAGCTGCGCCGCAAGCTCAAAGGGGAAGGGCTGTTCGATGCCGACCGCAAGGTGCCGATTCCGGAGTTCCCCTCATGCATCGGACTGATCTGCGCCCCGCAGGCCCGGGCGGAGGGCGACGTGATCACAAACGTGAACCTTCGCTGGCCCTCCGTGCGGTTCAAGGTCATCCACGCGCATGTGCAGGGACCCCAATGCCCGCCGGACATCGTCAACGCGATCCGCACGCTCGACGCCGACCCCGAGGTCGACGTGATCATCGTGGCGCGAGGCGGCGGCGCCTTCGAGGATCTGATCGGATTCTCGGACGAGTCGGTGGTCCGTGCCACGGCCGCCTGCGTCACGCCGATCATCTCCGCGATCGGCCACGAGGACGACTGGACTCTGATCGACCTCGCCGCCGATCTGCGTGCATCCACCCCCACCGACGCCGCCAAGAAGGTGGTGCCCGACGTGCGCGAGCAATTGCAGCTCATCGACAACGCCGTATCGCGCATGCGCATGCGCATCGGCGCGAAGGTGGACAATGAGATCCGACTGGTCGAAGGATACGCGAACCGTCCGAGCCTGACCAGACCGCACACCATGCTCGAGCCGCATCAGCGACTCATCGACGACGCCCGGCGCCGCATGGACATCGGCCTGCGTCGCATCGTCGACGATGCAAGCCTGACCGTGGAGAAACTGCATGCGAGCCTGACCGCGCTCAGTCCCCAGTCCACACTCGACCGCGGCTATGCGGTCGTGCAGACAGACGACGGACATGTGCTCGACGATCCGACCGCCGTGCATGCCGGCGAGCCGCTCGCCATCACCCTGCGGCGAGGCAGACTCAACGCCACCGTCTCCTGACGCCCCGCATGAATGCCCTGCATCCACAACCTGCGACAGCGAATTCGACATCAACACACATCGACATCAACACAAAGGACCAATCATGACCGACAACACCACCCCAGCAAACACCGCTTCACCGATCAACGCCACCAAGCCGACCAGCGTGCCGGCATCCACGCTCACCGACAAGGAACGAGAGGCGATCGCGCGCATGCCGTACGAGGAGGCTCGCGACAAGCTCATTCAGGCCGTTCAGGCACTGGAGGCAGGAGGACTCAACCTCGACCAGTCCATGCGCCAGTGGGAGATCGGCGAAGCGCTGGCCAAGCGCGCGCAGACGCTGCTGAACGACGTGCGCGCCCGACTCGACGCCGCAGCGGCCGACCAGGGCACCAACGCAAATACGGCGGGTACTCAGGCCAATCTGGCCTGAGTACCCTTCGGCCTACGGCCTCACCTCGCCTACGGACAATCCACCGGATTGTCCGCTTCACGGTTCGGCCCAGGCGAATATCGCCTGAATGACTGAGTACCGTGGCGGAGCGGGATCAGTTGACGGCGATCGTGGCGAGCAGCGCGGCATGATCGGAGCCGGTTATCGGCAGCACCTGCATCTGGCCGGATCGCATGCCGCGATCAAGCACAATATGATCGATGCCGGCAAATTCGGGAATCGGCGCGCGATCAGCCGGCCAGGTGAACGTGAACCCGTGGCCGGACAGCCGGGTCGCATCCTGGAAACGATCTCCAAGAAACTCGCGGAACGAGGCGTGATCCCACGTCGCATTGAAATCCCCCATGAACACATACGTCGTCTCATTGCGCGACCGCAGCCGACCAAGTTCGTCGAGAGAACGCTTCCAATACGCCCAATAGCCCGTGACCGGCGACGTGGTATGCACCGAAACGAACCGCACACGGGTCTTGCCGTCGTTGAACCGCACGGTACCGGCCGGCATGAACGAGGCGATGGAATTCACCTCATCATCGACAACGCCGTCCATCGGCGTGGCCGACCAGACGCCATTGCCGAACACACCATCCGACGAGGCGACATGCGCATAGGGAAGGTAGCGCTCTATGCCCGCATCGTTCAGCCGCTGGACGAAATCATCCGTCGTCTCCTGCAAGGCGAGCACCTCGACCCGCTGATCGCGCACCGCCTCGACGATGGCCTTCGCGTCGGCCCTACCTTTATATACATTGCACGTCATCACGCGCGCATAGCCATCGGCCGTGTTCGCACTGGCGGCAGCCACCGCTTCGACCGCGCGCTGAGGCAGCGGCGACAACGGAAGAAAGAACGGCGCCTGCCACCAGATCTCGATGATGGCGCATGCGGCGGCCAATAAGGCGACGACACGCCGCCGGGCGATAAGCGCACACAACAACGACAGCAACGCGACCAACGCAAACCACGGCGTGGTGGATATCACCATCGGCACGTAGGGCAGCGCCTGCCAATCAGCGGGCAATGATCGCGCGATCACCGAAAGCAGCGAGAACACCAGCAGCAGCACCGACAGCCAAGTCAACGGACGACGCGCGACCCGACGCAGCGGAGACATGACCGCCGCCGACTGGGTGCAGTCGCCACGTGACGAGGAGGAGCCGGATCGGGAGATTCCACCGGAATGGGAGGATCCACGGGACGCGGATGCCGACGAGCGTGAAGCGGACGCGCCTCGCGAACGGGACGCAGCCGCACCGCGCGCAGCACCGCGCGCAGCTCCGCGCGAACCGGTGCCGCGCGCACCAGTGCTGCGCGAACCGGTGCCGCGGGAGCCGGAACCGGCGGCGTTCCGCCGCATGCGCCCGCTCCCGCCATGCCCGGTGCGATCGGCATGATCAATGCGATCATCACGATCAGCCATGGCACGTCGAATCAGCTCAGCGCGGCCGCCATCCGAATCCGCACTGCGCCAACGATTCGATCCGTTCGCAGACGTTCCCCTCGACGCAGTCCGTGTCGCCATGTCAACCTCCCAACCGTCATCCCCCACACGATACCGCATGCGCCGTCGCCATGCACGCGGCGGCACAGCTGCCCATGCGATTGGTCCGGCCATCATGTATAGTGGACCTTTGCTGCCCGGGTAGCTCAGGGGATAGAGCACCGCTCTCCTAAAGCGGGTGTCGTGCGTTCGAATCGCATCTCGGGCACTTCACAAAGGTCTGTGCGGCACAGTTGACAACGACGTTGGAGTTGCCGCACACGGCCGTCTTTTTCGGCTGTGAGCGTGCTCACGGTATTCATGAGGCGATCAACGACGCCACTCGCTAGGATGGAAGCATGAACGAAACCACATCAGACTCCGTCGCGAGGACGGAACACTGGTCGAATCCGCTTCGAGACCCCCGCGATCTGAGGCTGCCCCGCATCGCCGGGCCGTGCGGCATCGTCATCTTCGGCGTGACCGGCGATCTGGCACGCAAGAAGCTGCTGCCGGCGATCTACGATCTGGCCAACCGCGGCCTGCTGCCGCCGAGCTTCGGCCTGACCGGCTTCGCGCGCCGCGACTGGACCGAGGAGCATTTCAGAAACTTCGTCAAGGAGAACGTGCAGCTGCACTGCCGTACGCCGTTCAGGGAGAGCACCTGGACGCAGCTGGCCGCGGGACTGCGCTTCGTGCAGGGCACATTCGACGATCCCGCCGCCTTCGCGCGCCTGTCCGACACCGTCGCCGAACTTGACCGCGACCGCGGCACGCGCGGCAACCACGCCTTCTACATGTCCGTGCCGCCGAGCGCGTTCCCGCTCGTGGCGCGCCAGCTCGCCGACTGCGGACTGGCGAAGTCCAGCGAGGGGGCATGGCGCCGCGTCATCATCGAAAAGCCCTTCGGCCATGATCTCGCCAGCGCCAAGGAACTTGACCGCGTGGTCTCCGAGGTGTTCGACCCGTCGAGCGTGTTCCGCATCGATCACTATCTCGGCAAGGAGACCGTGCAGAACATTCTGGCGCTGCGTTTCGCGAACGCCATGTACGAGCCGATCTGGAACGCGAACTACGTCGATCACGTGCAGATCACCATGGCCGAGGACATCGGTGTGGCCGGTCGAGCCGGCTACTACGACGGCATCGGCGCGGCGCGCGACATCATCCAGAACCATCTGCTCCAGCTGCTCGCCCTGACCGCGATGGAGGAGCCGGTCAGCTTCACCGCATCCGATCTGACCGCCGAAAAGACGAAGATCCTCTCCGCGGTGCGGCTGCCCAGCGATCTGGCGGCGCACACCGCGCGCGGCCAGTATGCGGCCGGCTGGCAGGGCTCGCATGATGTGGTCGGCTACCTGGACGAAAAGGGCATCGACCCGAATTCGACGACCGAGACGTATGCGGCCATCCGTCTCGACATCGACACGCGACGCTGGGCCGGTGTCCCGTTCTATCTGCGCACCGGCAAGCGTCTGGGCAAGCGCGTCACCGAGATCGCCGTCGTGTTCAAACGCGCGCCGCACCTGCCGTTCGAATCCACGGCGACGCGCGAACTGGGCAAGAACGCGATCGTGATCCGCGTGCAGCCCGACGAGGGCGTGACGATTCGATTCGGTGCCAAGGTGCCGGGCGGCACGTCGATGGAGGTGCGCGACGTGTCGATGGACTTCAGCTACGGCCGTTCGTTCACCGAAAGCTCGCCGGAAGCCTACGAGAGGCTCATTCTCGACGTGCTGCTCGGTGATCCGCCGCTGTTCCCCACGACCGAGGAGGTGAACCTCAGCTGGAGGATCCTCGACCCGATCGAGGAGTTCTGGTCCACACTCGGCCAGCCCGAACCCTACCGTTCCGGCACCTGGGGCCCATCCGAGGCCGATGAGATGCTCGCACGAGACGGACGTCATTGGAGGATACCGTGATCATCGAACTGCCGAATACCAGAACGCGCGAGATCTCGCGCAAAATCGACGAACTGCACGAGGAGCGCGGCGAGTCCGCCACCGGGCGCGTGCTCACCCTGCTCATCGCCACCAACGACGACGAGCTTGAGCATGCGCTGGAAGTCGCGAACGCCGCCAGCCGTGAGCATCCGTGCCGCGTGATCGCCATCGTGCCGCAGTCGGGCGCGGCGGCGACGTCGGAATCATCCGATGAGGCAACCGCCGCAACCGCAACCGCTGCCGCAACCGCAACCGGTGCAACCGCAACAACCGCCGAGGATGCGACCGCCGAGCGCAAGACCGGATTGAGCGCCTCCCAGCTTGCCGCCATCGACCCGAACGGCGGCATGGCGGCCGATCTGGCGGCCGACCCGCTGACGTCGAATCTCGATGCCGAAGTGCGTTTCGGTGCTGACGCCGGCGCCGGCGAGATCATCGTGCTGCGCCCGCGCGGTGGACTCGTCCACCATCCCGACACGCTGGTCATCCCGCTGCTCGTGCCCGACGCGCCGGTGGTGGCATGGTGGCCGACCGAAGCGCCGGCGAACCCGTCGAAGGATCTGCTCGGCGCGATGGCACGCAGCCGCATCACCGATGCGATGCGCTCCAGCAATCCGCTGCGCACGATCGAGGATCTGCGGCGCAACCGTTCGCCGAAGAACATCGACATGTCGTGGACGCGCCTGACCGTGTGGCGGGCGATGCTCGCGACCATGCTCGATCAGCCGCCGCATCTGCCGATCATCTCCGCTCGGGTGACCGGACCGAAGGATTTCCTCCCGATGGACATGCTCGCCGCATGGCTGCGCCTCAAGCTCGGCGTGTCGGTGGCGATCGAGGACGATCCGAACGCGGACGCGGTGACCGGCGTGTATCTGACGCGCGCGGATGGCGTGCTGTCGCTGGAACGGCCGAGCACGCAGAAGGCGATCGCCGTCATCAGCACGCCCGGGCAGACCCCGCAGTCGATCTCGGTGCCGGCCCGCACGCTTGAGGAATGCCTCAGCGAGGAGCTGCGCCGACTCGACCCCGACGAGGTGTACGCCGAGGTGCTGGGACGCGGCTGGGATCTCATCCATCCCGCCCGCTGACGCCGCC
>NZ_RQSP01000002.1:0-35136 GCF_009078285.1 Bifidobacterium jacchi
GGTGCCCGTCGTGAAATCCTGACCGGCAGTGGCCTTGAACTGCTGCAGCGCGACGGTCGGGGCCTTGGTGTCGAGCTTGATCGTGTCGCCGGTGTTGGCGGCGCGGTCGGCCAGCAGATCGCTCACCAGCACGTCGGTGCCGGCGCTGAACGTGTAGGTGCCGTCGGCGCCGTCGATGGCGATCGGCTTGTCGTCACCGGCCGGATCGCCGCAGACGATCGTGTAGGCGCCCTTGTCGAATCCGGGATTGTCGGCCGGAATCACGCACACGCCCTGCGTGCTGTCGTCACCGTCGCGCGTGCTGGTAAGCAGTGTCCGACCGGCCAGCGACGGCCAGATCGCGTCGATCGACGTGCGGAACTGATCGGCGTTCACGCCCGCTGCCGGCTGGAGCTTGACGGCGACGGACTGCGGTGCCTTGTTGAGGTAGTTGTCACCAGCCTTGAGGTTCTCGCCGTTCACCTGCACGGTGTAGGTGCCTTTGAGCGTTGACGGGGCGATCACCGCGATCCGGGTGTAGTTCCTGGCTGCAGCGCCCGCGGTCTTGTAGTCGCTCACCGCCTTGGGATTATCGGCCTGCGCGTTGCCCGCGGCATCCTTGACGCCGATCTTGAGCTTGCTCAGATCGTACGAGCCCTGATCGGTGAACGTGAGCGTCAGAGTGGTGCCGTCGAATGTCTTGAGCGCATTCAGCGCGTCGGCATCCAATGCGGTCGCCTTGCCGCTGGCATCGGTGTAGAAGCCGTCGTCGGCACTCAGTGTGATCGCGCTGGCGTTGACCGTGCTGCCGGTGCCGTCCACGGCGAATGTGAGTGTGACGCCGCCGTCCTTGATCGAGTGGATTTCGGTGCCGGTGGTGAAGTCCTGATCAGCGGTTGCCTTGAACTGCTGCAGCGTGACGGTCGGTGCGGTCTTGTCGTAGGTGAACGTGGCGGAACCGTTCTGGGTCTCGCCAAGCACTGCGTTGAGCGCGTACCGGTATTCGCCCTGCGGATCGTTGTCGGCGAAAGTGTTGCCGCAGGCGATCGAGTAGGGGTTGGCGGTAGTGCCGGCACCGGTCACTTTCACGGTCGCCACTGCGCAGACGCCTGTGGTGACGGTCTTGCTCGCATCATTCGGATCGGGCTTGGTGACGGTGATCAGTGTGAGGTTCTTCTCCGCATCGGAGGCGTTTTCGTTGTTGGCCTGTGCGTTGAGCAGCTCGATGCGCTTGGAGAACAGCGAATCGGTGGACGTGATGGTCAGCGTGCCGCTGGCATTGGCGACCGTCGTTCCGGTCTTTCCGTTGATGCGCAGCGCGGTCTTGCCGGTTTCGACATCGACATACACGTTCGGAACGGTCACGCCCTTGCCTTCCGGCGTCGGCGTGTCACTGCTGTTGAGTGCGGCGTTGAGTTCGGCCAGCGTGTTCGTGGTGCTGTTGCCGAACGTGTCGTAGGCGGTCACGTCGATCTTGTCGAGTTCATACGACTTGTTGGCGGTCACGTTCTTGTTGAGCACGATCGTGCCGTCGGTCTGATCGATGGTAAGACCGTCGCTGAGCTTGTATCCGGCGATCTGCGCGCCGGACGCCTTGGCTGCGGCGGCGATGGCGAACGTGTGATCGCCATCCGTCGAATTCGCGATGAAAGTGGCATCGCCGATGCGCACGTCGCTGTCGGCGGCGCCGGCATAGGTGAACTTGGTGAACGCAGGCCCCTGCTCGGCGGCGTTCAGCGCGGGCGCGGAATCGACCGCGGCGTTCTGCTTGCCGAATCCGGTGTAGGTGAAGCTGACGGCGGTGGCCGCGTACTCCTTCATCTTCTTGAGATCCAGCTTCTTGCCGGCGCGGAAGGTGCCGTCCGACTGCTTCGCGAAGTCGCTGTAGGTGACGACCAGCTGATCGTTCTCTGCCGCCTCGGCCTGGTCGCCCTCCTTGGTGCCGGTCCACTTGAGCGTGAGCACGGTGGCCTTCGGCGTTGCGGCGATGGCCTTTTCGAAGCTCTTGGCGATGTTGTCGGTCACATTGAATTCGGCGGTGACGTCGGAGTCCAGATTGAACCGTTCGAGCGGCTTGACGTCAGCCTTGCCGTACAGGGCGGTCTCATAGAAATCGATGCCGTCAAGGCGGGTGTTGACTCCGGGCAGGGCCTTCGCGCTTGTCTCAGCTGCGGTGGCATCGGTAGCCTGTGCATCGCCCGTGGTCTGCGCGTCGTCGGCCGTCTTGGCATCATCCGCCGCGGTGCCGGTCTTGCTGGCATCAACGGTGTCGGTGTCGGTCGGGCTCGGACGGAACGTGCGGACTGCGGAGGTTCCGGCGGCTGTTGTGGCGTCGCTTGTCGCCGGCGTTGAATCCGGCTGCGCGTACGCGGCAGTGGCGAAACCGCCGACCGTCATCAGGACGGCGGCGGTTATCGCGATCAGTCGTGCAAATCCTTGCTTCTTCATGCTTACTTGCGCACCTTCTTCACGAGTGTCGTCGGAGCGTTCTCGTCATCGTCGGCATCGTTCCGCGCGTTGGCGTGGCGGGCCTTGCCGCTCATCAGCGACGTGCTTCCCTCGTCGGAATCCTGATCAAACGGCTTGTCGGCGTCGGCGCTCATCAGCGACGTGCCGCCTTCATCAACATCGGCGGGAATTGCGGGAGCAGCCGCGGCGACGCGCTTGCGAGGCTTGACGACACCGGACTTGATACCGGACTGCTTCGTGCTGCCCGCTTCGGTGGACGCGACGCTTCCGGTTGCGCCGCTACCGGTTGCACCGTTGCCGGTCGTACCAAACGAACCGGAGCCGGTCACTTCGCGCACAACCAGATTGCTGCCGGACTGGCCGGTGATCGACTCGGCGTGATCGACGCGGCCGCGCGGCGCAGCACCGTGGCCTGCGCCCGGCTGCGGACCGCGCCAGCCGCCATGCGACTGACGCATCTGCGCGATCTCGCGCTCGGCGGTGCGGCCGGTCAGCGTGGCGCGCACGTCGCGAATATGCAGCGTGAAGAACAGGATTACCGCGACAACGGCCAGAATGATGGCCGCGGCAAGAAATACGACCGCAAGGGTCCTCAGCGTGTCAGCAGTGTTCATTTCGCTTCTCCCTTGATGTCTACGAATGCGTTCTTGATGGCTTCCTGCGCGGGTTTGAGCGCTTCGGTGGCCTGCTCCTTGCGGGTGTCGAGCGCGGTCGTGGTCGGCGTGACCGAATCGCTCAGCTGGCCGGCCTGTTCGGCGAGCTGTTCCATCTCGGCCTGGCTGATGCCGTCCGCGCGGAACTTGCGCGGGTAGACGCGCAGCGCGTCCAGCACGAGACCGGAGGATTCAAGCCGCATCACGTCGTTGTTCTCCTGACCGGCCGTCTCGACAAGGCTTTGCAGCTTGGCGAAATACGGCTTGTACAGGCCCTGATCGGAGCCTTCGTTGATCAGCGGGACGATCTGCATGTTGAAGTCCGCGATGTCGGCGTACATCTGCGCCAGCTTCACATCCTTGAACGAGGAGTCGTCGGCCGCGTTGTGCATCCACTGGGAGGCGGCGCGCATACGGGCGTATCGTGCCGGGTCCTGCGACTCGGCGTCGGCGGCGCTATCGGCGGAGTCCTGACCGCCGTCGTAGTAGTACCAGTAGAGCTTGCCGGTGTCGAACGACAGCTGCGCGAAGTCATCCTTGTTCTTCTGCAATTCGGCGCTGTTGGAGACGATCGCGTTGTTGTAGACCTTCTCCTCTGCCGTGCTGAACGTGCCATCCGAGGTGTACAGATCGATCAGACCCTCGTAGGGCTCGGCGCTGTCCGGCTTGACCTCAATCGCTTTGAGATAGTTGTCGGCGGACTTCTGCGCATCGGATGTCTGCTTGGCCTGCTGAATCCAATAGTTGAAGTCGTTGTTCTGCGCGCTGTTCGCGCCAAGCGCGAGCGCGCCGGATGCGACGAGGCAGACGGCGGCGGCGATCGCCGTGCCAAGGAACGTCCACCACTTGCCGACGAGGGCCTTGCGATGAGCGACGTCCTCCTCGCGATAGTGGGTCAGCGCGTACGCCATTTCGGCGCAGTCGGCGTATCGTTCGGCCGGATTCTTGCGGGTGGCACGCGCGATGATGCGCTCCAGGCCTTCGGACAGGTCGGGGTTGATCTGGCGAATCGGGACGATGCCGGTCTTGCGCGGGTGCGAACCGGTGAGCAGGTAGAACAGGGTGGCGCCGAGGGCGTAGACATCGGTGCGCGCATCCACCTTCGGATGCTCCTCGAACTGTTCCGGCGCGCCGAAGCCGGGGGTGCCCAGCTGACGATCGTCGCCGACGAGCGGCTTGTCCGCGCCGCCCTGCTGAATGGCGATGCCGAAGTCGATGAGCTTGACCATGCCCTCAGGGGTGAGCATGACGTTCGACGGCTTCATGTCGCGGAAGATGACGGCCGGCTTGCGCTGATGCAGGTACTCGAGAACGTCGCACAACTGCACGCCCCAATCGACGACTTCGTCTTCGGGCTGCGGGCCTTCCTTCTTCAGCAGGCTGGACAGCGTGCGGCCTTCGACGTAGTCCATGACGACGAACAGGCTGCCCTTTTCCTGGACCAGATCCACGATGCGAGGGATGGCCGGGTGATCGAAGCTTTTGATCATGCTCGCTTCGGTCTGCATGCTCTTGATGACCAGATCGCGCTGGACTGGGTCACTGGAGTTCTTGATCTCCTTGATTGCCCACTGCTTGTTCAACGTCGTATCGAGGGCAAGATAGACGGTGGACATGCCGCCCTTGCCGATCTGGGTGAGAATCTTGTACCGCTTACCAACGACGGTGTTTTCAGTTACCATACGCTTCCCCTGTCTAGTACTCCTTGCCTCATAGTATGCACCGCACTGTACAACCATGCAGATGAATTGCGAGTGAACTTTCCTTGTTTTTCAAGGGTTGCACGGGTGCTGGCGAGTCCGGGCTGGGGCCGGACCTCCGCCCATGCCCCCATTCGGGCTCCCGGTCCTTCAACGTGGCATCTCGTTTCCGGACGATGCATCGTAGGCGAGTTATGCACATCCGCGTGCTGTCTCCGGCTGCCATGCACAACCAATCCACCGTCTTTCCACAGTTATGCACCACTTATCCACTGTGGATACGCCAATTGCACACCACTGTGGATAACAGCCGACTCTGATTGTCCACAATTACATAATGCCGGTATTACAACGTTTTTGCCACCCCTATGTGGATAAGGTGCAGACTTATGCACAATTGCACACATGGTTGCCCTCAGTTTATCCACACAGTTCTCCACATGATGTGGAGAACTACACCTGTGTAATTCCACATCGCCGTTCCCCGGTGCATAACGCAGCGTACACGCTGGCGGTGCGCAACGCTGCGCATGCCACACGAACCCTCGACACGGTACACGAAGCGCCATTGATCGAGATTTCTGCCGTTTTCGTGGGTTAGATGGTTGGGCGCACCATGGTTGGACACTAGAGAGGAACGAGAGAGGGGCGTTGCTTTAGCGCAACCATGCCCCGAGACGACACACTTCTTTACCACCTGCTTTAGCGCGAGTGCTGTAGCGCAAGGATTTCTCGGGAAAAACGGCCATCTCGTGAAATCCTTGCGCAAAGAGGGCCGTTAGCGCAAGGATTTCTCGGAAAGAAGGGGAACTTCGTAGAATCCTTGCGCTAAGACACCGCCTAGCGCAAAGATTCTACGAACTCAAGGAAGATTCCGAAAAATCCTTGCGCTGAGATGTCGCCTAGCGCCGCCTAGCGCAAGGATTCCACGAAATCAACTACGAACTCAACGCAAATCCCGAAAAAACCTTGCGCAAAGGAAGCACAAGCGAGAGGGGTACAGGAGAGGAGTCGGGGGAAGGACACCATAGCAGGGACACCACTTGCAAGTTCCATGGTTCTTCTTGGTCGATGAGTATCCTACTCGAAAAGCGCCATTCCCCTACCATCTCAACGGCTCAGCAACGAACCACCACCCACGAAAACAGCAATGGCGCCTGATCGTGTGCATGACACGTACATCCACACATCGTGTGCATACGACGTACATACAAGGCGCACGTCCGAGCCCATCGGCATGCACACCCCGCCAGTTGTGTGCATGCAACGTACGCGAAACACCATTGATCGTGTGCACAGGATGTATGCCGTCGGATGCATCGTGTGCATGCAACGGATGTATAGAGCCGCAAAACGCGCGCTTCATGAACGTCCCATGCACACGATCACGTAGACGTACGTGCCATGCACACGACCAGCAGCGCCTTATGTACGCTCCATGCACACGATCGCCGGCCCGACAAGAGGGCCCGCCACACCTTCGATACGTACGCTCCATGCACACGATGCCGCCAGCCATCAACGCATCTGCCGCCAGAGCGAGTTTGGTCGCAGGGAGCGGGCGCGCCACGTGACCATCATGCCAAAACCGTTGCAATATCAAGGATTTCACACCTCGGTCGCAGGGAGCGGAGCGCTCCCCGTGACCAAACCCGCACCACGTGACTGTCGACGACGACTTTCATCATGCCGCAGAATCACAAACGGCGGAATTCCAATTCCGAACGGCACACTGGATACAGCTGGGATAGCAGCAACTCGGTGGAACCAGCAGCACCGGCGGATACAGCTGGGATAGCAGCAGCTGCCGTGTGTTTACGAAAACAGTCCGATCGGATTCGCGACCTCGCACGCCAGCATCACGGCGATCATCACCGCCAGCAGTACGGCGCCCCACGCCAGTGTGCGCGTCAGCAGATCGGCTCTCGGCCGCACCGACCCGGTACGTCGGCGCAACCGCGGCGCCTGTGTCAACAGCAATGTCAGCAGGCCGCCCACGACAAAGCCGCCAACATGCGCCTGCCATGCAATGCCCGGCACAATCAACGGCATCGCGAAGTTGATCGCCATCCAGATGAACATCGACGTCATCTCCTGACCGGTGCGCCGGAACACCACCATCATCGCGGCAAACAAGCCGAACAATGCGCCGGATGCGCCATAGGCCGCCGTCAGCCACCCCTGATACCCGGGCGCGAGCGCCGCCCACACCATCATGCCTGCGCCGCCGCCGATGCCGGACAGCATATAAAGAATAAGGAACGGCCAATGCCCCATCAATCGTTCCAAAACCGGCCCGACCGACCACAATGTGAGCATATTGAACAAAATGTGCAGCAACGTGCGCGGCTGATGCAGGAACATCGATGTGATGAACGTCCACGGCCGCTGCAACGCGGTCAGCGGAGCGATGCGACCGAAGCCGACCAGCGCCTCCAACCCTGCCGGCCACACCAACGACAGCAGCAGTTCCACCACCCAGATCGCCGTGCAGATCACGATGATCGCGGACACGACGACCGGCCCGTTCGACCGCCACTGCGAGCGGATCGCGTGACGGGACAACAGCGAGCGGAGGTTCGGCGAACCGGGAAACAGGTTGTAAGGCATACCAGCACTGTACCTGAAGGCATTGCCGACATTGCAAGCCAACGTTGTGCGGCGGCGACTGCGCGGCTGGCGGCGACGTGCCGCGACGGCGAGCAGCATTGCGCGGCGAGCATTGCGACGCTCGTCGTGGGCAAATCACTGTATCGTCACAAACCACGAACTAGACTGGTGTCCAGAGTTGGTTTGGATGGGCAGGCCAACGCAACCACCGAAATGGGAAAGGAGCCGTCATGGAGAACAAGTCTTCTAACGGTTGGAAGTTCTTTGCGCTGCTCTTCGGCGCTCTGCTGGCCGGTCTGGTCGGCCTGTACATCTACAAGCAGCAGAACCCGGATTATGATCCGTGGGAGGAGCCGTGGGAGAACAGCTCGTCCCCGGTCGATCTCGGCTTGGAGAAGGCCGACGGCGATGATGCCGATGAGAAGGCCGATGATGCCGAAGCCGCTCCTGCGGAGGGTGCAGAAGCCTGATCTAGCCTTATGTAGCCTGATCGTCAGGTGATCGTCAGGCTGGGCGCTGCATGCGGAGCTACGCGAACGTAGTGACGCACGCTTTTGTCGTATGCTCAAATCGTGGAAAGTCCCGTGTCGTAACGCGACGCGGGGCTTTCGCATATGTTGTGGCGATTGCGGATAGGCGGATTGCGGATAGGGCGAGCACTGACGCGATGCGCGTTCTACTGCTTACGCCCGCTGCTTCCGCCCGGAGACGAATGGGTCGCCAGCTCGAAGCCTTGATAGCCTAATGGTCCCCGTCTGTCTCGCAAATGATCGAGGGATTCAGCTTCTCTTAGTTGGATTTGTCGCTGGCCCGTGAAGCGGGACTGCGGAGTAGTGAATTGGTCAGCGGTTTTCTGATGCAGGGTTTCAGCTTCCTGTTCGGCCAATGGCACATTGGTTGCCAATCGGCAACCACCATACCGGCCGTCTCAAACGCCTCTGAAAGGCGAAAACGCTGCAATTCCGCCATTTTCGCATTTCCCAGTTGCGGTTGATTGCGGTTGATTGGTTGCTAATTGGCAACCAATATGTCATTGGCAAAACCAGTGGTCTGTCTCGTAATCGGCTCAGTTGTGCTGGCCTAACAAGGGAGCCAGCGATATAATCAGCGAATTTCTGGCGGAGGACACTGGCAGCCAAACAAGTAAGGGGATGCTCGGAATCAAATCCGTACATCCCCTTACTTCATATTCAGTTACGATTCGCCACGCTCACGCCGCTCATTGCCCCACTCAAACCAGTCGGCGAGCGGAGTGAGCGGGATAACGCGTGTGTCCTCTAGGCGCACCGAGGGAAGGTGCCGAACCGTATAAAGGGCAGTCCAGTGGACTGCCCTTAGGTGAGGGGAGCGGCTATGCCGCGACGGTTGAGCGCAGCTCAACAGGTACGTCGACCGAGGGGCAACGACGAGGACACTCCGTTATCAGGCCAGAGGACCAGTTTCCCAGATGCGAGTCAGGTAATCCTCGATCGAGCGATCGGAGCTGAAGTAGCCGGAGTTCGCGACGTTGAGCAGGGCCTTGCGGTTCCACTCAAGCGGATCCTTGTAGAGCTGCTCGATCTCGCCCTGAATGTCGGCGTAGGCGGAGAAGTCGGCAAGGGTCATGAACCAGTCCTTGGTCAGCCAGTCGGCGACGAGCGGCGCGTAGGCGTTGCGATCGCCGTAGGAGAAGGTGCCGTCGGCGACGAGGTTCACGGCCTGCTTGAGGCGAGGATCGGCTTCGTAGTACTTGGCCGGATCGTAGCCGTCAGCATACAGCTTCTCGACCTCGTCGACGGTCATGCCGAAGAGGAAGAAGTTCTCGGCTCCGACCTTCTCGCGGATCTCGACGTTCGCGCCGTCGAGGGTGCCGACGGTGAGCGCGCCGTTGAGGGCGAACTTCATGTTGCCGGTGCCGGAGGCCTCCTTGCCGGCCTGGGAGATCTGCTCGTCGAGCTCGGTGGCCGGGATGAGGTTCTGGGCCATCTCAATGTTGTAGTTCGGGAGCATGTAGACGGCGAGCTTGCCCTGGACGTCGGGATCGTTGTTGACGACCTTGGAGACGTTGTTGATGAGCTCGATGGTCATCTTGGCGAGGTAGTAGCCCGGGGCGGCCTTCGCGCCGAAGAAGACGGTGCGAGGCTGGATATCGTCGACCGAGACGGTGCCGTTCTTGATGGCGGCGTACTGGGAGATGACGGCGAGGATCTTCAGCGACTGACGCTTGTACTCGTGCAGACGCTTGACCATGGTGTTGAACAGGGTGTTCTCGTTGACGTCGATGCCGTAGTGCTGCTTGGCGAACGCGACGAAGTCGTGCTTGTTGGCGTTCTTGACGGCGGCGAACTTCTTGACGAACTCGTCGTCGTTGGCCAGCGGGACGAGGCCCTGGAGCTTCTCGAGGTCCGCGACCCACGTGTCGGTGCCGAGACCCTCGGTGATGAGGTCGGACAGGCGCGGGTTGGCGAGCTTGACGAAGCGGCGAGGAGTGACGCCGTTGGTCACGTTGGTGAACTTGTCCGGGTAGGCATCGGAGAAGTTCTTCAGGGTGACGTCCTTGAGCAGCTGGGAGTGGAGCTCGGCCACGCCGTTGACGTGGGAGCCGCCGTAGGTGGCGAGGTAGGCCATGCGCACGGCATCGCCGGTGTAGATCGCCATGTCCTTGGCGGTCTCCTCGTCCACGCCCTTGTCCTTGAGCTCGGCTTCGAACTGCTCGTTGATCTTCTCGATGATCTCGAGGTGACGCGGCAGCAGTTCGCCGATCAGGCTGGCCGGCCAGACCTCGAGGGCCTCCGGCAGCAGGGTGTGGCAGGTGTAGTTGAAGGTCTTCTGGGTGATGCCCCAGGCGGTGTCCCAGTCGTAGTCGTACTCATCGATGAGGATGCGCATGAGCTCGGGGATGCCGATGACCGGGTGGGTGTCGTTGAGCTGGAACGTGATCTTGTTCGGGAAGGTGGTCAGATCCGGCTTGTCCTGGCCCGGGTAGAAGACGCGGATGGCGTCGTGCAGGGAGGCGGCGACGAAGAAGTACTGCTGCTCAAGGCGCAGCTCCTTGCCGACCTTGGTGGAATCCTCCGGGTAGAGGATCTTGGAGATGTTCTCGGCCTTGACCTGCGGCTTGACGGCGTCCATGTACTCGCTCTTGTTGAAGGCGAGCAGATCGAACTCGTCGTAGGACTTGGCGGTCCACAGGCGCAGCGTGTTCACGCGCTGGGACTTGTAGCCCGGCACCAGGTAGTCGACCGGGACGGCGCGCACGGACCACGCCGGCTTCCATACCTTCTTGCCGTCCTCCTCGACGACCTCGCCGCCGAAGGAGACCTTCTGGTCGCGGTTGTAGTCGATGTGGCCCCACGGCTCCTCGTTGTTGAGCCAGTAGTCAGGGGTTTCGACCTGCTTGCCGTTCTCGTCGAACGTCTGCTTGAAGATGCCGTAGCGGTACTGGATGCCGTAGCCGAACGCCGGCACGCCCAGGGAGGCGAGCGAGTCGATGAAGCAGGCGGCGAGACGGCCGAGGCCGCCGTTGCCGAGGGCCGGCTCGTACTCGGCGTCGATGACATCCTTCGGCTTGAAGCCGAGGGCTTCGACGGCCTCGTCGAACTGGTCGGTCAGGCCGGCGTTGAGCAGAGCGTTCTCCAGCTGCTTGCCCATGAGGAACTCGGCGGACAGGTAGCCGACGGCCTTGGTGTTGCCGTTGACGGTATCGGCCTGGGTCTTGAACCAGGAGTCCGCCAGATGGTTGCGCACGGCCTTGGCGGCGGCGACGTAGACGTCGGCGACGGTGGCCTGCTCAGGGGTGACGTTCTGAGTGTACTTGAGCTGTTCACGAATCTCGTCGGCGAATGCGGCGGCCGTGACAGGCGACTTGGGTGCAGTGATTTCGGTCATATCCTGACTCTCTTTCCGGATTGTTTTCCCTGTAGTATTATGCCTTGTCTCGATGACTACGCATAAACGTGAGGGTGAACGCTGGGTTACGCTAATCCAATGTTTCCGCCACTCTCGGGCATGTCAGCCGTCGGTGGACGGTGCGTGCGTCAACAACGTAGCGCAATGGCAAAACTACGGAAGTCGGCGCCGTGGCGCATCGGCCCCAGCAAATCATTCCCACATCAATTGCCAGCCGCCCACAATCCAACCCGCAATCCAGCCGCACACAAATTATCTACAAATCATCTACAAATCATCCATCGCGAACAGATGCCGGCATGCACCGCCCACGCAGCGGCACCGACATGACGAACGTGGCACAATGGCGACTATGGCAGTACTTCGCGAACAGGACATCAGCATCGGACATGACTCGTGGCGGCAATGGGTCGACGCGGCCCGCACCCAGCTTGCCGAGCATCCGCAGGTTCCCGCGATCGCCGCGAATCCGCGCCTGCCACGCCGCACGTGGGCGATGGCGGTGCGCTACACCTTGTTTATTCTGCACAAGCGCGCGCCCGGCCCCGGCGTGGAGGTGCGCGTGGCTCCTTGGGGCGCGGTGAAGATCCTTGATGGCCCTGCCTCCGACCCGCATAATCTGACGCCGCCGGACGTAATCGAACTCGAACCGGACGTATGGCTGCGCCTCGCCGCCGGCATCACGACATGGGCGGAGGAAAAGGACGCCGGGCACATCACCGCCGTCGGCGAGCGCGACGATCTGAGCGCCCTGCTGCCGCTGTAGATTAGATACGAAAATCAGACACGATCGGAGTTGACTGGGGCCAGCCGCAGCCGTCCCCCGGCACCGCGAAACGCCGGGGGGACGGCGTTAGAAGCGCCGGTATGTCCAGCGGCCGGCGAGCATCGTCGCAGCGACGGCATCCTTCATCGCGCGCATGGCCTCGGGCGAGTCAGCCGCATATGGGTCGGCATCGAGCAGCACCAGATCGGCCGCAGCACCGGGCACCAGCTGATCGCGGCCGGCAGCCGTCGAAGCGGCGAGCGCGACACGCACGTCCAAGCACTGCTCGGGCTGGAACGGCTCGCGCGCCGAGCTTTCCGTGCCAAACACGGCCGCCGATATCGCCATCCACGGGTCGAGCGGCGCGACGGGCGCATCGGAGCCGAACCGCAGCCGAGCCCCGGCATCGTGCAGCGACCGGAACGGATAGGGGATGCCGACCGGATTGGCCCAGAACCGTGCGATCACGTCGCGATCGTCCATCGCGTGTTGCGGCTGGACGCTCACGTCCAAACCGATACGCGCAAACCGCGGAATGTCAACGGGTTTGAGCATCTGCGCATGTTCGATGGACCCGTGCGCGCCCGTGGCTTCGGCCGCGTTGAGCACAATGGTGTTGGCTTCGTCGCCGATCGCATGGCATGCGATGTCGAACCCGTGCACGGTGGCCAGATGGAAATACTGCTCGATCTGATCGGGTGTGTAGTTCAGCGTGCCGAACGAGTTCGGCCGAATGCCGGAATACGGCGTGGAGCAGTACGCCGAGCGCGTGTTGAGCGAGCCGTCGGAAATGAGCTTCATCGCGCCCACACGGCCGAGCGCGCCACCAGGCACCCCATCAAGTGCCCTGCTGCCGGGCAGCTCGTCGCCGGTGTGCCATCCCGCGTCGATCGCGTCGGCAAGCCGCTCCGGGTAGATGCCGGCATCCACGCGAAGACCCCGCATACCGTGTGCGAAGGAGGCGTCCCAATCGAATCCGGCGGCGACGGACTGACGCGACTCCGCAGTCAGTTCGGCGCGTTCCGCTGCGGTCAGCGTCTGCGCGCCGGCGCTTGGCGAGCCGTCGCCAACGCCAGTTCCAACACCCGCCGGAATCGTTGCCGACGCGAACCGCCGCGTCCACACGGCGATGTTGTCTGCCATCTCGTAGTCGCGGATGCCGACCACGCCTTTGCGCGCGGCATCCATCTGCGCGGCGCGGATCAGACGAAGCGTTTCGCGAGCCGCGCCCGGAGCGTTGTCCAGCTTGCAGTAGGCATCGAACCATTCGCGTTCTCCGATCAGCCCGGAATCGCGCACCTGCACGCCCAGCCGTCGGGCGGCGGCGGTGTTCACCCAACCGCAGTGCATGTCGGCGCTGGACAGCGCCACTGGCTGATCTCCAGCCGCCTCGTCGATCGCGGCGAGCGTCGGCTGATCGCAATCGGACCACAACGAATGGCGGAATCGCATGCCCACGACGAACACGTCGGGGCTCAGGCCCTGCGGACGGGCGCGTAGCCGGGCGAGGTGATCGCGCAGCATGTCCATCGCCTCGCGCGCGCTGCGTGCGGCGATCAGATCGAGGCGGCCGAGGGTCTGCGCCCACTGGGTGAAGTGCGTATGGCAATCCCAAAGGCCGGGGATGATCCATCGTCCGGCCGCGTCGGTGACGTGCACGTCGGTAGTGAGCACGTCGGCGGCGTGCGTGGCGGCGGCATACGCGGCGGCGGCATGCGCACCGAAGTCGGCTGCGTCGGCGGCTGCCCGACCGCTTGTATGATTCGGCTGGGCCGGACTGATCGCGACTATGCGACCATTCACTGCATCCACATCGATGAGTCGGTCCGTACCGGGGATTCTGGCATTGGCAATGCGCAGTCTTATGTTATTCATGACTGCCATCATGCCATGTATGCGGGCGAATGGCCTACGGTGTGTCTCCGTTTGACCATTCGCCCTTGCTCGGCGGCGGTTCGCGGCGGCGACGCGCGGCGGTACACAGCGGCGGCGCGCGCTTGCGAATCACCCTATGCGATCATGCGGCGCGCGATCACTCGGCGCAATCGCACTGCGCCAATCGCCGTCAACCGCCGCCAACCGCTGATGATCGGCGATCAGTACTTCATGCCCATCGCCTCGCGCACCTGGTCGAGGGTCTCCTCGGCGATGGCGTTCGCGCGCGCGTTGCCGTCGTGCAGGATGTCGCGAATGGTGTCCATGTCCTTGGCGAGTTCGGCTCGGCGTTCGCGGTGAGGCGCGAGGAATTCGTTGACCGAGTCGATCACGTACTTCTTGAGCGCGCCCGCACCGGCATCACCGATCTCGTCGGCGATTTCCTTGGGATCGCGGCCGGTGACGAGCCCGGCGGTAGTCAGCAGCGCGGAGACCTGCGGGCGGTTGATCGGATCGAAGGTGATGCGACGCTCGGAATCGGTCGGGCTCTTCTTGATGAGCTTGGCGGTCTCCTCGGCGGTGGCGCCCAGCATGATCGAGTTGCCATAAGATTTGCTCATCTTGCGCCCGTCGAGACCCGGAATCTCGGGCGCTTCGGAGAGGATGGCGGACGGCTCGGGGAACACCGGGTGCTTCTTGGCGTAGCGCTCGTTGAAGCGGCGGGCGATCGTACGCGTGATCTCGACGTGCGGCAGGTTGTCCTTGCCGATCGGCACCACGTTGGCCTTGCAGAAGAGGATGTCGCATGCCTGATGCACCGGGTAGGTGAGCAGCAGGCCGGTCAGCGCGTGGCCGGATGCCTCCATCTCGGATTTAACGGTCGGATTGCGGTGCAGCTCGGCCTCGGTGACGAGCGACAGGAACGGCAGCAGCAGCTGGTTCTCGGCGGGCACTGCGGAATGGGTGAAGATCATGGTCTTCTTGGGGTCGATTCCGGCGGCCATGTAGTCGAGCACAAGGTTGAGGACGTTGTCCTGGATGTGCTCGGTGGTGTCGCGGTCGGTGATGACCTGGTAGTCGGCGATGATGATGTTGGTGTTGACGCCGCGTTCCTGCATGGCGACGCGCTCACGGATGGAACCGAAGTAGTGGCCGAGGTGCAGACGGCCGGTCGGGCGGTCACCGGTGAGCATCGTGAACTTGCCGGGGTTCGCCTCCAGCTTGGCGAGCGTCTCGTCGGAGCGCTTCTTCGCCGCGAGGAAGCTTGCGCTCATCTCGTTGCCGGCTGCGGTCAACTGCTGTTCCTGATCGGTCATCGTGCGATACCCCTTGTGCCGTGTACCAGCGCGTCGCGCGCCGCCGCCATGACTGCCACGACCGCAAGACCATGTCTTGACTGCCCTGGCCGCCTTGCCGGCTTGCACGCGAAAACGCCTCAAAATATCGCTTTTATCGTAAAAGTCCGAGCAGACAAGCACCTAGGGGTGGACAAGTGGTACTCTCTTATGTGATGAATTAACACGTACAGTATCTCAGGGGGTCACATGGGCCGCGGACGTCAGAAAGCAAAACAGCAGAAAATAGCCCGAAAGCTCAAGTACCTGACCACCGATACCGATTACGACGAGCTGGCCAAGGAGCTCAGCGCACAGGAGCCGGGCACCGGTTCGCCCGATCCGTTTGCCGATGTTGAGGCACAGTATCAGGATGGCGTCCAGCATGCGGACGAAAGCGTCCACGCCGAGGCGGCATCCGACCAGGCCGTGGCGACGCCCGTGGACGATGATCTTGACGAATACGCGAAATGGGCTGCTGAAGCCGCCGCGAAGGCGACCAGCGGGGAGATGCCGGCCGTGAAATCGACCGCGCGCATCCCGTCCCCGATGCCCAAGCCGCTGCCGCCGCACAAGCCCATCCCCATGCCGATTCCCAGCGCCCTCAAGCCGAAGAAGTAAACGCCATCGTCAGATGTCGTACCGCCAGGACTTGTCGGTCAGCACGCGCGCCATCGCCAGCCCGATCGGCAGGCAGATGATCACCATGAACGCGCGGAACGCCCAGTCGAGCGCCTGCTGCGTGTCGAACTGACCGAGATAGAACATGGCGCGGTACATATACATGCCGGGCACCATGATCACGATCGACGGCACCGTCAGGCAGATGCGCGGATATCCCAGGTGAGGCGGCAGCAGCCCGCCGCGCACCGCCGAACGCCACGCGGCGGCGAGCAGTCCGGCCAGAAACGCGCCGATGAACGCGCCGGCCTCGGCGGGCACTCCCAGATCAACGATCTCCAATCGCAGCGTGTCGGTGATCGTGCCGATCAGCGCCGCCACCAGGCACATGCGCTGCGGCGAGTTGAACATCACCGAGAAGCCCCACACGCCGAGGAACGCGAACAGCGCGCGCAGCACGCCCGTAGTGCCGGCGTCAAGTCCCTGCGGCTCGAATCCGGTCGGATTGAGGTGCACGATGACCGCCGCCATCCATCCGGCGAGCGTCGCCATGAGAATGATGCACAGCACGTAGGTGACGCGTTGGATGCCCGACGGAAAATCGATCTTCGCCATGTCGAGGCCGCCGGTGATCAGCGGAAAACCGGGGATCACGAACAGCATCGCGCCAATGTAGGCGGTGTCGTGCTGCAATGCGATCGGGTCGTACAGACCGATCAGACGCAGCGTGCCGGTGCAGGCGAGCGCCGCGACCGCCACGCAGACGAACGTCACGAAGAACTGGTTGAGATGGTGCGCGAACAGGCGGCGGCGCAGCCAGTGGCCGAGTCCGGCACCGACGAATGCGCCGATCATGTCGTAGGGGCCGCCGCCGAGCAGGAATACGAAGGATGCGCAGGCGATCGCGGAGGCGAGGCCGGCGAATGCGGGGGAATACAGCGGCTTGCGGCGCTCGATCAGGTCGAGTCGCTCGTGCGCCTGACCGACCGTGATCTCGCGGCGGGGGAGGCTGCCGGGGTTGTTGACGTGGTCGAAGTGCGCGGCGTATTCGCCGGTGATCGGGCGGTGTTTGCGCTGGCGCTTGGTGGCTGGTGCCGGCTGCGGCTGTGCAGCGGCGGACTGCGGCTTGGCGGCGGCCGATTGCGCAGCGGATGCCGGCTGATCCGCGGGCTCCGGTTGCGCTGCGGGAGCCGGTTGCGCTGCGGCCGCGGTCTTCGCGACTGCCGTCCGCTGCGCCAACAGCTTCGCGTGAGCGGCCTTGGTCGCGTCGTCGGAGGCCTCCAGCGCGGCCATCGATTCGGAGCGCAGGTCGTCGTCGGTGGATCCCTCGCCGGCGATGTCGTCGCTCTGCGCACGCACCATCGACACGGGAATGGTCACTTCGGCCTGTTCGAGCGCGTCGAGCACCGGATCGTCGGAGGCCTCCTCGCTCTGTTCCTTGTGCGCCTTGCGTTCGGCCTTCAATTGTTTCGACAGCTGTGCGGAGACCGCGGAGACGTCGCTTTTCTCCAGATTCTGGACAAGTCCTTCGGAGACCGCGCCGACCCGGTGGTACATGGAATCAAGGCCGAGGTTGACGCTGAACCAGTCGGCGTAGTGCTCAAGCAGCCAGATGCGCTCGGTGTTGACGCCGGTGGTGGGCAGATCGATGACTTCGGTGATGCGGCTTTTGCCGTCGGTGCAGGTCGCTTCGATGTCGGTCAGGTTGACGTCGGCGCGCACGTGCACGCCAAGCGGGTAGGCGATGCGATGCATCATCTCGCGCACGCGGAAGCTGCCGGTTCCCGATCCGAGATCCAACGCGCCGACGCGCACGATGACGCTGGTTTTCGCGGCGAGGCACGCCTGCGACAGCGGCTTGTCCCAGTCGCGGCGAATATCCTCCATATCGAGGGGTATGGAGTGGGTGTGGTATTTCGACACGCGCTCGGACGTGGCGATCGGGTGCGTTGCAGGGAATTCGTTGGATTGATCGGGCTGTTCGGCGCGGCCGGTTTGCGTGTGCCGCTCGGTTTGCACTGGCCGGCCGGCTGCGTCGGCTTGTGCTGGCTGCTGGATTAGCGGATTGCGATTGCTGTTCTTCCCTGGCTTCACACGCTCATATTTACTCCACCGCTTGCCCAAAACAATTCCGCCGACGTGAACGGCTTCGCGCGAATCCCAGATCCGCCGAATCGCAGCCACCGACTGCAGCCACCAACCGCGGCCGCCGAATCGCATTCACCAGACCGCAGCAACCGAGCCGCAGCCGCGAAAATCATCCACATTGCGCATCTCGTAATATAACTGTCGATTAGCAAGTCATAGAATTGGCGCAAACCGTTGAATGGACGGCTTTGGGCTTGCAACGTCCGGCCAACATAACCGCGGAGGAGCCGCGGATGGCCGGGTGACCGAGCAACCGAAAGTTCAGCAAAGGAGGTCTGATGACAACTAACGATCAACAGATCACGCCTGCCGACGCGACGATAGTCTCGACCGGCACCGGGACCAAGGGTCCCGAGGAGCGTGAGCTGCCCGCATCGCTCAAGCACGACATGGACTTGTGTCTGCATATTCTGCGCAGTGTGCTGGGCGAATTCGATCCCAAGCTTCTCTCCACGTTCGACACCGTGCTGGGATATGCCGTGGAGGCCAGCGCCGAGCATTTTGCCAGCGTGATGACCGACCCCAATCCCAAGCAGGATGGTCTGAAGAAGGCAGTCGAGACCATCGACGCGATGAAGCTGCATGATGCGCAGCTGCTGGCGCGCGCGTTCACCACCTACTTCCACCTTGCGAATCTGTGCGAGGAGAACTACCGCGTGTCCGTGCTGCATCAGCGCGAAAACAACGTTTCCGGCGATCAGGCGGTCGATCCCGTCAACGAACTGACCGTCGCCTATCATCAGCTCATCAACGAAACCGGCCCGGCGAAGGCCAAGGATCTGCTCGACAAGCTGGAGTTCCATCCGGTGTTCACCGCGCATCCGACCGAGGCGCGCCGCAAGGCCGTCGAGGGCAAGATCCGCCGCATCGCGGAACTGCTCGACGCGCATCAGCATCTGGGCGGCTCCGACAAGAAGGAGAACAGCCGTCGTCTCTACAACGAGATCGACGCACTGTTCCGCACGTCGCCGATCGCGCTGAAGAAGCCGACGCCGGTCGAGGAAGCGGACACGATTCTCGACATCTTCGACAACACGCTGTTCCATACGATTCCGGCCGTATACCGCCGTTTCGACGACTGGGTGCTGGGCGACAAGGCCGGACTCGTCGAGCCGGTGTGCCCCGCGTTCTTCCATCCGGGCAGCTGGATCGGCTCCGATCGCGACGGCAACCCGAACGTCACCGCCAAGGTGAGCCGGCAGGTGGCCCGCAAGTTCTCCGATCATGTGATCGCCGCGCTTGAGGAGGCCACGCGAACCGTCGGCAAGAACCTGACGATGGAATCCGTGACCACGCCGCCGAGCGCCGAGCTCAAGAGCCTGTGGAGCCATCAGAAGGAGATGAGCGAGCGGCTGACCGACAAGGCCGCGCTGATCTCCACCAAGGAGCTGCACCGCGCGGTCATGCTCGTCATGGCCGATCGTCTGCACTACACGGTCACGCGCGACGCGGACCTCATGTACCACAGCTGCGATGATTTCATCGCCGATCTGAAGGTGGTGCAGCGTTCGCTCGCCGAGGCTGGCGCCAAGCGCTCCGCCTACGGCCCGCTGCAGGATCTGATCTGGCAGGCGGAGACGTTCGGCTTCCATATGGTCGAGATGGAGTTCCGTCAGCATTCCGTGGTGCATGCGCGCGCGTTGGAGGACATCCGCGAGCACGGCCTGCACGGCGAGCGCGGAGAACTGCAGCCGATGACGCACGAGGTGCTCGACACGTTCCGCGCGCTTGGTTCGATCCAGCGCCGCAACGGGATGAAGGCGGCTCGACGCTACATCATCTCGTTCACCAAGTCGGCGCAGAACGTGCGCGACGTGTACGAGCTGAATCGTCTGGCGTTCGCGCATCCCGAGGATGTGCCGACGATCGACGTGATTCCGCTGTTCGAGCAGCTGGAGGATCTGGAGCACTGCGTCGACGTGCTGGAGGAGATCGTCAAGATCCCCGAGGTGCAGGCGCGGCTCAAGGCCACCGGCAACAAGATGGAGGTCATGCTCGGCTATTCCGATTCGTCGAAGGACGCCGGCCCGACCACCGCAACGCTCGCATTGCACGCCGCCGAATCGCGTATCGTCGCGTGGGCGACGAAGCACGACATTGATCTGACGCTGTTCCACGGCCGCGGCGGTGCCGTTGGCCGCGGCGGCGGTCCGGCCAACCGTGCGGTGCTCGCCCAGCCGAAGGGTTCCGTGAACTGCCGGTTCAAGCTGACCGAGCAGGGCGAGGTGATCTTCGCCCGCTACGGAAACCCGGTGCTCGCCGTCCGTCATATCGAGTCGGTCGCCGCGGCCACGCTGCTGCAGTCGGCGCCGAGCGTCGAGAAGACGAACACGGAGATGACCGAGAAGTACGCGGCGATGACCAAGGTGCTCGACGACGCTTCGCACGAGCGGTTCCTTGATCTGCTGAAGACCCCGGATTTCGCGCCGTGGTTTTCCACGGTCACGCCGCTGACCGAGGTCGGTTTGCTGCCGATCGGTTCGCGTCCGGCCAAGCGTGGTCTGGGTGCCAAGTCGCTTGATGATCTGCGTACGATTCCGTGGGTGTTCTCGTGGGCTCAGGCGCGCATCAACCTTGCCGCATGGTACGGCCTGGGCACCGCCTGCCAGAAGTTCGGTGATCTGGAGACGATGCGTGAGGCGTACGAGGAGTGGCCGCTGTTCTCCACATTCATCGACAACATCGAGATGTCGCTGGCCAAGACCGACGAGCGCATCGCCAAGATGTATCTGTCGCTGGGTGATCGTGACGACCTGTCCAAGAAGGTGCTCGACGAGATGGAGCTCACCACCGAGTGGGTGCTCAAGATCGTCGGCGACAAGTGGCCGCTGCAGCATCGTCATGTGCTCGGCCAGGCCATCCGCATTCGTTCGCCGTATGTGGATGCGCTGTCCGTCACGCAGATGCTCGCTCTGCGTTCGCTGCGCAAGCGCGTGGACAAGGAAGAGCTCTCCAAGAGCCAGCAGGCCGAGTTCATCTACCTGATCCTGTGCACCGTCTCCGGCGTCGCGGCCGGCCTGCAGAACACGGGCTGATTTCGGTCCGCGCCGCAATCATCTGGGAGCCCCGCAACCTCTGTCAGGTTGCGGGGCTCCCCCCGTTTGCGCACATCACCACGATGTGACTTCTCTCACTGAAATCTCCCATTCCAGCTGCGAGCACAGAAACGAAAACCTGCTACAATACTGCTTTGTCGGCGCAGACAAGAGCGAACAGCGCCGATGAAACGCACACCGATGATGTTCAGCCATCCATGTGACATGGACATGCGGTGAGAACGTAAGTCATGAGCGGAAGTATCTCTTGCACGGCCGTCGGGCAATATGCCATCAGACACGGAAAAGGGGCAGTCGTACATGGCACGTCTTACTGCAAACCGTTGGACCAGCGCGATCATTCCGGCACTGCTGATTCACATCCCAATCGGCACGGTCTACTGTTGGAGCGTGTTCAAGCAGCTGATCGCGGACCGGCTTCACGCCGCGCCCGCCTCTGTGGAGTGGGCGTTCTCGCTCGCCATCTTCTTTCTGGGGATGTCGGCCGCGTTCGCGGGGCCGATGGTGGAACGGAACATCAAAAAGTCGTCGCTTGTCTCGATGGTTTGCTTCACGGTCGGCTTCGCCGGCACTGGCGCGAGCATTGCCGCAGGGTTCCTGCCGGGCGTGTTCCTCTGCTATGGGGCGATCATGGGCATCGGTCTGGGCGTCGGTTACCTGACGCCGGTCAAGAACCTGATGCTGTGGTTCGCCGACAACAAGGGCCTCGCCACCGGCATCGCGGTCGCCGGATTCGGCCTTGCCAAGGCCATCGCCAGCCCACTCATGGAGTATCTGATCGGCGCGGTCGGCTTGGTGAACATGTTCTTCGTGCTCGCCGCAGTGTACGCGGTGATGATGTTCTTCGGATTCCTGCTCATCAAACGGCCTGCTGGATGGACATATGACCCAGCCACCTCGCATATCAGCCGCGTATCAATCCTCAAGAAGCCGGTGTTCTGGGGTATCTGGATTGCGTTCTATCTCAACATCACCTGCGGCTTGGCACTCATCAGTCAGGAGAAGGACATTCTGCACGACGTGCTCGCCGCCCTCCCCCCGTACGCAGGTCTTGCCTCGTCCGATTTCGCCGCCGCCACCGCGGGCGTCATCGGTCTGGTGCTCGCCGCCGACGCCGTGTTCAACACGGCCGGCCGCATGGGATTCTCCACACTCTCCGATCATCTCAAACGCCGTGAAACCGTGTATCAGGTGATCTTCATCATGTCGATTCTTGTCTGCCTGCTGCAAATCTTTACGAACAGCATCGATAACGCTCTGTTGTGGGCCGTGCTGGCCATGCTGTTCCTCGTCAACGCCGGCTACGGCGGCGGATTCTCGACGCTGCCGGTGCTGCTCGACCAGCATTTCGGCACGAAAACCGTCTCCACGACGCACGGTCTGACCCTCAGCGCGTGGGCGTTCGCCGGCCTGTCCGGCAACCAGCTGGCCTCGTTCGTGGTCACGCACGCCCCCGATCAGACGCACCGCTACGCCGCGCTCATCCCGGTGCTCGCCGTGCTGTTCACGGTGGCGCTGATCAGCTCGACGCTCGTCAAAATCGCCGGCAAGCGGGTGAAATAAAGCAAGCCGGAGGACGTAATCGCGGCGCACGGGAGGCAACGGCCTCGCGCACCGATCCTTTCACGTCACCTTTCAATAATTCTTACATGTTAGAACTCTCAGTTAACATGTAAGAATTATTGAAAGGTGACGAAAGGCAGAAGGGTAGCGGGAAGGGAAGATAGCCCAGAATCCCCAATCACATCACCAGATATCGCGACGACGGGCCGTTCCCCTCACGACGCAGCTTTCCCTCATCCACGAGCCTTTTCAACAGCCGATAGGCACTGATATAACTCAAACCGAACAAATCCATGACATCAGACGTGGCAACGGCACCATCATTCCTCCGAGCGAATTCCAGCACAAGACCCTCATGGCGGGTAGCCTCGATATCACGCTGACGCACATAGGAAGCCAACCCGTCAGAGTCCTTATACGCGCGCGCGCTTAACATGTACGCGCGAGAAGCTCCCGCGCCAATCCCCTCCACCAAACCGCACTCCACCAACCTTTCGACCGCCGATACAATGCGACGTCGCTCCACATGAGAGAACTCGCACATCTGAGCCGCCGACAACCGCCGATGCTCCCTCAACAACGAGAGCACAATCAACGACCACACCGACAATGGTGCTCCGCGCCGACGCTCCTCATCACCGATCATGGCCACGAACGCCGCATCCGGCACCACTCTTCGCAGGAACAGCACAACTTCTTCGGCACTGGACTGAGAATAATCCGGGAACATTCCACCCGCGGCAATGGAACCAGCGTAGATGACGTCCACACCGCGCCCGGTCCGCTCAACGTAACCAGCCGTCTTGAGTATTGAAGCAAGTTGCGGGTTACGCGACCTCGGTTGCGCCGTAAGAAGGCTGTCCTCGGAGAGCCCCTCGATAAAGCCACCCGGGTTGGCGATGGTCAATCCATCGTCGTCGACAGCAATCCTCACATCTCCCATGCGCGCATAATCCCGATGGCAGAACGCGTTGATCATCGCCTCACGAAATGCCCCATGATCGAAATCGGGGATATCGACACGGATTAGGCCGCTCATGACCTCATGGCTCGGATTCCAAGGAGCCATCAGATCACTCATACGATCAAACATGTCAACCAATGGCAGAACAAAGGAATCCGTATTGACCTTCGGCACGGTTCCCTTCATCACCTGAAACACTGCCGACGCTGCCGGAACCGACCGGCGGATGGCGTCAATGTTTCCGATGGTCAGCAGACCGGCTACAGACGGCTGCGGACCGGACGGACCATCAACCACCAGTTCCAGCGCACGGTCGAAATCATAGTCGTCAAAGGACAGCAATGAGTTCTGCGCATTGGCGCTGCGGATGCTGGCCCGAAGCTTATCGCGCGATTCCGGATTCAAATCAGACAGGCGCGATTCCGGCGCCGGCTGCGCGCTGAAATCATAGGAGCGCTGCTGCGAAAGCCGACTGATGAACTGCGACACGAACAACGGCACCACTTCAGGCGTTCCGTCGGCTTTCAGCCGCCGTTGCAGCGTTTTCCCCTGGCTGGTCGATACAATCTGCGCGCTGTTGTCCACCTCGATTCCGACCACCGGCTTATCGTCTTCATGCAGCAAAGTCACGCGCACAGACTGCTGCGGGACGGTCTTATTGAAAATAAAGGCAGCCAATCCGTTGACATTCCGATGTCGTTTGTCGACTCCCGTCACCGAGCCATCATCCTCAACCCCAAGGTACAGGATGCCGCCTTGCGTATTCGCCAGCGCCACAACGTTGTCCACAATTTCGTCATCGGTCTGCGGCCTGTGCAGCTCGCTTTTGAACTCCACCTTCAGGCTTTCCTTCTTCGGCAGCATATCGCACCTCCTCTTACATCACCTTGCAATAATTCTAACATGTTAGAACTCTCAGTTAACATGTAAGAATTATTGAAAGGTGACGAAAGGTCAGGGATTCATGCGGGCTGGGCAAACGCCTCGCATCCGCCGAAATCAGAGACTGTTGCTGTTTTCGTGGGTTGGATGGTGGGGCACCATGGACACTATGGTTGGGCGCTAGGAACGAGAGAGAGTGGTGCTGCTGTAGCGCGCTGCTGTAGCGCAACCATGCCCCGAGACAGCACATTGTTGTAGCGCGAGTGTTGTAGCGCAGTAGCGCACGCTTGCTGCATGACCCTTGTGCATAATCATTGGCTGCGAGGTGCTGAACCGGTCTATGCTAGCCTGCGCCAGTCCGGACCCGTCTGTCACGCGATGCAAAAAACGGGCAAAACCGCGTCGCGTGACAATCCGGTCTGTCACGCGACGACGAAACCGTCGATTATTGCGTTGCGTCCCACTGTTTCGTGGATGTTCTGTGAGACGGAACGCGCAGCAGCGCAGCAGCGCAAGTGCAGTAGCGCAAGGATTTCTCGGGGAAAACGGCCATCTCGTAAAATCCTTGCGCTAAAGGGGCCGCTAGCGCAAGGATTTCTCGCAAAGAAGGGGGACTTCGTAAAATCCTTGCGCTGGGACAGTGCCTAGCGCAAAGATTCTACGAACTCAAGGATGATTCCGAAAAATCCTTGCGCTGAGACGCCGCCTAGCGCAAGGATTCCACGAACTCAACGCAAATCCCGAAAAATCCTTGCGCAAAGGAAGTGCAAGGAAGTGCAAGGAAGCACGAGGAAGCACAAGCGAGGAGGTGCAAGCGAGAAAGGCAGAGAAAGGTACAGGAGGGGAGTCGGAGAAGGATGCCAGAGCAGGGATGCCACTGAGCGCAAGTTCCGTGGCTCTTCCTGGTCGATGAGCGGTCGATGAGTAACCTACTCGAAAAGCGCTATTCTCTCTACCATCCCAACGGCTCAGCAACGAACCACCACCCACGATAACGACAGAAGCACCCGAAATCATTGATCACAGCAAAAGCTCCAACGCAAAAGCCCCAACGTAACGCATTCTAAAAGAATCTAAAAGAATCTAAAAGATTCAAAAAGATTCAAAAAGCATCGTAACGAGGCTGCCGGAGCGACCGGTCTACTGGTGTATCTACTGGCGTACAAGACCCGTTGCCGCCGCCGTTACCGGCTTGTCGTTGTCGCGGCTGAGTCGATGCGGAGCGCGGCGCGGAAGGTGGTCGGCGACGGACGCGACAAGACCAGTCGGGCATCCAGCGCATCACAGGCTGCGGCCACGATCGACAGACCAAGCCCGACGCCTGGCACCGCGCTGATGCGGGAATGCTCGCCTCGGTGGAACGGCTGGGTCAGCTCGTTGAGATCATCCGGCAGCGTCTCGTCGGTGGTGTTGGTCACGGCGAACGTGATGAGCCGACCGTTCCGCCGGATCTCGACATCGACCGAACCGCCATCCACGTTGTGTATGACGGCATTGCGGACGAGATTGCCGACCGCCAGATCAAGCAGCGTCGGATTCGCGGCAATCGCAGCAGCTGGCAGATCATCGGCGCGAATGGCGATGCCGTGCGATTCGGCATCATCCTCGACATCAGCAATCGCGCGCGTGACGCAATCGGCCAGATTGGCACCCGGCCCGCCAGCCGCGCCGGCCATACCAGACGCACCGGCCACAGCGCTGCCGCACGCGCTACCTCTCGTATTGACGCTACCCGCAGCGACCGAACCAACCGTGCCGCCCGAACCAACCGTGCCGCCCACGCCAGCACCGGACGGCCCGCCGGCGCTACCCGTACCACCCTCAGTCCGCTTGCAATCCTTACAATCCTTACAATCCTTGCAATCCTTGCGATCCGCAGCACCGAGAGCGCCGCTTTGGATGCGCGACAGCGTGAGCAGCGCCTGAACGAGCCGTGCGCCACGCCGGTTGGCCGCAAGCGCGCGACGCACCGAGGGCTCCACGTCAGCCGGAAATCGACCCTGGGCGAGCGGGGCGTCAAGGTTGGTTTCGACGGCGGCTATCGGCGTGCGCAGTTCGTGCGACGCGTTGGATACGAACCGTCGTTCGGCTTCGGCGGCGGTTTGGATGCGTTCAAGCATGCCGTTGATCGCGTTGCCAAGCTGCGTGACTTCGGTGGATTGGCCGACGATGCCATGACCGCCGCCACCGATATCGACGCGCGTGTCAAGTTTGCCGGGGTCGAGCACCGCCGCCTGGTCGCTGATGGATTTGAGCTGGCGGGACATGCGCGATGTGACCAGCCAGATGACCAGCACGCTGGCTCCGCCGAACAGCGCGAAGATGACGGCGGCGCTGATGCGCAGCCCGTTCGTGACCGTATCCTGATTCCATATGGAGACGCCGTACGGCGTGGTGATGGTGAACGAGCCGTCCTTGCCCCAATCCACACGGTAGTTGCCGTCTGCCTCAGGAGTTGCCGCGGTGGTGCCGGACGGTGGCGTCGCGCTGCCAGTAGGCGGCGTCGCAGAGCTGCCCGCTGTCGTTTCGTCGTTTGACGATGCTTCGCCGCCCGCCGACGCTGCGTTGCCTGCCGACGCGGTGCCGCCTGCCGTCTTGCCGGCTCCGGTCTGCGCATCCCCGTCACGGGTTTCGCCCGTTCCGGCACCGATGTCAGCCGGCGTGTCCCCCTCGACGACGCCGTTGCTTTCCATGGTGATACCGCCGTCCACTGGATGATTGGTGGTGATCGTCATCGCATGGGTGAACATGCCGTTGACGATGGCCGTCTGCACGGCGGTCGCCGAGCCGATCGCCACCAGAAACACCATGCTGATCGCCACCGTCAGCTGCGCCCGGAATGATCGCGGCCTGATTCGTCCGATCAGGCCTGTGCAAACGCGCACGGCACGGGTCCACACCCGACGCAGCTGGCCTGTCGGCCGATGGCGGCGTTCGGACGCGGTTCCGGCTGATGTTCCGGTTTCGGTTGGCGCTTCTGCTGACATCTCGGTTTCGGTCATTGCAGACGGTATCCTTCCCCTCGCGCCGACACGATCGCGTCGCGATCCTCCAGTTTGCGGCGCAGCGAATACACGGTGGTTTTGATCGCGTCAGCCGGCTCGGTCGATGCCGCATCATCCCAAACGGTGTCATACAGTTCATTGACCGGCACATACCCGCCGTCCGCGCGCATGAGCTCAAGCAGCACGCCATATTCCTTCGGCGTGAGCTTGACGAGCGTGCGGCCACGATCGCGAAACACCAGCCGCCGCGTCGTATCGATGGTGATATCGCCGCGCGAAAGCACGGCGGACGCGGGCGCGCCGGTGCCGGAGCGGCGCTGCAATGCGCGGATGCGCGCGAGCAGCTCGGGATAGGCGAACGGTTTGGTCAGGTAGTCGTCGGCACCCAAGTCAAGTCCGCTTACCCGATCGCTGATTTCGGCGGCGGCCGTCAGCATGATGACGGCGACGGGAATGCGGTTCGCGGCGATGGTCGCCATCACCGCATCGCCGGACAACACCGGCAGATCGCGGTCGAGCAGCACGATGTCGATGGGCTGGTTGGCGAGCGCCTGCAACGCTTCGGTGCCGGTCGTCGCCAGCACGGTCGCGTAGCCTTCGTAGCGCAGCGCGTCATCCAATGCGGCGGCCAGTTCGCGGTCGTCTTCGACGATCAGAATGCGCATGGTTCTGCTCCTTGAGTCCTGGCCGCTGGTATGCCGCTGATGTGCCGCTGGCGGGCCGCGCGCGGATGCTTCATTTCATTATCGCCTCCTATCCTGCGCCGGCATCGGTAATGCGAAAGTAATGGCGTTTTCCACCGTCGCTCAACCGCTGGCGAGGTTGCATGGAGGTGTTGGATGACATGCACAACCGTAAGGAGATTCATCATGACCGCATCTGACAACTCACTGCGCCGCGTACTGGGCGTTGTCGCCGCATCGGGTCTGTGCCTGATCGCACTCACCGCATGCTCGGCACAGAACAGCTCCACGAATGCCTCGAATGCAGGCAATACCACCGGCGGCAACGTCAACGGCAGCAATACCAACGAATCCGCGAATGATGTGAACGCGACGGCGAAGCGATTCGTCTCCTGCCTGACCGGCAAAGGGTTCGACGCGCAGCTGTCGGCATCCGTGCTTGACTCGTCCGGGCATGGCGTCAAGGACACCGCCGAATTGCGCATGCTTGACGCATCCGGCAATCCGGTGGCCTCGAACGGCGGTTCTGAGGGCACTTCCATCAGCTCGGATTCGTCCAGCTCGTTCCAGCAGCTGTATCCGACCGCCGTGTACACGACCGTCGACACCAACGGCGCGTGGGTCACCTTCCAAGATTCGTCGGGGCTGGCCGGCACGCCATACGCCAGCAAGCAGGCCGATTATGCAGCATGCGAGAAGGCCAATCCCGATTTCACGCAGCCGGTGCAAGGCAGCACGCAGCAGCCGGACTACTCGGATGTCGATAAGAACGCCGCCCTGAATTTCGCGAAGCAGGCACGCAAGGCGGGCTTCTCCTGGGTGCAGGACCCCGCCGCCGACACGCCCACGACGATCATGATCCCGAACACCGTCAGCGAAAGCGAGCTGCGTCGCTTCTTCAAGGACTGCCCGACCGGCGGCGCGAACATCACCTTCGGGTTCGGCGGCACTCCTGACGAATTCGGCTATGATTATACCAAGGTCATGGAAGAAGTCATGGGCAGCGGATCAGCCACCAGCGGGCAGTGAGCCTGCCGAACAAGCCTGCCGAACAATGTTGTCGCACAAATATGCCGAACAACCAATCCGACGAAACCGTCACCATCAATACGACTGCACAGGAGCACCGAGCATGGGAATATCAAGCGGGCATCGGATGCCGCGCCGACGCCGCGTCATCGTCATGATCATCTCAATCGCCGTCATCGCCGCGCTGGTCGCAGCGTGCGTCATCGCGCGGCCGTGGCTGATCGACCGGCTGCGCGCCTCCGGCCAGTCAGCCGGTCAGTCGTCGCAGCAGGTCGACGTGACCACGCTGCGCACGCAGCCGGTCACGAAAGGAGTGCTCAACGCCGAAACGCGGCTCGGCGCAAGCCTGCAGTACGATGACGCATCCGATTTCACCGCAGCATCCGGCATAATCACGCAGCTGCCGGTCGCCGGCAAACAGATCGCGACCGGCGAGCAGGTGTACGAGATGGACGGCGTCGCCGTACCGCTCTTCCACGGCGCACGCCCGTTCTGGCGAACGCTGAACACGGATGCGTCGGACGGCCCCGACGTGACCCAGCTCGAAACGAATCTTGCCGAGCTGGGCTTCTTCGCCGGCACGCCGGACGCGCATTTCGATTGGCTGACTCGCGAGGCCGTCCGCCAATGGCAGCGTTCGCTCGGATTGAACGGCAACGCGGTCGATGGCGTGTTCCAGCCGTCCTCTGTGGCGCTGGCGCCCACCGCGCCGATCCGCATCACCGCAGTGAATGCGAAACTGGGTGAAACCGGCGTCAGCCCCGCCAGCTTCACCGGCGTCGCGCTTCACGCGCAGGCCACTCTCACCGCCACGCAGGCGGCCACGTTCAAGGCGGGCGACAAAGCGCGCATCGTGCTGCCTGACAACACGACCATCGACACGACACTGTCCGCGGTCAGCCAAGGCGGTCAGGCGACGGGCAAGGACGGGAAGGTCACCTCGCCGTCCGCGCGCGTCGACTTTCCCGACCAGTCCAAAATCGCCAAATTCGGCACGACCTCCGTCAGCTTGGTCATCGCGAACAAAACCGACAAGCCGACCGCCGAGACGCTGATCGTGCCGGTGACCGCGCTGGTCGCGAGCGCCGGCAACGGTTATGCGGTCGATGTGGTGCGCGGCGATCGGCTGGAGCGCATCCCGGTCACCATCGGGACGGTGGCGAACGCGCAGGTGCAGCTCACCAAGGCGGACGGGCTGGCCGTCGGCGACAAGGTGGTGACGTCATGACCGGGGAAGCGCTGCCAGGGGAGGAGCTGCCGGGGGGCACGCTGCTGACGCTGGACAAGGTCACCAAGGCGTTCCGCGGCAAGGACGGGACGATGCAGGAGATCCTGCATCCGACGACATTGGCCATCGGGCGCGGCGAGCGTGTGGCGATCGTCGGACCTTCCGGTTCCGGAAAATCGACGCTGCTGTCGCTGCTGGGCACGCTGGACATGCCGACGTCCGGCTGCCTGCGTTACGACGGCGATGATGTGGCGGCAATGAGCGGGCGGCAGCGCAGCGCGTTGCGTTCCGAGCGCATCGGGTTCGTGTTCCAGCGGTTTCATCTGATCGACACCGTATCCGCATTGGAAAACGTGATGACCGGATTGCAATACACGGCGTTGCCTCGCGCCGAACGCCGCAGTCGGGCCGTCGATGCGCTCACGAAGGTCGGGCTGGAGCACCGGCTGCACCATCGTCCGTCGCAACTATCCGGCGGGGAGCAGCAGCGTGTGGCGATTGCGCGCGCGCTGGTCAAGCAGCCTGACATCATGTTCGCCGACGAGCCGACCGGAGCGCTCGACACCGAAACCGGTCACACGATCATCGATCTGCTGTTCGATGCGGCAGATGCGGCTGGCATGGCCGACGCAGTCAGCTCGGCTGCCTGCGGGAATACCGACGATGGCGTTGTCGGCGCGACCGGCGCTGCCAAAGCCACCGGAGCCAGTCTGGTCGTCGTCACGCACGACATGAACATCGCCGCACGGTTCCCACGACAGCTGCACATCCGCGACGGCGTTGTGACCGAACGCGGCAGCACAGCGGAACTTGGCAGCGCAGCGCAACGCGGCAGCGCCACGGAACGTATCAGCGAAGCCGACCGCGGCGATAGACAGCAGTCGGAAGGGTGCAATCATGAATGAATCAGCCACCTATGAGTCAGGCAAGCGCGAATCAGGGATGCGCGAACGTACCGCCGAGCCGATGCGCAGGCTGCCGCGCAAACCGCGGCGCAGACTGCCGCATAAGCCGCTGGGCACCCGGCTTGCCGACCTGCTGCACGCGGCGTGGATCGGGGTGACCGGCCGCGTTTCGCGCACGCTTCTCGCTTCGCTGGGCATCGCGCTCGGCGTGGCCGCCTACGTGGCACTGTCCGGCATCGCCGCGTCGAATCAGGCGGCGCTGCTCGCCCGACTGGATGCGCTCGGCGCGAATCTGCAGATCGTCGCTCCCGGGCAGGATGCCGCCCAGCAGACCGTTCCGCTGCCGAATTACGCGCCGCAGACCCTCAAACGCCAGCCATCAGTGAAACAGGTCGGTGTGTTCTATACGCCACCGGAAAACATGCAGGTGTTCAAGAACGACCTCGTACCGGCAACCAACGGGAACGCGATCGCGGTGAAAATCATGGCTCCCGGAGCGCTTGCCGCCGTCAACGCGACGTTCGCGCACGGGCACGGCATCGACCGCAACAACGAGGGGCTGCCGGTCGCGATTCTCGGGTCGGAGGCCGCGTGGCGTCTCGGCGTCACCGATGTCGGCGACCGCGTGTTCATCGACCACGAATGGTATGGGGTCATTGGCATTCTGGACCCGCTGCCGCAAGCCTCCACGCTTGACACGTCTGCGATCATCGGGCGGGCGTGGGCTCTCAGCCACTATCCGGACCAGGCGGGCGATATCGCCAAAATCAGCGCCATCTATGTGCGAACCACGCCGGCGGACGCGGAAATGACCCGTCGGCTGCTCGCCCATGCGGCCAACGTGAACGGCAACGTTTCGGTCACCGCGTCCGCCGACCTGTCCAAGGCGCGCAGCGCGACCAACGATTCGCTGACCACGCTCGGCCTGATGATCGGCGTCATCGCACTCGCCGTGGGCGGTATGAGCATCGCCAACATGATGATCGTCACCGTGATGGAGCGCCGCGGCGAGATCGGCTTGCGACTGGCGCTCGGCGCGACCGCCGGCAACATTCGCATGCAGTTCGTCACCGAATCGGTGATGCTGTCCGCGCTCGGCGGATGCTGCGGCATACTGATCGGCGCGGCGACGGCCGGCTACGTCGCGTCCGCATCCGGCCAGCCGTTCGCACTTGACTGGGCATCCCTGCCGCTGGCTTGGGCTGCCACCGTGATCGTCGGCGTTCTCGCCGGACTGTACCCGGCATCGCGGGCCGCCCGGATGACTCCGACCGAGGCGCTGCGCGGCGAGTAACAGGTGCCGAGCCGCGAGCGCTGCGCGGCGAGTGACGAGCGGCGTGCACCGCAAGCTATTTGCGATTGTGCCGGATTACTGCTGCCGAGGTCGCAGGGGTTGCCGCGATTGCGATGAAATCCCTGCGACCCCGGCAATCCCAGCAAGCAGAACGCCTACGCGCCGAGCAGCGTGAGCATCTGGGGGATGCTCTTCTTGCCGAATTCGACCTTCTGCGAGCCGTCAGGACGGTTGATGACGATGCACGGCACGCTCATCGCGCCGTATTCATCCTTGAGCTCCGGGAAGTGCGAGATGTCGTAGGCCTCGGCGCGCACGCCCGGGTTGAGCGAGGCGATGCGCTGCGAGGCGAGCACCGTCTCCGGGCACATCGTGCAGGTGAGCGACACGAGAATCATGATGTCGGCGGGCGCGGCCTCGACCGCACGTTCGCGCAGATCGTCGTCAAGCGGCTGGCCGGGGCCGGCAGCGTTGTACAGGCCGAGCACGAACGAGTTGAACTCGTGGCCGCTCGGCACGCCGTGGAACGCCAGACCGGTCGCAACCAGTCGTCCGGCGGACTCGTCCCACGTGCACAGCCGCACGCACGGGCGCGCATCGGGCAGCACGGCGGCCGCATCGAACGTGGCGCGACCGGACTCATCAAGCGAACCGTACGTCGGCAGCACGGCCACATCGCCGGGCACTGCACCATCCGTCACATCACCAGCCGTGCCGGCAGCGTTCGCATTGGCAGCAGACGGCAGCGCGATCGTCACCGGTTCGCCGACCACCACCGCGCTCGGCGCGCTCGTGCCGTCCACGGCAGTCACCAAACCAGCGGCATCGATCGCCACCGCATTCAGCTTGCCGGCGGACAACGCGACCATCTCACCGACGAATCCTTGCAATTCCGCGGAAAGCGGCGTGTCGTCAAGCTCCAGCGCCAGCGTGACCGGGCGGGTCATGCGGCCGAACACCACGCCCAGCTGCTGCTTGATCGCCGCGGAGAACAACTCGCCGGGCTTGCGCGCCGCCGCAGAGGCTGCGGCAGCGGCGTCAGCGCTGCGCTTGGCCGGCGCCGGAGCGGGCGTGGTGCCGGATTGCGCGGCCGACGCAGCCTCGGTCGCCGCCTTCGCCTCGGCCTGCTCGTATGCGGAGGCGGTGGGGCGCGGCGGCACCAGACCCGTCTTCTCGCTCATCGCCTTCGCGTACCGTTCCAGTTCGACGGCGGCGATCGCGCCATCGGCGGTGGCGGTGACCACCTGACGCAGATTCTTGACGCGCAGGTCGCCGGCCGCGTACACGCCCGGAACGGAGGTTTCGAGGTAGCCGTGCGTGACAACGTAGCCGTGGTCGTCGAGCTCGACCACGCCGCGCACGAGCTGGGTCGCCGGCACGTATCCGGCGAAAACGAACACGCCGAACGTGCCCTCGTCTGCCGGCTTCCACGTTTCGGTCTCGCCGGTGGAAACGTTGCGAATCGTGGCTTCGCGCAGGCCGCCCTGTCCTGCGGTCACGCCGTCGAGCACCGTGTTGTAGCGCACTTCGATCTTCGGATTGCGCTTCGTTTCGGCTGCGACCGACGCATCGCAGGTGAAGTCCGATTCGCGCACAAGCACGGTCACCTTGGACGCGTACTTGGTGAGGAACACGCTCTCCTCGGCTGCGGCGAATCCGCCGCCGACGACCAGCACCTCGCGATCGGTGAAGAACTCGCCGTCGCAGGTGGCGCAGTAGGCGACGCCACGGCCGGCGTACTCCGCCTCGCCCTCGAAGCCGAGCTTGCGCGGGGACGCGCCGGTGGCGATGAGGATGCCGAAGGTCTTCAGATCACCGCGCGAGGTGTGCACGGTCTTGATGTCGCCGTCGACATCCAGTCCGGTGGCTTCGGCGGTAAGGAACTCGGCGCCGAAATCGCGCGCCTGCTCGCGCATGGTCTGGGTAAGCGCGCGGCCGGTGGTGCGACCGACGCCCGGATAGTTCACTACCTCGTTGGTGATGGTGATCTGCCCGCCGAAATCGTCCTTCTCAAGCACGAGCACACGGTAGCGGGCGCGGGCGAGGTACAGGCCGGCGGTGAGTCCCGCCGGGCCGCCGCCGATGACGACGACGTCATAGAGGTTGTTGGTCTGAGCCATAGAAAAATCCTTGATAACGAAACGACAAGCAATAGGCCACCTCTGATGGGACGTTGCCGTGAAGCAAACAGCGGAGCTGTTTGTAGGCAACGTGCGAGCCGACAGGCGAGCCAGCAGGATGCCGCGCGGAGCGCGTCATTGATTGCGGGACCGTTGCCGTTAAGCAAACAGCGGAGCTGTTTGTAGGCAACGTGCGAGCCGACAGGCTGCGCGCGCAGCGCGTCCGCGATCGCGCAGCGGACTGGGGGAGAGATGGTCGGACAAGATTCACTTCCTGTTTCTCTCCCCCACCCGGCTCCGCCGGGAGCCCCCTCGTCAGAGGGGGCCGAGATTGCGACTGTTTGCATTACATGCGACGCTCACA
>NZ_RQSP01000002.1:35258-35448 GCF_009078285.1 Bifidobacterium jacchi
ACACTACCGCTGCTCGCTGCTACAAACAGCCCACTGGGCTGTTTGCGTTACATGCGACGCTCACAACACTACCGCTGCTCGCTGCTACAAACAGCCCACTGGGCTGTTTGCGTTACATGCGACGCTCGCAACACTACCGCTGCTCGCTGCTACAAACAGCCCACTGGGCTGTTTGCGTTACATGCGACGC
>NZ_RQSP01000002.1:35570-37218 GCF_009078285.1 Bifidobacterium jacchi
TCGCAACGCTACCGCTGCTCGCTGCTACAAACAGCCCACTGGGCTGTTTGTCACAGCTGGCCGATGAGGTCGAGGCTGGGCTCGATGGTTTCTTCGCCGGGCTGCCACTTGGCCGGGCACACCTGATCGCCATGCTCGTACACGAACTGCGACGCCTGCACGCGACGCAGCAGCTCGTCGGCGTTACGGCCGACATTGGAGGAGATGACCTCATAGGCCACGACCTTGCCCTCGGGGTTCACAATGAAGTCGCCGCGCTCGGCCATGCCATCAGCCTCGTTGTAGGTGTCGAGGTCGCGCGCGAGCAGCGCGGTCGGATCGGCGAGCATCGGGTACTGGATCTTCGCGATCTTCTCGTTCGCGTCGTGCCAAGCCTTGTGCACGAAGTGCGTGTCGGTGGAGACGGAGTAGATCTCGCAGCCGATCTTCTTGAAGTCCTCGTACTTGGCGGCGAGGTCCTCAAGCTCGGTCGGGCACACGAACGTGAAGTCGGCCGGGTAGAAGAAGAACACGGACCAGTGGCCGAGCACATCGGCCTTGGTCACCTCGTGGAAGTCGTTGTTCTGGAAGGCTTGAACCTTGAAATCAGTGAGTTCGTGCTGCAGAAGAGTCATCGCAAGTTCCTTTCGCCGTGCGCAGCCGAATGCCGCGCACCAGTGATTTCATCCTATCGCGAACAGGGGTGCGACGGGAGGAGCGAACCTATGAGCATAATCACACCGCCGCAGCGCGTACGGCGAAGCGTATCGCATAGCGTGCAGAGGGCGGCGCGTGCGGCGAAGCGAGCGGCGCAGCGTCGAGCGTTGCCAGCGACCGGCGCAATCCGGTAAAATCCAGTAGCAGAACGGGAATGGAGGCGCACATGACCGATATGAACAATGGTTCATCCGAGCATAGTTCATCCGAGCAGTCAAATCAGCCGCCGCAGCCGGGTCAATCACCGCAGGCGACCGCGAACGCAGCTTGGAGCCGGCTGCTGGCCGGAAATCGCCGTTTTTGCGAAGGCGAGGCGGAGCACCCCTGGCAGGATCGCGAAACGCGCGAATCGCTTGCGGACGGGCAGCATCCCGACGCGGCGGTGCTCGCATGCTCCGATTCGCGTGTGCCGCCGGAGATCGTTTTTGATCAGGGTCTCGGCGATCTGTTCGACGTGCGCACGGCCGGTCAGATGATCGACGATGCCGTGCTCGCTTCGCTGGAATATGCGATCGAGCATCTGCACGTCAGTCTGCTGGTCGTGCTCGGGCATGAGGGATGCGGGGCCGTCGCGGCGGCGGCCGAACAACTGGACGCGTTGATCGAGCAGGTGACCGATGAGGCGGCGGATTCGCTGGCGACCGTTTCCGCGATGGATGATCTCGATGAGCGGATCACCGCCGCCGATTCGATCATGCTGCGCACGGTTGGTCTGTCGGTGTGGCAGGCGCGCATGGCCGATCTGGATACGACCGAGGATTACGAACGCGTGCATGTGGCCCATGTCATCGAGGATCTGGTGTCTCGGTCGGAGGTGATTCGCGAGGCGCTGGCCGCAGAGCGGCTGATGATCGTCGGCGCGAGGTATCTACTGGGGTCCGGGAAGGTCGAAGTGCTGTCGTTTTAGTGGTCTACGTCAGTAATTCGTTGACTTCCTCGTGCTTCCTCGTGC
>NZ_RQSP01000002.1:37323-64316 GCF_009078285.1 Bifidobacterium jacchi
CGTAAGGATTTTTCGGAATCCTCCCCTTGAGTTCGTAGAATCTTTGCGCTAAGCCCGGCGCAAAGATTCTACGAAGTTCCCCTTCCTCCCCTTCTTCCCGAGAAATCCTTGCGCTAAAGCAGCCCCCCTCGCGCGTTCCTCTCTGGCGCCCCACCATCTACCCCGCGAAAACAGCAGAAGTCTTCGATTGTCGCACCGCGTGACAGACCGACTTGTCACGCGACGACGTTTTGGACGTTTTTCGCGTCGCGTGACACGAGCGAACATGCACGCTCAACCGAGCCGGCTCAAGAAACATTGGAATTCCGCCGTTTTGCGATCACATGGCTTAGCGATGGATGCGTGCAACTCGCCACATCCTGTCACGCGACGCAAAAAACGACGATTTCGATGCCGCGTGACAGATTGGCGTCAGCCCGACTTGCCACGCGACAGCGTTGTGCCTGGTTTTCGCGTCGCGTGACGCTCCACAGGTGATGCGCTAAAGCAACGCCCTCTCTCGTTCCTCTCTAGTGCCCCACCATTTACCCCACGAAAAAGCAGAAGTCTCCCATGATTGCGGAACCGTTGCCGTGAAGCAAACAGCAGAGCCGTTTGCAGGCAACGTGCGAGCCGACCGGCAAGCCAGCAGACCGCGCGCGCAGCCCGTCCGTAATTGCAGAACAAGCTGGCTGGGGGGGGAATCGCCCCTCGGAGCGGAAACCGACACGAGTCCGAAGGTCCTTCCGCATCCCATCCACAGCGCATCCCCCGCGCCACAGCGGACACAGCGAAGCGATCCGGCTCTTCCAAGCTCGACACGCCAGACTTTTAGACACATATCTTGCAGTTGTGTGTACCGCCCGGAGAAGCACACGACGACAAGGCCTCTAGGCAGGTCCCCACGATCGTTGCAATTCCGCCATTACGCGACATCGACGCGACGGCAGGAACCGCCTGTTCCCCAGCGACCGCCAGTCACCGGCACACACAACTGCAAGATACGGCGCAAAACAACCCGAATCCAGACGCCCGACCTAACCAAACACGGGCCAAACCGAACCACACTACTGTTCTGCGCCAACAGTTCTGCGCCAACAGTTCGTTGATGGCAATTTCGGCACCGCCTTCAGAACGTTGCCGCAAGCGAACGATGGTGCCGTTCGGAGGCAACGTCGCTCGACGACAGTCGAGCCAACAAACCACGCGCGCAGTGCGCCCGCAATTGCAGAACAAGCTGATCCGCAGAGCAAAGCTGAAAGGCATCCGATCCGTAAACGAATCACTGACGCATGACACAACTGGCGCACGACACCGGCGGATGCTTGAAGCGAGAGAACTGGCGGGAAGGCCGGTTCCGGAATTCGCACTGGGCGATCCCGCGAAACCCGGGAAACCGGTCACTAACGCAACACGCCGAGTTTGCGCGCTACGAGCCAAGCCGTTACACTCAAATCCTTGTCGCCATAGCGCGGCGATAATTCAATCCGCCCCCATCGTCTAGCGGTCTAGGACTACGCCCTCTCACGGCGCCAACACCGGTTCAAATCCGGTTGGGGGTACGAAGCACGCTAGTGCTCCTGAATTGGGATGTGGTGTAATTGGCAACACAGCTGATTCTGGTTCAGCCATTCTTGGTTCGAGTCCAGGCATCCCAGCCATTGCCCTCGCCTGCGCGAGGGTTTTTTGTTATTGCACGTCTGCGCCGAATCGAATTAAGTGTCAAGTAAGGGCTATAGGAACTACAGTGTGCTGCTGTGCGCAGCTGCTGCGTGGCTGCGAATCACGCGTAACCAAGCCCGCGCTCAAGATCCGCGCGCGCCCGCATGCGCTTGACTGTGTATCCTGGTTGGCATGACACAACACAAGATCATCAACGTCGTCGGCGCGGCCATCGTACGCGACGGCACCGTGCTGTGCGCGCAGCGAGGACCGGGAAAATCGCTTGCCGGATACTGGGAGTTCCCCGGCGGCAAGATCGAGCCGCATGAGACCGCGCGCGGGGCGCTTCACCGCGAAATCGAGGAGGAGCTGCTCTGCGAGGTCGAGGTGGCGCAGGAGGTGTGCACCAACGAATACGCCTATGATTTCGGCATCGTGCGGCTCACCACGTTCATCTGCCATCTGACCGGCGACGCTCCGCATCTGACCGAGCACGCCGAAATCCGATGGCTGCATCCGGCCGACATGCCCGCACTGGATTGGGCGCCGGTCGATCAGGCGGCGGTGGATCGCATCGCCAATCATCCTGAGCTGATTTCGCAGGAATCCACACAACGCTGACTGACTAGCTGGCCAACGCTGGCTGGTCAACGCCGCCGCAGAGCGCACACGCAGCGATCGGGGAACAAAGAATCGGGGGAACGAAGCCATGACATATGAAACCTCGGCCATCTTCGACTCGTCTCACCCGGACTCGCCGCGCCCGGACTCGCCTCACCGGGATGCATTTCGTCAGAATCCGGCGCTCAGCCAAATCAGCCAAATCAGCCAAATCAGCCAAGTCAGCCAAGTCAGCCAGCTCAGCCAGCTCAGCCAATACAATGGCGACGATGCGATCAGATCAGTGGTCGACGACGTCATGTCCGGACTGGTCGCAGCACGCAAGGACGCGTCCGGCGCATACGGTCCGACCCTGATCGCGAACCGCAACGGACTGACCATGCACGATGAGATCAGCGAAGCGATCGCAAACAGTGATTCCTTCGACATCTCGGTCGCATTCGTCACGACCGGTGCCATACAAAGTCTTCTGGAGGATTTCCGCAGTCACCGAGCGAACCAAGCGAACCGAGCGAACCAAGCACGCACAATCCAGTCAACCGACCCCAACCATCCCGATCATCCCAGACGCCCCAGCCGTCTGATCACCTCCACCAAAAGCCATTTCAACGATCCGCAGGCGTTCAGGGAGCTGCTGCATCTGCGCGACATCGCCGCAATCGACGTGCGCATCTGGGAGGGTTCCGAATCCTCCGCCGCGATGCCGGCCGGTCAGCCGTTCCACCCGAAAGGCTACATTTTCGCGCGCCACATGCGCGGCGGAACCCCCTACTACGACCTGTACGTAGGCAGCTCCAATCTGACCGACGCGGCCCTCAATTCGCAGCGGGAATGGAATCTGAAAGTCTCGTCCCTGGCCAACGGCGGAATCGTCCGGCAATTCCAGGAGGAAATCGATTCCCAAATCGCCGATTCCGTGCCGCTGACCGAGGAATGGATCGCGCAATACGAGGAGGATTTCAAACGATACGCACCCGCGCGCAAGGACATCCTCACATCGCTGTCCAATCGCGATATCCAGCCCAACGCCATGCAGAGAGAGGCTCTGGCGAATCTCAGGAGGCTGCGCGAACAGGGCGAGCATCGGGCCATCATCATTTCGGCAACCGGCACAGGCAAAACGTTCCTCTCCGCATTCGACGTGCGCGATTACCAGCCGAAACGCATGCTGTACATTGCGCAACAGCAGATGATTCTCGACAAGGCGAAGGAATCCTATCAAAGAATCCTCGGCTGCGACGAGTCGGAACTGGGCGTGTATTCAGGCACCAGCAAGCAGCAGGATCGGCGGTACGTGTTCGCGACCGCGCAGACGATGCGCCAGCCGGAAGTGCTGGCACAGTTCGCATCCGACGAATTCGACTACATTCTCGTCGACGAGGTGCACCACGCCGGCGCCGAAGGATACCAGCGCATCATCGATCATTTCAAGGATGCCGACTTCATGCTCGGCATGACCGCGACCCCTGAGCGAACCGACGGCATCAACATCTTTGAACTGTTCGGATACAACATCGCCTATGAGATTCGCCTGCAGAAGGCGCTGAGCGAAAACATGCTGTGCCCGTTCCACTACTACGGCGTCGCCGAGTATCTGGGAACGGATCGTCGGCTGACGATCAATCAGACGAACGCAGCCGCAGCCAACGCAGCCGCAGCCAGTGCTGCCAACGCTGCCAATCCGACCAATGCGACACGCGGCGCAACCGCCGAAGATCAACGACAGCTCAAGTATGAGATCAGCCAGCTTGCCAGCGAAGAGCGGGTGCGCTACATCATCGACAAGCTGCAGGAATACGGGCAATTCGGGCTGCCGGTCACCGGACTGGTCTTCTGCAGCCGGCAGGAGGAGGCGCACCGGCTCTCACAGCTGTTCAACCGGCAGTGGAACCAGCAGGCCGAGAGGCTGTACCGCACGGCTGCCGTGACCAGCAAGGACGCGGACGGCCGGCCGGTTTCGCAGAAGCAGCGCGACGACTATGCGCAAAGGTTGGAATGCGGCGAATTGGACTATCTCTTCACCGTCGATATGTTCAATGAAGGCGTCGATATTCCGGCGGTCAATCAGATCGTCATGCTGCGAAGCACGGAATCCAGCATCATATTCACGCAGCAGCTGGGCCGAGGTCTGCGCAAGTTCCCGCATAAGGACAGCGTCGTCGTCATTGATTTCATCGGCAATTACGCGAATAACTATCTGATTCCGGTGGCGTTGTACGGCAACACCGGCGACGGCGATTCCGCACGCAGAAACCTGCAGTGCAAATCCATCGGATTGTCGTCGATCAGCTTCGATCCCATCGCCAAGCAGCGCATTCTGAAATCTTTGGATGCCGCCGACTGGTCCGAAATGAAAAAGCTTGCGGAACAGTACCGGCAGGTCCGCTACGAACTCGGTCGCATCCCCATGCTGATGGACATCTATCGGCATGACGCATCGCTTCCCGTCACGCTGGCTTCCAAAAAGCAGAATTATCTGAATTTCGTGCGGTCGCGCGAGAAAAGCCTTGCTGCAGGGCGCGCGCAGAACCGGTCTGCGGCGGCAAACGGCAAGCGAAGCGAACCGAAGCCGTCCGGCGAAAGTCAGCAACCCAGCGAAAGCCGGCAGCACAGCGCAAGCCGGCTGCAAATCACCAGTGACACGCAGGATGCCATACTCAAAATGGCGACCGCGCTTCTGCTGCCCGGGCTGCGGCCGCACGAATTGGTTATCCTCGATCAGCTATGCCGGTTCGCGCTCGAACGAATCGAGGACGATGGCGGATCGCCTGTTGCATGGCGGCCGGCATCCGCGCTGGGTCGGGAATCGTTGCGGAATGCGATTCGATCGCGATTCGCGCAAGCCGATGTGTCGGACGCGCAATTTGATTCCGCAATTCGCGTATTGGATTATTCGTATTTCACCGAGGTGAATCGCAAACGCTTCGGTGGGTGCCCACTGATCGAGACGCAGCGCCTTGGCGACGGGAATACGCCGGTTTTACCGGCTCAACGCTGATTTTGCGAATATGCTCGCCTCGAATCGCACATTCCGCATCTTCTTCGCGGACACGCTGCGCACCGGCTTGGCCAATTGCGAAGACCTGTTCCAGGAGGCGCGCAACAGGAGGCTGACATTCGACCGCGCATTCCTGTACGAACGGAAATACTCGATGGCCGATGTCATGCGGCTGTGCGCATGGAACAAGGAGAACACACCGCAGAACGTCGGCGGATATCTGCTGGACAAGCCCACCGGGACCATGCCCATTTTCGTGAAATATGCCGCAAGCCAATATGAGGACGAATTCCTCAGTGCCCAGGAAATGCGGTATTTCAGCAAGAACGGGCGCACGCCGCAGTCACCGGAGTTCCAATGGCTGCGTTCCGGTGTGGATGACGATTGGGATCGGACGCATTTCGTTCCGCTGTTCGTCATGCGCAAGGCGGAAACCGACGAGAGCCGGTACTACTACGTCGGGCATGTCAGCGCGGTGGAGCATCCCCGGCTTACGGAGAAGCCGAACGCGCAGGGCGACGGCACGGTGAAGGTCACCTTGTCCACGTTGCGGCTGGCGCGGCCGATCGATCCGGAGCTGTACAGGCATCTGACCAGCTGAGACTGTGTCCGAGCTGAAGCTGCGTCCGAGGCACGTCGGGCGAGCCGTGTCCGTCCCGAGCGAGACGTATCCGCCGAACGACTATCATGGATAGGCATACGAGAGAAGATCGAGAAGAATCGACGAACCATGCCTCCAGCCCTGATAATCGCCATCAATGGCGTGCAGTATCCGGCCGATCCCACGCGGCCCATCACCATTGGACGCGCCCCCGACTGTGACATCGTCATCCGCGATCCGCATGTGTCGCATCATCATGCGCGCATCCAGTATTCGCAGCGCGGCTGGCTGCTGGAAGACACCAACAGCGCCAACGGTCTGACGCAGCGCGGCATCCGCGTGCCGTCGCTGCTCATCACCAGCAACACCAGCGTGCAGCTGTGCTCGACCACCGCGATCTCGTTCATCATCCAACAGACGCCGGCGGCACCGGCGATGCCGACGCCCGTTGCGGCAGCACCTGTCGCAGCGGCAGCACCCGTTGCGAAGGCGCCCATTTCGGCGGCACCAGCTGCGGCGACGGTGACGACTGCTGCGCCCGCAGCGCCCACAGCCCCAGCTACGCCCGCAACCCCAGCTACGCCCGCAGCCGGCACCATCGCGCCAGCCGTGGCGAGAGGCGCTGCCAGCATCCCGGTGCAGCTGCCGCAGACAGCACAGCCGACGCAGCCCACCCAACAGCTTCGGCAACCCGCCCAGCCGGTCCGACCGAAACAGCCCGCCCAACAGCTCCGGCAACCCGCCCAGCCGGTCCGACAGCCAGCACAGCCTGTTCAGACGGCACAACCCGCCCAGCTGGCACCTCGCAGCGCAGTGCCAGCGGCCGCTCCGATCATGCCGGCTGCCGCAGCAACCGCAACCCCGGCAACCCCGGCAACCGCAACACCAGCCGCTCCAATCACGCCAACCCCCGCAACCCCGGCTGAGCCGGAAGCAGCACCAGCCACCCCGTCCGACGGCACGTTCCTCACGGGCGGCGACACCGTGCTGCGCGCCAACATCGACCCGAAAACGCTGGAACAGCGCACCACGCACACCGTGCTCGGCACGTTCGATCCGCAAACCGCCAAAACCGGATTCATCGGTCGCGATTCGACCTGCGCGATTCGCGTGTCCGACGTGCTCGCGTCGCGCCGCCACTGCCGCGTCGACGCTACGCCGGACGGCATCATGCTCACCGATCTCAACTCGGTCAACGGCACCTATGTCAACAGCCGCCGCGTCGTCAAGGTGTGGCTCCAGGAAGGCGACGTCATCACCATCGGCAACACCGATCTGGAGGTGCGCGACGGCGTGCTGCAGGATCGCGCGCCGAGCGTCAGCTCCCAGGCGGTGATCGCGCAGGGCATCGGTCTGACCGTCGGCAAGGGCGGCAAACGCGTCAAACTGCTGCACGACGTGAACGCGGTCTTCGCCAAGGGCACGCTGACCGCGGTGATCGGCCCGTCGGGTGCCGGAAAATCAACGTTCACGACGATCACCGCCGGACTCAACTCACCCACCGAAGGGCATGTGTATTTCGATGGCTACGACGTGCATCGCAACATCGAACTGCTGCGTTCGCGTATCGGATTCGTGCCGCAGGACGACGTCGTGCATCGCAAACTCACCGTCGACGCGGCGCTCGAATACGCGGCAAAGCTGCGTCTGCCCGCATCCAGCAAACAGGAGCGGCAGGAGATCATCGACAACGTGCTCGGCGAGCTGGAACTGACCGAACGCCGCCACAATCGCATCGATCGGCTGTCCGGTGGCCAGCGCAAGCGCGTCTCCACGGCGATCGAGCTGCTCACCGGGCCGGAGCTGCTCGTGCTCGACGAGCCGACCTCCGGCCTCGATCCTTCGCTGGACCGCACCGTGATGGAGATGCTGCGCAAACTCGCCGACGCGGGCCGCGTGGTGCTGGTCGTCACGCATTCGCTGTCGTATATCCGCGATCTGTGCGACAACGTGCTCATGCTCGCGCCGGGCGGCTATCCGGCGTTCTTCGGCACGGTCCAGGAGCTGGACGCGGCGTTCGGCGGCAAGCCGTGGGCCGACATCTTCGATCAGGTGACCGCCGATCCTACGAAGGAGTATTCGATCGCCGACGTCCGCGAACGCACCCGAGAGGCGTGCGCGCTGCTGAAAAAGCAGGGGCACGGCGGCGTCGGCATTAGCGGCAGCGGTGGCGGCGCGAGCAGCGTCAGCGACGGCAGCGACGGCGGTATCGAAAACGGCGGCGGCGCGAGCGGCGGGCATGAGCGCCCGGCTCGCGCGCATCGCGTGCGGCAGACGTTCACGCTGATGCATCGTCAGCTGCATCTGGTGGCGGCCGACCCCGGGTTGCTGATCTTCCTGCTGTTGCTGCCGCTGCTGCTGGGGCTGCTCTCGCTGGTGGTGCCCGGCTCGCATGGCTTGGGGGAGCCTGATTTCAAGGATTCCGCGACCGAGCCGAGCCAGCTGCTCGCATTGATCATTCTCGGCGCCTGCTTCATGGGGTCGGCGCTGTCGGTGCGCGACATCGTTTCCGAACGGGCGATCTACGATCGCGAGCGGGCGGTCGGCCTGTCGCCCACCTCGTACACGCTGTCGAAGCTGCTGGTGCTGAGCTTGGAAACCGTGCTGCAGGCGGCGATTCTGGTGGCTGCGGTCGCGGTCGGCAAGCCGCATCCCGAGCATGGCATTCTCACGGATTCCGGCATTCCCGAGCTGGTGCTCATCGTGTGGCTGACCGCGTGGGCGAGCGCCATGCTGGGTGCGGTCGGTTCGGCGCTGGTCAGGTCGGGCGAGCAGACGATGCCGCTGCTGGTGGTGCTGGTGATGGCGCAGCTGGTGTTTTCCGGCGGCATGATTCCGGTGACTGATCGCGATGGGCTGGAGCAGGCGAGCATGATCTTCCCCGGTCGCTGGGGGTATTCGGCGGCCGCGTCGGATATCGATCTGAACGGGCTGTTGTATGGTCCGACGAAGGTGCCGACATATAAGAAGGATGATCTGTGGGCGCACACCACGGGTCAGTTCTGGTTTGACATCGGGATTCTTGCGGCGATGATCGTGCTGCTGACGATTGTGCTGCGCGTGTGCGTGAGCAACATGGTGTGCCGGCGGCGGCACTAGTGTGCTGTGCCGTGAGCATGCGGGTGGCGCGCATGGGTGGGTGCCGAGCGGGCATGGGCGGGTGCCGGGCATCGGTGGGTGCCGGGCATGGGTGCCGCAGACATGCGCGCCGCTGATGCCCGCGTCTTGGTCAAATGACGTGCCGCCCCTCTAAAGTGGGGGGCATGTCGCTTGGTTTGAACGTCCTTCTGATATTCATATTCCTTGTGCTCGGCTCGATCTTCTCGGGCACCGAGCTCGCGCTGGTGAGCCTTCGAGGCTCGCAGATCGATCAGATGGAACAGGAGGATGCTCGCGGCGCGCGCGTGGCGAAGATCGCCCGCGATCCGAACACGTTCCTGTCCACCGTGCAGATCGGCGTGACGCTGTGCGGCTTTCTGTCCGCATCGTTCGGCGAATCATCGATCTCTCCGTTCATCGTGCCCGTCGTGGAGGGCTGGGGTGTGCCGGCGCATATCGCGGCGCCGCTGACCACCATTTCGCTGACGCTGATCATCTCGTACTGCTCGATCGTGATCTCCGAGATGGTGCCGAAGCGCATCGCCATGCAGCGCACCGAGCAGATCGCGCGCGCGGTGGTGCCGGCGATCGACATCTTCGCGAAGGTGTGCCGTCCGATCATCTGGCTGATCGGCAAGAACACGAACGGCATCGTCCGTCTGCTCGGGTTCGATCCGAACGAAACCGAATCGGAGGTTTCGGACGACGAGCTGCGCGTGCTGGTGAACACGAACACGCGTCTGAGCAAGGATGAGCGCACGATTCTCGATGATGTGTTCGACGCTTCGGAGACGATTGTGGCCGAGGTGATGCGCCCGCGCGCCGACGTCGTGTTCCTCGACGGCTCGCAGTCGATCGCAGACGCGGCCGCCTATGTGCGCGAAATGCCGTATTCGCGCTATCCGGTCACCGGCAAGGATTTCGACGACGTGCTTGGTTTCGTGCATGTGCGCGACCTGCTGGATGTACGCGATCCGAATGCGAAGACCGTCGCCGACGTGACGCGCGAGGGCATTTCGCTGCCGGGTACGTCGAAGCTGCTGCCGTCGCTGGAACTGCTGCGCAAACGCGGCATCCATCTTGCGGTGGTCATCGACGAGTACGGCGGCACGGATGGCATTGTGACGCTGGAGGATATGACCGAGGAGCTGGTGGGCGATATTCGCGATGAATACGATCTGCCCGACGAGCCGGGCGGCGCGCGCAAGCAGCGGACCGCGTTCGTCAACGGTGTGGCGACCATCGACGGCGGCATGACCATCGAGGATTTCGATGATCTGACCGGCATCGAACTTGAGGACGGCCCGTACGAGACGGTCGCCGGATATTTCCTTGCGCACACGGGCAAAATGGGCGCAGTCGGCGATGTGCTGCATTCCGACGACGGGTATGACATGGTCGTTGCGAAGGTGGATGGACGTCGTATCGAAACCATTGAGGTGCGTCGTGCGGGAGCGCCCGATCATGCACCCGAGGGTTCCGTCGGCAACGCGGCTGGCAGCGCGGCTGACGACGCGGCCAACGGCGAGTCGGGCAGCGAGTCTGCCAAACCGCGCGGCTGACTGCGGTCCTGACTGCGCGCATGTCCGCGTGTCGGCGGGCCAGCGTGCATCGTAGAGTGGAGATACCCGATGCCCACAAGGCATCCAGACGGCCGAAGCGGCCATGACCGGCCAATTCGGTCCAATCGAAAGGAGTAGGCATGACGCTTGCATTCATTGTCCCGGGACTTGACGAAGCCGCATCCGAAAAGGCCATCGCCATTCTGCAGAACCGCCTCAGCCAGGAGCAGGAGGCCGCGCTGGTGCTCAAGCATGCGCACTGGAACGTAACCGGTCCGAACTTCATCGCTGTGCACGAGATGCTCGACCCGCAGGTCGAGGTCGTGCTTGCACAGGCCGACGAGACCGCCGAGCGCATCGCCACGTTGGGCGGCACGCCTGACGGCCGCGCGGACGCTATCGTGCGCAACCGCACGTGGAAGCCGTTCGACGTGGAGGGCCGCGCCGGCACCACCGCGTATCTTGAGGCGCTCATCGAGTACTACGACGCGTTCATCGCCGATGACCGCAAAGCCATCGCCGAGCTGGACGAGCTTGATGCGATCAGCTCCAACATCATTCAGGACCATGTGCAGGAGCTTGAGAAGTTTCAATGGTTCATGCGCTCTCACCTTGCGTGAGCGCATGCCTCAACAACGTTGATTGTTACACGTTTTTTCATCCCCGGTCACAGTGCGTACCCGCGCCGCGTGACCGGGGATGTTGCATTGTTGCGGCATCAACCAGTTTCTTGCCGACTGTTCCTTGCCTGTTCCTTGCCGACAGGGCGGGTTTCGGTCACAGGGAGCGCCCGCTCCCCGTGACCAAGCCCACGCCACGCCAGTGGGACGGAATGCGGAATGGGAGTTGTTTTGCGTTGCGTCCCACGAACCAGTGGGATGCAACGTGATTCGGGCCTGTTTTTGCGTTGCGTCCCGCGGAACAGTGGGATGCAACGCCGTGATGGGTCGATTCCGCACTGCGTCCCACGGCTGCGCCCGTGTCACAGCGTGCGTTCAGGGGGCTTTCAGGCGAAATCGTTGGAAAATGGCGGTTTGCAAGCGGCGTCTTCGTGGCGTGCCTGCTATGGGTCGGCACGCGAGTGGGACGCAACGCGATCCGGGTGTTGTTTTGCACTGCGTCCCACGCTCTCACGGACATCATTTGGGATGCAACGCAAAAACAAGCCAAAATCACGCTGCATCCCACCAACTGGCGGGTGACCTGTGGGACGCAACGCAACAAGGGCCCTCTATCGCGTTCCGTCCCACAAAAATTGGCGATTCTGTGGGATGCAACGCGCATAAGCCCCGCTTCTGCGTTCCATCCCACTCGCGCACCATCCCAGAGCAAACCAGCCACGAAAGCCTCACACCGAATCCGCCATTTTCCAACGATTCCATCCGAGAGTTCCCTGAACGCACCCTGTGACACCAGTACAACCGTGGGACGCAACGTGATTCGGGTGTTGTTTTGCGTTGCGTCCCACGAACCAGTAGGACGCAGTGTGACGTAGTCTGGTTTTTGTTCCGTGTTTCACCTCATTGATGGGATTACGTTTGATGGGGGGTGTGACCGATCATGCGACCGATCACATTGATGGTTTTGTCGGACGCTATTGATGATTCGGTGTTCTTTATGGTCGAAATCACAATTGGGGGCACGAAATGGACGCTGAGTCCGATCCCGGCGTCCATTTCGTACCCCCAATCTCGATATCGACCATTTGCGTCTGTCGTTTGCATCTGTCAGCGCCTGCCATTGCGCCCGACCGGGCCGACAGAAACACGCCCAACAAAACCACGCTCGACAGAACCGCACTCAACAGAACCATGCCCGACAGAACCGAACTGGACAGAGCCGCGCCCGGCAAAACCACGCCACACCCCCAGTAGCGCAAGTATTCCTCGGAATAAATGGCTATTTCGAGATTATCTTGCGCTGAGCCCCTTCGTTGCGCAAGAAATTCTCGAACTCAAGGTTCTTTCCGAGAAAACCTTGCGCTGGGAGCCTTGGCCGCACCTTGGTCGCGCATGTCTTTCTCGAGCTCAAGGATGATTTCGAGAAAACTGTGGGCTGCGCTTGTTGAGGGTGGTGTCTTGTCGAGGGCGGTTCTCATAGCGCATCTCATAGCGCAAGGATTTCTCGGGGAAAACGGCCATTTCGTAAAATCCTAGCGCTGGGACCGGGCTTAGCGCAAAGATTCTACGAACTCAACGCAAATCCCGAGAAATCCTTGCACCAATGGGGAGCCACATCGGCGACCAGCTCACTGTCAAGGGGAGTCAGAGAAATCCTTGCGCCAATGGGGCGCCAACGAAGACAGGCGAGAGAGCGAAAAAGCGGAAGAGAGAAAAAAGGGGAAAGGAGAAAAGAAGAGTGAAGGAAGGGAAGGAAGGGTAGAAGATAACAGAGAAGAGAAAGGGCGAAAGAGTCGTCGGCATTCCCCGCGCTTGGACGCCGCCGAGCGCAAGGATTCCACGGAAAGAGAGTGGCTTTTGTGGAATCCTCGCACCACCTGCACCTCTTCGGGCAAGGATTCCACGAGCCCGGCCGCCGGAATGGGGAAAGAAGCGGGAACGCCCCCTCGATGCTCTATAGCTAAGAGCTAAGAAAGACCACTAGTGCGGCATCACCAACTACGGTGCCGCCTCAACTACGGTGCCGCCAGCATCGTCACCGGCTACAGCACCGGCTACGCCACCAGCCACAGCACCAACTACAGCACCACCTGCCGGTTGAGTTCGCGTCGAAGCCGACGCCAGCCGGGCAGGTACGCGTCCATTCTGCGCTGGAATTCGATGCCGTGCCCGGCGGCCCACAGGTGGGTCATCTCATGCACAAGCACATATTCCAAAAAGCGCGGTTCCATCAGTCCCAACTGCAGATTGAGCCGGATGCGACCGGTTCGCGGTGTGCACGACCCCCAACGCGACGACATCAGCCGCAGCGTGACATGAGTGGGCGCGCGGCCGATCACCGGCGTCCACCGCTCCAGCAGCGCCGGCAATGCGGCATTGATCGCGGCCGCCGCCTGCGCCTTGCGCTCGGCGGTCCATATGGGTTCGGCTGCCACGCGCTGCGGCTGGGGCAGCTGCGGCTGCTGCCGAGTTGGCTGCGGTTGCGACGGCTGCAGCTGCGGCTGTGGCAGGTACGGCTGCGATAGCCCAGTTTGCTCGGACTGCGCACGTTGCCCGGACTGCGACGAATCCGCTGGCGCTAGCTGATGCAGGTACGCTGCACCCTCTTGCGATGATTCCGGCGTTGCCGACGTTGCCGATGCCGCCTGCAATGCGCTCAGCGACCGGTCGCGCGCTTCGATGACGCGCTGGCGTTGCCGGATGATCCAGTCGTATCGTTCCCGGGTGAATTCGGCGATGCGCTGATCGCTCATGCGCAGCGGCGCGGATATCTCGATATCGCCGTTCGGCGGTTTGATGCGCAGGTACATGTTGCGGATCGGCTTGCGCGTGATGCGCAGGACCAGCCCGTCCACCTCGCGCATGCTGACGCGCGCGGCGCAGTGGCGCGCATCCGCGTGCTGTGCGACGCGATCACCGGCCTGATTACTGGTGTGAATGCTGGTATGGCTACTGGTGTGATTCGCTATTCGGCGATTCGGCATACACCGCATTGTGGCATATCAAGTGGTCACGCGGCGCGCGATGCGGTCACAGGGAGCGGGCACACCCTGTGACCGACCCCGCGCCACGTGACCGCGCCCGCGCCGCGCAACTGCATAGTAATCGCATAGTGGCCACATGGCGACCGCATAACGCGCACCGAAACGTATTGGAAAACACCGAATCGCACAGCAAATCGCACAGCAAAAAACACATGGCGCGGAGTCGTCTTTCGACGAACATCCGCGCCATGTCAATCAGTCAGTGCGTTGCTAAACAGTGCGTTGCGGCGCCGCGTTACCAAGCGCCGCGCCACCAAGCGCATCACTGCAACCACCGCACCCGCAATGCAAACGCGCCGCGACTCACGCCTTGGCGGTGGCAGCCTTCTTGGCCGCGCGAGCAGCCTCCTTGGCGGCCTTCTCCTCGGCCTTCACCTGCTCGATGAACTCGGCGTGCTTGGCACCCGGAGTCCAGCCGGTGTTGACGACCTTGACCTGCCACACCCAGGCGGCGACGAACAGCACAACGGCGAAGATCAGCAGGCTGATCGCGCCGCCGACCGGACCAAGATGCGCCAGGTTGCCGGTGATCGTGCCGAACCAGCAGAAGTCGGCGTCACCGAACGTGGAGTTCGCCAGACCGAAGCTGCCCATCACGGTCATCAGCGCGGCCGGGAGGAACGTGATCAGCAGACCGTTGATGAACGAGCCGACGATCGCGCCGACACGGCCACCGGTAGCGTTGCCGAACACGCCGGCACCACCGCCATCGAAGAAGTGGGGCACCATGCCGGGCAGAATCAGCGCGACACCCCAGACCGGGCCGAGCCACACGGCTATGATCGCCAGAGCGACCAGACCGCCGACGAACGAGCCGAGGAAGCCGATCAGCGAGGCGTTCGCGCCATACGGGAACACGATCGGGATGTCCAGAGCCGGCTTGGCACCCGGCACGACCTTGTTGGCGATGCCCTGGAAGGCGGGGACGAGCTCACCGAGGATGATACGCACACCGTAGAGGATGATGCTCACGCCGATGCCGAACTGCAGAGCCTGCGCGAACGCGGCCATGAAGAACGAGCCGTAGTTATCCGGGTTGGACGGGAAGATCTTGAACAGCGTCTCGACCGGCAGCACGATCGCGGCCCACACCGAGAACACCAGGTACAGCACGACCATGAGCAACGTGGTGGACACCATCGAATCACGCAGGAAGCTCAGGCCCTTCGGGAAGTTGATGTCCTCAGTCGACTTCGACTTCTTGCCGACCGCGGCACCAACCGCACCGGAGACGATGTAGCCGAGCGAGTTGAAGTGGCCGATCGACAGCTTGTCGCTGTTGGTCACTCGATTCATGAACGGCTGCGCGAACGCCGGCATGACGACCATGATCACGCCCATCAGGATGGCGCCGATGATGACAATCAGCAGCTGGTGGTCAGTGCCGAAGCCCACGGACAGCACGACGGCGAGCATCGTGGACATGAACACCATGTGGTGGCCGGTCAGGAAGATGTACTTCAGCGGCGTGAAACGCGCCAGCAGCAGCATCACGATGAAGCTGAGCACGATGATGTAGGCGGACGATGCGCCATACTGGCTGGATGCCTGCGCGGTGATGACCTCGTTGGTCGGCACCACGCCGTGCGCGCCCGTCGACTTGAGCACCAGATCACCGAACGGTGCCAGCGCCGAGGTGACGACCGTGGCGCCCGCGCCCAGAATCAGGTAGCCCATGGCGGCCTTGAGACCGCCGGAGATGACCTGCCCGGCGCTGCGCTTGAGCGCGATCAGACCGATAGCGGCGATGATGCCGATCAGGTATGCGGGAACGTTGAGAATTTCCTGGCTGATGAAGTTCAGCACTTGAACGACGACGTTCATGATTCCCTTCCTTGTCTATCTTATTGGTTGTTGGCTTTGTTGTCTTGTTGGTTGTTGGTGACTTCGTTGCTGGCTTCGTTGCCGGCTTGTGTTGGCTGGCTTCGACTTGCCGCCTCGGCCCGCCTGCCATTCCGGCGTCGGCTCAGTCGGCTCAGTCGGCTCAGTCAGCGTACTTTTCGAGAACTTCCTTGATCTCGTCGGTGTCCATGAAGTTGGAAATGATCTCCACGGGCGTGGTGGTGCCTTCCAGCTCGGGCGCGAGCTCGGCGGAGGTGAGCACCAGATCGTTCATGTTGGCGGTGCCCTTGGCGCTGCCGGCATCGGATGTGGTGACGTTCACGTCGATGCCGAGGTCGGCTGCGACCGACTCGACGTTGACCTTGAGCAGCACGGACGTGCCGATGCCATTGCCGCACACGCACAGAATATTCATGATTCCTCTTTTCTCTGGTTGGTTTGGTGTGGGATTGGGTATGTGATTGTGATCCGGGGTTGCGATCCGCAGAATCGCAATGATCCGGGATGCTGCGACTATCGTTTGAGGATGTCGCGGATGGCCTCCGGCGTGGCCGCCGAGGCCAGTTCGGCGGTCTTCTTGGGGTTGACGAGCGCGCCAGCGATCGCGGACATCACGCCGATATGCTCGTTTTCGTCACGCCCGGCGAGTCCGATCACCAGCGATACCGGATCGTTCTTCTTGCTGCCGAATTCGACCGGCGCGGACAGACGCACCCAGCTCAATCCGGTCTTGAGCACGGCATCGGACGGACGCGAGTGCGCGAGGGCCAGTCCGGGGGCGATGACGATGTACGGGCCCATCTTTTCGACGGTCTCGATCATCTGATCCGTGTACGCGGGAGTGGTGAACCCGCCTGCGACCAGACCCTCGCCGGCCAGACGGATGGCGTCCTTCCAATCGGAGGCAGGCACGTCAAGCAAAAACGCTTCATCGGGAAGAAACCCGTCAATGTCAGCAGCCATGCTACATCTCGCTTTCATCTCGCTCCGCCCATCACTGGACGGGGTGAACCCGGTGTCATTGCCGGGCAATCCGTTTCTGTCACGCAACATAGTACACCCACTCAGCGTATGAAACAAGCTGAGAAATCGATTTCCCAAAAAACGCGTGTCCGTGGTATGACATAATCAGATGTTCACGGAAGATGGTGATGGAATAACGGAATTTCAGCATCCGACATGAACCGGAAATCAAGCCGACTATGCTGAGATGGTAGCGGAAAGGCGGCCGCGATGCCGCGGCGGCGCTCAGCAGCAGCCGACGACGAACCAGACCAGCGGAAGGCGGCGCACATGAGCTCGACAAGTTCCATCACCGATGTCGCGGTGCTTGCGAAAGTGTCGAAAGCAACCGTGTCACGCGTGCTTTCCGGCCGGCGAGCCAAGGATGACGACATCGCGCGCCGCGTCAAGGACGCCGCCGACCAGCTCAACTATCAGATGAACGCGGCGGCGAGCGCACTGCGCAGCAACACCACCACGACCATCGGACTGATCGCAGCGGACCCGACCGACGCGTTCACCGCGCACATGCTCGCCGAACTGGAGCCGATGGTCAACGATGATGGCCGCCAGCTGCTGATCGGCATCGGAGCGGATGCGCAGACGCAGGCGGATCGCATCGAGGCGATGCTAGGACGGCAGGTCGACGGGATCGCGGTCATACCGCCGAAGCACAACAGCGAATTGCCGGATCTGGACCGCTACGTGGGCAGAGTCCCCCTTGTACAGATAGGCGGCCCGACCGGGGCGTTGCATGTCAATTGGGTCGGCGTTGACGAAACCGCCACCATCAAGCTCATGCTCGCGCATATGGCCGCGCACAACGCGCGCTCGATCGCCTTCCTCAGCGGCGACATCGATACGGATGCCGCGGCGCAGCGTTTCGGCACGTTCCAGCCCAGCATCAGCACGCTGGGATTGATGACGCAGCCCGGCTGGACGACCGTGGGGGATACGACCATCGCGCGCGGATATGCGGACGCGATGCGGCTCTTCGCCGCGCCGGGCGGTGGGTCTTCTTCGCGACGAAGCGAGCGCGACACGCCCGAAGGGGTGATCTGCGCGACCGACGATGTGGCGATCGGGGTGCTGATGGCGCTGAATCAGCTGTCCGTTGGTGTGCCGGACGAGGTGAAGGTGGCCGGAAGCGGCGATGCACCAATCTGCGCTGCGGCCAAGCCGTCGCTCACCTCGACCCGGCCGCCATATCATCTCATCGCACGCGAGACGATGCGACTGCTCAATGCGAGCAGCGGCAAGCAGCACTGGCTGCCAGCCCATGTGGCGTTCCCGCAGCAGCTTGTGCAGCGGGATTCGACGAGCAGCCCGCGATTGGGGTCCAGCAACATGACGTCCGAGGAGGATGAGGAGTAGCGCGCAGGCGGAGGCGCGAACACGCGGGTACTTGAGCGGTACTCCGTCACGCGGCGCGCAGTGCGTCGGCGATGCGCCAGATGATCGAGGCGATGCGATTGAGTTCGGATTCGGCACTGACCGTACGCCACTGATCGGCATAGGACTCGAACCAGCATTCCAGCCCGCGCGCCACGCGGCAGCCATCGCCCACAGCCGCTCCAGCGGCCGCCCCGGCGACGCCGGTCAGTCCCGTTCCGGTCAGTCCGGCATGCCGCAATGTCGCCGCACCGACGAATCCCTCGCGCGCGGCAAGCACCAAACCGGCCAAGTTGAACCAGCGCTGTCCTTCGAGCGCGATCAGCATGGCCGAAACGTCGTCGCCGGCACGCCCCAGCCGGGATGCGCGCGCGGCGGCGACTCCCAGCCGCAACGCATCCAGCTCCAGCGCCTTGTTCGCCTCCGCGCCACGGCGAATATGGGGAGCGAGACCTTCGAGAATCACGCGACGAGCCTGATCCGGGCTGGTTGCGGCGCAGATGCGCGCATCCCATTCGGCCGCGTACCGCCCGTCGAATCCATGCACGCCGAAATGAATCGCCGAGGCGGCATCGCGATTGAACCGGCCGGAATCCGCGCCCGCATTCGCGCCGGCGGCGACCCGCCCGCCCTCATCGACTTCGCAATACCAGACCATGTCGTCGAAACCGAACGCGACCCGGCACGAAGCGTCGCGCAGCGCGGCCAGCAGTTCGCCGGAGCGGTCGCCGTACTCGACGGCCGCAATGCGACGGTTCATCTCGATGATCGCGGCGGTCGGCGCACCAGGCTGGTCAGCCGGTGCGCCCGCCGCCTGATCAGCCGATCCGCCGGTATAGTCGTCGCCCTCCGAACTGGAGGGATTCGTCGCGCCGTCGCCGGCAGCGTCAGCAACAGTGTCGTCAGCGCTGTTGGCAGCCGCAGTAGCACTGACAGCGGCCTCAGCGACGGCCACATCAGCGGCCACATCAGAAGCAGCAACCACAGCCGCATCAGCGACACCGGCAACGCCCCCGACCTCGGCCAGCGGATTCCACGCGCACTGCGCGCCGTACGCCATCCCGGCAACGGCCATGCGCGGATCATTGACGTGCCCGTAGTCGCCCCAATCGGTCACCAGATAGCCGACCGCGCCGTAGCGCATGCCGTAGCGGGCAAGTCGCGAAATGTTGTTCCATGCATCGTCAAGCCGCGGCAGCAGCGCGTTCCAGCACCACACCGCCGAGCACACATACTGCGCCGCGCCCGACTCGGCCACCAGCCGCACCTTGTCGTCGCCGATCGAGGGAGCGTACAGCCAGTTGAGCAGAATCACGTCCTTCGGCAGCATTCCAAGGATTTCCGGGAGTTCGACGGCGATGTCACCCCAGAACATCGGCTCGTAGCCTTTGTCGGATAGGTGGCGACACAGCGCGCTCACGTAGTCGGCGTACAGGTTCGCCACGCCGCGACGGTCGGCTTCGGCGCGCGACCGCCCCTTGCCCAGATCGAACGTCTCGTCGCCGCAGATGTTGAATTTGCGGGAGCGGAACAGTTGCAGATACGAGTCGATCAGCCGCAGCGAGAACGCGAGCGAATCGGGCGCGGTCACGTTGAGCGTGTGGTGGCGCATCCGCTCGATGAGGCTGTACGTGCGATCGGCTTGTTCGGGGAATTCGCCCAGCGCACGCAGTTCGCGGGTGCGCAGCGCCATGTAGTGGTGTCCGAATGTCGAGACGGAGGGCACGAGTTCGATACCGCGCTCGGCGCAGTATTCGTCGAATGCGATGATGTCGGCCGGCTTGAGCGGACTGGTGCCGCGCCACGTCTCGCTCAGCCCGTCGAACAGGAACGTGTGCTCGAAGTACAGCTGCAGCTGGTTGTACTTGTACAGGCACAGCTCATCGGCCCAGCGTTTGAGCCATGCGAGCGTGGGCACGCGGCCGCGCGTCGCGTCAAGATAGTAGCCGCGCGTCGCGTAGGCGGGCTTGTCCTGGATGGTCAGCTGCGGCAGGGCGGGCGCGCATTGGCGGATGATCTGGCGCAGCGTCTGCACGCCGTTGCGCACGCCGGCAGTGTCGCCGCCGACGATGTCGATGCCGGTCGGGGCGATCGTCAGGCGGTATTCCTGCGGGGCGAGCGGCGCGGGATCTGTCGTGGATGCGGAATCAGCAACAGCGGAATCAGCCGCGTCAGCAGGATCAGCGGAATCAGCGATGGACAGCCGAATGAACGCATGCCAGCGCGCGTGCGCGTACGCCGTTCCCGCAGCCTCGCCGGTCGCGCCGGCAGCACCGGTCGCTTCAGACGGGATGCCAGCATCAGCTGGGATGCCAAGCGTATCCGGCAATGCCGCGACGGCAGCAGCGTCGGCGGAAACAGCGTTGGCGGAAACAGCGTCAGTTGTGTGCGGATGCGGCGAAGCGGACGCCGCAACGGACGCAGCGGAGCGATCATTCTTCGCGATATCCCAACGCAACCCGGTGACGGCGGCGATGTCGTCGGCCAGCTGCGTAGGCAGGATCGCCGCGTTGTCGTCGATATCGCGGCTTTCCGCGATGCGGCCGACCGCCGGCAGCGCGACGGGCGCAGCATCGGCGGCGATGCGGACGGACTGAGGCTGGGGGATGAGATCGAAGGAGGGAATCTCGCGGCGGTTGGTTCGGTATTGGCCGGATTGGATTTGGGTGGGACTGACTTGGGTGGGTTGGATTTGGGTGGAATTATCTTCGGCTTGCTGGTACTGACTGGGCTGGTACTGCATCGTATCCCCTTTCTGATGGGCGACTGACGGCTGGCGCGTGTGCGCGATGCTGTGCGATGTCGCCCGGCATTGCGCGTTCGGCGCCGACCTGCGACGCTGATCGATGTCACCGGTTCCAGCGTAGACCGTTTGGGTGTCTTTCCGCATCTTTCCGCATCTCGCCGCGCGATGCGTGTCGTGACACACGGTGCGATACGTGTTGCAACATGAGCACGACACAGGCACGACACGCCGAATGGACAAACAGATGATGAGTGCTATTATTTCCTCTTGTGCGCTTTTGAAGTGCATGGATCGGGCCCGTAGCTCAGGTGGTTAGAGCGCATCCCTGATAAGGATGAGGTCGGAGGTTCAAGTCCTCCCGGGCCCACGGAAAAACTGGCGGCCACTTGTGAGCCGCTATTTTTTTCAACAGAGATCACATCGATATGATCGATGTGCTCGATTGGGGCTATAGCGCAGCTGGTAGCGCATCTGCTTTGCAAGCAGAGGGTCGCCGGTTCGAACCCGGCTAGCTCCACTTGCAAAACCCTTGGAATTGCAACGATTCCAAGGGTTTTTTATATAGGCGTTTTCCGCTTGTTTTCATCTCAATACAACCAAAATCGACAGGGCTAAGGATGCACGGGGGATGCAAGGCTATCCAGCATCCTTAGCCCCGCGACACGCCGGAGGCGCATACACGTCACATTTGCCGCGGCCCTCTAAGCTTCTCTGAATCCTCTGAATCCTCTGAATCCTCTGGCCTGAATCTTCTGAATCCTCTAGACCCTCTAGACCCTCTGAATCCTCTGGAAGCGCAAGAAAATCTCGAAGAAAACCGGCATTTCGAGAATATCTTGCGCTAACCCCCCGCTTAGCGCAAGAATTTCTCGGGATTTACCTTGAGTTCGAGAAAAGCATGCGCTGAAAGAGGGGCCAGCGCAAGAAAATCTCGAAATGGCCGTTCATTCCGAGAAAAACTTGCGCTGGAACAAGATAATCTCGAGTGTGTAGTCCGTGCGGATAGTTGACGCACTCGGGTCATGATTGACGCATGTCTCGGGACATGGCTGACACCCGCGAGTCCAGACACGTATGGGCACGGGAGTAAGCTGGAATGTCAGCGTCGGTACGATCACGTCGAAGTGAGCGCACCGCAACAGCAATACGGCAACCACGCCAACCACGGCAACCACAACGCAGACAGCACTCAACGCAGAGAGAGAACGGCATATGGGTACCAATAACGCAGCTGGACGGCAGAGTCGCATGCAGCATTCACCACGTCAATCGGCAACACAGCAACCACAGCAATCAGCGAATCGACATAAGGACCATGCAATGCACGCAGCGAATACAGCACAAACGACACGCGCGCATCACGCATTGACGCAAGCCGTCGCAACAACAACCGCAACATCAACCACATCAGCCACAGCCGTATCATCAACACCAGCGGCAACGGGCAGCCCAAACCATAGCCAAATCCACAACTCAGCCCACAGCCACCACACCAGCAGCCCAATCCACAGGCGCATCCGTCGCGTCGCGCTGGGAATCGTCACGGCAGCGGCGATGCTGTTCACGCCGGCGATCGCAACGGCGAACACCACGCCGACGATCCCATCGGGAACCGCAGCGGCCAACGTGCTCGCACCCGCAGCAGATCCGACCGATCACCTGATCGGCGCATGGGATTTCGACAACGTCAAGCCCGGCGATCGCAGCATCCCCAACTCAGCCGGCAGCAAGAACGCAACCGCGCAACTCAACGGGGATGGCGTATCCATCATCGCAAACAGCACGCCAACCGACGGCACCTCAGCCAACACAGCAACCTCAGCAACCACAACAACCCAGCAGTTCGGCAACGTGCTGCATTTCGGCGCGGACGCATCCAGCTACATGAGCGTCGCCCAATATGTGAACACAGGCGCGGGCAACACGTCTTTCGCCATGTGGTACCGCTACGACGAATCGCTCGAAACCAGCGCCGAAAAGAGCGCCTCCACCGTGCTGCTCCAGCAAAGCGGCTCCGGCCGATCGCTGCTCACTCTGCGCCCCACCAACCAGTACCACACCTACGTCAACGCGAAGGACGTGCTCAGCACAGGCACCGTCACGCGCGGCGACTGGCAGCACGTGATCATCACGTTCGATCAGACCGCCCGCAAAGCCAAGTTCTACATCAACGGCATCCTTGACAGCGAACAGGACATGGGCACCGCCGCAGTCAACCAGATCACCGACCTGCTGATCGGCACGCACAAGCAGATCGGCAACACAAACCCGCATTCGATGCGCGGCGATGTGGACGACATCCGCGTATACGACACCGTGCTGAACGACGCCGAAGCCAAAGCGGTCTACGCGCGTCAGGGCGTGGCGGTCGTGCGCGGGCAGCTCGACGAACTGGTCGATCAGGCCGACGACATCCTCGCCAAGGGCGAGCTCGGCAGCGACACCGATGCGGCAAAGCAGCTTGCCGCCGCACGCGATGCCGCGCAGCAGGTGCTCAGCGAAACCGGCGGCAGCAACAGCGACGGCGGCACCAGCACCGGCGGCGAAACCGGCACCACCAACGCCAGCACCGCCACCAGCACCGGCACCACCGCCCAACTCGAAGCCCTCGCCAATGCCGCGACCAGGCTGAAAGCCGCCATCGCCGCATACAACGCGCAGGTGCCGATCACCATCACCGCCGACACCGCGAACGTGGAACGCACGATCGGCAGCAAGTCGATCTTCGGCATCAACCATCGCTACGCATTCAACGGCTACGGCACATTCGACCCCGACTCGATGAGCATGAAGCAGGACTTCACCGACCTGTACAAGAAGGTCGGCTTCGGTTCGATCCGCTATCCGGGCGGCACGATCTCCAACCTGTTCAATTGGAAGACGACGCTCGGTCCGCGAGCGCAGCGGCTCAAGCAGATCCACGGCTTCTACAACAATCCCGGGCAGGGCGGCATCGAGCCGAACTTCGGCATCGGCGAGATCGCCACGTTCGCCGATCAGGTGGATTCCGAAATCGTGTACGTGTACAGCCTGGGCCGCGGCAACGCGCAGGATGCCGCCGATCTGGTGGAGTATCTCAACGCGAAGGTCGGCACGAATCCGAACGGCGGCGTCGACTGGGCGAAGATTCGCGCCGACAACGGCCATCCCGAACCGTACAATGTGCGCTATTTCGAGATCGGCAACGAGATGCAGCAGGCGTGGGCCGGTTCGGATGGCACCGCTTCGCAGGGATACTGGACGACGTCGGTCGAGGGCGGCAGCGAGAAGGCGTATACGGAGGGCGGTACGGCAACGTTCACCAAGCAGTACGCGGTCGCGCTGGAGGATTGGAACAAGACGGCTTCTGCGGCTGACGGCAAGGCGGGGTTGGTTCGCTACATGCGGTATGCGAACGTGAATCCGAAGATGCTCGCCGGCGGCGATGGCAGTGATTCCGGCAATTCCAGCGATTCCGGCGGCGCTGATCGGCTGGTTGACGATCCGTCGTTCGTCGCGGTCAACCGAGACGGCATCGCCGTGTACGTCGGCACCGATGCGGCGAACGAGCAGTGGCGAATCGTCGATGATCTCGCGACCGCCGGCCCGAGCGACAAGGTGGTCGAGATCGACTATGCGACCGGTGCGATTCGGTTCGGCGACGGCACGCATGGCGCGATTCCGGCCAAAGGACAGCAGATCTACGTGAGCTACAGCGTCAAGCGCGACGGGTTCATCGACGTGTCGAAGGCGATCAAGCGCACGACCGACGCGATCAACGCAGCCGAGGGGCTGGGCGGCGCGGCGGGCAGCGGCGCAGATAGCAGCGGCGCGGTTGGCGGCGCGGCGGGCAACGGCAGTGCAGCCGGCACCGACGCAGCAGCAACCGATGCAGCCAACACCGCCACCGCAGCCGACACCGCCACCGGCACCACAACCACAACCACAGCCGCAACCGCGCACGAGGCGCACGTGTACAGCAGCTACCAATCCGAGGGATTCATCAGCCGCATGACCGCGCTCGGCGCAAACGAGTGGTACGACGGTCTGACGATCCACCCGTATTCGGGCACGCCGTCCGGCTCGACCACCGACGCATGGTACGACGACGCGATGAAGAAGGCCGAAAACGTCGGCATAGCGGAAGTGCGCAAATACGTTGATCTGATGCCGAAGGGCAAGGTGCCGGTAATCAGCGAATACGGCATTTTCCGCGATACGAACACGCTGGTTCGCTCGCAATCGCACGCGCTGTACATCGCGAAGGTGGCGCTCGAATACGTGCGGCTCGGCAGCCCGTACATTCAGAAGCACTGTCTGGTCGACTGGTACAGCAGCGGCGCCGATTCGCTCGGACCGACCCAGCAGGCGGTGATTCAGGCCGTGCCGCAGGCTGGTGCCAGCACGACGACCGGCGAGGGCGATTTCGGATTCTTCCTCACGCCGAGCGCCTACGTGCTGCAGATGCTCAACGACGGCTTCGGCGATTCCGTGCTCGCAACCTCGCTGAGCAGCACGCCGACGCTCGGCAACGGGGTGGCGGCTCTGTCGGCGTTGGCTTCGGCGGATGCCGCTGGTTCTGATGCTGGCGTTGGTACGGCGGATTCGGGCGCGACCGAGTCGGCTGGCGCGCTGCATGTTGCGGTCACGAATGTGGACCGCACGACGGCGCGTACCGTTCGCCTTGATTTCGGACAGGATCTCACCGGTCGGACCGCGACGATCACGACATTGGACGCGGCGATCGATGCGGAGAACACGCTTGACAAGCCGGATACCGTGGTGCCAGCAACGCAGTCGGTCACGTTTGACGCGGCCAAACCGCTGGTGACGATTCCCGCGCATTCGTTCACAACTGTCACGATCCAGCCGAAGAAGGATGACGGCGGTTCCGGTGGAGACGGAGGTGATGGCGGCGAGGGAGGCCAGGGGATCAAGCCCAGCGTGATCAATGCGATTCCGGTGATCACCGCCGAAGACGTGACGCTGACGGTCGGCGATTCGTTCAACCCGCTCGATGCCGCCAAGGTTGACGATCGGGAGGACGGATCGATCACACTGACCGCGTCTCACGTTTTCGCCAACGATGTGGACACCAGCAAGGCCGGCACATACCACGTGACCTATCGGGTCTCCGACAGCAAGGGTGCAACAGCCACGAAGACCATCACCGTGACCGTCAAGGCGAAGTCCGATGGCGGCGACGGGGATAATGGCGGCAACGGCGGCGGATCTGGGGACAACGGGTCCGGAGGCAACGGAAACGGTGGAAACGGAAACGGTGGAAACGGGAACGGCAACAACAATGGGAGCGGGTCCAACGGCAATAACGGGAACGGCAATAACGGTTCCGGAGGAAACGGGTCCGGCGACGGCAATAATGGCGGGTCCGGAAACGGATCTGGCGATGCCGGGAACAACGGGAACAATAATGGCGATGCCGGCAACGGCGGCAACGGGAGCGATACCGGCAACGACAATGGGGCCGGCAATACCGGCAACGGCAGTGATACCGGTGGGGCCGGAAACGATCAGAACCGCCACCCCGGAATCAACCCCGGAAACCTGCCGAATACCGGCGCGACCACGCTGACCGCGTTCGCCACCGCATTCGCACTGACGTGCGTCGGTGCCGCCGCATTGGCTGTGGTTCGTCTCCGCAAGAGGCATGCCCGCTGACGCATAAGGCCCGATCACCCGGCCCGTTGCATCGGCGTTCGCGGTAACGGTCACGGATTGCTCGGAGTTCCGAGGGCGGTCGTTGAGGATTCTTGATGATTCTCAGCGTCACAGGGAGCGGGGTCGGTCACAGGGAGCGGGCGCTCCCTGTGACCAGGGTGCCAAAA
>NZ_RQSP01000002.1:64421-71386 GCF_009078285.1 Bifidobacterium jacchi
AACGTTGGAATACCAAGGTTTTCATCAAGCGGTCACGGGGAGCGACCCGCTCCCCGTGACCAAACCCACGCCACGCCAGTGGTACGGAATGCGGAATGGGAGTTGTTTTGCGTTGCGTCCCACACTCTCACGGACATCATTTGGGATGCAACGCAAAAACAAGCCAAAATCACGCTGCATCCCACCGACTGGCGGATGACCTGTGGAACGCAACGCAACAAAGGCCCTCTATCGCGTTCCGTCCCACAAAAAATGGCGATTCTGCGGGATGCAACGCGCATAAGCCCCGCTTCTGCGTTCCGTCCCACTCGCGCACTATCCCAGAGCAAACCAGCCATGAAAGCCTCACACCGAATCCGCCATTTTCCAACGATTTCGCCTGAACGCTCCCTGAATGAACGCTGTGACCCGGGCGAAGCCGTGGGACACAACGCAAAAACAGGCCCGAATCACACTCCGTCCCACTGTTTCGTGGGACGCAACGCACGATCAGCACACAATCACATTGCGCGCCACCGATCCGCGGGACATAACACCAATAAGCCCCGTTTTCGCATTACGTACCGCTCGCATGACACGCCCCTGACGCTCGCGCACCACCGCACATGGCTCATGAACGATCTTGTATGCGCTCCTTGGCAAGTTCGTCGCGGATCTCGGTGAGCAGCGCGATGACCTGCGCATCGGCGCTCGACGTCGCAGAACTCGCAGGCGCACCGTCACTCCCGCCGTTCTCCGACTCCCCGAGCTCCCCGAATTTCCCGTCGCTCCCGGATTCACCGGGCTTACCATCGTTCACAAACTTCCTGGATTCACCGGGCTTACCTCCATCCACGGTCTTCCCAGTCTCCCCAGTCCCAACCGATTCTCCGGACTCAGTAGCCCCGGCCTCTTTGATCCGCGCCTTGACCAGCAACGCCTCGGACATGTCACGAATCTTGTTGATCGGCACCAATACGCCGAAATACACCGCCACCGCAATGATCAGGAAGTTGAGCAGCGCCCCCAGTACCGCGCCAAACGAGATCGTCGCCCCGTTGAAGGTGATCGCAAGCAGCCCATCCATATTGGGCTTGCCGAAGATCATTGCGATCAGCGGATTGATGACGTTGTTGACGATCGCATTGACGACCGTGGTCACCGCACCGCCCATCACCACGCCAACCGCCATGTCGATCATGTTGCCTCGCGCAATGAACTTCTTGAATCCGTCGATCATGATGCCTCCCTGCAATCCAATCAATGCCGTGCCTCAGCGCCTCCTCTCCAGCTTCCATGCAGCATGCGACCGACCACCGACCCAGCGTGTTGGCACAATGCGCGCAGCCGCCACAGCGCCGCCACAGTGCCAGCCTCCACAAGCGGCCGCCGCGACGAATACCGGAATAAACCTTGAGCGCGCGACGCAAGAAGCCTAGAATGAAGCCGTCTCAACAATGGTCCAACCCAAAGGGGAGTTTCACTATGTTCACGAACGAATACGTCAAGCGCGTATATGCACAGGTCGAGCAGCGCGACGGCGACCAGCCGGAGTTCCTGCAGGCCGTGCGCGAGGTCTTCGAGACGATCCAGCCTGTGGTCGAAAAGCATCCGGAATACGAGAAGGCTGGCGTGCTTGAACGTATCGTCGAGCCCGAGCGCGTGGTCAAGTTCCGCGTCGCGTGGACCGATGATGAAGGCAAGGTGCAGGTCAACCGCGGCTACCGCGTGCAGTTCAACTCCGCGATCGGTCCGTACAAGGGCGGCCTGCGCTTCCACCCGACCGTCAACGAAGGCGTCATCAAGTTCCTCGGCTTCGAGCAGATCCTCAAGAACTCGCTGACCACGCTGCCGATGGGCGGCGGCAAGGGCGGCTCCGACTTCAACCCGAAGGGCAAGTCCGACGCCGAGGTCATGCGCTTCTGCCAGGCATTCATGACCGAGCTGTGCCGCCACATCGGCCAGTTCACCGATGTTCCGGCCGGCGACATCAACGTCGGCGGCCGCGAGATCGGCTACCTGTTCGGCCAGTACAAGCGCATCCGCGACGAGTACTCCGGCGTGCTGACCGGCAAGGGCCTGGAGTTCGGCGGTTCGCTGGCCCGCACCGAGGCCACCGGCTACGGCGTGTGCTACTACACCGCCGAGGCGCTGCGCGTGCTGAAGAACGATTCGTTCGCAGGCAAGACCGTGGTGATCTCCGGCTCCGGCAACGTGGCGATCTACGCCGCGCAGAAGGCCGAGCAGCTGGGCGCGAAGGTCGTGACCGTGTCCGATTCCAACGGTTATGTCTACGATCCGAACGGCATCAAGGTCGATGTGGTCAAGCAGATCAAGGAGGTCGAGCGCGGGCGCATCAAGGAGTACGCAGAGCGCGTGCCGGGTGCGGAATACCACGAGGGCTGCTCCGGCGTATGGACCGTGCCGTGCGACATCGCACTGCCGTGCGCCACGCAGAACGAGATCAATGAGGAGTCCGCGAAGGCGCTCGTCGCCAACGGTTGCAAGGTCGTCGTCGAAGGCGCGAACATGCCGTCCACCCCGGAGGCGATCGCCGTGTATCAGAACGCCGGTCTGCTCTACGGCCCGGCGAAGGCCGCGAACGCCGGTGGCGTGGCGGTTTCTGGTCTTGAGATGAGCCAGAACAGCTACCGTCTGTCGTGGACGTTCGACGAGGTCGATGCCAAGCTCAAGAACATCATGGAGACGATTGTGGCCGAATCCCTCAAGGCCGCCAAGGAGTACGGCCACGAAGGCGATCTGATGCTCGGCGCGAACGCGGCCGGATTCGTCAAGGTCGCCAACGCGATGGTCGCGCAGGGCGTGCTGTGATCGCAGCGTGGTGATCGCCGCATAGCGATCCGCGCATAGCGAAGGCGGTTCGCAAACAATCATCCAAAGGGGCCTGTTGATGCCGACTAAGAACGGCATCAACAGGCCCCTTCCCCATGCCGAATCAGCAGCCAAATCAGCCAAATCAGGAAACGAAAACCAGCCAAATGAGGAAACGAAAACGGTCCAAATGAGGAAACGCGAGGTGTGCACATGCCGTCAACACCACCGACGCCGCCGTCAACACCACAACCACCAACGCTGCCACCATCCCCAACACCGCAACACAACCCTCGTGGCCGCTCATCGTACCTGCCGCGGGTCTATGACGCACTGCTGCGCAAACGACTTTCCGCCAAGGGCGCCGTACTTGTCGAAGGACCGAAGTGGTGCGGCAAGACCACAACCTGTGAACAGATCGCCGCAAGCACGCTCTATATGGCCGATCCGGCGGCACGAGCCCAGAACCTGCTGTTTGCGGAAACCCAGCCGTCGTTTCTGCTCGAAGGAGCCGTGCCGCGACTGATCGACGAATGGCAGCTCGCGCCGCAGCTATGGGATGCCGTGCGGTTCGAGGTGGACAGGCGCGGCGCGTTTGGCCAGTTCATCCTCACCGGATCCAGTGTGCCGCCCAATCTCAACGAGATTTCGCATACAGGCACCGGCCGTATCGCGCGCATGCGCATGCGTCCGATGAGTCTGTTTGAATCAGGTGATTCAACCGGCACGACATCGTTGGCCGCGCTGTTCGCAGGCGAGTCGCTCCCTCCATCCCATGCAGGAATGAGCATCGAACGACTGGCGTTTCTGCTGTGCCGCGGCGGCTGGCCGGGCGCGGTCGGCATCACCGACGAATATGCGGCGCTTCAGCAGTCGGTGGACTATGTCGATGCAGTCGTGGAATCCGACATCTCCCGTGTCGACGACGTGGAGCGCGATCCGCATCTTGCCAGACGTCTGCTGCGTTCCTATGCCCGCATGGAGTCATCTCAGGCGTCGACGGCGCAGATCGCCGCCGACGCTGCAGCGAACGAGACGTCCGGCCCCAGCGCCAAGACAGTGCAGTCCTATCTGCGTGCGCTGGAGAAGATATTCGTCATCGAGGACCTGTCGGCATGGAATCCCAACCTTCGATCCAAAACAGCCATTCGCTCAGCGGATACGCGCCATTTCGTCGATCCGTCGATCGCCACGGCTGCGCTAGGTGTGAATCCGCAGGGCATTCTGCTTGACTTGGAGACGTTCGGTCTGCTGTTTGAAGGACTGTGCGTGCGCGACCTTCGCGTATACGCCGATTCGCTGGACGGTCAGGTGTTCCATTACCGAGACAAGACCGGACTGGAGTGCGACGCGGTGATCCATCTACGCGATGGTCGCTATGGGCTCATTGAAGTCAAGCTTGGGGGCAATCGCCTGATCGAGGAAGGTGCCGGGAATCTGCGCAAACTCGCAAGCCGTCTTGATACAAGTCGTATGAACAAACCAAGCTTCCTGATGGTGCTCACCGGCACTGGAGCCTACAGCTACACGCGTCCGGACGGCGTGGTCGTCGCTCCGGTCTCCACGCTCAGGCCGTAGCGCGCGCGGCGCGTCCATACTGGCAGATCGAGCTGGACCGCGAAGCGGGGCTGAGGGGTGGCGAGTCATTGGTGTTTGCCGCAATGGCGTATTGGTTGCCGATTAGCAACCATAGGTCCAGCGTGGATCGTTGATATACCGTCCCTCATGGTTTTCTGGTTGGTTGCCAATTGGCAACCAACATGCCATTGGCGTGAACGATGTCCGTGAACGATGTCCATTGTCCCGCGGCGAAAGACCGTTGACCGTGTTTCCGCCCCCCTGTCAGGACAGCACAGTGAGGCAAACGGCAGAGAGAGCTGTTTGCCTCACAGCAACGGTCCCGCAATCACGGACGCGCCGCGCCAAACCGCGGCGGCGACCGCGACTACAGCAGTTCGAGCATCACGTCGAGCGTGAGCGGCTGATCGGCGGGCAGCTGGAACTCGGGATGCACGGGCGCGCCCCAGGTGTCGTCGCCGCCGATGCCCATCTGCGCGGCCAGCAGACGCAGGAACGTGTGGCGTACAGGAGGCAGCTCGTCGGCGTGCATCGCCTCCTCGATCGCCAGCGAACCGTACGGCAGCAAGCTCACCGCGAACGGCCTAACCGCAGCCGCAGCAGCCGCAGCAGTATCACCATCGCCAGCCACACCAGCCACACCAGCAGCCGCACCGCCGACCGCGCTCACGCGCATGCCGCGGCCAAGCGCGTCGGTGATCTCCGCCCAGCGCACGCCCTCATGGTTGCCGGTCTCCTGCGGCACCAGGTAGGGCGCGAAATCCTGCGCAGCGGTACGCGAATACACGCCGAGCTTCGCGCCGTGGATGCGATCACGATACGTTTCCTCAGGTCCCAGACCGTAGAAACGCAGCCGATCGTACTGCGCGGGCAGCGTCCATTCGATGCCAAACGCGGGCAGCGTCGGCACGCTGGACGAATCGATGCCCGGATACTCGGCGCGCAGATGCACGCGAAGCCGCGCGTCCACATCGTAGTGCACCGTCACATGCGTGCGGTTCGGCTCGGCCAGCTCGTACACGTAGTCGGCGACCAGGCCGGCGCCGCCGCGCACTTCAGCGGGAGCGATCGTCGTTGACACGCACTTCGCATAGCGGCCGGCGGCCATCCACTGCGCGCGGTCGAATCCGCTCGCATTGCCGCGATCGTTGTCGGTGAGCGGACGGAACGTGGTCAGATTCGGCCGACGCAGCACCAGTTCGCGATCGCCGTGGCGGAACGAGACGATACCGCCGGTGGTCTTCGACAACAGCACCTCGGCATCGGCCGTGTGCATACCGTCGTTGAAGCGGTCGGTCACCACGACGGCGGCCGGCCTACGGCAGCGGCCACAGCCGGTTGCCGCAGTCGACTCGCCAACCGCGCCAACCGCGCCAACCGCAACGGTATGCTGCCCGAACGTCAGCTCATAGCCGGCCTCGGCCCAGTCGGTCGGCTCGGCAAGCAGCTGATCGACCTCAAACGTGACCTCGGTGGGGTGCCCGCAGCCGCAGCCGCAACCACCGGCAGCACCGGCCGCGATCGTATCCACGCTCGGGAACGCCACATCGAAACGCTTCGTCTGCCCGGCCGGCACATCGAAACGATAGTCCGCATGCCAGCGCTCGACCCCGTTGACCAGCGTCCGAGCGGTGAACAGGTATCCGGCAGTCGAGACGAACAGATTGTCGTTCGTGATCGTCACGCCGGTCTCATCGGGCGCGATCTTCACGTTCGCATACAGCTGCTTGACTTCCTGCGCCTTCGGCGTCGGCGTGCGATCGGCGAACACGATGCCATTGCCGGCGAACTCGTAGTCGCTGGGCCGATCGCCGAAATCGCCGCCGTACGCAAGCCGCTCGGTGCCGTCGGCCTGCTGCTGGAACAGCGCCTGATCGACGAAATCCCAGATGAAGCCGCCCTGGTACTGCGGATAGCGCTCCAAATCGGTGTAGATGTGCAGTCCGCCGGTCGAATTGCCCATCGAATGCGCGTATTCGCAGGAAATGTACGGCTTGGCGGGATTGGAGTCGAGATACGCCTTGATTTCGTCCGGCTTGGCGTACATGCGCGTCTCCATGTCGGTGACGCAATCCCAATCATGATTCCAGAACACACCCTCGTAGTGCACCGGACGCATCGCGTCGACGGCGTGCGCGTAGTCGTACATGTCCTTGAACACGCTGCCCGCATACGATTCGTTGCCGAGCGACCAGATGAGCACCGACGGATGGTTGTAGTCGCGGCCGATCATGCTGGCGATGCGGTCGAGGCACGCGTCGCGCCACTCCGGCTTGCTGCCGGGGACGGCGGTTTCCGGGGTGACGATGTCGCCCGGCGAGGTCCAGCTGCCATGCGTTTCGAGATTCGTCTCATCGATCACGTAGATGCCGTACTCATCGCACAGATCGTACCAGCGGCTGTTGTTCGGATAGTGCGATGTGCGCACGGCGTTGATGTTGTGGCGCTTGAAGAAGCGGATGTCGCTGATCATCACGGATTCCGGCACCGCGCGGCCGTGGCAGGCGTCGAACTCGTGGCGGTCCACGCCCTTGAAGAGGATGCGCTTGCCGTTGAGCTTCATGATGCCGCCGTCG
>NZ_RQSP01000002.1:71508-71676 GCF_009078285.1 Bifidobacterium jacchi
ATGGTGAAGCGGCGGAATCCGATGCGTTGGGCGGCGACCTCGATGGGGGAGAGGGCGGCGGCGGTCGCGGATTGCGCGTCGGCGGCGAGGATGCGCACGGTGAGCGTGTAGCGGTACGGGTCCTCGGCGCTCCACGGGTGGACGGACGGGATCGTGGCGGTCCAGTGG
>NZ_RQSP01000002.1:71732-156166 GCF_009078285.1 Bifidobacterium jacchi
CGGCATCAGTGGTGGCAGTCGCGACGGCGGTCGGGGCGGTTGTAGCGGCTGATTCGGCATCTGCGGCGGCGGACGCTGCCTGATCAAGCAGATCAGCGGCATCCTTGCGCGCACTCCACACCGTTCTGCCGTCGGCATCGGTGAGCGACGCCTCGATCAGCACCGACGAAGCAGCCGCAGCGGAATCGGTGGAATCCGCGAAATCGGAAGAATCGTCGGATTCCGTACCGCGTGCCGCAGCCGCAGCGGTGCCAGCAGTCGCGACCGCAGCCGCAGCCAGCGCGGCAACGTCACCAATGCCACGGATGGAAGCGGTCACATCAAGCAGGCCGGTTCCCTTGCTGGCGTCGAAATCAGGAGTGATGCGCAGATTCTCGACGTGCGCGACCGGCTGCGCGGCGAGTTCGACGGAACGGAAGATGCCGTGCAGACGCCAGAAATCCTGATCTTCCAGCCAACTAGCCGTCGTGTACTGCCAGCAGGCGACCGACAGCACATTGCGGCCGGGGCGCAGCGCGTCGGTCACGTCGAATTCGCTGGGCGTGAAGCTGTCCTCCGCATAGCCGACGAACCGGCCGTTGAGCCACACCGCGATGGCGGTAGCGGCACCATGGAAGGTCAGCGTGACGCGCGGACGGATTTGCGCTGCCGTGTCGGCGGTGGACGCGGCGTCCGACGTGGTGGCGGCAACCGCGCAGATCGCGGCGGCGACCTTGGCCGAGGGAGCGAACACGCGGCGGTACAGCGCCACATGATTGTGATCGTGCGGAATCTGAGGCGGGTTGAGCGTCTCGTGGCCGGACCACGGATACTGCTGGTTCACGTACTGATGAGGCAGCACGCCTTCGTTCTGCAGATTCGACGGGACTGGGATGCGGCGGAACGACACGGCTGCAAGCGCGGCGGATGCAGGCGTGGGCGACGCGGATGCGGGCGATGCGGATGCGGCATCAGCGGCACCAGCGACGGCAGCAGGAGAAGCGCAAGAAGCCGCACCGGCCGAAGCGAAGGCGCCGAGCGCTTCGCGGGCCGACTCGCCGTCAGCCAGATCGATCAGACCGACGTTCCATTCGCCGTCGAGGCTCTGGATGAGATCGGACGTTTCGCCCGACAGCGGTTCGTGATCAAAGAACCTGTGCTCGCTGTGGGCGGGCAGACGGTTGACCGCGAAGGTGCGCGGGTTCTCGGTCCACGCGATGATCTCGTTGATGCTCGGGTCGGCCGCCTGCGCCGAAGCTGGGGCGACCGGGGCGTGCGGCTCTTGGGCCGGTGCGGTGAATGCTTGTTCTGTCGTATGAGTCATTATTACTCGTCGTCCTTTCCTAGGTCGCGCCTCCGCGCGCAACCGCACGTTACTGGGGTAACGGCCCGCTTTCGGCCATTTGGCTGCTGCACCCTTGCGCCCGGTCCTGCTTCTCGCCTGCCTCGCCAAGGCCGCCTTAGTGCGTGTGACCGATTACAAGTCTGCCTATTTGCAAGTATATCAATATGCATGTCGCACGTCGCGCAACACGCGGACGAAACTCTAGGACCACACGCGGCGCACCCCGGGACCAGGGGCCGCTCGACATGCAGGGCTAATCCCATGATGCAGGGAATATCCCATCATGTAGGGAATACCCCATGATGCAGGGAACAGAAAACGGCTAAAATCCGCCATTTTCACACAAAACACACATACGCGATCCCTGCACCATGCGAAAATCCCTACACCATGGGCATTCGCCGCGCACGCCAGCCACCGCACACCAGCCAAGGCATACACTGGCTTCGTGAGCCAAACATCGACATCCCAACGAAGCGATCGCCATACCCGCCGCGTATCGCCGACAATCGGCCGCATCATGCTGCTCACGGTCGCGCTCGGATGGGGCTGCGGCTACACGTTCTCGGGATTCGTGCTCGACACGATGCCGCTGCAATGGATGATGGCGTTTCGTCTGTTTCCCGGCGCGATCTGCGTTGGCGCGATCGCGTTCCGCCGCATCCGCAGCATGCCGATCGGGCATGTGCTTGCGCCCGGCGTGCTGCTGGGGGTGTCGTATTGGATGGCGTATCTTGTGCAGATGACCGGCCTGCGCATGACCGCGCCCGGCCGCAACGCGTTCCTGACGGCCACGTATTGCGTGACGGTTCCGTTCATCGCATGGGCGCTGACGCGGCGGCGGCCGGGTACGCGCAACGTGGTCGCCGCGGCGGTGTGCCTGGTGGGCATTGGCTTCATTTCGCTGTCCGGCGGAGGTGTCGGCTCGGGCGCAGGCGCAGGCGTAGGCGGCGGCACGGCCAGCACGGTAGGCGCGGCGGGTTTGGTGAACGTCGGCGATCTGGTGTCGGTTGCGGGCGGCGTGCTGTTTGGGCTGAATATCGCGCTGACCGGCCTGCTGGCGCGAGATCATGACGCGATGGCGCTGACGTTCTACGAGTTTGTGAGCGCGGGCATCCTGTTTGTGATCGGCGCGATTCTTGTTGACGGGCCGATTCAGCCGGGCTGGTTCGCGCCGCGCACGGTTTGGTCGCTGCTGTATGTGATCGCGGTCTCCACGGTGATCGCGCAGGTGTTTCAGAACGTCGCGTTCGGTTCGGTGCCGACTTCGCAGGGGTCGCTGATCATGTGCTTGGAGAGCGTGTTCGGCGTGATCTGTTCGACCCTGATCACCGGCGAAGAGGTGACGCTGATGACAATGATCGGATTCGTGCTCGTGTTCGCTTCGCTGGTGCTCAGCGAGGTACGACTGCGGTCACGCGGCGCGGGTTTGGTCACAGGGAGCGGGGCGCGCCCTGTGACCACACCCGCTCCCTGTGACCGAACCGCGCCCAACATCACGCCGCGCCGGCCCCGGCCGCGACCGCGTCGAGCGCAGCGGCCATATGCCGCACCGGGATCGTGCGCCGCCACGCCATCAGCGACGCCCACGCGGTCACAATCCGGAAATACCGCCGTCGCGCCTCGGAGCGGGACAAGCTCAGATCGTGCAGACCACCGCGTATCGTCGCCAGCGTGACCACGTCGCCCACGTTGAGCGCGGCCTGCCGAATCGCCGTGACATCAAGCGCGGTATCGGCCTCGCGCATGGCTTCGTCCCAAGTGCCCTGCAGCATGGTCCGGTCCGACGTGCACACCAGCACCGGAATCTGGATGTCGAGCCGCTTCGACACCTCGTACTGCGCGTCGTAGATCGCCTGCATCCAGCCGGCTCGCGGCAGAAACAGGCTTGAATCAACCAGCGGATGCTCCAGATAATCCCAATCGCCGCCGGTCACGCGACGGATGCATCGCGAATAGAAGCCGGGATCGCGCATCGGCATCACGGTTTTGCCGCCGCCCAGCCGGAACACCTGCACCACCGGCGTTGAGAGGATGCGGAACATGCGGTTGCCTTGCAATTCCAGCCAAGGCGAGTTCAGCGCGGCCGCTTCCACATGATGCGGCATTTCGGAATTTATCCACAATACGGAACTGAGTCCACCTTGCGAATGGGCAATGAGCAGTATGCGCACATGCTCGCCGAGTTCGCGGACGATCTGATCGCGCAGCGCGTCGAGCTCGACCGCGTACTCGTGCAGATTCTCGATGTAGCCCGGCGTCTGCCCGTCGCGCAGCGAGCGGCCGAATTTGCGCAGATCGACCGCATAGAACGCGATACCCAGCGATTCCCAGTATTCCGAGGCATGTCGGCGGTAGAAGTAGTCGTTCCACCCGTGCACGTACATGATGGCGAGCGGATGGCCGCGCATCGCGTACCGCCAGCGGCGGAATCGCTCGGAAGCGGTGAGTTTTCGCGGATTCTTGCGCACGAACGTGGCGACCAGCTCACCTTCGTCGTCGTGGCCGATGTGGGCGGTGGCCTGCTGATAGCCGTCCATGACGCGGTCGTCGGTCCATTCGTCGACGGTTGGGCGTGCGGCATAGTGCGTGTGGAGGGAGTCGTTGGCGACGCGTGGGCGGGATTGCGGCTGCGGATTCGGCTGGGATTGCGGCTGCGGCGCTTGCTGGGAACGCGACTGCGGCGCAGACTGCTGCATGGTTTGCAACGCGGGCGACAGCGATGATTGCTGCACGGACTGCGGCGCCGACTGCGGCGTTTGCTGTGCATCTTGCTGCGGCGACTGGGCTGATCTGGCCATGACGACCTCCTTACTGCATCTAATGTACCCGCGCGCGCATGGATTGCGGCAGTGATTCTCCTGAGACGAAGCGGACGACGTGGTTTATGCGGCAGTTTTGGCGATGTTGCCGCAATACAGTGGCCGCACGCCCCGCTGACAACACGAAAACGCGGGTATGAACCCGTTGAGGGATTCATACCCGCGTCTGCAATCGATCACAGTTGCGATCGCGGCGAATCATCGCAAATCAGCGTGATTCAGCGTGATTCAGCGGCCGTTGGAGCGACGGCGAGCGACAGCCATCAGTCCGGCACCGCACACGACGGCCAGCGCCAGCACCCAAGCCAGCACGGAGACTTCGGAACCGGTGTTGGACAGCGTCGGCTTCTTGCTCGGCGTCACCGGGGTGGTCGGCGTCTTGCTCGGCGTCGTCGGGGTGGTCGGCGTCGGGGTCGGCGTCGTGGTGCCCTTCTTCTCGACGGTCACCTTGCGGGTGGCGGTCGCCGTGTTGCCGGCCGCATCCACAGCCGTGTAGGTCAGCGTGTACACGCCGGCCTTGTTGGTGTCGAGCTTGCCGGAAACCTTGATGGAAGCGGTCACATCGCCATCCACGGCATCCTTCGCGGACACGCCTGTCAGCGGGTCGAACGTGCCACCGAACGCAACCGTCGCATCGTCCAGACCAGAGAACACCGGAGCGGTCGTATCAGGATTGACGGTCACGTTGAACGTGGCGGTCTTGGTCGCATCGGACTTGAGCGCAACGGTGACGGTAACCTTGCCTACCGCAGCTGCGGCGAACGGCTTGGTCAGATCAACGTCGGCCTTCAGATCGTACTCACCGGAAGCAACCGGATCGGACTTGCTGCCGTCGGAGAACGTCTTGACGACCTCCAGACCAGCGGCATTGAACGTCTCGCCAACCGTGTACTCGACCTTGGTGGGCTGCTTGGCAACCACAGCGCCGGTCAGCACCACGGGCTCCGGCTTGACGGTCACCGTGCGAGTCGCGGTCGCCTTGTTGCCGGCAGCATCCGTGACCGTGTAGGTGAGCGTGTACTCGCCGGCCTTCTTGGTGTCGACAGTGCCCTCGACCTTAATGGAAGCGGTCACATCGCCATCCACAGCATCCTCGGCCTTCACGCCGGCCAGCGGATCGAACTTAGCACCGAACTCCACCGTCGCATCAACCACGCCGGAGAACACCGGAGCGGTCGTATCACGCTGAGCCGTGACGGTGAGCGTGAAGTCAACGCTGGACTTGGCGCCGTTCTTGTCGGTGAGTGTGACGGTCACCTTGTGGTCACCGGCCGGAATGCCCTCGGCGAACTCAAGGCGGTTCTCGTCGTTGTTCCACGTGATCTTGCCGTTGGCAGTGTCGCCGGTGAGCGCGATCTGGACCGGGTCAACGCCGGTGATCTCGAACACGTCGGAGTGCGCGGCGGTGTACTGCTCAATGCTCTGGGCGGTCGGGCCGGTGAGCTTGGTCGGGGAGACCGTGGTCACCTCAAGCGCGGGGGCCATGTCGGCGGTCGCGTTGTTGAGCTTGTTGGTCGTGGCACCTTCAGTGGAGACGAAGCGCACCTCGTAGCTGCCGGTGATGTTGAGCGCCAGAATCAGCTTGGTCTGCTTGGCGGCCTGGGCGGCGCGCACGAAGTCGCTCACATCCACGCGCACCTTGCGCCCATCGATCGCGTTGCCCTTGACCTGATCCTCGGAGCCTTCGGCGACGGTCACGTTGCCGACGGTGAAGTTCGCGGACTGGACGCTGTCGGCAGCTTCAGTGGAGACCTTCGGATGATTGTTCCACGTCATCTCGCTGATGGAGCAGCTGGTTGCCGCGCCGTTGTTGCCAGTGCAGCCTTCCAGAGTCTTGGTCGCCTTGAGGGCGATCTCGTCGGTGGCGGTGGCGGTACGACGGTGGCCCATGTAGGTGAGCACCAGGTTCGCGTCGTCATACTCGCCAAGCGTCTTCACCTTGCTCAGGTCGAGCTCGACGAACGCTTGCTTGGAGTCGCCGCTGGCGTTGCTCAGGCGGATGGTGCGCTGAGTGCTCGCGTTGACCTTCGCGTCACCGCTCCAGGATCCGTTGAATGTGTCGCCGGAGACCGCGCCCTCGACAGGAGCCGCGGACGAGCTGGAGGACTGGACGGTGATGGTCACTGTCTTGGCGACCGGATCGTAGTCGCCCTCCTGAGCGCCCTTGTCGGCGGCGGTGAACTTGACCTCGTAGGCCTTGTTCGCCTGCGCCTCGGTCGGCTTCCAGCTGAACGTTTGGGTCTTGTCGTCGTACTTGGCACCTTCCGGCAGCGTGGTCTTGTCGACCGCGACGACGACGGTGTCACCCTCATCTGCATCGGTGGCGGCAACCTTGAAGCTGGTCACGTTGTTGCTCTTGGCGATCAGGTTGTCCGCCTCGGGCGAGGTGAACGTGGGCAGCGTGTTCTCCTTGACCGGCTGGGTCTTGCCGTCGGCGTCGGTGTACGTGTAGGTCAGGTTCGTCACGTTGTTGACGGTGAGCTTGTTCTGGTTGGAGTACCGTACCTGCTTGCCGCCGATGTAGATGTCGTTCAGCGTGGCGTTCTCGATGTTGGTGATGTTCGAGCCTGCGTTCGCGTTGGAGAACCAGACGTTATCGACGGTCACGTTCTTGATGAGCGGATCCTTGCCGTTGATCGAGAAGTTCGTGCCGACGCGGGAGGTGTCGAACGAGGAGTTCCTGATGGTGAAGTCCTCGTACTGCGGGTACGTGCCGGTGTTGTTCTGCACGGTGATGCCTTTGCCGCCGCCCTGGAAGCTGATCGGGTTGAAGTTGTTGAACGTGTAGTTCTTCAGCTTGTGACCGAAAGTGCTGTGGCCGAGGCGGATGCCGTTGCCGCCCGCGTACGACCAGTTGACGGTGTTGTTGACGGTAACGTTTTCCGTGTCGTCGGTATCCCAGGCGAGGTTGTTGAGGTTGTGCATTTCGGAGTAGTGTTCGTAAGCCGCAGCCGCGTCAATCCATTCCTGGGTGCGTGGGCTGTCGCCATTCATACCGAAGCCCTTGATGTTGTCGGCATGGGTCGGCTCGAACTGGTTACCCGGGTTGTAGTGGCCGGAGGCGAACGCGTCGTCGTTGCCGAGCGTCATCACACCATTGATGGTGAGGTTCTTGCCGGACGCGAGGTCGGTGCCGTCAACCCACGGCTGACCATACGGGGTCAGGCCCTTGATGTTGTTGAACGTGACGTTCTCGGCGGTGTGCGTCTCGTAGTTCCACTGCTTGGAGTCGCGCATGTACGTGTCGTTGAACGTGATGTTCTGCGACTTGACGACCATCACGCCGCCCTGATGCTGGGAGCGGTAGGCGTCGTGGTTGTCCTGACGGTAGTTCTGCACGCCGTTGTTGTCGAACATGCCGCGGCCGGAGATCGTGATGTCCTTGGAGGACCAGATGCCGATGGCCGGCTCCATGGCCTCGCGGTTGGGCTGCACGTGGTTCTTGAGCAGCGCGCCCTCGTCCACATACACGTTGAGGTGCTTCGTGGTCCATCTGGCTATGTCGAGACCGCCGTAGATGTACGTGCCGTTCGGGAAGTACAGCGTGTTCAGCTTGTCGTTGCTCTTGATCTCGTCAAGTGCGGCCTGCAGCACATAGGTGTAGTCGTCGGCCGCGAGCGCACGCTCGTTCGGATACGTGACTTCTTTGGTACTCGCGGGTACGATCTTGCCGGCGTCGATCTTGGCATCCGCGGGGATCTGCGTCTTGCCTACGGTCTTGCCGGCCCACGGGCTGACGGTGGCCTTGACGAGGTTGGCCTGCTGGATTTCGGCGTTGGAATGGCTCTTGAACCAGTTCTTCGCGTATTCGGCGATGTTCAGCACGCCGGTCTTCTCGTTGATGCCGGAGCCGTCTGCTGCGGACGTCTTGTCGGGCACAGTGCCCTCACGCTCTTCGGGATCGTTGATGACCGCGAGGTACGGCTTGCCAGTCTTGTTGGTCGCATCGCCATTGACCATGACGATGGCCTCGTACAGGCTCTTCTCCATCTTGAAGGTGAGCGTGTTCGTTTCCTTGTCGACCGAGTAGGCGGTCGCCGGGTAGTAGCGCTGCGGGTAGATGTTGACGAAGCTGATCTCCTCGTTCGGCACGGTCACGGTGATGACTGGCGTGCGCGAATCTGACTTGAAGCGGGCGATATCAAAGTTGTGACCGTTCGCCGTGTACTGAACGGCTTCGACCTTCGTGCCGTTCGCGGTGACGTTGTACTTGGTGGAGGCGACATCGGGCGACGTCGTCGTGCCATTGCCGACACCAGTCGGCGCATAAGTGGTGACTGTACCGCTGTCAGTGAACGCGTTGTCAGCGGCAGATGCCGTCTGAACGCCCAGCGGCAGCATGGTCAGCGCCATCGCCGCGCTAGCGGCGGCCGCGACCACGGTGACCGCGAATTTGCCGAAGCGCTCACGCAGCGTTGCGACATTCGCGGTATTCGCATGTTGTGCGTACCCCATTGTTCTCCTTACCTTGGTTCCCAATACCCTTCGGCTCCTCGGCGACTGCCGTGCTCAGTCGTGCCGGCTGCGTTGAGTTGTCGCCGCAGCGGCATCCCTGAGGATGACGCGATGGGCCGTGGCCGGCGACCCTTGGCATCTCTGTCGCGGGCCGCGCGGCGGGTTGCGCGCCGATCGTCAAGGCCTCTGAGCGATGACGTTCTGCACACAACGTGTTGTGTAAGCGGTTACAGCTCACTATAGCGCATACTGTAAGCGGTTACAAATCAATTTTCGACGACGCGCCACAGCTCCCTTTCACGAAAAACTTGCGCTGACAAGCCGTTAGCGCAAGGAATTCTCGAGCTCAAGGGAAATCCCGAGAAAAACTTGCGCGGAGCAACCCGCAAGCGCAAGATCCTCTCGAAACAACCCCAAATCTCGAGAAAACCTTGCGCTGACAAGCCCGTTAGCGCAAGGAATTCTCAAGCTCAAGGGAAATCCCGAGAAAAACTTGCGCGGAGCAACCCGCAAGCGCAAGAGAAACTCAAAGCAAGCCCGTCGCTCCCGAAATCGGCCCAGCGAAGACACCCCAGCCCAACCACACACCACACAAACTGGCGAAGACTCCCGAAATCCACTTCACTGAGACGCCACATCACTGAGCACCTCCAAGACACGCCTCCAAGCGATCAAAAATCGGGAAAAGAACGGCGGCTTCCCGAATTTCGTTCACTGAATTTCGTTCACTGAGACCGGCTCAGCGATCGTTTTTCGGAATCCGGCCCATTGCTCCCGAATTTCGTTCACTGAGCAACTGTCAGCGATCGAAATTCGGGAGATCAACCACCGATTCCCGAATTTCGATCGCCAGCGAGGGTCGATATGCATCGGCACGCATCAACGACTCCCGCTCTCGCCCACATCGTGCGCATCGAACGTATGCCATACGCCCATCGTGTGCATCTAACGTATGCCATCAAAGGCATCGTGTACATGGAACGGATACGTAGAAACACAAAACGCGCGCTCCACGTACACCCTATGCACACGATCACGCAGACATACGCCCCATGCACACGATCAGCAACGCCTCACATACGTGCCATGCACACGATCAGCAACCCGACACGACCGAAAGAACCCATCGCATATCTAATACGTACGCTCTATGCACACAATGGTTTCGATGGGATAGGGCCCGGCATCCTCCGTCAACAGTCCAGTCACGGGTCCTTGCAGTCATGTTTCTAGTCTCCCATCAATGAGGTGAAACGCGGCACAAAAACCAGGCCACATCAACCCACCACAACTCAATGCGATCACATCCGCAGAAACAGCTGCGCGATATCATGGTTAACCGATATATCCGATCGATCATGCCCACTGCGTAGTGGAAGCAGATCAGCTGACCGACAACGCCGGCCGACGATAGAGGACCGATATGCCATCCACTTCACCGAGCACACCACCCGAGACCTCACACGACACACCGTCCTCCGGCACCGACAGCACCCAGCAGCCCGCCGAAGCAACCGCCCCTATCGTGACCATCTACGATGTCGCCAAGATCGCCGGCGTCTCCTACGCAACCGTGTCCCGCTATCTCAACGGTCACCCGAACGTCTCCAAGGCGAGCGCCGCGAAAATCGACGCCGCAGTCGCGAAAACCGGATTCGCCCCGAATTCGAGCGCGCGTTCGCTGGCCAAGCGCCGCACGCACATCGTCGCGCTCATCATCCATTACAACTCGAAGGACGTGTACAACGACCCGAACATCCTGAGTTTTCTGGACAGCGCGAACACGCGCGTCGCAGAGGAGGGCTGGCAGCTGGTCACACTGCTCGCGTCGAACGACGATGCGACCAGCAATATCGAGCAGCTCGTAGCGTCCGGATTCGCCGACGGCTACATCCTGTTCACGTTCGATTTCAACGACGCCCTGCTGCCGATCTTCGCCAAACGGCATCTTGCCGCGGCGATATCCGGCACCGGATACGACCGCAAGTCGATCTGCCCGTGCGTGGACGTCGACAACATCGGCGCGATGGCCGAGATGATTCGCTATGTGCTACGCGACGACAATCCGCCCGCCGACCGCAGGCGCACACGACCGGCGTACATCTCCGGTCCGCTTGACATGCCGGGCGCACCGGAACGATTCACCGCGTTCAACCGCGTCATCGCGGAACGGTTCGGCACTGAGTTTGAAGCGCCGGTCGCGTACAGTCCCAAATGGAGTCGCGATGGCGGCGCGCAGGCGATTCGGCAGTGGGCGAGCGACGGGACGATCAATCGCATCGACTGCATCATCGCAGCCAGCGACACCATTGCGGCGGGCGCGATCGACGAGCTGCATCGGCTTGGGCGCCGCGTCCCGGACGATATCGCCGTATCCGGATTCGACAACAGCGCTGCGGCGACCGCGTGTACACCGCAGATCACCACCGTCGATCAGCATATCGAGCGGCGCGGCGCGGTCATGGCCGATATCGTCATCCGGCAGATCAACGGAGAGCATGTGCCAGACCTGACGATGATGCCGACCGAGCTGATCGTGCGGCAGTCGGCATAGCGCGGCGTGCCGACGGCGCCACCGCCGCTTCGCAACGCCCCCTCTGCAAGACATGCGTGTAACCGGTTCAACACGCCCAATTACACCGTATGGCCTACGATAGATAGTATGTCAACGATGATGAGGAAAAAGCCCACGATTCGCGATGTCGCCCAGCTGGCTGGCGTGTCGTACGGCACGGTGTCGCGCTATCTCAACGGCGGCGAGCATGTTTCGCCCGACGCCGCCGAGCGTATCGCGCAGGCGATCAGCAAGGCGCAGTACACGCCGAACAACGCCGCGCGCACACTGGCACGGCAGCGCACGCATGCGGTGGCACTCATCATTCAGGTCGAATCAAACGAGACGATCGTACAGGCCAGTGTTTCCGCGGCAATGACGGGCGCGAATCAGGTGCTCGGCGACGCCGGATATCAGATGGTCACACTCATCGCCAATACGGAAAGCTCGACGGAGCGCATCCTGCGGCTGGTCGGCAGCGATTTCGCCGACGGATATCTGCTGTTCTCAATGAGCAATGACGACCAGTTTGCGGAATCATTCCGCAATGTGGGAGCGCCGGTGGTGCGGTCGGAGATCGGCGGCGATCTGCCGTATCCGGCTGTGGATTTCACCAACGAGCAGGGGCAGTACGACATCACGCGCTATCTGCTCGACAAGGGGCGTCGCCGGTTGCTGTACATCTGCGGCCCCGGCTACTCGCCGACCGCGCTCAACCGCTATGAGGGATTCAAGCGCGCGATGGGCGATCAATTCCGCGAAGGCGACGTGTATTTCGCGGACAGCTGGGAGATCGACAACGGCGAGATGGCTGTGGCTGAATTCGAGTCGCGATTCGTGCGGCCGGGGGCTGCTGCGGCTAGGGTTGCGGCTGGGGCCGACTCCGCTGATGCGGTTGCGGCTGATTCCGGCGCTGCCGGGGCTGGCGTGGATGCTGCCGTGGCTGGCGTTGCAGATGGGATTGATGGCGTGGTCTGCGCGAACGACGACATTGCGATGGGCGCGATTCGTCGACTGACGCATATGGGATACCGTGTGCCGGAGGACGTTTCCGTGACCGGTTTCGATGATTCGCCGATCGCGCTGCTGTCCGATCCGAAGCTGACGACGGTGCGTCAGGATTCGCAACTGCACGGCGAGACGATGGCGCGCCTGTTGCTTGACATCATGGATGGCAAGCCGTTGGGGGAGCGGCATACGGTGCTGCTGCCCACCACGATCATGCATCGCCGCAGCGCGTGACGCCGGCCACGTTCCAACTGGCCGACTGAGCCTGGTCAAAGGCCACCGAAGACAGCACTCACGACGTGGCCTTATCCGAACGCGCCTTCAATATGCCAGCAACCAGCAGCCAGCGCCGGCGACCAACACCGGCAGCACGCAGCCACCGGCACCACCCAGAACCCCGGCAACGACCGCATAAAGGAATCGGGCAAGGCCTCGCAAGAGGCCATTCACAGGAACATGGCCATGTATATGGGCATGACTTCGACTTTGTCACCAACCGTACCGAAATTGCCCGGAGCCAGTTTGATGCCGTGGACTACGCCATGCTTCTCGATCAGCGACTGCATGGACTTCGCCTTGCGGTTCTGCGAGGCCTTCACCTCCACGGCGGTCGCCTGACCCTCGTAACGGATGAAAAAGTCCATTTCCAGCGAATTGTTCCTCTCGTAGTAGTACAGAGGCTTGCCGTTTTTCGCGAACATGTCGCCGACGATGTTCTCATATACGGCACCCTTGTAGATGCCGAGATTCCCATTCAGGATGTCTTTCTGGGAACCCTCCTCCAGCATCGCGACCAACAGTCCCGTATCCCGCATATACACCTTGAACTTCGTATTGTCTGCGTTGCCTTCAAACGGCAATTCCGGTGCAGTGAGCTTATAGCAGAAATTGATGATGCCGGCGTCATACAGCCATTGCAGACTCCCACCATATTTGCGCGCACTCGATTTTGGCTCCACCACAGCGTAAGAGAATTTCTTGGAATCCCGTGCCAACTGCTTGGGAATAGACAGGAAGCACGCCCTTGCCCTTGCCTTCTCGCTGCCCACGGCGTATTTGGCGATGTCGTTGCCGTATTCGGCGAGAATGTCGCGCTGCACCTGAAGCACCTTTGAAAAGTCATTGGTGTCGACGAACCGCTGCACGGCCTCCGGCATGCCTCCGACGACGACATATTGCCTGAAAAGCCGCATCATACGTTCCTGCACGGCATCGGGAACCTGCTCGCGACGGTCGAAGAATCCTTTCAGGTATGCGACAACATCATCGCCCAGCCCCATACCCCATAGGAACTCCTTGAAATCCATCGAATGCATCGACATATGATCCACATATCCAACCGGAAACGATGAAACCTCCCGATATGCGATACCCAGCAATGAACCGCTGGCAATGACATCGGCCCGGCCGTCCATGGTCAGAAACTTCAACGAGGTGATGGCATCCGGGCAACTCTGTATCTCATCGAGAAACAGCAAAACTCGCCGCTCTGTGAAATCGACTCCCGGAAAGAACAGGGACAACTGAGCGAATATGGACGCGGCATCGCGCCCCCCGGAGAATATCGCCTTGTACTCAGGATGCTCTTCGAAATTCAGCGTGACGACCCGCTCATAGTGGGCTTCTCCGAAATGCTCGATGGCATACGTCTTACCCACCTGACGGGCACCTTGCACGATCAAACTCTTATGATGAGGATCCGCATTCCAGCGCGCAAGTTCGTCGTTAATCTTCCTCCTCAGCATTGCCGCCTCTTTCCGCGCTCACGTTCACGACGACCATCATCATAACAATATGCATATTTTTCCTATGAAAAAAATACATATCATGCACATTTTTCCCATGAATAAAATGCATACACGTAGCTTGACACGTAGTGTGACACGTAGCTTGACAATGGACGAGCAACAGAAAACAACGCCCACATAACGGAATCGGGGCGAGGCCCCCACAAGAGGAACCTCGCCCCGATCTCAATCAACCGGACTCAGCCAACCGGACTCAGCCGGAGCAGCAACCAGCCCCGGCCAGCCCGGCCGACTCGACCCGGCCGGCATCAGCCACGACGACGGCGGACCAGCGTCACAGCGGCACCGGCGGCCAACAGCAGCGCGGCCACACCGGCGACACCGGCAACCGAAGCACCCGTATCCGACAGGCCAGACTGCTTATTCGGCTTCTTGGCAGGCGTCGTCGGCGCCGGCTTCGGCGCAGGCGCAGGCTTCTTGCCTTCGTCGGCCTTCTTCGCCACGCTCACCGAGAACGTCGCCGGCTTGACCGCATCGGCAGCGGAACCGTTGAGCGTCACGGTGAAGGTGACCTTGCCCTCGGCCGCGAACGGCTTGGACAGGTCGACCACACCGCCGAACGCGTCCACCGCGGTCAACGTGTAGCCGGCAGCGTCGAGAGCCACCTCGGTGCCGTCATCCAGCACCTTGACGACCTTCAGACCAGCCGCGGCAAACGTCTCGCCGACCGTGTACTTGGTCTTCGTGGGCGCAGCCGCCACCTTGAGCGCGACGACCTTGTGTTCAGGCGCGGGCTTGCCACCGTCGGACTTCGCCTTGACGGTCAGCTCGAACGTGGCGGTCTTGGACGCGTCGGACTTGAGCGCCACGGTCACTGTGATCTTGCCAACCGCAGCATCGGCGAACGGCTTGGTCAGATCGACCACGGAACCATCGGCGGCAACCGCAGACAGCGAGTAGTCAGCGTCATCCACATCAGCCGAAGAGCCATCGGACAGCGTCTTGACGACCTTCAGACCAGCCGCGGCAAACGTCTCGCCAACCGTGTACTCGACCTTCGCCGGCGCAGCCGCAACCTTGATGCCGGTCGTCACGATCGGCTTCGCCTTGACGGTCAGCTCGAACGTGGCGATCTTGTCATCCACGTTCACGGTCACCGTAACGGTACCGATGGCGGCCTCAGCGAACGGCTTGGTCAGATCGATGACCTCGCCGGACTTGGCGACGGCGGTCAGTGTGTACTCGCTACCTGCGGCCGGCACCTTCGTGCCATCCGACATCACCTTCTCTACGGACAGGCCGTCAGCAGCGAACTTCTCGCCGACCTGGTACTCGGTCTTGCTGGGCTTGCCGGCGATTTCGATCGAGGCGAGCGTCACAGGCGCCTTCTCCACGGTCAGCTCGAACGTGGCGATCTTGGACGCATCGGACTTGAGCGCAACCGTCACCGTGACCTTGCCAACCGCAGCATCAGCAAACGGCTTGGCCAGATCAACCACGGAACCATCAGCGGCAACCGCAGACAGCGAGTAGTCGTCAGCGGTCAGCGGCACATCGATGCCGTTCGACTGCGTCTTGACGACCGACAGACCGTCGGCGGCGAACGTCTGGCCGACCGTGTACTTGACGGTGATCGGCTCGGCGGTCACCTTGATGCCGGTCGTCACGATCGGCTTGGCCTTGACGGTCACGTCGAACGTGGCGGTCTTGGACGCATCCGACTTGAGCGCCACCGTAACCGTAACGGAACCAACCGCAGCATCAGCAAACGGCTTGCTCAGATCCACCACGGAACCATCGGCGGCAACCGCAGACAGCGAGTAGTCAGCGGCATCCACATCAGCCGAAGTGCCATCGGACAGCGTCTTGACAACCTTCAGACCAGCCGCGGCAAACGTGTCGCCAACCGTGTACTCGGACTTCGCCGGCGCAGCCGCAACCTTGATGCCGGTCACAGTCGGCGCGGGCTTCGGGGCGATCGTCGTGTTGCCGAAGATCGCCGTGTAGTCGCCGCGGCCGTTGTTCGACACGGCGAACACGCCGACATCGAGCTTGTCGGCGGCGTCCTCGCCGAGCGTCGCCTTGCCGATCGACTTCCATTCGGCTTCGGTTCCGTTCACACCGGTTCCCGGCACCTGATAGAAGCCTTCGAGTTCGGTCTTGCTGTTGCGCACGAGCCTGATCGTCAGCGGAGTGTCCGTCGAGGTCGCCGCTTCGGCCACCTTGGCGGATTCCTTGTCGATGAAGCCGTTGTTGTCGGAATCGGTCTGGAAGAACGATCCGTTCAGTCCGGCGACGAGCAGCGCGTAGCCGTGAGCCTTGCCCTTGCCGTCCGCGCTCAGATCGTTGCGCACGATGATGCCGGCGCGCGGATCCTCGTTGTTGCCGGGCTGCGACGAGACGATGGTGGTCTGGATGGAACCGCCGACCTCGAGCTTGGCGGGCTGGTAGATCGTGGACAGGTTGTCCTTGTCGGTCCATGCGCCCGTGTTCGACTTGTCGGTGATGCGCAGCAGGTTCGTGCCATCGGCACCCTGTGCGAACGCGCTGGCGTTGCCCCAGCTCGTGGTCTTCCACGGGTCGGAGACAGCCGTGGAGCCTTCGGTGGTGCTGGAGAACGTCACGCGGTAGACGCGCGTCTTGGACTTGTCGGCCTTGCTGGTGACGGTGATGATCGCACGCTCGGTGTTCACATCGGTGGTCACGGTCACATCGTTCGCGTTGACGGCCTTCGCCTCGACAGTCGGGACCTTGCCCCACACGCCGGTGTCGACGGTGTAGCTCAGCGTGGTGCCGGCGAATCCGTCGATCGCCGTGCCGTTGACGGTGATCGATGCGAGGTTGAGCGGGTTGTCGACCGTCTCATCCCAGTAGTTCGCATCCCATCCGTCGCCGTAGGCGGTCGGATCCTGGGTCGCCGGGTTCTGCATCGTCAGTCGGCCGGTGGTCTTGTCGATCACGAGCGGCAGCCACACGTAGGTGGAGTCGGCCGCGCCCGCATGCCAACGGTCACCGATGTAGATGAACTTGCCGGGCTTGTACTCGAACACCGATGCGGACTGCGAGCCGAACGTGGAGCCGCGGGCGTCGCCCACGGACAGCAGGCCGTCGGCGCCTTCCGGCAGGTTCTGGAAGTTCGTGTTCTCGTACTTGTCGTCCGCTTCGATGCCGCGGATCCACGTGCCGAGGATCGAATCAGCCGTGTAGTACGTCTGCTTGTTCGGAGCCCAGCCGGTCGCGCCGGAAGCGATGATGTAGTACTTGCTTCCGGACTTGAACATGGCGGGCGCCTCAAGCATGCCGCGGTCCTTGACGATCACGAAGTCCTCGCCGGAGACCGGCGCGCCCGCCTTGCCATCGGCAGCGTGTACGGGTACTCGCCGGACTCGGAGTACTGCAGGTCAAGATCCTTGATGTTGGCCGCATCCTTCGTGGTCTTGACCACGTTGGTGTACTCGTCGTTCAGCTTGGCGATGTACAGCGTACGGTTCTCCTCGGAGGAGTAGATCACGTACGCGGTGCCGTCGGCATCCTGGAACACGGTCATGTCGCGAGAGCCACCGGGCACGGCAGCGCTGTGGCCTGTCTTGTAGTCCTCACGGTTGGGCAGACGGTACGCGCCGACCAGCTTGAACGGGCCGGTGGGGGAGTCGGAGACGGCCACGCCAGCCAGGGAGCGCGCGTAGTTGGACGTGGAGCTGATGGTCGGAGACCCGTCCGCATGCCACCACATCACGTACTTCTTGGTCTTGGCGTTGTACAGCACCTTCGGGCGTTCAAAGATCGCGCTCGCCGTGTCCTTGACGCCGTCGCCGTCCTCGTCGGTGGAGGTGTTGAGGTAGTAGGCGATCTTCTTGGCCTTGGCGGTGTCGAACGTGCCGTCGGACTTCTTCAGGCCGTACAGGTTGACGAAGTAGTCGTCGGTGAGCTCGTCATCGTAGTAGATGGAGCGCAGCGCGATGCCCTTGTCGACCCAGTTGAGGCCGTCCTCGGAACGGTAGACGTGCACGCCGTGCGAGTTGTAGTAGCCGGACGAACGATCCTCGCCGTACCAGTAGTACACGGTCTTGCCGTTCTCCTGGACGGGCACGACCTGGCCGCCGTGGGCCTGGATGTGGTGTCCGGTCGTGGCGGTGTCGGAATCCTTCGCATACCACAGCGGCTGGAAGTAATTCTTGTCAGCGGTTCCCGGGTCAGCGATCGCCTCGAACTTGGTGTAGGTGGGCACGTTGTCGGTCGCGGGCACGTTTTCGGCGGGCTTGACCGGCGTGTATCCCTCATCCTTGTCGGCCTGGATGATCTTCACCTCGGCGACCTTGACATACGGATACTCGTTCTCGTCGGACGGCTTGCTCGCGGTAAGGATCAGGCTGATGGCCTTGGTGGCCGGCAGCTTGCTCAGGTCGGCGACGGTCGCCTTGCTCTTGTCGGACTTCGGCGTGAACGTGATGTCGGTGTCGACCCACGTCTTGTCGTCGGTGCCAAGATACCGCACCTTGACGGAGGCCGGGGCCGCTTCGCCGGAGTTCTGATCGATGTAGAAGTACAGGTTGTCGAGCTTGTGCTTCTTGTCGAACGTCCAGTTCAGCCACGCGGGGTCGTCCGGCTTGTCCTGGCTGGCGTCCTTCCAGTTGGACCAGTTGGTCGACAGGTTGTTGTCGCAGGTGTAGCTCGCCTTGGAGGTGGACCACTTATCCTCGACATCGGACGCTGCAGCAGAGCTGCAGAACTTGTTCGCCAGATTGATCTCTTCCTTGACGGTCACGTCGAACGTGGCGGTCTTGTCGCCGTCGGCGTTGAGCTTGACGGTCACGGTGACGGTTCCGGCCTTGGTCGAGTCGAATCCCAGCAGCGTGTATTCGCTGGCGTCGAGCTTGCGGGTCTTGCCGTCGTTGAGCGTGGCGGTGACCTCAAGGCCGGCGGTTTCGAGCTCTTCGCCCGTCTTGTAGTCGGTCTTGGTCGGCTTCTTGGTGACGGCGATCGATTTGATGCCGGTCGCGGGGGTCGGCACTTCGGTCAGGGTCACGTTGTCGACGTAGGCAAAGGAGCCGTCCTTGAGGTCGTTCTGGGCGATGTTGAGCCACAGCGCGCTGTCGGCGGCGGCATCCCACGGGATGGTGACCGTGCCGGTCACGTACAGTTTCTCGCCGGCCTTGGCGGTCTTGCCGTCCACCGACACGGCAAGCAGCTGCGTGGCGTACTGGCTGAAGCTTCCGCCCGCGCCGGAGCCTTCCTTGCGGTACTTGATGGTCGCGGAAGCGGTCGACTCGTCGTCGGTGCTGTCGCCGGTGGTCAGCCAGAAGCCCAGCTGGTACGTCTTGCCGGGCGTGGCCGGGATGTTGCGCTGGTCGATCTGCGTGAAGCTCACGCCGCTCTGCTTGCCGAGCCTGGCGGCACGCTCGCCGGTGACGACCGCGTTCTCCTGGTTGAGGTCGGAGCGGTAGCGCTTGACGCGCGAGTCACCGTAGTTGTCACGGTTCTTCGAGTGGTCGCGGTTGGCCGGCGCCCACGGCGAGATGCCGTTCTTGGACTGGCCGGCCTTGCCGTTGTTGATGCTTTCGAACGAGCCGTCCCACAGCTGGTCGTACACGGTCTTGAGGCTGATGCCGGTGACGTCGCCGGTCTTGCCGGTGTTGGTCAGGGTCAGCTTGGACGAGTCGGACGAGGTGCGCACGAAGAGGGTCTTCTTGCCCGCGTCGCCGGACGTGGTCTGCGTGTAGCCGCGATCGTTGGCCACGGCGACGGCGAGCTGCGCGTCGCCGGACGTGGTGGCGGTGACTTCGATGGTCGAGTTGCCGGGCGCGTCGATGGTCGCGGACTTGCCTGCGGCCAGATCGGCGGCCTTGCCGGTTTCAGTGGTGGCGGCGCTCTGGAAGGCGCCGACCGCCGGGGCGGACCAGCCGGAGACGTTGACCTGCGTGCCATAGGTCTGCGTGGCGTGGCTGAAGCTGTGCGGGAAGTCGCGGGTCTTGAGCGCGTTATCACCGGTCAGGTGCGTGTTGGCAATGGCGAACGGGAAGTTGTCGGAGGCCATCGCACGGCCCTTGCCGGCCGCGTAATCGGTGGCCTTCGCGGCGTACAGGCTGCTCAGGTCGCCCTTGGCGACGGCGTCGAGGTCGATGCCGGTGGCAGCGAGGTAGTCGGCCAGTGCGACATGCGTGTTGCCGCCTGTGTCGGCCTTGGCCCACTTGGTCTTGTCGCCGCCCACGTACAGGTTGTTGCCGTAGTTGATCTGGAAGCCGTCGTCGTTGATCTTCTCTTTCTGGTCGGCCAGGTTGGTGCCGTCCTGCGCGATGAGCACGTTGTTGTTGTACGTGACGCCGCCGTTCTGCGCGTTGTTGGAGAACGTGACGTTGTCGCCCTTCGGCAGCACGACGGTGTTGTTGTACACGTTCATGTCGGTGATGCCGTCAAGCGTGATCGTGCGGCGCGTGTTGCTGGAGCCGCTGACCGGCTTGGCCGCGATGCCGTCGTTGACGGACAGGTTGTAGCGGAACGTGCCGCCGAGCGCGGTGCCGATCAGCTGGTCGCTGCCGTACCAGTCGGTGCAGGCGCACACGAGTGCGGAGCCGCCGGCGTTGTCATGGCTGTAGTTGTACTGGAACACGGTGTTGCGGGTGCCGTAGTCGAAGTCCCACGCAGTGCCGTCGTTGTTCCCGGAGAGCTTTTGCGTGTTGGTGACCTCGTTGTACTGGAACAGCGTGTTGTCGGCGTTCCAGTTCCAGATGCCCGCGTTGGAGCCCTGCCCGGAGACGCTTGCCGCGTTCTCCAGGTAGTTCTTCTCGACGACCGCGCCGTCGGCCATCTGGATGACGATGCCGTCGCCGCCGATCTTCTTGAGCGTGTTGCCGGCGATGTACAGATTCAGGTTCGGCGTCCAAGGGTACTGGTTGCGGGTCGAGCCGGTCACGCCGCACTCCCACCCCGCGTCCTCGCGGCAGCGGAAGTCGGACGACATGTTGATGCCGGAACGGTTCACGTTGGTGATCGTGTTGTTCACGATCTGCACGTCGTTGAACCACGAGCGGGTCTTGCGGGAGGTGTCCGCCTTGATGTCGCTCTGTTTCTTGTTGGCTCCGTCGACCGGGATGGAACGGCCGTAGTTCTCCAGCTGGATGGCCGCGGAGCCGCCCAGATCCTTCTGCTTCTCGCCGTAGATGTCATGCACGCTGTTGTTGCGGATGACGATGCCCTTGAGCTCGCCGGCGTTGTCGTTCTCCGCGGTGATGCCGCGGCGCATGTAATCGTAGTGGTTGTCCTCGGGATCCGTGTTGGTGATGTCGAGGTTCTGGACGGTGATGTATTCGCTGTTGCGCAGCAGCACCACGTCGGCCACGCCGTCGCCCGCGAGGATCGGGGCGGCGGCGTTCTTGTCGCCGTAGTCGCTGACGACGATCGGCGCCTCGGCGGTGCCGCGCACGTTCACCAGCCGCAGGGCGGCCTTCACGTTTGCCTTGCCGTTGATGGTCTGGTTCTCGCCGTTGCAGGTGGTGCCGCGCTTGAACAGGATCTGGTCGCCGGCCTTGAGCTTGGCGGTCTGCGCGTTCACCGCGGTGAACGAATTGAACGGCTTGGCTTCGCTACCGTCGCCGTTGGTCTCGGCAAGGCAGTCCACATGATATGCGGTGCCCGTGGCCGCGGGGGTTTCCGCGGCAGGTGACGTCACCGGCGCCGCGACCGCGGTCGGCGCGAGCAGAATGCCCGCCGACAGCAGGGTCGCGCCTGCGACGGCCCCTCCAAAGATGCGTCTGACAAGACTCATGTTGGCTCTTTCCTCGTTGAATGCCGTCGTCCTTCCTTAAACGGCGGCACCGGCCGGGATCGATGCCTGAGCCGACTGCGCTTTCTGGCGCTGGTGGCGAACCGCCGAGTCTCGTCGACGGATGGGTGCGTTGCCATTTGGTCGCTTATTCGACCATGATTCGACGCACTCATCGGTGCATGAACTCCTTGATGCGCCGATTCACCAATCATCACAGACACTTACCCCGTGACCGGTTACGAGCAATCGTAACCGACACGTAAACGGTCACACAATGCGGTTGCATTCGGCGTGTCGTAAGCGCTTACGGCATTGTTTCGCATTGGTGTTTGCGTTACCAAATACCCTGCTATCGCTGTCACGACATCACGCAAAGACGCCTCCTCCATTGACCACCACGCCACGGGCCGAAACCACTCAACCAATCACGAGACAGACCACTGGCGCCAAGCGACCGCTGCGAGAGCCAACGAACATAGAGACTGACGAACATACGTCATATGAGACTTCCGCTGTCTTCGTGGGTTGGATGGCGGGGCACAATGGTGGGGCACCAGTGTCCTGCGCCAGAAATTCGTTAACGAATTCACTACCCCTCAGCCCGCTTTGCGGGCCTGCTCGTCCTGCAAGCATGGTCGCGCTCCGCGCGCAGCATGCCTGCTCGCCGGTCGGCTCACACGTTGCCTACAAACAGCTCCGCTGTTTGCCTAACGGCAACGTCCTGACAAGGGGAGCCAACATTATAATCAACGAACTTCTGACGCAGGACACTAGGGAGGAACGAGAGAGACGCTGCTTCAGCGCAACCATGCCCCCAGACGACACACTGCTACAACACACTGCTATAGCGCAAGTGCTTTAGCGCAAGGATTTCTCGGGGAAAACGGCCATCTCGTAAAATCCTTGCGCAAAGAGGGCCGTTAGCACAAGGATTTCTCGGAAAGAAGGGGAACTTCGTAGAATCCTTGCGCCAAGACGCCACTAAGCGCAAGGATTCTACGAACTCAGGGCAAATCCCGAAAAATCCTTGCGCAAAGAAAGCGCAAGCAAGAAGCGCAAGCGAGTGCAAGAGAGAGGAAGCACGAGCGAGAGCAAGCGAGAAAGGTAGAGAAAGGCGCAGGAGGGGAGCCAGAGAAGGACACCAGAGCAGGGACACCACTTGGCGCAAGTTCCATGGTTCTTCCTGGTCGAAGAGCGTCCTGCCCGATGAGCGCTCTTCCCCTACTATCCCAGCGGCTCAACAACACGGCTCAACAACGAACCACCACCCACGATAACGACAGAAACGACAGAAACGACACTCATATACGACAATGGCGCATTGGTGCCAATGAGCAACCAATGCGCCATTGTGCTGCATCTGCCATGTCACCGGAGCTGATCAGCCGCCACTCATACAGCAGCCACTCATGTAGTCAGCACCACCGCCAGCCAACCAGCAACCAGCCAGCCGACAACCCCGACCGAAAGCCGATCAGTCGTCGCCGAGCGTGACGTGCAGACCGCCGACCAGCGAACTGACCACGTTGTACAGCAGCGCGCCGATCACCGCGAGCAGCGTCACCAGCACCACGCCGATGATCGACAGAATCGTCACCGCGGACAATACCGTCGACAGACTCAGCACGTTGCTCAGGTTGAAGGCGCTGCTGTCAAGGTTGACGGACGACATGAGGTTTGTCAGCTGACCGAACACGCCGACCGCGTCAAGCAGCACCCATACCAGCGCGGCGGCCACGATCTGGATGATCGCTCCGGCGATCGACAGCATGAAGGCGACCTTCGCGACCGACCACACCTGCACATGCGTGATCGACAGGTTCATGCGCCTCGCGCGCGGAACACCGCCACGCCGTGCCGGGCGAGACGACCGGGACGACGAAACCGTCGGCGGCACCTCGGACGAGGACGCGCCACCGAGACCGGTGCTCTGTGCCGAACGGGTCGTGCGCGGCATGCGGCCGGCCTCGCCATTAAGATTCTCGCTCATCGTTGCTCCTTGGTGCTCCTTGGTTGAGCCTGCGCCTCGGCTAGCTGATAGCTAGTCGATACTAGTCGCGAATACTAGTCGAATACTATCGAAGGCTATCAGCTACCCGTCCCGTCACTCGCCGTCGTCCGCGGGTTGTTCCGGGTTGTTTACATTCGCTCCCGCTTCGGCTGGTTCGGCTGATTCGGCAGCAGTGGCATCCGCAGCAGCCCCGGCCCCGCCATCACCAGCCGTCACCGCATCGTCGTCGTCCTTCTCCTCGTTGCGCGCGATGGAGATGATCTCGTCGCCCTTGTCGGGCTTGGCGAGCGTGACGCCCTGCGTGGTGCGGCCGGTGCGCTTGACCTCGGCTACGTCGGAGCGGATCACCTTGCCGGACTTCATGATCGCGAGCACCTGATCGTCCTCGGCGACCACGAGCGCGCCCACCAGCGAGCCGCGTCCCTCGACCAGCTGCACGGCCTTGACGCCAAAGCCGTTGCGGCCCTGGAGACGGTACTCGCCGATCGCGGTGCGCTTGGCGAAGCCCTCGTTGGTGACCACGAGCAGATCCTTGTCGGAGTCGGCGGGCACCACGTCCATCGCGAGCAGCTCGTCGCCGTTGCGGAACTTCATGCCCTGCACGCCGGCGGTCTGTCGGCCCATCGGGCGCAGCTGATCGTCGTCGGCCACGAACTTGAGACTCATGCCGAGCTTCGAGACGAGGACGATGTCGTCGTCCGCGTTGCACAGCGCGGCTCCGATCAGTTCGTCTGCCGCATCCCCGTTCTCGTCGGTCATCAGCCGCACCGCGATCAGTCCGCCCTGACGCGGTGAATCGTATTCGGCCAGCGCGGTCTTCTTGACCTTGCCGGTACGCGTCGCGAGCACCAGGTACTTGGCGACCTCGTAGTTCGGAATCGACAGCACGGTCTGAATGGCCTCGCCGGGCTGCAACTGCAGCAGATTCGCCACATGCTGGCCCTTGGAGTCACGCGACCCCTCGGGCAGCTCGTACGCCTTGATGCGGTACACGCGGCCCTTGTTCGTGAAGAACAGCAGCCAGTTGTGCGTGGACGTGAGGAAGAAGTGGTCCACCACGTCGTCCTCGCGCAGCTTGGCGCCCTTGATGCCCTTGCCGCCGCGGTGCTGCGCGCGGTATTCGTCGGCCTTGGTTCGCTTGATGAATCCGGAGTGCGTGACGGTGACGACCACGTTCTCCTCGGCGATCAGGTCCTCGACGTTCATTTCGCCGCTGAACGGCAGGATCTTGGTGCGCCGGTCGTCGCCGTACTTGGTGACGATCTCGTCGAGCTCGTCGCCGACGATCGCGCGCTGACGCTCCGGCTTGGCGAGGATGTCGGCATAGTCGGCAATCCTGCGCTGCAGCTCCTCATGTTCGTCGATGATCTTCTGACGCTCCATGTTGGCGAGTCGCACAAGCTGCATCGACAGAATCGCGTCGGCCTGCACCTGATCAATGTCAAGGAACTCCATGAGTCGCGGACGCGCATCCTCACGGCCCTGGCTGGATCGGATGAGGCGAATGACCTCGTCGATCGCATCCATGGCCTTGAGCAGACCCTGCAGGATGTGGTCGCGCTCCTCGGCCTCGCGCTTGAGATAGCGCGTACGCCGCTCGATGACCTCAAGCTGATGGCTCACCCAGTGGCGGATGAACGCGTCGAGCGAGAGCGTGCGCGGCACACCGTCGACCAGTGCGAGCATGTTCGCGCCGAACGTCTGCTGCAGCTGGGAGTGCTTGTACAGGTTGTTGAGCACGACCTTCGGCACGGCGTCGCGCTTGAGCACGAGCACGAGTCGCTGGCCGGTGCGGCCGGACGTCTCGTCGCGCATGTCGGCGATGCCCTGGATCTTGCCGTCGCGCACGCCTTCGCGGATCGACGCGGCCAGGCGGTCCGGGTTGACCTGATACGGCAGCTCGGTGACCACCAGGCACATGCGGCCCTTGATCTCCTCGGTGTTGACGACCGCGCGCATGGTGATCAGACCGCGGCCGGTGCGATACGCCTGCTCGATGCCCTTGTGGCCGAGAATCGTCGCGCCGGTGGGGAAGTCCGGCCCCTTGATGATGCCGATGAGCGCGTCGAGCAGCTCCTCGCGGGTCGCTTCGGGATGATCAAGCGCCCAGTGCACGCCCTGCGCCAGTTCGCGCATGTTGTGCGGCGGGATGTTGGTCGCCATGCCGACGGCGATGCCGGACGATCCGTTCGCCAGCAGATTCGGGAAGCGCGCAGGCAGCACGGTCGGCTCCTGCGTGCGGCCATCGTAGTTGGGCACGAAGTCGACGGTGTCCTTGTCGATGTCGCGCACCATCTCCATGGCGAGCGGCATCATGCGGCATTCCGTATAACGCATGGCTGCGGGCGGATCGTCGCCGGCCGAGCCGAAGTTGCCCTGACCGTCGACCAGCGTGTAGCGCATCGACCACGGCTGCGCCATGCGCACCAACGTGTCGTAGATCGCCGCGTCGCCGTGCGGATGGTAGTTGCCCATCACGTCGGCGACCGGTCGCGCGCACTTGGAATAGCCGCGATCCGGGCGGTATCCGCCGTCGTACATCGCGTACACGATGCGCCGGTGGACGGGCTTCATGCCGTCGCGCACGTCCGGAAGGGCGCGTTCGACGATGACGGAGATCGCGTAGTCGAGGTACGACTGACGCATCTCCTTCTGGATGTCCGTATGGGCCACGCGATGCTCGTCGAGGACCAGCTGTTCGCCGGCCTGCGGGCTCGTGGGCTCCATCGAGTGCTCTGCGCGCTCGTCGTTCTGCTCCGGCAGGTCATTGCCGGACTCGCCGGTGCCTCCGGTGCTGTTTTCGTCTGCCACTGATTATTCCTTTTGTGTTATTGAAAAGCTATTTCGAGGCTCCCCTTGTCAGGGGAGCTGGCTCGCGAAGCGAGACTGAGGGGTAGTCGCACCCTTGGAACGTTCCGAACGTATCGCTACCCCTCAGTCAGCTACGCTGACAGCTCCCCTGACAAGGGGAGCCAAGCATGGTGCTCATTTGACTAGCTTGCGGACAGCTTCCCTTGTCAGAGGCGCCGCGCGAGAAGTCCTTACGCGTCGATGAAGCGAACATCCTTCGCGTTGCGCTGGATGAACAGGCGGCGCGGCTCGACGTCGTCGCCCATGAGCATGGAGAACGTCTCGTCCGCGGCGGCCGCGTCCTCGATGTGGATCTGCTTGAGGATGCGCTTGGCGGGGTCCATGGTCGTCTCCCACAGCTCCTGGTAGGTCATCTCGCCCAGACCCTTGTAGCGCTGGATTCCCTCGCCCTTGGGCAGCTGGCGTCCAGCGGCGCGTCCGGCGGCGAGCTTCTCGTCGCGCTCCTTGTCGGTGTACACGTAGTCGTGATCGCCGCGCGTCCACTTGAGCCGGTACAGCGGCGGCATGGCCACGTACACGTATCCGGCGGTGATCATCGGGCGCATATAGCGGAAGAACAGCGTCAGATTCAGTGTGGCGATGTGCGCGCCGTCCACATCGGCATCGGCCATGATGATGACCTTGTGGTAGCGCACCTTGCTCACGTCGAAGTCCTCGCCGTAGCCACCGCCGACCGCCGTGATCAGCGATTCGATCGTGTCGGACTTCATCATGCGGTCGAGCGAGGCGCGCTCGGTGTTGAGGATCTTGCCTCGCAGCGGCAGAATCGCCTGCGTTTCCGGGTTGCGCCCCTGGATCGCGGAGCCGCCTGCCGAATCGCCCTCGACGATGAACAGCTCGCATTCCTCGGGATTGCTGGACTGGCAGTCCTTGAGCTTGTCGGGCATGCCGGCCGATTCGAAGATCGACTTGCGGCGCGTGTTCTCGCGGGCCTTCTTCGCGGCGATGCGCGCGCGCGACGCCTCGATGGCCTTCTGGATGATGTTCTTGGCCTCGCTGGGATGCGCGTCGAACCAGTCGCCGAGCTTGTCGGTCATCACGCGCTGCACGAAGGTCTTCGCCTCGGAGTTGCCGAGCTTGGTCTTGGTCTGGCCCTCGAACTGCGGCGTGGTGAGCTTGACGGACACGACCGCCGTCAGGCCTTCGCGCACGTCGTCGCCGGAGAGGTTGTCGTCCTTGTCCTTGAGGATGTTCTTCTCGCGCGCGTAGCGGTTCACCAGGCCGGTGAGCGCGGCGCGGAATCCCTCCTCGTGGGTGCCGCCCTCGGTCGTGGAGATCGTGTTCGCAAACGTGTGCACGGACTCGGAGTAGGCGGTCGTCCACTGCATGGCGATTTCGGCGGAGATGCCGATTTTGAGATCCTCCGCCTCGAAGTCGATCACATCGTCCTCGACCGGCGTCGCCTTGCGGGATTTGACCAGATAGTCGACGTAGTCCTTGATGCCGTTCTCATAGCGGTACGTGACGGTCTGGTGCTTCGGCTCGCCGTCGGCGTCGTCCGCACCGGCCACCTCGTCGCCGGCCATGTCCGGTTCGCGCAGGTCGGTCAGGCTGATCTTGAGACCACGGTTGAGGAACGCCATCTGCTGGAAGCGCGCACGCAGCGTCTCGAAGTCGTAGACGGTCGTTTCGAAGATCTTCGCGTCCGGCCAGAACGTCACGGACGTGCCGGTCGACTCGCCTTCGGCCATCGGCTCGCCCTTGGCGAGGCGCGCGGTCGGATGCTGGTCGATGTAGGTCTGCGTCCAGTGGAATCCCTGTCGGCGCACCTCGATGTCGACGCGCGTGGAGAGCGCGTTGACGACGGAGATGCCGACGCCGTGCAGACCGCCGGAGACCGCGTATCCGCCGCCGCCGAACTTGCCGCCGGCGTGCAGCTTGGTCATGACCGTTTCGACGCCGGAGACGCCTTCGCCCGGCACTTCGTCGACCGGGATGCCGCGGCCGTCGTCGACGACGCGGATGCCGTTGTCGGGAAGGATCGTGACCTCGATATGCGTGGCGTAGCCGGCCAGCGCCTCGTCGACCGAGTTGTCGACGATTTCGTAGACAAGATGATGCAGGCCGCGCGGACCGGTGGAGCCGATGTACATGCCCGGGCGGATGCGCACGGCCTCAAGGCCCTCAAGGACCTTCAAATCGCTGGCATCGTAGTGGTCGGGGGACATGCTTTCGTCGAGCTGCGCATCCACGAGATCATCGTTGTTGATCTGCTCGTTGACCTGGTCGAGTCTGGTCTGTCGATCGGCCGTGCCGGCCGCGGCCGATCCGTTTATGCTTTCAGTGGAATCACCAAGCGGGTCTGATTCTTCTGCCACAGGATTCCTTTCTGTTTTTTCTGCGGCTGTGAGGCCATTCATATGGGCCTTATGCCCTAGAAAGCCAATAAAGGCACCTTACAGCCGTTTACCTAGTGTGCACGTAAGTTTACTCAGATAACACGACACACCGCACAGCGACGAAATACAGCGGCTCACCGCCATATCGCCCTGCTGATGTCTTGTTGGGATTTTGCTGCTCCCGGCCAGCAGGTACGGCAATCTCAGCTTCCGCCGCAAGGCTTGCGACGCGAGGCAACGGACGCCGTTCGCGCCAATGGCATGTTGGTTGCCAATTGGCAACCAGTCAGAAAACCATGAATGGCGGTATATCAGGGATCCACGTTACACGAACAGCGCACGGATAGTTGCCAATTGGCAACCAACACGCCATTGCCGAAAACACGCCGGCCGGTTATCGCTGTCCGCCGCGATAGCCGCGATAGCCGCTGCGCTGATACCCGCTTTGCGGCCCGGTGACGCGAATCTCCTCGATGCTCAGTCCGGCCAGCCGCTCGCGGATCGTCGCGGTCAGCTGGGGAATCATATAGGTCAGCTGCGTGGCCCACACCGCGGATTCGGTGCGAATGGTCAGTATGCCGTCGCGGAATCCGGCGACGGTCGAATGCATGGCGATCGCCGGTCCGACCACCTGATCCCAATGGTTGCGCAGCTGGGCGAGCTTAAGTTGGGGAGTCCATCCTCCCCGGCCCGCGATTGCGCCGAGCACGCTGGCGAAGGCCGCCGGATCGCGGCCCGGCTTGCCGAAGTTCTCCCTTGCCTCGTCGCTTTTGCGCTGCCAGTCGGCCTTGCTCATGATTCCGTTGCGCGCCGCGAGACGCTCGTACACCTCGGCTGGCAGCTTGCGCTCGTCAAGATGCAGCAGGCTGGTGATCGGCGGAGTCATGATCGCGCCGCCTGTGCGGTCGATGCGGTCGGTGAAGTCGGTGCCGCAACAGAACCAGCCGCAGCAACCCCACCGGCCTCGGGATGCAGCCACGCCTGCTGAGCGGCGACCAGCGCGGCCACGTCGATCACCTCGGCGTGCCGGCGAACCGGCCCGTCCGGCACATCGGACGCGGACGCGACCGTGATCAGCACCTGATCCTGCTGGGCTGCGAACCGCAGGATCTGCTCGCGCCTGTTCGCGTCAAGCTGCGCGAACACATCATCGAGAATGACCAGCGGGCGCATGCCGTACAGCTCGCTTTCCAGCTCGTATTGCGCCATTCTCAGTGCCAGCGCCAGCGTCCACCTCTCGCCGTTGGACGCGAACTCGCGCGCCGGCATGCCGTCAAGCAGCAGCGTCACATCGTCGCGATGCGGACCGATGAGATTCTGCCCGCGCGCCACCTCTCCCGGGTAGATCCGCTGGAAATGGCTGCTGATCTGCGCTTCGGGAGCCTCCTGCTGCAACACCTCGTCAAACGACGGCTCATAGACCATGCCGGCCGTATCGCCTCCGGCAAGTTCGGCGTAGATCCGCGCGAATGGTCCTGCGAGACGCTGCGTCAACGCGATGCGGTCCCGCGTGAGCGCCACGCCCATCGCAATGAACTGTCCGGTCCACGCCTCAAGTCCGGCAAGCGCCGCCTGCGTGGCATCCGCACCGTCCTGTCTGCCGCCGAGCTGCTTGAGCAGCGCCGCGCGCTGGCGGGCGATCTTCGTGTAGTCCTGCAGCCGTCTGGCATACCCCGCGATCAGCAGCGCGCCCGCCTGATCAAGGAATCCTCGCCGCGCCGCCGGATCGCCCGACACCAGCCGCTGATCGTCCGGCGCGAACGACACCGACGGTATCTGCCCGATGATGTCGCGCAGATACCGGCTTGCTGAGCCGTTGACGCGGGCGCGGTTGGCTCCCTTGGCGCTGATCGTCGCCTCCAGAGTGACCGTGCCGCCCGCGCCCTCGCGTTCCACGTTGGCCCTGATCGTGGCCTTGGTCTCACCGCGTTTGACCAGCGGAAGCGACGACGACGTGCGATGGCTGCCGCCGGTCGAAAGCACTTCGACCGCTTCGACGAGGTTCGTCTTGCCCAGTCCGTTCGCGCCCTGGAGGATGGTCACGCCGGGCTTGAGATCAAGCACGCAGTGGTCCCAGGAACGGAAGTGGTCGAGCGCAAGACGGGAGATGTGCATGAGGTCGGTTCAGCTTTCGCGTTTCGTTGTTCGCGTTTCGTTTCGATTCCGCTGGTCGCATTGGATCGCGTTGGATGCGATGCGGCTTTGTCAGCTTTGTCGGCTTCGTCAGCTCTGGAAGCGCATCGGAACGAGCAGATAGCGGTAGTCCATCGACTCGTCCGAATCCGATTCCTGCTGCCCGTTGAATTCGACCGGCTTGACCGCCGTGGTCATCTTCATGCGGATGAACGGCTCCGCGATCGCGGACAGGCCTTCGATCAGGTAGTTCGGGTTGAATGCGACGGTGATGTCGTCGCCGTCCATGTCGATGTCGAGCGTCTCCTTGGCCTGCGCCTCGTCCGCGGCACCGGCCGACAGGGTCAGCTCCTGGCCGGAGAACGTCATGCGGATCGGCGCGTTGCGTTCCGCGACCAGTGCGACGCGCTTGATCGCACCGATCAGCTTCTGACGGTCGATGACCGCCTGGATCGGGTACTCGTCGGAGAACAGGCGATCCACCGCGGGGAATTCGCCGTCGATGAGCTGCGACGTGGAGACGCGACCCGCGTTCTCAAAGCCGAGAATGGTCTGCGATTCCTCGTCGTAGTCGATGACGACGTTCTGGCGTTCGTCGACCGAGCGCGCGATGTCGCGAAGCAGCGCGCCGCCCACCAGTGTGGTGGTCTTGTTGTCGGGATTCTGCGGGGTCCAGGTGAATGTGGTGCGGGCAAGACGGAAACGGTCGGTCGAGGTCATGGTGACCTTGTCGCCGTCGAATTCGATGCGGATGCCGGTCAGCACCGGGCGGTTCGCTTCGTGGGAGACCGCGACGCCGGCCTGATTGACGGCCTGGGCGAAGGTCTGCGCATCGACTTGGCCGAGCTTCGCCGGCACGACGGGAAGATCGGGGTATTCCGCGTCGGGCATCAGCTGCAGCGTGAACGTCGACTTGCCGGAGGTGATAGTCAGCGTCGAATCGGTGGTCGTCAAATACGCCTTCTCACTGGGCAGGCTTTTGGTGATGTCGGCGAGCAGTTTACCGAGCACCAGCACGGTTCCGGGTTCGTCGATGCCCGCTTCGATCTGATCGCGCGCGGAGAGTTCGAAGTTGAATGCCGAGAGTCGAAGGGATCCTTCCGATGCCTCCAAGCGGATGCCTGCGAGTATCGGATTGGCCGGATTGCTTTTGATGATGCGCGTCGTCCAGGCGACCGAGTCGGCGAGGGAGGCGGAATTGACTTCGACTTTCATGGGTCCTGCTTTCGTAGCTGTTGAGTGATGCTGTGCTGAGTTTCATTTTGCCACGTCGCATTCGCCGGAGCGAACGGATTTGGAAGGCGGCGCGTTATGACGATGATGATCTTAGAAAGTACGTAAGTAACCGTAGTAATAAGCGCTGTGGATATGTGGATAATGCCCGGAATCGCTTTATCCACTGGACTTTATGTGGATAACCGCCTGTGGATAGTTTCCTGAATTTCTGTGGATAACTCAGTCGGTTTTCCACAGCAAATTGCTCGTTGTTGAGTTGTCCACATTCGACGCCGAGTAGTCCACGAGTTATACACCTTCAGAATATGGCTTATCCACGGGTTTTCCGCAGGGTTTGCCCACAATTGTGAATAAGCATGTGGATAACTTTTTTCAGGACTATCCACAGCATCGGCGTGTCGCCGCCTCGTTGTTGTGCGCAAACTACGTTCCTGATTTACCCACAATGCGCTGATCAAGGAGCGAGGCAGCGTCGGTGCCGATCAAGCGTCACCGGTAGCCAGGCGGCGCGTGATGCGCTATGCAGGTCGTTGCAATGACTTCGGCATATGCAACACATACCGAAGATTCCTATGGAAGCGGGCATGCAAACGTACGACACCAGCTCACTGAGGATGCTGACATTCACGGCATATGCAGGCTGGTTATACTGGCTTTTGAGCGTTGGCCTTCCTTTCCGGCCTTCCGGGCTACTTGCCGCCCGAGGAATGCTGTTTGAGCCGCAGCGTCAGCTCCATCACGTAGTTGTAGATCTCCTGCTTCTGCTGCATCTCGCCGCTGATGCGCGCATAGGCGTGCATGACGGTCGTATGGTCGCGCCCGCCGAACACCTCGCCGATCGCGACCAGGCTCATGCTCGTCATCTCGCGCGACAGATACATCGCCACCTGCCTGGCAAGAGAGACGTTCTTCGTGCGCCCCTTGCCCACCAGATCGTCGAACGTCAGATGGAAGTACTTCGCCACCTGGCTGATGATGTCCGTCGGCTTGATCTCGATGTCCGTCGTGAAGAAGTCCTGCAGCGTCTGCTCGGCCAGCGTCCGCGTCACCGGCTGGCTGCTCAGCGACGCGACCGCGGTCACGCGCGTCAGCGCGCCCTCCAGCTCCCTGATGTTCTCGGTGAAGCGTTCCGCGATCAGATCAAGGACATCGTTGGGAATGTTGCTGTGGTTCATCGACGACATCATGCGAAGAATCGCGATGCGCGTCTCCAAGTCCGGCGGCTTGACGTCGACCGGAAGGCCGGACTCGAATCGCGAGATCAGACGCGCCTCGAAGCCCTTGAGGTTCTTCGGCGGCACGTCGGATGCGATGACGATGCGCTTGTTGGCCTGATACAGCGTGTTGAACGTGTGGAAGAACTGCTCGAGCGTCGCATCCTTGCCGCCAAGGAACTGGATGTCGTCGATCAGCAGCACGTCGACTTCGCGGTATCGACGGTTGAATTCGGCGATCTGCCCCTGACTCTGGTTCGGATTCTGCAGCGCCTCGATGAACTCGTTCGTGAACTCCTCGCTGGTCACGTAGCGCACCTTCAGCGTCGGGTCCTTGACCAGCGCGTAGTTGCCGATCGCGTTGAGAAGATGCGTTTTGCCCAGACCGGAGCCGCCGTAGATACACAGCGGATTGAAGTCTCGTCCCGAGCCCTCGGCCACCGCCAGCGCCACGGTTCGGGCGAAGCGGTTGGAATCCCCGGGGACGAACGTGTCGAACGTGGCGTTCTTGTTCAGATGCGTTTCCGGATCGCGCGCGACCTGCTGCCGGTTGCCGGTGAACTGCGGCGTCGGCATCGTCGTCTGCTGCAATGGCTGAGGCTTCGGCTTCGGCGTTGCAGCGACGTTCGGTTGCGCCGATCTGCCGGTCGAATCGCTACGCCGTTGCGATCGCTGCGGCGCCGGATTCGACGGCACCGGCGGTCGCTGCGGCATCGGCGGCATCACTGGGCGGTAGGATTCCTGCCCGAGATCGGCTACCGTCGGCGCATTGCGTATGTCGAACTGGCTTTGCGTATAGGTCGGACGCGGCTTCGGCGCCGGCGTCGCGGCCTCGGTTTCCTGCGGCGTCGTTTCGGTGCGGGGCACGATCTTGAACGCGGGGAACATGGCGATTCCCGATGCGATGTTCAGCGCCTGCAGCAACGCGTCGTTGAGTTCGTTCTGCATCGCCTGCTGAGTCGCCATGTTGTTCACGCACAGCACGATGGTGGTGCCGAACACGGCTTCGGGGACCACGCCCTCAAGCCAGCCCTTGTCTCGGGCGGTCAACGATGAATTGTGCTTGAGCAGGGCGAGGGCATCGCCCCAGATGCGGGTCGCCTGCGCGGTCGGGTCATGTGACATGTCAGCCATCGGCCCTCCTCACAGTCACTACGTCTAAAAAGTACAACAGCTAATATTTACTCCGTTTTCGAGAAGTTATCCACAGGCTTGCGTGTTGCAATTGCTGAAATGTGAATAACATCGGTGTAATTTGTGGATAACTTTCCCATTGTTTTCGGCACTATTGCAACGATTTTCGCATGTTTTCGCAGGGTTTTCGCATGTCCGGCATATGGAAACTCGGTCCGCGTGTTGACTTGTGGGTAGGGGTGAGAGTATTTTGGTATAGCTTATGACTCATGAGGAGCCATGCGTCCGCATGGCTGAAAACCGGGAGCGTTACCTATGAAGAGGACATTCCAGCCGAACAACCGCCGTCGTCACATGAAGCATGGCTTCCGCCTGCGCATGCGCACTCGTTCCGGCCGTGCGACCATCAACCGTCGCCGCGCCAAGGGCCGCAAGGTTCTGTCCGCCTGATTCAATCGGCGAAAGACGTGAAACGGCTCACTAGTCACCGTGATTTCGTCACAGTGCTTAAACGTCGCCATAAGGTGAGTGCCAATGACATCGTCGTGCACTATTTGGTGCGCGACGATGCTTTGGTATCAGGGCGGTCTTCCTCATCCTTTCAGCCTGAGGATCGCCGTCTTGGACTGGCCGTATCCAAGTCGGTCGGCAAGGCAGTCACCAGAAACGCCGTGAAGCGCCGTTTCCGTGTCATCGCAAGGCAATATGAGGCGCAGCTTCCGCTTGGATGCGATATCGTGCTCCGAGCGAAGCCCAGTGCCGCCATTGCGGATTTTCAATCATTGGATCGTCAAGTCGATCACCTCTTTCGCTCGGTGAACCGTAAGGTCAGCAAAGCGTTAGAGGACGGCAAGTCCACCGAGGCGTAATTCCATGGCGATCATGATGGTTCGCAACGGGATGATTCGAGCCATACGCTGGTATCAGCGAACCATCTCTGCGAACAACCCGCCATGTTGCCGCTATTATCCAACCTGTTCACGATATGCAATCGAGGCCCTGCAGCGGTATGGGGCATTTCGAGGTGGGCTTCTGGCCCTCCTTCGGCTGTTGCGCTGTCGGCCCTGGAGTAGAGGCGGCATCGACGATGTGCCGCAGCGTTTCTCATTGTTTTATCGTTTTTCCTGGTCGAAGGCCCACGAGGAACCTCGGCTGACACCACTGGCCGTAGATGAAGGAGATGGCCCAAGCGATGTATAACTCTGATAACTTCCTGCTTGACAGCGGCTTCTGGGGGTGGCTCTATAAGCTGCTCACCCCGGTCGAATGGCTGATGACGCAGATCATGGCGCTGTTCCACCGTCTTCTGACGCTGCTTGGCATGTCGCCCATCGGTCTGTCGTGGGTGCTGTCGATCATCTTCCTGGTGCTTGTGGTGCACGCCTGCATTCTGCCGATCTATATCCGGCAGATGAAGTCGATGCGCAAGATGCAGGCGCTACAGCCCAAGATGCAGCACATCCAGAACAAGTACAAGGGCAAGAAGGATCAGGCCAGCAAAGAGGCTTTGAGCCGTGAGATGATGAAGCTGTATCAGGACAATCACGCGAATCCCGCCGGTTCGTGTCTGCCAATGCTGATTCAGGGTCCTGTGTTCATGTGCATGTTCTATGTGCTTTCGGCCATTCCGTATATCGCTCGCGGCAAGCGCGCCGCGCTTGGTGCGTTTGATGTAGAAACCGCCAAGCAGTTCGCCCAGACCAAGGTGTTTGGCATCGTCTCCGTCACTGATACGTTCGGTACGGCACAGGTCGGCGGACAGGTCGTCATCGGTGTCTTCGTGATTCTCATGTGCGCCTGCATGTGGTTCATGCAGTTCAACAACATGCGTAAGAACATGCCCAAGGCCTCCATGCAGGGTTCTGCATACACCATGCAGAAGGTGATGACTTGGGGTATGCCGCTCATGTACGTGTTCTCCGGCGCGATCATGCCGTTCGCCGTGCTGGTGTACTGGCTGACCAACAATGTGTGTAACCTGCTGCGCTCCATGTGGCAGGTGTACGCGTTCCCGACGCCTGGTTCTCCCGCCGCCGAGGAGAAGAAGGAACGTGACCATCGCCATGAGAACGAGCGTCGAGCCAAGGCTGGTCTTCCCTCTCTCGAAGAGGAGAAACTTCAGAAGGCGCGCGAGGATGCGGAGCGCAAGAGCTCCGAGGGCTATCAGCGTTCGCAGCCTCAACGGAAAAACCGGCGTTCCCCTAGGAAGTAGTCGTTCTGCCTGCGGACATGTGTTGTGCGTGTCCGCAGGCTCTTGTTTTAGACTTGTATCAAATCTCGCGTGATAAGGAGTAGTTGACATGGCGCAGGATGAAGACAAGACGATCGATCAGCTCAACGAGGAAGCTGACATTGCTGCCGATTACCTGGAGGGCTTGCTTGACATCGCCGACTACGATGGTGACATCGAGATGGGGGTGCGCAACAATCGTGCAATGGTGCAGATCGTCGCCGATGATGATACCGACATCAAACATCTGATCGGCCGCAATGGCGAAGTCGTTGACGCTCTCCAGCAGTTGACTCGCCTTGCTGTTCAGCAGAAGACCGGCGAGCGATCGCATCTTATTGTTGACGTTGATGGCTTCCTCAAGCGCAAACGCCAGCAATTGCGTGATATCGCGCTTGATGCTGTCGATGAGGTCAAGGAGACTGGCGAGCCTGTCGATCTCAAACCCATGAACTCGTTCGAGCGTAAGGTCGTTCACGATGTCGTGCGCGAGGAGGGCTTCAAGTCGCGCTCTCATGGTGAGGAGCCCAAGCGCTACGTCACTGTGTATATGCGCAATGTTGATGATGCCGCCGATGCTGATGATTCGGATGATCTTGGTGGCTTTGTTGAAGGGGATATTGAGTCGTGATTGATGATGTTTCACGTGAAACACCTCAAGATGAGCTTGAGGGGTCTCACGTTGTACGTGATGTGCTTGGCGATGCCTTTGATAAGCTCAATGTGTTTCACGTGAAACTTCGTAACGAGGGTGAACCTCGTGGCCTAATCGGTCCTCGCGATGTTTCCATTATCTGGGAACGTCACATTCTCAATTCTGCCGCCGTGGTTCCTTTTATCGTTGAGGCGACGAAAGGGCAGCGTTTCAAGACGGTTGCCGATGTTGGTAGCGGTGGTGGATTCCCCGGATTGGTTGCTGCCGCATGTCTTCCTGATCATCACTTTACGTTGATCGAGCCGATGGAACGGCGAGTGGAATGGCTCGACGAATGTGTTCATGAGATGGAGCTCGACAACGTGGAGATTGTGCGCGCTCGGTCCGAGGAAGTGATTGCTCGGCTGCGCAAAAACCGTGATCTTCATCCTTACGCTGTAGTGACGTGTCGTGCGGTTGCGCCGTTGACCAAACTCAGTGGATGGACGTTGCCGTTGTTGAAGCCCAATGGTCGTCTAGTTGCTTTAAAAGGACGTTCCGCACAGGCGGAGATCGACAAGGCTGCGAAAGAGATCGCCAAGCGTGGGGGAGTCAATCCTCGTGTTGTTGAAGCTGCTGTCGGCGAAGGACTTGAACCTACGCACGTTGTGTTGATTGATAAACGTTGATCGATTGCTCTAAGATCAGTCGGTATATTGTTGTTGTTATCGTCTGCTTTTGCTGACATATCCGCTAGTGTTCTCCGTCAGCACTTCGTTGATCATATTGTTGGCTCCCCTTGTCAGGACGTTGCCGTTATGCAAACAGCAGAGCTGTTTGTAGGCAACGTGCGAGCCGACCGGCGAGCAGGCTTGCTGCGCGCGCAGCGCGTCCGTGATTGGCCCGGCTAAGTGGGACTGAGGTGTAATGAATCCGTCAACATATTTCTGATGTGGGATGCTAGTGTGCCGCGTCAGAAGTTCTTTGATCATATTCTTGGCTCCCCTTGTAAGGGGAGCTGGCACGCGAAGCGGGACTGAGGGGTAGTGAATTCGTCAATGAATTTCTGACGCAGGATGCTAGTTCATCATTCCATGATTGAGTATCTGATATTTGTGCGCGGTTTGATGATTGTACGACTGACATTTATTGATTTGTGGATATCTGAATCATACAAGATGTTTCCTCTATGTTGTTCTGTTACATCGTATTGAGTTATCCACATTTTTGCCCCTCTTGCACAGCTTTCCACAATCTGTTTGGTCGGAAACCTGTAATCGTTGAAAAGTCTTGAAACGATTGAGTTTTCGAGCCCTTTATCAGTCGTTTTACGTCTTTTGTTGACATACGCTATCCACAGTTAATCACACCATTGTGGATAACTGTGTGCGCAACTCTCATGTCCATATCCACGATGAAACTGGACATATTGTATAAAGGAGGAACCGTGACAGATTCCGGCACTCAGCGTTCGACAAAAGACACTTTCGTCGAATCCGCCGCACAAACCATCAAACGTATTTTCGGCTCATCCGATTCGCCACTCGGTGCTGAGATAGCGGAAGCAACTTCTCGGTTGAATAAAATCGATCATGCTGTTTACCCGAAACCTTCCGACACTCGTCTCATCGCTGTGGCAAATCAGAAGGGTGGTGTTGGTAAGACCACTACTACTGTCAATATTGCTGCTGCTTTGGCTCTTGCCGGTCTCCATGTTCTTGTCATTGACATGGATCCTCAGGGTAATGCATCAACTGCTCTTGGTATCAAACATAATTCAGGAGAACCTTCTGTTTACGATGTACTAGAAGGCCGACTTAGCATTGACGACGTCAAACAGGTCTGTCCTGATTTCGATCACCTTGAAGTAGTTCCCGCTTCAATTGACCTGAGCGGTGCCGAACTCGAACTTGCTGATGAACCTAATCGTAGCGAGCTTCTTCATAACGCTGTTATCAGTTTCCTTGAACAGCATCAGGGTGATTATGATTATGTGCTTATTGATTGTCCTCCTAGCCTTGGCTTGTTGGTCATCAATTCCATGTGTGCTGTCAATGAAGTGCTGATTCCTATTCAGGCTGAATACTATGCGCTTGAAGGTCTAGGCCAACTCATTAATACGATTGGTTTGGTCCAGAATCACTATAATTCTGATCTTCTTGTTTCAACCATGTTGGTTACGATGTTCGATAAACGAACGCTGCTAAGTAAGGAAGTCTATACTGAAGTCAAGGAACATTATCCTGATATTGTTCTTGACACGACAATTCCGCGTACTGTGAAGATTGCTGAAGCTCCCAGCTTCGGACAGACTGTTATTGCCTATGACGGTCACGGTATGGGTGCTATTGCGTATCGAGAGGCGGCTCTTGAAATTGCGCGTCGCTCGGAACAGGTCATCAAGGAACTTGCAACGAAGCGAGGGGAGAACTGACATGGCATCTAAGTCTCGACTTGGGAAGGGCCTTGGTGCATTGTTCCCCGCATTACCAGGGGAGAATGCACCCCAGAAGTCACAGCGCAATGCCGCTTCTGTTGATGATAATTCCAATTCAGATCAGATTGTTTCACGTGAAACATCTAAGTCTGCAAGCGCTCAACAGAAGACGAATCAGACTCCTGAGCTTCCTGATCGTGTTGATGTTCCACGTGAAACAATCGATAAGGCCGATAACTCTCAAGGCTCGGAATCTGTTCCAGATAAGCAGGTTGAAGCCGCAACGAAGATTTCTGCTACACATGGCAAGGCATCTTCGTCTCGACCTCGTCGAGCGTCGATGCCTATGCTGAATGATATTGTTCAGCATCCAAGCGATGTGTTCTTTGGTGAGATGAATGCAGTTGTTTCCAATACGGATAGCATGACTGTCAACTCCTCTGATACGGGAAATACGCAGGATTCACATGTTTCACGTGAAACAAATCCAGAAACGGATGATCTCAAACCTGTATACGGTGGGTATCTCGCTGAGATTGACATCGATGCCATTGGGCCTAATGCTCATCAGCCTCGTACGATTTTTGATGAAGATGAGCTGAATGAACTTGCCGCTTCAATCAAAGAAGTCGGTATTCTTCAGCCAATCGTTGTTCGTAAACGACCGTTGAGTCAGATTCAGGCTCTAAAGATCCAGCATGCCGCTGATTCAATGGGTGCGGCATCGCGAAAGACCGAATCTCAGGATGTTTCACGTGAAACACAGTCAGAGCAATCCAGTAGCGATGTTTCACATGAAACGCATCATGTCATCGGTGATACAAATAGCGAATATGAACTGATCATGGGTGAGCGGCGATGGCGTGCCGCGCGCCTAGCTGGGTTGAAGGCGATTCCGGCGATCGTCAAAACCACGGCTGATGACGATATGCTGCGTGATGCGCTGCTTGAGAACCTTCATCGTGTGGCGCTGAATCCATTGGAAGAAGCTGCTGCCTATCAGCAGATGATCGATGAATTCGGTCTGACTCAGGCGGAACTCTCAAAGTCGGTGTCGAAATCTCGCCCGCAGATAGCCAATATGCTTCGTTTGCTGAACCTTCCTCCATCGGTGCAGAAGAAGGTTGCCGCCGGAGTGCTGTCAGCCGGTCATGCACGAGCGTTGCTAGCATTGAGCGATGAGCAGGTTATGGATGATCTGGCTAAGCGAATCATTGCTGAGGGATTGTCCGTACGCAGTACTGAGGAGATTGTGGCGTTGAAGATCGCGCAGGGGGAGCAGCCCAAGAAGGTGCGAGCCAACAAGAACAATCCATGGTCGAATTCGCCGATTCAAAGGAATCTCGAAAACCACTTCGACACGAAAGTGTCGATTAAGGGTTCACAGCAGCATGGAAGAATCGAGATCGTATTCTCTTCACCCGAAGACATGGATCGCATCCTCTCCATGTTGATTCCTGATTCCCAGAAGCCGAACACCGATTCCTGGGTGTGACATTGTGATGTTGTCCTACACGTCGCCTATGCAGTGGTAAGGCTCGCATAGGCGACGTGGTAATGCATACACAACAGAACCAAGTAAATCAGCGTAGATTTACCATTCATTGTTGCTTTCCGTGGTGATGTACCCCATCATCGCAACCCATCATTGCAATACAGTGTGACGTGATTAGCCAGCGATGCTAATCATTCGTTGATTGAGATGACTGATTTCGAATAGGGGTAAGAAACAAGCATCCCTGTTCAACACGTGCATCTAATTCATCGCCTACATGTAGGCCGACTTGAGCAATCAATTCGTCTGGCAAAGGAACAACGTAATCATCGCCCCAACGCGTCAGTGTCATGATATACATCAGCACCCCCTTGGAGCTGAAATATTGAAGAAAATAGTGTACTGCGTCGGAAGTTCGTTGATTATGTTGTTAGCTCCCCTTGTCAGGGGGAGCTGGACCGCGAAGCGGGACTGAGGGGTAGCGAATTCGTCAACGAACTTCTGACGCGGCATAATAGTATGTGCAAGGAGATGAAATCAGTTAACTGTCATACCGTAGTTGTAGATCATATGAAATGGCAATTACGAAAACACAATGACTGACCTCATACGCGATCTTCGTTGTTGTGGTAGTTACGGATGTCGACTTCGCGAACTTCCTGATAGATCGCCGCAATGTCTTTGATGTCAATACGGAACTGGCTGCGGGCCTTCGGCTTCCATTTGCCGTTCACAATGGTTGCCTTGTCACCAGGATCATAAACGGCTATGCCATCTTTAACGGCTTGAAGGAAGAGGCCGAAGCTGGTGGAAACACCTAAGGTGACGAGTGGGCCGAACTCGACTACAGTGCTGGTCTCTTTGCCTTCGCGAAGATAAGGAACATATGCAGCGCGATTATGCTTGCGCTGCCAGTGGCCAAGCAATTTCAGGAACGACCATCCGGCGGCAAGGTTCTTTGTACCCTTCTCGTAGAGAGCGATCATGCCATTGGGGTCGAAGTGTTTAGCGTCGGTGAATCCTTCCAAGACCAGTTCAAGTTTTGCGCTAGGCTTGTCTTCACCTTCGCTCTGGATGTCGCCGGAGGTGAAGTAGTAGCTGGTGGGGTTGCCTTCATCGTCCCTCGTGTACGCATGCCCGTATTTGAACACGAAGTCCACGGTGGACAGTCTACCGGTTGATGGCATGTCAGGCTGTGGGGTGAAAAGCGTGACCTTGTGGCTGTAACGGCGTTCCAATGATTTCTGCTTGATGGCCTTGAGCTCCCAGACATCAAAGTCCGGACCGGGGATGGCGTTCTCGCCCACACCCAATTCCGCTTCCAAGGTCAGGCCCGGAGCATTGGGCGCAATGTACGGCTTAACGACGACACCGTCGTTGCTAAGCCTCCAAGGAGTGATCTTACGACCAATAATGTTTGCCAACGCATGTTCAAGCACAGAGAACTCGTCATGTTGCTTTGTGCTCTTGTAAATGATCGGGCAAAGATGACCAGTCTCAAATGTTTCCATGCCAAGCACGTACTGTGCAGCCGGCGAGGATGCACCGACGACAAGTGCGACTACATGGGTGACTTTGCCAGTGGTGTTCTTCACAGGGCCGAGAAACAGGCAGCGGTTTTCTTCGTGTCCGCGTCTGGTTTCGCTCAATAGTTCGTTCGGAGCCTCTTTACATCCGCGCAGGAATCCGGAGAAACGGACTTCGGGGTACTGAGGGTAGTAGCAGAGTTTAGCGTCAGGAGCTTCAAACTGACCGCTAGGTGTAACCCATTGCCATGTCACGGGAATTTGGATGACTGGGCTGCCTGCCTTCTTCTTTTGGGATTTGGCTGGTGTGTACGACGGCTCGCCTAATGGCAGAAACGACAAATCGGATGGATCATTTGCTAGCCAAATCTGTTGCTTGCTGTTGTGATTTCGTAACAGTCGTTTGACCCAGATGCTACTGGCGCCGGCGTTTGTGAGCAGGTCGTGGACTTGGCTGATGTCTGCCTCGTCGTACCATTGGAGGGCTTTATTGGAAGAGAACTCGCACATGAATCAACGATACCGAAGCCCGAGGGACAATAATTGAGCCAGAGCAGGGCAGCAACAAAATCAGTCAGTTCCAGCCCCGGCGATGGCGAGTTGCCGAACCTTCTGAATCTCGTCCACAGACACTGAATCATCCGGGAGCATGCCTTGATCGCCTTCAGCCATAACCTTGAGAATGTGTGGGCGCATGATGCGCGCTACCTCCGCAATGGCTGGCACAACCACGCTATTGCCGAACTGCCGGTAAGCCTGCGTATCCGACACAGGTATACGAAAATCGTCTGGATAACCCATGAGACGGGCACATTCTCGTGGGGTAAGTCTGCGGGGGCGTTCATCACCCTGAGCGACAAGAATCTCGCTGCCATCTTTGTGATAACGAGCAGACAGGGTGCGCGAAACCATGTCTGGAGTAACTAGGCCATATCCGAAACCGTGCCCTAGTGCTTCGTGTTTCTTCTTATAGTCCTGCAGATACTGCCACAGGCGTGGGGAGAGCGTGTACTTGTCCTGTACCTTCTGGTGCTCGAAGTCGAAATACTTGTCGCCGTCCCACGGAAGATAAGGCTCGGTGCCGTCGGTTTTGTGGAGGATGTCGGCGAGCACCGGATGGTGGTCGGGGAACTTCAGGTCGTCCCATGTGAAGGCGGTTTTGGAACGGAATCCGACGATGTAAATACGCTCACGATGCTGGGGGACAAAGTGCTGGCCGTCCACGACCTTCCAGTGCACCTCGTATCCGAGCTCGTTCTGCAATGCATCAAGAATGACCTTGAAGGTACGGCCCCGGTCATGGCTGGTGAGGTTCTTCACATTCTCCAAAAGGAACGCGGCTGGTCTTTTGGCGGCAATGATACGCGCTACGTCGAAGAACAGCGTGCCCTGTGTCTTGTCGCGGAACCCGGTCTCGCGTCCGAGGCTGCGTTTCTTAGATACGCCAGCTAGGCTGAACGGCTGGCATGGGAATCCGGCTAGTACAACGTCACAGGCGGGGATATCGTCCGCATCAACCTGTGTGATGTCACCGGCCATGTTCTCGGCGAATCCGTAGTTGGTCCTATAAGTGCGTGTGGAAAACTCGTTCCACTCCGAGGAGAACACAGCATGGCCACCGGCTGCTGCGAAGCCTCGACGAATACCGCCGATGCCCGCGAAAAGGTCGATGGTTCGGAAGTCCGTGCCGGTCTCATGCGTGGTACCGTAGTACAGCTCTTTCAGTGCGGGAATATACGCAGGTTTGCACTGCGCCTTACCCGACTCCCAGCGCTCCACCGTGGAGGTGGACAGACCAAGAGACTCGGCCAGTTGGCGTCGGGTCATGCTCTCGCGGAGCTTAGTGATAAGCTCATTGGCGTCATCCATGGTGCGTTGGGGAATCGGATTACTCATAGGGAGGAATATACATCATAATGATGACAAAAATTCCCAGAGATAAGGTAGCCGTAAATCAGGATACGGTATGGCTGCTGAAAATGTCCATCCAATGCCAGTGTGGATAGATAAGGAATGCAGGAAACGAAAGTAACAGTGCAGAATAAACAGCATGCGGCAATGGCGGATGGTTGCTGATTGGCAACCAACCTGCCATTGCCGCAATCGATGTAGTGACTGTGGTTTTGTGCTATGCTACGCCATGATATGCGGACGCAATGCGACGCGAAGCGCCGATCAGCAACAGATCAGCCACGATCAGGCATGATCGCCGGTTAGCCAGGCCTGGGCGTCGAGGGCGGCGCGGCAGCCCATGCCGGCGGCGCTGATCGCCTGACGGTACGTGTCATCAACCACATCACCAGCGGCGAACACTCCGGCGACCGATGTTCGCGTCGAAGCGCCGTCAACCACGATGTAGCCATGCGAATCCAATGTCAACGCTCCACCAAGAAACTCGGTGACTGGCGTGTGTCCGATCGCCACGAATACGCCATTGACATCCAACGCGCTCGTTGCACCGGAAACCGTATCGCGCACGGTGATCGACGTAACGCCAGAATCATCGCCGTGAATCTCATCAACAACCGCATTCGTGAGCAGACGAATCTTGCTGTTCTCCTTCGCGCGTTCCACCATGATCTGCGACGCGCGGAACGAGTCACGACGATGAATCAGCGTCACCGATGAGCCGAAGCGAGCAAGGAACAGTGCCTCCTCGAAAGCACTGTCGCCACCGCCGACGACCACAATCGGTTTGTCGCGGAAGAAGAAGCCATCGCAGGTGGCGCAATAGGAAACACCATTACCGGAGAACTCCTGCTCGCCGGGCACACCAAGCTTACGGAACGACGAGCCGGTCGTCACAACAACAGCACGCGCGCGATATGTTTCACCGCCATCGGTCGTCAGCGTCTTGACCGCAGCGTCGGAAAAATCAACCGACGTGACATCGTCATATTCGATCTGCGTGCCGAACTTCTCCGCCTGCTCGCGCATCGCATCCATCAATGCCGGGCCCATAATGCCATCAGGAAAACCGGGGAAATTCTCGACTTCAGTGGTGTTCACCAGCTGCCCGCCAGGCGTGAGCGCACCGGCGAGCATCAGCGGCTTGTAGCCGGCGCGCGCCAAATAGATCGCCGCCGTGTACCCAGCAGGACCGGAACCAATAATGATCACATCGTGAACAGTTTCGTCCGTATGATGAGCAATTGCGGAAACGGCAGCAGAAGTCGCCGAGCCATCATGCGCAGCCGAATCGGCGTGCAGCGCAATGCCAGTCGCCCCCAGCGACAGGGCACCGCTGTTGCCGCCAGCATTGAGTTTGAGAAGATTCAAATCAGTCATGACACCACTGTATCGGGTACGCCGCCAAACCGCGAGATTTCGCCCACAGCCACCGACCAGTAGCCACCAAACCCCGTCAGTGCTTGGCAGCAAGCGCGGTGATGCGCGTCATGAATCGATCAAGGAACCGCTCGACATTCACCCTGACAGCAACCCGCGTCGTCGTCACCGGATCGGTGAGCCGAGCGCGATCGCCGATCGTGCGACCACGGAATGCGCCATCGAGATCGACCTTGAGGTTCACGCCCAGCGTAGTCACCAGCGTCGGGTCGAGCGCGGCAGCAACGGCAAGCGGATCATGCAATCCGCAGCCCTTCACCTCGGGCTGATGAGCCAGATAATAGTCGATGTAGTAATCGGTCATGTCAGCAAGAAAATCGCCGGCGGCGGTGTGCAACGCACGCCACTGGGCAGTACCGGAACGCGTCAGCGCGGTGCGATGCGTCACGTCCAATCCGATCATCGTGGTGCGCGCCCCGCAGCGGAACACGTAGTCAGCAGCTTCAGGGTCTTGGCTGATGTTCGCTTCGGCACCAGGCGACACATTGCCAGGCACCGTCAGCGCGCCACCCATCAACGTGATGTGCGCACCCGAATCGATCACATCGGGAGCCTTGCGCAGCACGGTCGCAATCGTGGTCAGCGAACCGGTCGGCACGATCGTGAGCCGGTCCCCATACGAGCGCATCGCGTCAATCAGGAAATCCACAGCAGAACCGGCTGGTTCGGCAGCGCGCGGCGAATCAGGCAGCTCGGCGCCACCCAAGCCGTTCTCTCCGTGCACGGCGACCGACCCAGCGGAGGGAGTCCACGGGCCGAACTTGGCGGCATCGTAGGCCCACGGGTGATCGACGCCCGGATACACGGGCACGTCGTCGCGACCGAACGCATGCAGCACGGCCAGCGAATTGCGCACGCCCAGCGGCACCGCAACATTGCCGAATGTGCCGGTGATGGCGATCAGGTCGGCGGCATCGCTTGGCGCAGCGGCGCTGCCGGAATCGTCGGACATGCTGTCGGCATCGTTCGGCGCGGCGGCGCTGCCCAGCGCATAGGCGATCGCCAGCGCGTCGTCGATGCCGGTATCGAGATCAAGAATCAGTTTGCGATCAGCCATGCTATGCTCCCCGCGATGATGGTTTGGTCAGAACACCTGCACCGACTGAATATACAGCTGGTTGTTCGGCAGACTGTCGATCGGCACCCAGATGATGATGTCCTGCGTCTTGGAAACCTTGTCGAACTTGACCTCGGTGGTGCCGCCCTCCTTGAACGTGAACTGCGCCACCTCGTCGCCCTTGGTCGGGTCGCCGGTCGTGTTCGTGCGCACATAGGCCTTGCCGCCCGACGTGGTGATCTTGACGACCAGTCGATACGCCTCCTCGGACCTCGCAAGGCGAATGTAGTAGGCGTAGCCCTGCTGACCGCCCGGATTCGTCTGGAAGCTCTGGCTGGCTATCTGCAGTGGTGTGGTGTTGTCATGCTTCGGATCGGGCGTCTTTTCGGCGTTCTTGTCGGATTCGGCGGCCTGCTTCTTCGCCGCATCCTCCTTGGCCTGCTGCTCGGCCTGCTGTTCGGCGACGGAATCCTTGGCGGTGCCGCTGCCGAACGGCACGTTGTTGAGATCCTCGCTCGGCCACTCCTTGTTTTCAGAATTGCCGCCGATGCCGAATCCGGGGATTTCGCCGTTGAGACCGCGCACAGCGAGGAATCCGGCGCCGATGATGACCACCAGACCGATCACCACGGCGATGATCTTGGTGGGCATCTTGCCGAACAGCGGCTCGTTGGCGACGATTTCGTCCTCTTCAAACACCTTGGTGCGGCTTGGCGTGCTGCTGTTCGGTGTGAAGCTGGGCGGAATCGGCTGCGCGGTCTCCGCATCGAGGATCGGCGGAATGATCTGCGTCTGCTCGGCCTGCGGATGAGGTTGGCTGGCTGAAGCGTTGGCAGCGTTGGTCGCATGGTTCGCATTGGCGGCTGCACTGACTGCGGCGTTGGTTGCTGGAATCACGCCCGAACCCGCCTGCTGATGGGCGGCGCGGGCATCGGCATTGCCGCCGTTGCCCGCATTGCCGCCGTTGGAGAATACCGAACGCGCCGACCTCGGCGATGCACCCGTATTCGGTACGCTGCCCGCTCCACTCGCCGCAGCGCCGGCACCGACTGCTCCGGCACCGACTGCGCCGGCAAAACCGGCGGCTGCGGGCGGGAAACTCGACGGTATTGCGTTCGATCCGCGCACCGACGACACGTCAAGTGCGATCGTTGACGTATTCGGTCCGGCGATCTGGTGGGAACCGGTGTCGAATGCGGCGAACAGGTCGCCGGTCGACGAATCGGTTTCGTCGAAATAATGCCCGATCTGCGTCTGTTCAAAGCCCGGATACGGGGAGTAGCCGTTCTTGCCGGCATCCGAGCCGAACTCACCTGAGCCGAGCTTCGCCAAACCGGCATCGGCGACATCACCGGCACCGGTATGCGGCTTGATCGCCGCATCAATGCGATTCTTGCCGCCGCGCCACGACTTGAGCGTGCCGCCGGATGCCAGCCCGGACAGCATCTGCGAGCCGGCCAGCGTCGCCTCCGGATCGATGCCGCGCAAAGCGGCACCGGCAATCCCAGCGCCCGCCGCAGCACCGGCAGCACCGCCGACACCTGCCCCAGCGCGCGAGCCGGCACCCCCGGCACTCCCGGTACCCCCGGCAAGCGCGGCATCCGCAAGATCGATGTCGTTGAACCCGATCACCGGAACATCAGCGGCCGTGACCACGCTGCTGGGCACTTCGTGAACATTGTTCGGATCGGTCTGACGCAGCGCGACCGAGGCGATGGAGCATTCCCCGGCGACGCCAGGAAGCGCGATGTCATGCTCATGCAGTTGGTTCAGCGGCGTCCACGAGCCGAGCAGCGCCGTGAACTCCACCAGCGATGTCATGGGGATGTCCGTGTCGGATTCGTCGCGGCGCAAGCCTAGGCCACGCTTGCAGATCACGCGCAGATCGGCCGGAACATCATCGAGACGACTCAGATCAAACTTGGTGTCACCGGTCACGGGCTCGCGCGTGATCATCGCATACAGCAGGGCGGCCAGCTGGCGAATCGTGATCTCCTCGGGCGACAGCGTCGCAAAATCCTGGCCGCCGCAACGCGCCACGGCCTGAGCCACCACGTCGTCAAGCATCGGATCAAGCACCGCATCCGCAAGCTGCACGCCGGCGACGCTGATGCGCACCGTATCGGCATTCAGCTCGTCGTGGCGCAGCCCCTCGCCGAACAGGTGAACCACCGCGTCATGCGTCTCGCCGAGAATGGAGCGCATCGCGTCGAAGCTGAGCGTGCGCCCCGCGGCACCCTTGAAATACTGGGAAAGCGACAGACCGGCATCGAGCTGGGTGACCACGATCTCCACGCCTGCCGCGTGCTGGAGCTGCAGAACCTGCGTGAAGCGGGCATCGCGCGACAAGGCCAGCGCGGATGCGGTCGAGCTGATCTTCGCCGCAACGCTCACATCCTTGATGATGAACAGCTGGCAGTCGCGCGACAGCACGCGATCGTTCGCCTTCCACGCCTCCAATCCGGGGGTTGCGCGCAACGGTGACACAAGCGTGTAACGGTTGATGACGGTATCTCCCAGCTGAGGCTTCATGGTTTCGACTCCGTGGTGCTGTGGTTGTGGCTGAATTGGTTGTGGATTCGGTTGTGCTTGTGGCGCTGTCTGCGGCTTTTGCTGCTGGGGCAGCGGTTGTTGCGGCAGCGGCTGCAGCTGTGATTTCGCCGCCGACCGCGGCTGCTGCTGCGGAAGCGACGATGGTTGTAGAATCGGCGATTGCGCCGGTTCCGAAGGATGCGATGCGTCTGTCATTCTAACGATGGGCATGGCCGAAACCGCCGCCTGCGCCGCCTGTTTCGCGGCCGACTGCGCAGCCGCTTGTGCAGCTTGCGTGGCCGCTTGTGCAGCAGACTGGGGGAGCGACAGCGCAAGCGAATGTGCGGTGGCGGTCAATCCCAGCGCTTCGGCGCCACGCGAGGCGACGGTACGGCCCAGACGCGCAGCCGATTCCGGTGCGGTCGGCAGCAGCGGAAGCTCGGACAGCACCGGAGCGCGTTCCGTCAGCTCCGGCTGCGAACTGATGACTCGCGGCATGGTCCGCTGCGATTGCTCGCCTGGCTCGGATACGCTGTCGGCTGCTGCAAGAACGTCGGCTGCGTCTCCCGCATCGGGCGCAGTCTCCACCGGATTGTCGACCGTCTTCTCGCCGCGACCAAGCCGCTGGCGAACCATACGGATCACCACCATCAGCTCATACGAACGCAACGCCCACAGTACGCCTACGTACACGCCAGCCAGAACGATCGTCAGCAGTATGCAGGCCAGAACGGATTGCAGCCATCCCATCATGCCATTGCCGCCATCGGTGAGAATGCCAAGCATGCGGTAGATGATCGGGCGCACGGCCAGACCGACCACCAGCGCCGCGACGGCAGCCGCCAACGCCTTGCCGCACGACACGGCAAGCCGGCGCAATCCCAGATGTCCATCAAACCGACGACGAATCAGAATCACCAGCATCGGGAATCCCACCAGATAGCCGATCGTGCCCGAAGCGCCGAACAGCATCACCCAATCCGTCGGTGACGCGAACCTGATCGCCGCCACCAGAAAACCGACATGTACCGTGTCATACAGCAGTGTGAACCGGAACGGGTTGCGGCCATCCTCAAAAGCGTAGAACGTGCGCTGAATGACCAGATACGCACTCGCCAGCGGCAGTGAAATGCCCTGGGCCATCAGCGGACCGGAGATGAGCACGGCTTCGTGCACGCTGACCGAAGGCAGCAATGCGAGCGTGATCGGCACCGGCATCACCACGAATGCGACCGAGAAGAAGGTCATGATGACAAACAGATTGCGCAGCGACTGGTTGAGCACTGTGCGCGCACTATCGAGGTCATGGTCGGCGATCGCGGCGGAAATACGCGGAAACAGCGCCGTCGCCACCGATACGGCGATCAGCGAATACGGCAGCAGATACAAGGTGAGGGCGTTCTGGTAGGTGGCGTTGCCGGCCACCAGCGACTGATCGATGCCGAACGCCGCGAATGCGCGATCCGGAGCGCTGGTGGTGATGCGCGTGGCGATGATGTTCGCCAGCTGATCGATGATCACCAAACCGATGCTCCAGCCGGCCACCGATCCCATCGACCGCAATCCGATGCCGCTGATACCAAGCCGAAAACGGTAGCGGATGCCGCAGCGCATAAGCGGCAGAAACAGAATCAGCGCCTGAAACGCCACGCCCAGCGTCCACGTGCCGGCGGTCAGCGTGATCTTGTCAGGCGTCCAGAAATCAAGCGGTTGCTCGTTCGCCTTGCCGAACAGCAGAATGAACGCGGTGAAGCCGGCGCAGCTGATGATATTCGCGCCCACCGAACTCCACGCGTACATGCCGAAATGGTCCTTGGCGGCCAGAATCTGGCCGAGCAGCGTGTACAGACCGTAGAAGAACACCTGCGGTATGCACCACAGCGTGAATGCGTTCGTCAACGCGGTCATGTTCGCGTCGCCGTCGACATACAGTGTGGTGAGCAGCGGCGTGGCCACGGCCATGAGCAACGTGATGCCCAGCAGCGAGAGAATCACCAGCGTGATCAGCTTGTTGAGCCGATCCTCGGCATCATGCTCCTTGAGCGTGCGCACGATCTGCGGCACGAGCACCGCGTTGAAGATGCCGCCGGAAATGAGCGCGAACACCGCCTGCGGAATCATCGCGCCCGCCTGATAGGCGTTGGCGGCCAGACCCGTGGTGCCAAGAGCCGCCGCGAGCAGAATCGTGCGCACCTGCCCGGTGACGCGCGACGCAGCCGTTCCAGCGGCCATGATCAGCGAATTGCGGCCTACTGAAGAGCTGGAAGAACTGGAAGAGCCGGAAGAACCTGAAGAACCTGAAGAACTCATTCGTCGGGATCCTTTACGCGGTGGAACTGCCGCCACAGGCCGAGCGCGCCCAGCGCGATGGCGAACACGATGATGAAATAGCCGCTCATGTCGCTGATCTGCAGTGAGCTGGCAATGGTGGTGGAGCGGGTCGCGCCGAACGATTCGCCGTCACGATCCAGCAAGGCGAGCGTGGCCGTGGTTCTGCCCGATGTCGTGACGCGAATGTCGAACGTGATCTGCGTTTCGCCGCCCGGAGGCACGACCGCTTCGTTGATGCGCGACGTGACGATCTCCATCGAATCGGTCTGCGACGACACCTCCACATGCACGGGGAAGGGGAGCGCGTTGCTGACCGTCACCGGCATCTTCGCGGTTTCGGTGACCACGTTGATTGATTCGGACGGTGTGATCGCCACCGCGCCGAGCAGCTTGTCGCAAAGCGTGCGCGCGCCGGATTGCATGGTCCGCATGGTCGCCGTCGTGCCGGACAGCGCGTGCATGGCGAAGGTGTGGTGCGCTTCGAACAGCTGGCTCGTCCATTGCGAAGCCGCCTGCTTCATTGATTGGTTCGGCGGCGGGTTCTGCGCGTTGCTGTTGGCGCTGTTGGCGTTGTTGCTGGTGCCGTTGGCGTTGTCGCCGGTGCCGTGGTTTGCGCTGGAATCGCCGCCATCGACCGTCGCATCGGCCAGAATCGACGTGGAGAATCGACGGATGTCCTTCAGGCTGCCGGCAAGCGAACTCAGCGTGGAGCGCAGCGTTTCGCGCTGATCGTCGCTCAGCTGCGATTCCTCCGGCACGATCTGCAATGCCGCATTCGCGGTGAGCGACGGCTTTTCGGCGAGCAGAGTCTTGAGATCGGTGGTGTCGAGCCATGTCGCCTGTTCGATGGCGTTCATCAGAGCCTCGGCGTCGTCCGGCGTGGTGTCCACGTCGAAGCAGACGAGCAGATTGCGCTGCAGATACGGCTGCTCCATCTGATAGAACGCGCTTTGCGCCATGAAGCGCGCGAGACGCCCGCCCGCGCTGTTCTCGGCGTCGGCGGTTTTTGCGGTGGCGTTTCCCTGAGCCAGCTGACTCAGCTCGCGCTGCTCGGCGAGCACGGTCACATCGCCGGCATCGGTCGGAACCACGATCTTGCCGGTGTGCACGGTGGAATCGTCGCTGGTGTCGAAGTCATGCGCGGCGATCACCGTACTGTAGCCCTGCCGCCGCGCCTCGGTGAGTGCGTCCAACGTCCAATCCTGCGCTCCCTGCCACGCATACGCGCCGGTTTGCGCGTCCGTGTCGCCGAGTGCGTTGCGATATTCGGTGAGCGCGGAGTCGGACGACCAGTCGTTGGAGGAGACGCCCGCTTTGACGAACCGTCCGGCCATGTCGCTGGCCGCGTAGGTGGTGATGTCGAAGTTCGCCGGCTGCATGATGCCGCTCACGCGCGGCAATGCGGCGGATTGTGCGGCCGACTGCGCGGCGGATTGCTGCTTCGCGTCGTCGGATTGGCTGCTGGTGCCGTTTTGGCTGTTTTGGTCGCTCTGCTGGTTTGCATCGGATGTGCCGCTGTTGTTGGCGGGGGTGTTGCTGTTGCTGTTGTCGCCGCTGGTACTGGCTGCGCTCAGTGCGCTCAGATAGGTGGGATCGGCGATGACCTGCAATGCGCTATGACGGTCGATCAGACGGTCGATGGCGCTGTCCAGCTTGGCATGATCGCCCAGTCCGACCACATCGTCGGGATTGCTGCTGTTGCCGGAGACCAGTTGGGTGAGGGCGTTCTGATCGACGGTCCACGAATCGCTGGTCAGCGGCATCGCGACGGTGATGTTGAGCGCCGGCGTATTCATCGTGGTCAGGCCGGCGGACGATCGCGTCAGGAACGTATGGGCGAGGGCGGTGACGGGATTCGCGCCGTCGCCGTTGGGTGCGGCTGCGTTGGGCGCACCAGTGTTGGGTGCGGCTGCGTTGGGATCAGGGGCCGGATTGCCGGTCGTGCCGTCATTCGTCCCGTCGCCGCCATCGTCGCCGCTGCCGCTGCCACCGTCCGCTACGTATTCCAGCAGCAGCGGTTTCGGCCCCCACGTCACGATCGATTTGAGCAGATCGTTCTTCGAGGAGACGCTGATCGTCACGCTCGTGCCGGTTTGCGCAGGCAGCGCCGAAACCGTGGTCGACCCAAGCTGATTGGGCACGGCAATCGGCACCTCGCCCTGCGCCCACTGCTGAATGTCGGATCGCGACACGAATGCATAGTAGATGTTGGTGTACAGGCGAAGCGTGCCGCGCGGCAGCGTCGTCTTGCCATTGTTCGTCACCGTTGCCTTGATGCGGTATCCGGAGGTGTCGCTGACCACCGGCGTGGCGCTGTCGATGCTGATGGTGACGGTGCGTTTTGCCGCCGTGTCATCGGAACCGGAGGTTTCGCCGGCCCCGTTGGTTCCGGTGCCGTCGCTGCCATCGGATTCGTCGGATTCGTCGGCCGAGGCGACCTGCGATCCCAGCATCGACATGATCGGCGATGCCCAACGGCCGACTGCGCCAGTTGGTGCCATGCACAGCATAATCGCAATGAGCGAACTGAATAAGGCGAGCAGAAGCGCCCGGATTCGACGCGCCATGCGGAACCGGCGGCCCGAGCCATCGCCGATGGCGCTGCCGCGGCCGCCGCCGTCGCCTCGTGTTTCGGATGGGTTCACGTCATGCCTGCCTATTCAGTTTCCTCGCATACAACCATGCGATCTTGCGTTCGTTCGGATAGCTGAGAACGTCGTCCAGATCGTTGAAATCGACCCAGATCGCCTCCTCGGCCTCGTGGTCGGGATCGCCTTCGACGGTCAGCTCGCCGCCGATTCGCCGCAAAGCGAAATGATGCACGAGTTTATGGACACGCTGGCTGGTTCCGGTGAACCAATAGTCGATCGTGGCGATCGACTCGACCACCTCGCCGAGAATGCCGGTCTCCTCGTGGACCTCGCGAACGGCGGTCTGCTGCGGTGTCTCGCCCTTTTCGATGTGCCCCTTCGGCAGGCACCATTCGAGATGTCCGCTGCGCGAATGACGTGCGATGATGGCCACTCGCCCATGCTCGTCGAAGATCAGACCACCGGCGGAGTATTCGCGGACCACTGGAAGCTCCTGCGCGTCCAGCGAAGCGAAGGTGGATGGCGTGTCGGAGGCTCGTCGACGCGGCATCATCGCGGGCGTGGGGGTGCCGGGCGGCAGCGCCTCCTCGGGTTGCTCGGCTGACGGGATGACGCCGCGGTTCGCCGGTTGCGGGCCTCCGGTGGAATACATGAGTTCATCGGGCGCCAACGGGTCCAGGGCATGCTTGTTCGACGCATGGAGGAGCATGCGTGCAAGGTCCGCTGGCGTAATCATGTATTCCACCTTACTCAACTCTTGTGCAGGTGGGGTAACGGTATGCTGTATTGCATACATGGAATTAGGTGTTGTGAAAGGGTATGAGTGAGTTTTGCAGTCTGGCCTGAGGCCATCGAATTGGGGCGGATGTTCGCCGCTGAGGGTTATGAGCTCGCGTTGGTAGGGGGGCCGGTACGCGATCTGCTCCTTCACCGTCAGTCTCATGATTTGGATTTCTGCTCATCGGCGCGTCCTGAGCAGTTCGAGCCGATTCTTCGCCGATGGGGCCACGACGGATTCTGGGACATGGGCCGCAAGTTCGGCACGCTCGGCGCGATGCGTCGTCGGCCGGACGGCACCGAGGTCAAGGTCGAGGTGACCACGTACCGTTCGGACACCTATGATCCCGATTCACGCAAGCCGGAGGTCAACTACGGCGACAGTCTGGAAGGCGATCTTTCGCGGCGTGACTTCACCGTCAACGCGATGGCGCTTCGCGTGCCGGATCTTGAGTTCGTGGACCCATTCGGCGGCGCGAACGATCTCGCCAAAGGCGTGTTGCGCACGCCGGTCGATCCTCGCCAGTCCTTCGACGACGACCCGCTGCGCATGATGCGCGCGGTGCGTTTCGTGGCGCAGCTTGGCTTCAGCATTGCGCCCGAGACCGCCGAGGCGTTGTCCGACATGGTGGACCGCATCGAGATCGTTTCCGCCGAGCGCGTGCGCGACGAGCTGACCAAGATGCTGCTGTCGGACCGTCCGCGCGCCGGGGTCGAGGCGCTGGTCGAATCCGGGCTGGCGCGCATCGTGCTGCCCGAGATTCCGGCGCTTGAGCTGGAGATCGACGAATACCACCGTCATAAGGACGTGTTCGAACATACGATGATCGTGCTTGATCGGGCGGTCGCATTGGAGACCGGTGACGACGGTCCGGTGCCGCGTCCCGACCTGACGCTGCGTCTGGCCGCGCTCATGCATGATGTCGGCAAGCCGCGCACGCGCAAGTTCGAGGCGGGCGGCAAGGTGAGCTTCCATCATCATGATGCGGTCGGTGCGAAGATGACGCGCAAGCGGCTCAAGGCGCTGCGATTCGATCATCATGTGGTCGAGGATGTCAGCGAACTGGTCAACCTGCATCTGCGGTTCCACGGCTATGTGGACGAGCCGTGGACCGATTCGGCTGTGCGGCGCTATGTCAAGGATTCCGGGCATCTGTACGAGCGTCTGAACCGTCTGACGCGCGCCGATGCGACCACGCAGAACAAGCGCAAGGCCGCGGTCTTCGCCTCGGCGATGGACGAGATGGAGCAGCGCGTGCGCGAGCTCAAGGAGAAGGAGGACTTCGACGCGATTCGCCCCGATCTCGACGGCAACGAGATCATGGCGCTGCTTGGCTTGGAGCCCGGGCCGATGGTCGGCCGCGCGTACCGGCACATGCTCGATTATCGACTTGACAACGGTCCGGTCGATCACGATACCGCCGTCGCCGAGCTCACCTCCTGGTACGCCGCGCAGCAGGCCGCATAAGCGGTTGCGGTTGCGGCGCGGGTTGCGGGTTGCGGGTTGCGGGGTGCGCGTGCGGTGCGTGTTGCGGAGGTGCGCGCATAGGTCAACGCCTTGAGACGTCTGCGCCGGGGCTGTGCATGACCGCACGTAGCGCGCGCATGCATGCGATGGGCGCGTCACTTCGCGTCATTTCAAATCCTGCGCGCACGGAAAGAACGTGAATTGTGCTCCTCGCTGCATCAGATAACGTGCCACGAGGAACGCGAATTCGGCTTGTCTGCTTTCCGATCCGAGGTTGCCGGCGGTTGCGATGATGACGATCCATCCGCGTGAGCGAATTCGTTCCCGCTTGTACTGATCGCGCCTCCATTGCTGCTTGTCGGTGCGGTGGTGATCGCCGTCATATTCGATGGCGACCTTGTATTGCGGCCAGGCGATGTCCAAAGTCATTGGAACGCCGGAATCGAAGAATTCACCAGGAACCTCGTAGCCTGTTGCCGGCAAGGGCACCCCATGCCGATTGATGGATATGCGCAGCCGTGATTCCATCGGCGAACCTACGCGTGACCGCATGTAGGTCAACGCCTTGAGACATCTGCGCCGCCCGTTGAAACCGCTGATTCGTCTGACGTATTTCGTCAGCGGTCGATACACATAGCGTCGCTTGGCGTTGGCGACGATCGCATCCCCCAGAACGATGAGCTCTTCCAATGACAGTTGCGCTGACATCTGCGCCCAGACATGCGATGGGTGCAGCGCCAGAATCGACCGGTTGATTTGGACGAATGCCTGAGGATCGTCGCTCGCGAACCTCCAGACATGGGGTTGGACGCCGCCGTCGTATCGGCCGATGCGGTCATTGGTTGTCGTCGATACGGTATGAAGCACGTCGTTGCTGATCGTCGGGCACGATGGTGGCGGTATCTCCAGCAGCGCGAGTGCCGTGGTCATGCAGAACGCGACCTGCTCATTGCTGTTGGCTGCCAGTCGCGAGCAGCGTTCCATCATTTGCTGCCGCTGCTGCGCCAGCGTTTCATACAAGGTGGGTGCATGCGCATTGCCGTGGGTATTGTCGGGCTGGGCGATGGTCGGGTATTGTTCTAATGCATTGATTGTGGTATCCATGTGCCGACCATAGCGTATCGATCTTCCGCTCGCATCCGACCTGCCGAAAAATGTGGATATGTGGATAACTGCCCTCTTATTATCTGTATTTGCAGCGGAAATTATCAGATTATATTCAGATAATGGCAAGGTTTGGTTTGATGCGATGCGGCACGCAGGTATGCCGGGATCCGCCTGATCGGTGTTGTGCTTGCGGGAGGGGCATCTGTGCGTCGCGGATACCGTGCGGCACCGTTCTCGGGTTGCACGCGGGTGTACGCGGGTTGCACGCGGGCGTACGCGGGTTGCACGCGGGTTGCTGATGCGGCATGCCGGTCGCGCGTTCACGTTATATGCCTCAGTTGCGTTGATGCTGGGCTGATGCTGGATTGCCGACCTGCGTTTACAGCCACGCGATGAAAAATCGCCCTGTTTTTGCGTCGCGTGGCTGTGGTGTCAGCCACGCGATCGTTTGTGATCGGTCACAATTCGTCGCGTGGCTGTGAAATAGGGTGATTTGGATGTGTGTGACCGGTTACGTGGCTTCGTGCTGTTTTATGCGCAGCCACGCGATGAAAAATCGGCCTGTTTTTGCGTCGCGTGGCTGTGGTCGGTGGCGGTGGTGCCGGTCCAGCTGGGTTGGTCGGCGCGGCTGATTGCGGCTGATGCCGGGCGCGCTGGTTTCCTGGACGCGGGGGCGCGATCGCGCGGGGCGAGTGCATCCGCTCGGGTGATTTTCGGGTGGTTTTATTTGCTTCGTAACTGCGTTTTAGTGGAGTGATTCCTCAAAAACGTTGGAATTCCGCCAAAATTTTATTTGCCTGGTATTTGCTTCCGTGCGTTCAGTTCCTACTTGACTGTTCCTACTTGACTTCGGTATGCGCGATCGCCTTCGGCAGGTTCTTCATCGAATCGGCGGCCACGCAGCCCTCGAAGCTGTTGATGTTCGATCCGGTCGCCGCCACCTGCTTCTTGTCGCGCAGATCGTCGAACGAATCGCCGAGCACCACGTCGATGAGCTTGTCGGTGCGATCATCCATGACCATGACCGCATCGGTGAACTGCTCGTTGAGCGTATACGCCTCACTGATCGTGTTCTTGCCGAAATAGATCGTCGTACGGCTCGTCTGCGCGTCGATCTCGTTGCCTTTGCTGTCGACCGGAGCATAGTTGCCGGTCTGCGGATTGGGGAATTCGCGATTCTGCAGCGCTGCGGCCACGGCCTTGGCGAAACCGACATGATCGGTGCCGTTGAGCACGCGCACGTTGATGGTCTTCACATCCACGTACTTCGCCGGATTGCCGTTCTTGTCCTTTGGCGCGCAAGGCACGGTCTGCCCGTAGTTCGGCTGCTCTGCGGCGGTATTGGCCCGCCCGAGCCCGAACAGGTGACTGTAGAACATCAGCGCGATGATGAAGGCCACAACCAGCAGCGCGCATGCCAATGCGAGCACCGTGCGCTGACGCCGCGCCACGTAGGCCCGCCGCGCCTGTCGTTCATCGTATCGATTCGTCATAGCAGTCCCTTATCGAAATTCGATCCGCCGAGCCAACCCGGTCGATTGTACGATTGTGCATCAACACTATCGTCACAGCGTGACCGCCTGCCCGGGCGGTCCGTGACCACCCACGCTGCGCCCGCCTGGACAGTCCGTGCCCGCCTAGACGGGCACGGACGCGGCGCTAGGCCACGTCCGTCTGCTGCGTCACATGAATGGACGGGTACGCCGGCGCATCCGTCATGATGATGCGATCCACCGCCCGCCGAGCCGACCAATCCTGCGCAATCCGCCGCGCGACCGCCGCGTTCGGGGCAAACGCCACCACCGACGGGCCGGACCCCGAAACGAACGCATGCGACGCGCCGGCCATGCGGGCCACGGCAATGGCCTCGCCGCTGCGCGGATGCAGATCCACGGCAGCCCGCTGCAAATGATTATCATCACCATCACCCGCGCCGATCTCATCGAATCGCGCGTATACCTTCGGTGTGCTCAATTCCGCCGAATACGCGCCGATCAGCGCCCGACCATGCCAGCCGGCTGCTCGCAACGCGCGTTCGCGCTCGCAACCGGGCTCCAGCGACTCGATCCGTTCGCCGAATCCCGTGCCATGCGCGTAGCCGCCGGTCAGGCAGAACGGCATGTCCGCGCCCAACGACGCCGCGATGCGCGCCAGCCGCGACACCGGCCAGTTCAGTCCCCACAGCGTATTGACGGCGAGCAGCGTACCGGCGGCATCCGCGGAGCCGCCCGCCAAGCCGGCAGCGACCGGAATGCGCTTGTCGATGCGAATGCTCACATCCGGTTCGCGGCCGCACTCCTCGGCCAGCGCAAACAGCGCCAACACCGCGTGATTGCGCCGCATGTCGCTGCCCGACGACGCGAGATTGCCCAAATGCGCGCCGGTGAGATCGAGCGAGAAGCCGGAGCCGGGGGCCTTTGTCGCAACGGTGATCGTGTCGTACACGCCGAGTGCGCAATAGGTGGTGTCGAGCTCGTGCCGCCCGCCCCATTCGGCGCGCTTGTGGCCGACGTGCAGCGTGAGATTGGTTTTCGCTGGGACGTTCACCGACACGCTGACGGGGATCGCCGCCGTCGCGTTTGGCGCGGCTGTGGTGGTTGCTGTACTGCTGGGCGCTGTGCTGGGCGCTGCGGTTGCATCAGCCATGATCGCGCCTGCCGAGATGAGTGATGCGGTCATCATGCCTCCTTCCCGTTTGCTGCGGAGCCGTTTGCTGAGGGCGCGTTTTCCGCGGTCTGCCCCGCCGCGGTCTGCCCGCCGATCGCGGCGGCCAGCGCGGCGAATTCGGTGACGCGCAGCGTTTCGCCACGCCGGGTCGGATCGATATGCGCCTGCGCAAACGCTGCTTCGGACACGGCCGGGGTCGGCGGCGTCGCGCGACGAAGCGCCGCATGCAGGGTTTTGCGCCGCTGGCTGAATGCGGCATCGATGAGTCGGAACGTGGTCTCGCGATCCGCGCCGCCGCTCACGTCAAGCTGCTCCTGCGGCGTGTACCGGTCGAATCGCACGAGTGCGGAATCCACGTTCGGCGCGGGCCAGAATACGTTGCGACCGATGTTGCCGATTCGCTTCGCCCGCCCGTACCAGGCGAGCTTGACGCTTGGCGTGCCATAGATCTTGCTGCCCGGCTCCGCGGCGAGACGGTCGGCGACCTCCTTCTGCACCATGACGAGGAACGATTGCAGGTTGTCGAAACGCTCCAGCAGGGTCAGAATGATCGGTGTCGCCACGTTATACGGCAGGTTCGCGACCAGCGTGAACGGCTCTCCGTCGTCGAAGCCCGGCGTATTGTCCGGCCTTGCGGTGAGCGCGTCGCGATTGACGACGGTGAGTCGTCCGGCTGCGGTCGGCATGAATTCGGCGACGGTGCGCGGCAGTCGTTCGGCTAGCAGGGGGTCGATTTCGACGGCGGTCATCGTCGCTCCGGTCTCCAGAATCGCCAACGTCAGCGAGCCGAGACCCGGCCCGACCTCCATCACATGCGTGTCGGCGTGCACGTCGGCTTCCCGCACGATTCGGCGCACGGTTCCCGGGTCGATCACGAAATTCTGCCCGAATTTCTTGGTGGGTGTGATGCCGGCATCCGCGGCGATGCGGCGAATGTCGGCCGCGCCCAGCAAATGCTCGGTCGGCTGCTCGGCTGGTTGTGAGGCATCTGTGGATTGCGTGTGCCTGATCGTGGGTTGTTGGCTGTCGTTCATGATTCACCGTGTGCTGCTGTGTGGCTGTCTGCTATCTGGTTGCCGTCTGTTTGCTGTCTGGATTGCGGCGTTGCGCGCGTCCGCCGATCAGTACCATCCGACCGCCTCGGAATGCGCCCATGCCTTCGACGGGCTTCCGTAGCGCTGTGCGATGTACCACAGCCCCCAGTCGATCTGCACGGCTGCATCGTCACGCCAATTTGCGCCGAATTGCGCCATTTTGTCACCGGGAAGCGACTGCGGTATGCCGTATGCGCCCGAGTATGGGTTTTCCGCATACCACAGCCATTGCGATTCTCGCGTCCACAATTTGACGAGCTTATCCCAGTCGTCGCCGGTCCAGCCGCGCTGTGCCGCAGCGCCGGCCGCATAGGCTTTGGCTTGGGCGACGGTTGCGTGCCAGAGTCGGCCGGATGCCGATGAGCCGCTGTTTCCGCTGTTGGAGTTGCCGCCCGAGTTGCCGTTTCCTGAATTCCCGGTATTCCCTGAATTGCCGGTATTGTTGCCGTTTCCAGAGTTGCCGTTGCTGCCGTTGCCGCCGTTGCCGCCACTATTGCCGCCATTGCTGGTGCCGGAGTTGTTGTTGGGCTTTTGCGTCGTGCCGGATGATCCGTTCGACCCATTGCCCGGCTTGGTTTCGCTGCCGGTACCTGAGTTGCCGGTACCGGAGTTGCCGGAATTCGAGCCGTTCGCTTGGTCGTCGCCTCCGTTCGCGGCATTCCCTCCGGAATTGGCGCTGCCGTTGTCGGCGCTATTCGAGTTGCCGCCCTGATCGCCGCCCTGATCGCCGCTGTCGGTGGAGCCGCCATCGCCGCTGTTTGCGCCATTGTTGCCGCCGCTGCCGCCGTCGTCGGTATCGTCGGGATCGGCGACCTGCTCAGGGCCCACCGCCACGATCGTATCCAACGCCATCGTGGTGACCGTTTCGGATGCGAGCGTTTCGCTCTCAGCCTTGCCGTCGGCGTAGGTGACGTTGTACACCTGCGTCTTCACGCCGTCGCGCCCTTCCTGCCGAATCACCGATTCGCCGGGCTTGAGCGACGGGTCGATGATGGTCTGCGTGCCGTGCGCGATCGTTACCGTCCGCGTCTCCTGACCGTGGGTGATGCGCTGCACGCGCAGTATCGTCTTCGAGCCGTCCTTTTCGACGCCGACGCGATCCTCTTTGCCGAGCGTGATGCCCTTTGCGTCGAGAATCGATGCTGCGGGCAGTTTGCCGTTATCCACCACCGAGCTTTTGCCGTCGGCGATGACGGTGACCGGTCCGTTCGCATTGATGACAAGGCCGCCGGTGAGTCGGTTGTACACGTTGCCGATGTCCACGGTGATCTTTGCCGCGTCATGCTCGTTGGCGTTGAAGAAGCCGAGCAGCTGGTCGGCGCTGGTGGCGACCGTCCAGAACGGTACTTCGGTGCCGTCGATCACGATCGTGGTCTGGTATGCGCTGCGCACGGTGACGACCGCATGATTGGTGAGCTGACCGCCGGATGTGGATTGCACCAGATCGTGGCTGCGCACGTTGACGTGCTGTTCCTCCAGCAGTCGATCAACCGACATCGCGTAGGTCGAAACCGTCCGTGTTTCGCCGTTGATGCTCAACGCCACGGTCTTTCGTGCGGTGAACGCGAATGTGGCGCTGGAGGCGACCACCAGCGCGGCCGCGCACGCAGCGACTCGGATGCGTCGCAGCGTGACGAATCGTTGCGGTGTCCAACGGCGGCGAGCCATAGGCGGCCTCTTTTCTGGGTATCGATGCCGGTTCTACGGGTGGTTCTACGGGTGTTCTACGGCTTGCATTGTATCGGTACTTTGCGCCTGCGGTAGACAGAATCGCCTAGCGTGACCCATTTCCCCACAAATGCGCGCGATCACTGCGCGTCGGTGCGCGTAACCTGACCATGCACTATAAGCGCATCGTAAATCCTAGCCGAGATAGCACGCCATACGCACATCATATAAAATATAAAAGAAAGAGAAAGGGGGCGGGAGAGAAGGGGATGTTCCCGCCCCCTTGGCAGAGCTTCGGTTGGGGTATGCTCTGCCCACCTGCCAGAAGCCGAGAAATTGGGGGAAGGCTCCTGGACTTCACTTACACATGTTACGTTCAATTATTGCGGGGCACTCGTAGCCCCGGCCTTTAGGTTAGCACCAGTATAACCTAATCCTCGTACTTCGAGCCTCCTGTCGGGATCGAACCGACGACCTGCCGCTTACAAGGCGGCCGCTCTGGCCATCTGAGCTAAGGAGGCGTGTTCGCGCACGGCTGACACCGCGCACAGGAACGAAACAAGCATACCAGCACATCGCGAATGGTCAATTCCCGTGTGTGCTGGTATGCCTGTTTTCTGCTATGCGGCTGCGAATCGCCGACAGATCCCGTCGAATCCATCGAATCCCAGTGCGCGATGCAAGCGAGTCGCCAGCGAATCCCTGCGAATCGCCGGCGAGACGGCTCACTCGCCGGTCATCAGCGAAATCGGCTCCTTGTCGGCTCCGATCGACGGCAGCTTGCCAGCCACGCCCACGTTGGCGGAATCAAGACCGATCGACTCCAGGAAGCCGTCGGGGATGGTCTGCTTGGTGGTGGCCAGCTGGTTCATATCCCAACGCGTGCCGTTGATGACCACGGTCGGCGTGGTGAAGGCGCCCTTGTACGAGCCCGAGGTGTTGAGCAGCTCGGTGCGACGCGGCACGTAGTCGTTGATCGCGTTGAGCCAGTCCTGGTACTCGCGGCCGAACGCCTTGCTGGCGACGTCCTCGCTCACGCCGGCCTTGACGGCCTGCTCCTTGAGCTTGTCGTCGCTGACCGACTTGTAGTCGCTGCCCTCGGCCGGCTGGAAGTCCTCCTTGTACAGGTTGGTGACGAAGTCGAGCAGATGGTTCGGATCGTCGTCATGATCGGCGATGTACAACGCGGCACCGGCTGCACGGCTGGAGTATTCGTCGGTGGACTGCCCATCCATGAACGAGAGGAAATGCAGATCGAGATTGATCTGCCCGGCATTCATCATCTTGATGAGCGTGGCGTCGAGCGAACGGTTCAGATTGCCGCATCCGGGGCACATGAAGTCCATGTAGACGCCGATGGTCGGAACGTTGTCCACCTTCTTGCCGTAGCCGTCCTTCGACATGAGCACGCCGCCCTTGTCGTCGGCGCGCGTCGGCTTGGTCTTCACGGCCTGGACCTGCGCGTAGGCGTCCTCGGCGGTGGTGTTCGCATCCTTGATGCTCTGGCTGACGGACCTCCAGATCGTCACGCCGATGACCGCCACCAGCGCCACGACAATGGCGACCACGACTGCGCCGATGATCGTCTGCTGTTTGCGTTCCCTCGCTGCCTGTTCCGCCGCGGCCTTGGCGGCGGCCTCTTCCGCCGCCCTGCGCGTGGCGCGCGTGTTGCGGTTGGGGTTGTTCTTGTTTGATGCCATCGAATTCGTTCCTTTTCCCTTACTGTCTACGTTTTCGCAATGATAGCGGAGAACGCGGTATTTCAGTTCGCACCGAGCTTACTTTTGAGTGAATTCACTCCGTCTGTCATTCGGATCACATCAGCGGCTGCCAGTCGATGCCGTTGCCGGTCGCCGCCATCGTGATGCCGGCGATCATCACCGCCGCCCACACGATCAGCATCGCGATGTCGCGTATCGACAGATGCGCCCCGCCGGTCGCGTCCAACGGCTGCGCGGTGCGCGGCGCATCAAGCGATGCCCCGGTGCGCAGCGCACCCATGCCGAACTGTGCCGCGGACGGCGGAAACAGCAGCATCGCGGCCAGCCAGCCCACGCCGCAGCCTATCGCACAGCCAATGCCGCATCCCGACGACGGCGAACCGGCGGGCAGCGGAATCGCCATGCCGCCAACCGTCGCATTCGTAGTCGGCAAACCGGCCAACAGTGTTGCGAGAATGATGATCAGCGTCATCAAACCGGCCATCAGCACGCCTCGCGCTGCCGCCTGACCAAGCGCGCGAGCCAGCCGCAATGGCAGCGATCCCAACGACAACAGCAGATCCGATGCCTTGCGACCGCCGCCACGCCGCCATTCACGCCTCAACTGCGGCTCGACGCCATAGCCCACCGCACTCAGCACCCAGACCAGCATGGTCGCGATGATCAGTGCAATGATCGGCATATTTGAGGCCAATGCGGCGATTGGCAGCGATGCCAGCAACGTCGGTGCCACGCCGCCGTGCCGTATGCGCGCGCGGGCGGCGTCAACCGGATGCGGCGCGTATGGGTTGGGCGCGTATTGGCTTGGTTCGTATTGGTCGGGCGCGTACTGGGTTGGCGCATGCTGCGGCGGTGCGTATTGGGTGGCCGGCGTGGGCGGCTGGACGGGCGCTGTCTGGCGGGCGGGAGCCACTACGGTGGGTGCCGCCGGAGTCAGCGTTGCTTCGGTGGGCGCCTGCCGGGCGAGAAACGCGGGCACGTTCCCTCCGCCCTCCGAGGCGACGCGTGGCTGCATTGCGACCGTCGCCGGTGTGGACATCATCGTGGTCTGCTGCGGCATGATGGCATCGCTCGACGCCGGCGTTTGCGTCGCTGCCACTACCGCTGTCGGTACCGACGATGCTGCCGATACCGCCGCTGCTGGCGCCAAGTCGGATGCCGGATATGCGATCGTTCGCGGTTCGGCGCTGTCTTGCGGATATGCGCTGACCGCAACGGTGCCGACGGCATCGTCGGGAACATCGTTGGCGGCACCGCCCACGGTATCGCCTACAACATCAGTGCGCGGCTCGCTGCGCCACAGCGACCTCGGATTGTCGAGGTCGGGTTCGTCAAAAGGGCGCATCACCCCGGTGCGGTCATCTGCCGTTGCATTCGCTGGATTCGCTGGTATCGCCGGTGCCGCCGGCGTAGCTGGTATCGCCGGCGCCGCCGAGGTGCCGGGCTTGGGCGGAATCGGCGGTGCGAGAATGCCGCCGTTGTCGTTGTCATTCCCGCTGTTTGCGTTATCGCTGCCATCATTCCATGCAAATGGATTCAATGCATCCACGGCGATCGCATGCAGCAGCTGCTCCGGCGAGCAGCGCCGCCGTCGATCGGGATCAAGCGCGGCGCGAAACGCGGCCATCGTTCGTGCAGGCAGCCCAGCCAGATGGGCGTTGCCGCTCGCCGCGCGCTCCAGAACCGCCATCATCGGCTTCGTGCCGAACACCGGCGTGCCGGTCGCCGCGAACGCGAGCACCGACGCGACCGACCACCAATCGGTCGTCTCATCCGACTCGGCTCCCTCGATGATCTCCGGCGCAATGAAGCCCGGCGTGCCCATCACCAGACCGGTACGCGTCACATGGCTCTCGCCCTCGCCCATGGCAATGCCGAAATCCACCAGAACCGGTCCCGAGGCCGAAACCATCACATTCGTCGGCTTGATGTCGCGATGCACGATGCCGGCCGCATGCACCGCCCGCACCGCCTCGATGAGCTTGCGGGCGAGACGCTCCAGATCATCGCCCACATAGCGGCCGTTCGCCGCCACGTCCTCGCGCAGATTGCGCCCCTCGATCAGCTCGGTTACGATGAACGCCAGCGAATCGTCCAACTCCATGTCGACGATCGCGCACACGCCCGGATGATTCACCTTCTTCAGCGCCATCGCCTCACGACGCAGACGCTCGCGTGCGGTGACCTGCTGATCGTCCGGCTCGCCCTCGGCAAGCGAATCGCGCAGTATCTTCATCGCGTACTGCTGCCCGCCATCGTCGCGCACGCGCCATACCGAACCCATCGCGCCGGAACCGAGACGCGACATCAGCGTGTAGCCGCCCACAACCTCCCCGGGCTCAAGATTCAACGCAGTCACATCGCTCATAGCCCTTAGTGTAGCGCCAAAGCAGCGCCGCGCGCGGGGTGTGGCAGAGCGCCTGGCAGGGCGTGGGGCGAAGAGCCGGGCGAAGGCGTGTGAATTGCATCACAAAACCGCCAAAACCGCCCGCTGCAACGCCATGTGACGCCATATGGCGCCATATGAAACGCCGAGAGCGAAAACGGCGATTGGCAGTGGTGAGGTCGCCGTGTATAGTGTTGCAAAGATTCAGCGGAAACGAACCCGCGGAGTCGGCAAAAAAGTAAACGCTGTGGTTTGCAAGGAGCTGCGGTCCGTATTGGTGCGGGCGGCGGCGCGGCGCCGGTCATGGCAACCGAAGTAATCCCTTTACTACGGATCGTGAGACACGTACCTGTCTCTGAAAGGATGAATATCATGGCAGAAGTTGTTTTCGACCATGTCACTCGTATCTACCCGGGCAACGACAAGCCGTCGGTGGATGATCTGAATCTGGATATCAAGGACGGCGAGTTCCTGGTGCTGGTCGGCCCCTCCGGCTGCGGTAAGTCCACCACGCTGCGCATGCTCGCTGGCCTGGAAGAGGTCAACAAGGGCCGCATCCTCATCGGTGGCAAGGATGTCACCACGATGCAGCCGAAGGACCGCGACATCGCCATGGTCTTCCAGAACTACGCGCTGTACCCGCACATGACCGTCGCCGACAACATGGGCTTCGCCCTGAAGATCGCCGGCACCCCGAAGGAGGAGATCCGCAAGCGCGTCGAGAAGGCCGCTCAGATCCTCGACCTGACCGAGTACCTGGACCGCAAGCCGAAGGCTCTGTCCGGCGGCCAGCGTCAGCGTGTCGCCATGGGCCGTGCAATCGTCCGTCAGCCGAAGGTCTTCCTCATGGATGAGCCGCTGTCGAACCTCGACGCCAAGCTCCGTGTCCAGACCCGTACCCAGATCGCCGCTCTGCAGCGTCAGCTGGGTGTCACCACCCTGTACGTGACCCACGATCAGACCGAGGCTCTGACGATGGGCGATCGCATTGCCGTCATCAAGCTCGGCATCCTGCAGCAGGTCGGCGCTCCGACCGAGCTGTACGATCGTCCGGCCAACGTCTTCGTCGCCGGCTTCATCGGCTCCCCGTCGATGAACCTGAACACCCACCCGGTGGTCAACGGCAAGGCGAAGATCGGCGAGGACACCGTGGATCTGCCGGCCGAGGCCGTCAACAAGCTCACCCCGGAGGACGGCGGCAAGATCGTCGTCGGCTTCCGTCCCGAGGATGCCTCGCTGGCCGCCTCCGACGATCCGAACGCCTTCTCGCTGAAGGTCGTCAACGTCGAGGATCTGGGCTCCGACGGCTACATCTACGGCAACATCATCACCGATGGTTCCGCCGCTGAGGCCTCGCAGGTCATGTCCGACCAGAACAAGCTCACCACGATTCGTGTGAACCCGCGCGTGCTTCCGAAGATCGGTGCGGTCGTCAAGATCAAGATCGATCCGTCCAAGATGCACCTGTTCGCTCCGTCGACCGAGCTGCGTCTCAACTAGTAGATACTTGGCGGAGCTGCTGTTGTGTTGCGGCTCCGCCAACCATGTGATTCGGTTTCTTCCTCTCTTTTAGCCGAATCGCGAAAGGCCTCGCATAGCTGCGGGGCCTTTTGTTTTTATACGCGGCCTCCGATCCTCGGCTAAGCCTCGGCTAAGCCGATGGCCTGTCTTGTAATTGGCTGAGTGGTGCTGGTCCGCGAAGCGGGGCCGGGGCGGGGGAGCGAGCCATTGGTGTTTGCTGCACTGGCGTATTGGTTGCCAATTGGCAACCATCGGCCAAGTATGGATCGTTGATATACCGCCGTTTATGGTTTTCTGGTTGGTTGCCAATCGGCAACCAACATGCCAGTGCCCTGAACGGTGCCCATTGCCCTGCGCCGATGGACCCGCGACGGAAGATCGTTGACTGTGTTCCGCAGCTCCTGTCACCCGCCGGGCGGTGGTCGCTCGTGAGGGCGGAGGGCGGTTCGTAACCTGCTGTTTTTCTTGGTTGTTGGTAGCATCTGTTGATATGGAAGTTACTGAGATGCCAAAGATGGACCCGCGCGCGCTACAGGCCACCTCGGTGAAGGTGGAGGACGAATCGCCGCTCAACCCCGAGCCGCAGGCGCTGCGGATCACCGCCGCAAGCTCGAATCCCAAGATGTTCACGCTGCCGTGGGAGAAGCCGCTCGCCACTTGGCCGACCGAACTGCTCGCCAACCTTCCGCGAGGCATCTCCCGACATGTGGTGCGTTTCGTGCACGTCGGCGACGAAGTGTACGCGATGAAGGAGATCACCAGGCAGGTCGCCGAACGCGAGTATGAGCTGCTGCGGCGGCTGCAGAAGCTGGAGCTGCCCACGGTCACGCCCATTGCCGTGGTGACCGGTCGGCATACCCGGGATGGTGAGCCGCTGGAATCGATTCTGGTGACCAGGCATCTCAAATTCTCGCTGCCGTATCGTGCGCTGTTCGCCCGCAATCTGCGTGCCGACACGGCTGAGCGACTGATCGATGCGCTTGCCGTGCTGCTGGTGCGGCTGCATCTGGCCGGCTTCTACTGGGGTGATGTGTCGCTGTCGAACGTGCTGTTTTTGCGTGATGCTGACGCGTTCTCCGCGTTCCTGGTCGATGCCGAGACCGGTGATCTGCATGTGAACCTGACCGAAGGCCAGCGTGAATACGATATCGATCTGGCGCGCACGAACATTATCGGCGAGCTTATGGATCTGGCTTCCGGTCGGCTGCTACCCAGCGATGTGGATGAGATCGAAGTGGGCAACCGACTGGTGGAGCGCTATCACTCGCTGTGGAGCGCGCTGACCGATACCGACAAGTTCGGCCCGGACGAGATGTGGAAGATCGAGAAGCGCGTCAACAAGCTCAATGAACTGGGCTTTGACGTTGACGAGCTGGAGATGAAAACCGCCGAGGATGGCAAGCGCGTGCTGGTGCGCCCGCGCGTGGTCGATGCAGGATATGCGTCGCGCAAGCTGCTGCGGCTTACCGGCCTGGATGTGCAGGAGAATCAGGCTCGTCGGCTTTTGAACGATCTGGATGCCTACCGTGCTTCGACGTGGCGTGAGGGCGAGGATCTGGAGATCGTGGCGACCGATTGGATGCGTGAGGTCTATGAGCCGACGGTGCGCATGATTCCGCGCGAATACCGTTCGCAGATCGAGCCGGCGCAGTTCTTCCACGAGGTGCTTGACCACCGTTGGTTCCTTGCGGAGAAGGCCGGGCATGATGTGCCGATGGCCGAAGCCGTGGCGAGCTACATCGATCAGGTGCTGCCGAACTACAAGCTGGATTCCAAGGCCGTTGCGGAATTGAACGCCGAAGCGGATGCCGGCGTGGTCGATGACGAGGCCACGTTCAACACCTACAACAATGGCGTGTTCGACGAGGACGGCAATCCCGCTCATCTCAAGGACGATGACGACTACAACCCCGACGACGATCCCGACGCGGCGGTGTGGAGCCACTAATACCCCTGTCATCATGCCACTGTCATTCTGAGAGGAGTCCGCAGGGCGGGGTCGAAGGCTCTCATGTGTTGCCATTGCGCAGGCTGAGGTCCTTCGACTCGCTGCGCTCGCTCAGAATGACGTTGAAAGCGTGGCGCTCGCTCAGAATCACGCAGCTGTTTATTCGAGGCTGTCGGTCGCCATGTTCCTTCCTAAGCCACACTTATCGTAATAAGTGTGGCTTAGGAAGGAACATGGCGATGGATAACGATGGACGAATCAGAGACTTCTGCTGTTTTCGTGGGTTCGATGGTTTGGCACTGGAGAGAGGCGCGAGAGGGGCGCTGCTTTAGCGCCTTTCTTAGCGCAAGGATTTCTCGGGGAAAACGGCCATCTCGTAAAATCCTTGCGCAAAGAGGGCCGTTAGCGCAAGGATTTCTCGCAAAGAAGGGGAACTTCGTAGAATCCTTGCGCTGGGACAAGGCTTAGCGCAAAGATTCTACGAGCTCAAGGAGGATTCCGAAAAATCCTAGCGCAAAGCAAGTGCAAGCGAGTGTGTTGCCAGCCATGCAATCGTTTGTGATCGGTCACAATTGATCGCATGGATATAAGATGCGTTGAAAACCGCGCACGTGACGTGTTTTGACCGGTTACATGGGGATGCCTGGCGACGTGTCTGGTGCGGCTTGTAGCCACGCGATGAAAAATCGGCCTGTTTTTTCATCGCGTGGCTGTGTCAGGGTCTGTGTCAGGGCCCTGTGCCAGTGTCCTGTGCGCGATCAGCGCAACCAGCGCACAATCCAAGCGGCCATCCCAGGCGACCAATCCAGGCGATTACGCCTTCGCGCCGGCTTCGCGACGGGCGCGCGCCACCGCATACAGACTGATGCCGGCGGCAACCGAAGCGTTCAGCGACTCGACCATGCTGGAAATCGGAATGCCCGCGATCGAATCACATGCCTCGCGAACCAGACGACTTAGCCCGCTGCCTTCGGAACCGAGCACCACCACCAGCGGATCGGTTTCGAATCCGGTTTCGCCGACCAGCTTGTCGCCGCCGCCGTCGAGACCGACCACGTAGTAGCCGCGTTCCTTCATGCCCTCGATCGCCTTGGTCAGATTCACGACGCGCGCGACCGGCATATGCGCCGCAGCGCCTGCGGACACCTTCCACGCGGCCGCCGTCACCGAGGCGGAGCGACGCTCCGGCAGAATAACGCCGTTGGCGCCGAACGCGGCCGCCGAGCGGATCACCGCGCCGAGGTTCTGCGGATCGGTCACGCCATCCAAAGCGATGAACAGTGGTCGCGCCGCAATACGAGCCGCGGCGGACGATGCCGCTTCCATGGCCGCGGCCTTCTTCTCCGCGCGCTCCACCAGATCGTGCAGCGACGAATACTGATACGGATCGACCTTGAGAATCACGCCCTGATGGTTGCCGGAGCGCGCGATGCGATCCATCTCCAAGCGGTCCGCCTCAAGCATGTGCAGCCCGTTGGCGCCGGCGATCTTCACGATTTCGCGGGTGCGATCGTCGTGCTCGATGCGCGAAAGAATGTACAGCGTGGTGGCGGGAACGCCGACGCGCAGCGCTTCGAGCACCGAATTGCGGCCGAACACCAGATCGGTGGTGTCGGCTGATGCGAACTTGTCCGCGCGACGCCGCGCCGCCAGACGCGGATCCGAACGCATGCGCCGTTCGGCGGCCTGCTTTGCCGCGTGCGCCTTGTGATACACGCGATCCTCGGCCTTGGGCGTCGGCCCGCGGCCCCTCAGCTTATTGCGATGCTTGCCACCCGACCCCTTGGTCGGTCCTTTTTTCATAACCATAGGTGCCATTGTCCCAGACCCCCAACCCAAATCCGCGCGCATCCGCAAATCCCCGCCGCCCCGCCGCTACGCCGACTCGCCGTGCAGGCGTGCATTTGCACCATATATGAGGCATGTCAGCCGCTGTTGTCTCAGGCCGCAACGTATCATGGACGAAGGTGCAAACGAAGACGTTGGCACATGGCAGGGGGTTGGAAGATGAGTGGCATCAGCAGTAGCAGTGGCGGTTTTACGATAGACGGCGTATATGTCAACGACGGTAATGACAACGATTTCGCTTTGTGCGCACGCTATTTCGGCATGACGCGCGATTTCTACGAGCAGGCGCGCATTGCGCTTGACTGGCTGCGTGGCGATATGCTCGGCGGGGCGATGCTCGACGAGGCCCGCACCATGGTGATTCGCGATCGGGACGCGCGTTCCGCGGCCGAGCAGTGCGCCCGCATCCGGTCGTATATGCTGGTGTTCCAGCCGGGCGCGGTTGACATGGCGCTGGCTGCGGTCATGGTCGAGTGCCTTCCGTATTCCGTCAAGCGCATGCTTGCCGCCGGGGTGCAGGATGACGTGGTCGAGGCGACGCTGCGCGATTTCTCCATATGGGCGCAGGTGTATCGGCAGCGGTACGGCCGCGACGGCATCGGCGAGACCGAATGGAATCTGCTGTCGCTGACTGGCCGGATTCTGCGGTTCGGTCGGTTGCAGTACGAAACGAAGGTGTTCACCGACCCGTATGTCGTGTATCGCGATCTGGTCAGCGACGCGTTGACGATTCTTGCGCTCGGCGGCCAGCATGAGGGTGCTGATGGTAGGCCGGCCGCGGATTGCGTGCATGGTTCGGCGGATTGCGCGCATGGTTCGGCTGTGGCAGCCGATTCGGCTGATTCGGCTGATTCGGCTGGGTTCGTGACCCGTCTGGAATCGCTCGACGGCGTGGTGACCGGCAATCGGGTCGATCCCGTTCGCGGCGTTGTCACGCGCGATCCAGTGCGGATCGATCTGCATGATGTCGAACTGCTGCTGGCGCCGGGAATGACGGTGACTGGCATTCATATTCCCGCAGACGGCCCGTTGGATGACGATGAAGTCACGCAATCGCTTGCTGAGGCTTCCCGTCGACTCGGTCGGCTCGGCAGAGGAACCGTTGTGGGCGTATGCGACAGCTGGCTGATGGATGCCGCCTTGGAGCGGTTCTGCCCGGCCGACGGCAATATCGTGCGGTTTATGCGGCGATTCCTGCGCTATCCGATCCATGCCGCCCATCCGATGATCATTGAGCGCGTGTTCGGCTGGGGCGCCGATTCGCTCGCCATCGACGAATTGCCGGAGCGCAGCAGTCTGCAGCGTCGGCTGAAGGCGTATCTTGCCGAAGGCGGACACGTGCAGGATGCCGGCGGCCTGATTATTATGGGATGATTCCTGTGATGCTGCTCCTGTGATTGGTGATTGCGAGGATGATTCCTCGGATTGCTGATTGCTGATTATTGGTTGCTGATTGTTGATAACGCCTGTTTGTTGGCGAATCGTGAAAACCGGACGACATGCCCACGCGTGTCCGTGGCGCGTCACAGGGGTTATGAAATAATGTCATCGTACGCATCTGACGCGTTTGCGTCCGGTGCCCATAACCGCGCAGTCTTGCCGCGGCCGACCGGGGGAGGGGACGAACTCGCGACGCTGCGAGGGCTGACTACTCCGCGGCTATACCAAGGAGAATCATCATGGTTGATCGTACGAAGGATCAATCCAAGGCGTCCACGATGAGTGAGGATGCCGTTTCAGAGGAAGTGCGCGCCCAGCAGGCGCTGCTGAAGGATGCCGACCCGTCGCTGACCGATGCGGCCGAGGTCGCCAAGGCGCTGAACGTCGATACCGCCACCGGCCTGACCGCCGCCGAGGCGAAGCGTCGTCTGGAGAAGTTCGGCCCCAATGAGCTGGCCAGCGCGCCGCCGGTGCCGAAGTGGAAGAAGTTCCTGGCGCAGTTCCAGGACCCGCTCGTCTATCTGCTGCTCGTCGCCACCGCGATCTCGGTGGTCGCATGGTTCATCGAACGCGCCAACACGCCGGGGGCCGGCGAGCCGGTGCCGTTCGACGCTCTGGTGATCGTGCTCATTCTGATCGTCAACGCCGTGCTCGGCTACATTCAGGAGGCCCGCGCCGAACAGGCCGTGGCCGCGCTCGCGCAGATGACCGCGCCGCAGACCGCGGTGCTGCGTGACGGCAAAGTCATGCATATCAACACCACCGAGGTCGTGCCGGGCGATATCGTCGTACTCGGCGAAGGCGACACGGTTTCGGCGGACGGCCGCCTGTTCGCCGCCGCGTCGCTGCGCATCGCCGAGGCGAGCCTGACCGGCGAATCGGTGCCGGTCGGCAAGAAGCCCGAGACACTCGCCGAAGCCAAGGCGCTGGGCGATCGGTCCAACATGATCTTCAACGGCACGTCCGTCACGCAGGGCACCGGCCGTGCGATCGTCACCGGCACCGGCATGAACACGCAGGTCGGCAAGATCGCCGACATGCTCGCCGCCACCGACGACGAAGCCACGCCGCTACAGAAGGAAATGGCTCACGTTTCCAAGATCCTCGGCCTCGCCGTGTGTATTATCGCCGTGGTTGTGCTTGCGGCACTCGCCATCACGCAGGGCTTCCACTCCGTGCACGACATCATCGATTCGCTGCTGCTGGCCGTTTCGCTGGCCGTCGCCGCCGTGCCGGAGGGCCTGGCCGCAATCCTGACCGTGGTGCTCGCGCTTGGCGTGCAGCGCATGGCCAAGCACAACGCGATCGTCAAGAAGCTGTCCTCCGTCGAAACGCTTGGCTCCGCATCCGTGATCTGCTCCGACAAGACCGGTACGCTCACGCGCAACGAGATGACCGTCGAGCGTGTGGTCACGCCGTCCGGCGAGGTTCAGATCACCGGCACCGGCTACGCGCCGGAAGGCCGCATGGTCATGGTCGGCGCGGCTGACGGCGATCTTGCCGTTCCCGTCGACGTCTCCACTGAAGTGATGGCGACGCTGGGTGCCGGCACGCTTGCCAATGACGGCGATCTTCGTCAGGAAGGCGGAAAGTGGACCGCAATCGGCGATCCGACCGAGGTTTCGCTGATCGTCGCCGCCCGCAAGGTGCACGCCGATCGCAAGTATGCGAACTTCGAGCGCGTGGCCGAGGTTCCGTTCACCTCCGAGCGCAAGCGCATGGCGATCGTCGCCAAGGACAACGCCGACGCCGGCAACCTGACCGTCTTCGCCAAGGGCGCTCCCGACGTGCTGCTCAGCTACTGCACGCGCATCGCCGTCGGCGGCGCGGTCCGTCCGCTCACCGAAGGCGACCGTCAGACGATTCTGGCGACCGTCGAAAAGCTGTCCAGCGAAGCCTACCGTACCTTGGGTCAGGCCTATCGTCCGCTGGGTGTGTCCTCGCTGGCCGCAGTGCCGGGCATCAAGGCGAACGCCGCCGGACAGGTGACCGATATCGCCGAACAGTCCGATACGATCGAATCCGACCTGATCTGGGCCGGCATGGTCGGCATCATCGATCCGCCGCGCACCGAAGTGCGTGACTCGGTCGCCGAAGCGCATCGCGCCGGCATCCGCACGGTCATGATCACCGGCGACCACCCGCTGACCGCCGCGCGCATCGCCACCGATCTGGGCATCATCGACAAGGGCGGCAAGGCCCTTACCGGCGACCAGCTCGACGCATTGGCCGCGCAGGGCGACGACGCATTCGACAAGGCGACCTCCGAAGTGTCCGTCTACGCGCGCGTCGCTCCCGAGCACAAGCTCAAGATCGTCGAATCGCTGCAGCGCCAGGGCAACATCGCCGCCATGACCGGCGACGGCGTCAACGACGCCCCGGCCGTCAAATCCGCCGACATCGGCGTGGCGATGGGCATCACCGGCACCGAGGTCACGAAGGAATCCGCGAAGATGATTCTCGCGGACGACAACTTCTCCACCATCGTCGCCGCTGTGCGCGAAGGCCGCGTGATCTTCGACAACATTCGCAAGTTCCTGCGCTACCTGCTGAGTTCCAACGTGGGCGAGGTGTTCACCGTGTTCGGCGGCGTCATGCTCGCAGGTGTGCTCGGCATCACCCAGCCTGGCTCTGCAGGCGTCACCGTGCCGCTGCTCGCCACGCAGTTGTTGTGGATCAACCTGCTCACCGATGCCGCGCCGGCGCTCGCGATGGGTGTCGACCCGCAGACCGACGATGTGATGGCTCGCAGGCCGCGTCGCCTGACCGACCGCGTGATCGACAAGGACATGTGGGTTGACATCGCGTTCATCGGTCTGATCATGGCCGCCGTGACGCTGATCGGCATGGATATGCACCTCGCCGGCGGCCTGTTCACCGACCGTTCCGTCGACGCGCTCGGCCACGATGCGCAAATGGTGGAGGCCCGCACGATGGGCTTCACGATCCTCGTGTTCGCGCAGCTGTTCAACGCGATCGCCTCGCGTTCGGCCCGCCAGTCGGCGTTCGTTGGCCTGTTCTCGAACAAGTGGCTGTGGGGTGCGATCGGCATTTCGATTCTGCTTCAGGTCGTGGTGATCTATGTGCCGTTCCTCAACGAGGCCTTCGGCACGACGCCGCTTGACTTCACGGCGTGGATCGAGTGCATCTGCCTTGCGGCCGTGGTGCTCGTCGCCTCCGAGATCTACAAGGCGATCATGCGCGCGGTTGACAGCCGCAAGCAGCTCGCCTAAAGCAGCTCGCCTGAGATAGCACCATAAACTGAACATAAGAATTCCCGGGACGGAAGCATTTCCGTACCGGGAATTCTGTTCCTTGCTGTAACCGACTTTCCTTGCTGTAACCGAACTCAGGTTTGGCAGTTCAGCTGCTGCGATTCAGTGTCTGTCAGTCGTTTGACGAGTCAGACGAATTTGACGAATCCGACGACGAGCCCCACGGGTCGGAGCTGAACGGGTTCGACGAATCGTCGGACGACGAATCCGACGTGTCCGCATCGGCGGGAGTGTACGTCGTGTCCGTCACCGTCTTGCCGCTTTCCGTGACCATGTGCAGGCGGATCTTCGCGCCGGACTTCGTCGCGACCAGACGATCCAGAGTCTTCGCAAGTGTGCCGTACATGCGCTTGATGCTGGAGCTGTTGTAGACATCATCCATCGAATCGGACGCATAGGAGTCGGGAACGGTCATGTTCATCACGAGCGTGTCACCATCCGCCTCCACGCTCATCTTCATGCCGGAGGTGCCGGATTCACCCATCTGCGATTCAAGCTCTTGCTTGACTTCCGGCGACTTCACATACTCCTCCATCGACGAGTACATCTTGCCGCTGGAGTTGTTCGAGCTGTTGCTGTTGTCGGATTTGTTGTTGGAGTTGCTGTCGGAATCCGAACCGCCATTGTTGGAATTGTTGGAATTGCCGCCGTTGTTCTTGTTCGTCGTCTGCGACTGGGTGGTGGAGTTCTTCGCCTCGTCCTTGCCCTTGTTGTTGGCGACGAGATACCAGGTCACGCCGGCGATGATCGCGATCACCGCCACGATCGCCACCACAATGGCCACGATCTTGCCGGTGTTGCTCTTCTGCGGCTGCTGTGCAAACGGTGCGCCACCGTATTGCGGCCCCTGCGGCCCCTGCGGACCGTACCCCTGCGGTCCTTGCGGGCCATACGGCGGATTCGGCTCTCCGCCGAACGCAGGCTGCCCATATGCCGCCCCATTGGGCGCATTCTGGCCCTGCGGCCCGTTGAACGACATCTGCGGATCGAGTACCGTTGACTGGTCTGGCGCGCCATACGCGGACGCTCCTGCCGCTCCTGCCGCTTCCGCAGCTCCCGCTGCTCCCGGCGCGACAGGCGCAGCCCCGCCCTGCGCGTAGGAAGAGTACGGCTGCCCGGGCTGATATTCCGCGTTCGGCCCGTTCTGCCCGAATTCCGGACCGTTGCCGTATGCGTTGTTCTGATTGTCGAACTGGTATCCGTCGTTACCGGTCGGCTGGTTGGGCTGCGGCCACGACTGTGTGGGCAGCGCCTGCGTCGGCATGGTTTCCGTGGGCGGCATCGACTGAACGGGGAGCGCCTGCGTCGGCGCGGTTCCCGGTTGGAATTCCTGCGGTCCTGCGTAGGGGTTCTGCTGCGGATACTGTTGGTTGGGTGCGGGCTGCTGCGCGTACGGCTGAGCATATCCGCCGCCGTTCGGCTGCTGTGGATACTGCTGATACTGATTCGGGTCGTAGGGCTGTTGTCCGGACGGTGGCGTGGGCTGGTATTCGTTGTTGGACATGAAATTCCCCTTCGCGATTTCTCATTTGCATAATCCTCATTGAATTATTACGAATATGATAGCGCTCCGCCTTGCGCGCTGTCTATTGAACAACTCGTATATGATTGCGCGACCGTATGCAACCCTGGTCACAGGGAGCGCCCCGCTCCTTGTGACCACCCTGCAAAACCCTTGATTTATCAACATTTATAATACATCGGTCACAGGGCGCGGGCGCTCCCTGTGACCGAAGGCCGGTCAGTCGTTGACGTCGGCCTTGTAGAAGTTGATGTACGAGCGGCTGGGGGTGGGGCCACGCTGACCCTGATAGTGCGAGCCGGTGCCTTTGGAGCCATATGGGTGTTCGGCCGGGGAGCTCAGCTGGAAGAAGCACATCTGACCGATCTTCATGCCGGGCCACAGCTTGACCGGCAGCGTCGACACGTTGCTCAGCTCAAGGGTGATGTGCCCTTCAAAGCCGGGGTCGATGAATCCGGCCGTCGAATGCGTGAGGATGCCAAGCCGGCCGAGCGAGCTTTTGCCTTCGAGCCGTGCGGCGATCGTGGCGTCGAGTTTGACGTACTCCCACGTTGAGCCGAGCGCGAATTCGCCCGGATGCAGAATCCACGGCTCGTCGGACTTCACCTCGAACTGTTCGGTGAGCGCACCTTGGTTTTCCGCCGGGTCCACATAGGTGTAGGCGTGGTTGTTGAACAGGCGGAAGAAGCGGTCCAGACGCACGTCGATTGAGGCGGGCTGCACCATTTCCGGGGTCCAGGGATCGAGCGAGATATGGCCGTCGGCCTTGGCGGCGAGGATATCGCGATCGGACAGCAGCATGACTTCTCCTTGGTGTCGGTGGCGGACGCTGGCCATGATTGTGCACTATGCTCTGCAACCGTAGCCATTTCCATACTGTATTCCAGCCTACCGTCGCGCGACGAAACTCCAGTCACGTGGCGTGCCCCGCTCCCCGTGGCCGAACCCGCTCCCCGTGGCTGAACCCGCTCCCTGTGACCGCCCGGAATGACCCGAGCTGGGGATCGTTCAGATGTGGACCGCTCGGACTCACAGAGTATTTTCAGAAAACGTCAGTGTTGTGCCAAGAAACCGGTGGTTTCATAATAACTGTCAGCTGGAGCTGAACAGGAACCGCAGCTGGTTCCCGAAAACTGAACCCCTTTCTTCTTCTCTCTCCTTTCTCTGCCCCGGCGGTCACCCCGCCGGGGTTTCTTTTTCGCTTCCTCCCAGCAGCGCCGCGCACGCCGCTATTCGTCCCGCAGTCGTGCAGCCGCGCAGTCCCGCAGTTCGGGAAACGTCGCTCCCATAGCGCGGCGTCAACGTATAGTGAGCGCATGGATGCAGCAGCGAGCGCTTATTATCCCGGCGAGTTTCCCGGCGATGCCTCTGGCGATCTTCCCGCGCGCGAACGGCAGGGCCGCATCGAAACCAGCCCAGACGCCGGTCGTATCCGCCACGTCCGCTATTCGCGCGGCGGCGGCGCGGTCGCCCCGACGCATCCGCTGTTCCTCTGTCTGCACGGCTGGGGAGCGAACGAGGACGACATGGCCGATATCATGCGCTATATCGCGCCTTATAACGACTTCGTCTCGCTGCGTGCCCCCTACGAACTGCCAACCGCGTCGGCGCGATCGTCGGTGGATTCGTCGGCGGCTGCGCAATCGTCGGTGGAGCCGCAATCGCCTGCGGCCGCCGCCTCCAGTGCAGCCCATGCTGCCGTCACCGCAGCCAGCGCCGCCCCCGCTGCCGATGCCGGCGCTGCGTCGTCGCTGCCATACCGCCATCGGCAAGCGTTCAGTTGGTTTACGGCACGCCAGCCGTTCGGCGACGATCTCGACCGCGAGGCGTTCCGCGCGGCATCGGCCATCAATGACTGGGTGGCTGCCAATATTCCGGCCGATCGTGCCGTGGTGCCGCTCGGCTTCGCGCAGGGCGCCGCGCTGGCCGTCCACCTGCTACGCATCAATCCGCAGCGATATCGCGCGGCCGTCGCCTTGTCCGGATTCATTGCGCCGGGCGGCGTCACGGGTACCGCTCCGGCTGATGATCGACTGGACCAATACGATATTCCGGTGTTTTTCGCCTATGGCCGCAACGATGCGGTGATTCCGAAGTACGAGCTGTTCGCTGCGGCGGCATGGCTTGAAGAGCATACCTGGCTCACTTCCAAGGGATACCGCACGCTGGACCATGCGGTGAGCATGGAGGAGTTCGCCGATCTGCGCGATTGGCTGCTGACGAACGACATCTCCTCCGGTCTGCTCTGATCGCGCCCGGGCCAGCGCGCTACAGGCTGCTATCCGCGTCCACGCTCATCACGTACACGTTGCGCCGCAGCGTTCGCGCCTGCGCCCTGGTGATGTCGCCCGCCTCGACCATATCCTGGATGATGCCGAGCTCGATCGCGTAGCTTTCGCGCTTCGCGGTTTCCGCCTGTTCGATCGCCTTCGCGCTGACTCCCATGTTCGGTCGCGCTCGCAGCGCCGCTTCGGCCCGTCGATAGTCGAGCAGCAGCGCCGAGCAGTGCTCGGTGTTGTAGGCGCTGCGTCCCATCTCCTCGTACAGGCGGTCGATGACGTGCTCGATCGCGCCCAGCTGCACGATACGCATATGCGCGAAGATCTCGTCGTCGCTGACCAGCGGCGTGGTGCGTCGAAGCTTGCTCCAAGCGCGCCTCGCCAACGTCATCACGCGTCGCTGCAGCGCTCGCGAACGTCCGCGAATCTGCCAGAGCGCGCCACCGGAGTTGCGTTCAACGCTGATGTGGCGCAGCGAGTTCATGATCTGGTCGAGCAGTCGCTCGCACGCCTCGATCTCCAGTCCTCGCTCGGTCGCGGCACCGTCCGCCGCGCCGGCATTCGCCGTCTGCGCTACTCGCTGCTTGCTGGCTGCAAGACGCTGCTTGACATAGTCCTTCTCCCAGCCGAGCGCGTCGATCTGCAGCTGCGCGTAGCCCTGCGGATCGAGTTCGCCGGTACGCTGCTTGAGCCGCGTGATGCGCTTGGTATACGAGTCGATCACCATGAGCAGCGCACGACGGTTGTCCGGGGTGACTCGTCCGGTGAGCTCCTCCACGGTTCGTCGCAGCACCTCGATGGTGATCTCATTGATCTCCTGCGATGCGTCGCCATTGCGATTGGGTGCGATCAGCGGCAGCATGAAGTTGGCGAGCAGCAGCGTCACGATGATGACGCCGGCGGCGATGAAGATCAGCTCGTCGCGCATCGGGAACATTTCGCCGCTCGCCACAAAATAGGGGATGGTGAACATCAGCGACAGCGTGATGGTGCCTTTCGGCCCGCCGAAGGTCATGACCGCTGCCGAACGGATGCGGCTGGCGCTCATCGGCCGACGCATCCGCGTGGCTTCGTCGCGCACCAGTCGCAGCATCGCATACACCCACACAAATCGCATCGCCACCACGACCAGCGACACCAGCGCAATGGCTCCGATCAGCATCGCGTTATCCACGGTCGGGTCCTGCCAACTGGCGCCCATCGCATCCGGCAGCAGCATGCCCAGCAGAATGAACACGGAACCGTTGAGCGTGAACGAAAGCACCCCCCATACGCTGGTCGACACAATGTTCGTCCGCGCCACGTTCGGGCCGATCCCTGTGCGGTCGAATCGCATGAACAAGCCGGCGGCGACCACCGCGAGTATGCCGGAGACATGACCGAGGTCCTCCGCCGCAAGATACAGCAGAAACGGCAGAAACAGCTCCATGAGGATGCGCGTGGTGGTCGTCTCCCAGCCGAACGAGCGAATCGTCTCAAACAGCCAGTTGGCGACGAGCCCGATCATCAGGCCGAACAGCGCGCCGCCGACGAAACTCGTCACCAGTTCGTTCGCCGCCTCGCCGACCTCGAAACGGCCGGTCACCGCCGCCGCGATCGCGAACTGGAATCCGACGATGCCGGAAGCGTCGTTGAACAGCGACTCGCCTTTGAGCACACCCAGCTGCCGCTGTGTCAGCGACGCCTCGCGGCCCAGCGAGCTGACCGCCACGGCATCGGTCGGCCCAAGCGCGGCGCCCAAGGCAAGCGCCGCGGCCAGCGAGATCGTCGGCCAGAGCGCGTGCAGCGCCGCTCCCACGGCGATCATCGTGGCGATTGCCAGACCGATCGCCAGCGACAGCGAGATCTTCAGTGTGCGCAGCAGCGCGCTTTTGTCGATCTCATGCGCCTCCAAATACAGCAGCGGAGCGATGAACAGCACCATGAACAGTTCAGGGCTGAGCGTCACCTCGGGAAAGAACGGCAGCTGGGATGCGATCGCGCCGAGCACGATCTGCACCAGCGGCGTGGATACCTTGGGGATGAAACGACTGATGAACGAGGAGAGCACCACGGCGGCGATGATGCACAGAATCAGTTGGAAAATCGCCATGATGCTCCTGCTTCCCTCGTTGTTCTGCTCCCCGACGCCAACAGACTACCATCGATGCGGTGCCGCGCCGTAACGATTGGCGAACATTTGCAGCAATGGTCGGCGGATTACGTGCGCGGCGGATTGCCGGGCTGGTTGGCGGGCGCTGTGCCGGGTGCTGTGCCGAGCGCAGCGTCGGGTGCGGTGTTGGGCGAGGTGCCAAGCGAATCGTCGCGTAGACTGACAGACATGAGTGATGACGAAGCGATGCGGCGCGCGTTGGCGCTCGCGGCCGAAGCGGCTGCCGATGGTGAGGTCCCGGTGGGAGCGGTCGTACTGGATGCTTCCGGCATGGTGGTGGGCGAGGGCTGCAACGCGCGCGGCCGGGTTGTCGGTGCGCGCGTGCCCGCTGCTGCCGCCGCCGTTGTGCGCGAAGCCGAGGCTGATCCGGTGGCTGATCCGCTCGCCCACGCCGAGGTGGTGGCGATGCGTGCGGCTGCGCATCGGCTTGGCGGCTGGAATCTCGCCGATTGCACGCTGATCGTCACGTTGGAGCCGTGCCCGATGTGTGCCGGCGCATGCGTGCAGACCCACATCGGACGCATCGTGTTCGGCGCATGGGATGCCAAGCTCGGTGCCTGCGGCTCGGTGTGGGACATTCCCCGCGATCCGCATATCGGCCATGTTCCCGAGGTGGTCGGCGGCGTGCGCGAAGCGGACTGCGCGCGGCTGCTCGCTGAGTTTTTCGCCGCTCGACGCTAGTCGGGCGGGTGCTATGCGGCACTTGTGAGTGAGATTCTTTGGTTTTTTTGGGGGGGGGGCTCGTGACTGCTGAAAACGTCTATCTGAA
>NZ_RQSP01000003.1:0-123641 GCF_009078285.1 Bifidobacterium jacchi
TCGTCACAGAGCCGGGCGAAGACCAAAGTGCGCAAGAATCCGGGCACTACCACCGCAGGAGGGGCATTCCTGACTCGTGTACGCGGGATTCACCGGTGTTACCGTGATTCCCGTGGCGGATTCGAGTCGTCTGAGCTTGCGTCGGACGGCACCACGACCGGCGCGGGTGACGAGCCGGTTCATGTGTTTCGAGAGTCCGCCATGTCTGAAGTCAAGATCCTCAACGACGAGTTCTCTGACCTGATCGTCGGCGATCAGGTTCAATACTCGGTTGACCTCATTGGTCACATAGTCGCGGATGCGCTTGTTGAACCGTCGATACCGTTTCGATTGTTTGTAGCGAACGTTGGATCGGGCTAGATCACGGATCAGGGCGAGCAGTTCGTCATCGCGCTGTTTCAGCCATGCGAACAGGCGCAATCCGTAGAGTCGTCCCGTACTGGTGGCGAACAGGCTTTGCATGCCCCAGTCCAAGCCGATGGTGTCACCGGTCTGCCGCACGGGCGGTTTGTCCTGCGTGGTCATGAGACGCGCCGTGAGCGTACCGTCCTCATTGACCCGTAGCTGCAAGTGGTTGGCGAGTGTTTCGGGATCGTCGGGATGCAGATGCGGTTCGAGGTCGGCGTGAATGATCAGCGGCGCGTGTATCGGCTTGTTCCTTGTCAATGTGGAGATGCGCGCCCAATGATAGTATTCGCCGCCGTTCGACGGCTGGATGGATGCGATCTTCCCGTCCATGCTCATGGTCCGGCAGTGCATCGGGTTCGGGAACGGGATGCGTTTGCGGATGTGCTTCATGATTCGTCGCGCCATCCTGTGCGCCTCGTCGTCGCCGGTCTCCCACCAAGCGTGGCGAAGATTGATTCGATACAACGCTTGCTTCATGTCGGCTGTCAGACTGGAGTGGGATACGATGCGGCGGAAATCGGCCTCGCGCAGACTCATCCACGAGTCGAGCATCGCCTTCGCCTGCCGTGTCACGGAATCCCATTGCCGTTGGGACAAACCATCGTCCCATGTTTTAGCATCCACCCAGCGAGGCATTTTCTCACCGGAAAGAAGCGCATGCTCCAGCACGTTCAACGTTCGTCGCAGCCCTCGTCGCCAGACCGGCATCAGACGCTTCAGCTGATCGATCTTCCCCGCGTTCGCCGGGAATCCGACCTCGTACGCCCGGTAAATCTTATCGTCTTTACGCGCCATGGGAGTCACCCGGCTCGTCCTCGGTGAGCATGTTCACCATCTTGACAGCTTTTTTTGATCGACGCTGACCATAGAGGCGGGCGCTGAACGAATAGATGATCGCGATCAGATCCTGTACGAGATCCGTTCGATCATCCGATGCTTCGTTTATGACGATAATCCGTCGTCCCTGCGCTTCAATGAATAATGAGAACCAGTTGAATCCGAATCGGGTCAGCCGATCCTTGTGCTCGACTATCAGCGTCCCCCAATCCTCACGCTTCAACAATGCGGATAGACGACGGCGCTTGTCGTTCACCCCGGAACCAACCTCGGCCACGGAAACGACAATACGATACCCGTTCGCAATCGCCCAATCCTCAACCCGCTTCCGCTGTGCTACGAGCTGGGTTTTCCGTTTTGACGGGTCGGATACGCGAGCATATACGGCAGCATCACGCAACGGCGCACCCTCCGACTCGTCGGGCACGATGATCGTCCCGACCTCATCCTTGTACGCGCCGGGAATCCGCCCCAACCGAAAACGCTCCCACGCGGCACGATACTGAATACCATGCAACCGCGCATACTCAGATAACTTCATAACTCCATGATACCATAGACAACTAGAAAAAACTAGAAGAACAGAAACTAATTATGAGACCCCGACAATCGGCTCATTTGATGGGGGAGGAAGCAGGGGGTCTTGTTGTTGAACAGCGGTTGGCTGGAACAGCGGCTCTTGAGTGAAGTCGTCGAGCGTTGCCGACATGGATACCAGATACGGCGTAGCATGCCGAATGCTGTCAATGACTGTCTCATTGTTGGCGATAAACGTCAGATCGTCAACGATTTGATAATCGGAAGGATCGATTGCCAAATGGTCCATCAGCTCTTTTACGGTCAGTTCGCCGGTGTTGAACAAGGTGATGAATGAACCACTGACCGCATCTCGCAGGCCTTCGGGAAGGGTGAAGGTGCGGACATAGTAAGAGTCTTTGACGACTTGTGCGAACTCTGTTTTATACAGGCCGTCGGGCATCTTCTGTTTGCCACGGTTGAATGTGTCGAGCGCGGCGGATGCAACGGAACCGCTGAACGATCCGTTTTCGTGTATATAGATGGCATAATGACGCAATAGCGAGATGGTCTTGTACACGCTGTCTTTGGAGACATAGTAAGTGATGACGTGACGTGGCGAGCCGTCATCTCCATGGTCGAATCGTGCGCCGACTATGGAGCGGTTAACTGGAATGTCAGGCGCCTGGCGTAGCAGTCTGGTCATACGGTTGCTCTTGGCGACGATGTCGCGGTAATGGGCTTCGATAAGCATCTTGTCGCCGGTCGGTGAATCCTGGGGCCATGAGTCGATGAGTTTTGATAGTTCATCTGCAAGAGTGATGAGCTTGCGGGCATCGATGTGCGCTCCTGTAGGTATACGCGCGGGACCGCCGGAGGCTGTTCCGGCGCGTCCCTCGAATGGTTTGCGCAGTTCCAATAATGCGTTCACGGTCCGTCACTCCTCTGCCGCGAGTCTTCGAGCGGTGGTGCTTTTCGCTACGCCGCTCAGTGCTTCGATTTCCTTCAGCGTGAATCCCTCCGCGCGAAGCATTGCGGGGTCATTGGGCTCCTTGCCGAGTGCGGAGGTGTAGAACCGTCGCAAGTAGTCCGTGCCGCTGCCGGGTGCGCTGAAGGCAAGGCTTGTGCGGATAAGGTTCTTCATATCTCCGGGGTAGGGGAGTTGCGGCATGAGGGAGAGGATTTTCGAGAACAGTCGTTTGTTCGGAACCGCATGCGGGAGTTTGCCTACATAATGCTGCATGAGCGTCTCCGCGACGGCTTTGAGATCGTCTTGCGTGTACCGGTTGAAGTTGACGGCGGCGTCGAAGCGGCGGCGAAGTGCGGGGTCGAAGGCGTCATAGAGGTTCGTGGTGGCGATCATCGTCACGTCGCGGTGTAGCTCGTCTAATCCCCTGAGCATGGCCGATGTGGCGCGTCCCATTTCGCGTACGTCATGGGAATTCACCCGATCCAAGGCGAGGGTGTCGATTTCGTCGAACAGAACAATGACCTTGTCTGGATGAGCGAGTTCGTTGATCTGTTGGAACAAGGTGTCGATGTTCTTGGCCGTCTGTCCGAGACGGCTGTCGACAAGCATGCTGGTCTCCACGACATAGAGTTCCCGGGAAAGGATGCGTGCCATCTGTTTGGCTGATTCGGTCTTACCGGTGCCGGGTGCGCCTTGGAACAGGAACCGGTTGACGCCGAGGGCGTTGCCGACCGCGTTGATGATGCCGCGGAGGTCATCGCGTATCGCATCCGGTAGAGGAAGCGGGTCGTCATCCAACGTGGCCACGCGTACCGCATCCGGAACCGTATTTGCGAACCTTTGCGATTGAGGATGGACCGCATTGGCATTTGCAATCAATGCGGTCACATACCGTCCTAATTCAATGTCGCCGCAAGCGAGGAATTCCTCGGCGATTTGCCGAGACTGCTGGATGAATCCGGCCTCATTGCGGTCCATATGGTAGCGAATCAGATTCACCACATCGTTCTTCTTCACCGCGCATCATCCTCCTTTGCTCTGCGGTATGCCGACTTGACTGCGTGGTTGCCGTATGTTGCGACGGATTCGTCAAGAATCGGCATCAGTGAATACCGTTTGTCCTCTTCGGGATTACGAATAATGGCATTGAGAAGGGAGACAACGAGTTGAGGGCTCTGCGTTTGCTCGATAAGCTCATCGTATATTTCACTGAGCCATGACAATTCATCGGCCGTGCATTGTTCGTCGACGAATCTTATGGTGTTTTCTACGTTATCGGTGCAGGCATTGATCATATCTTGCCATGCCTTTTCGACCATGATGTAATCTTCGTCACAGATGTTGCGACGCTGTTCGATGGCCTGCCGAATGTTCATTAGCGTTTCCCTTTCGGTCGTGGCTGGTCCTCAGCCGGGAAAATGGTCTGAATCTGACCGTTGCGTGTCCGCCGCTTTTCATTCTCTGGATTCGCCCGGTACGAGGATTGCGGGTGAAAGTTCCCTCAATGCTATGGATCAGTGCCTGGTGGTGAACTCGCTTGCTACCGCCGGATGTGTAATAGATTCCCGATTCACCGGTTCCCATGGCTGCGCTCCTTCATGCGTCGGGTCCAAGAGGTATAGGTGTGGAATTCCGCAGCATCCCAGTATCGGCCGAACACTTCGGCCGGCATCGGCCCGTTGACGATCACTCGCGCGGGTTCGAGTTCACTCATCATTGCTTCAAGTCCGAGTGCGAAGACAGTCTTCTCCTTACGTGATGAAATGCAGCCAACCGTACTGATGGCAACCATGGAATGCCGAGCCACACCCAGGAAGCAGAAGTCGAACGTGCCTTCGTCTCCCCAACGGATGTTCGTGACGACTGGCAATCCGCTGCGTTGCAGGTAATGGCCGATGATTCGACTGCGATACACGTTGCCTTGCAGCACCGGTTTCGGCGCTCCCCAGTACAACGAGAAATCGGGGGGAGATGACTCCGTCGAACTCTCGCAGCTTGGGAATGTACCGGTCGGGATTTGCGGCCAAGGCGCGGAAACGGGTGTCGTCCTCGTAGAAATGGATGAAAGCACGTTTGTCCGCGACTCTGTTGCGCTTGCTGAACGGGACGAGATCCTTGGGCATGGGAACCGTGTCCGGCAACGGTTCGATGCACGGGTACCCGCGGTCGAGTGTCGCCCCCTCGAGCAGCCATGGCGCGAAGCCGTCGTCCGCGATGTTGGCGATTATCGGCACTCGGCCCCCTTGATGGTTCGGTGTGGTTTTCGAGCAATTCGGTTGCTTTCCGAGCGGAGGGTGCCATGATGGTGTGTTGCGGTCGAGCACCATCGTGGCTCCTCCAGCGGGTGTGCGGGAATGTGCAAGATTCCCGCACACCATCTCTCTTCACTTATCCCCGATAGGAAGCTCCTCCCCTCGGGTATATCCCCAATTATACATTGTGGGAACAAGAGTACATTTTTGGTCACAAGAAAAGAAAAAGAATCATTGAACAAACGTTCGAATAATGCGGAATCGCAGGTATGCGTCGGCGTGTCGCGGTTATGGGCGCAGGACTTTACCAGCAGGATAGTCTCCCTTATACTCCTTGATTCCCTTATGGGAATACCCATTGGGAAAGAAGGACGCCAGATTGACGTCTTTTCGGCACTATACCTTTTAGGGTATAATCCAAGGTATGTGGACCGTTGAGCTCGAACCAATCAAGGACCGGCTGAACACTTTGGACCGAGAGTCAAAGGTGCAGGTTCTTGCGGCTGGGAGTGTACTCGAGGAATTCGGCCCCAACCTGAAACGGCCGCTGGTTGGGAAAATTGAGGGCTCCCGTATCATCCGATCGACGAAGGAGCTTCGCCCAGGGTCTACGGGTACGAGCGAAATACGCATCCTGTTCGTGTTCGACCCCAAGCGGAAGGCAATCATGCTTGTCGGCGGAGACAGACAGCGCAAATGGAACAAGTGGTACGACAAGGCCATACCGGAGGCCGAAGCGAGATATGTGCATTGGCTGGAGGATCATTATGGAAAGGAGTCGTCATGAGCTACACGCCTGAACAGTTCGCCGCCGACAGCGGCATCAGCCGCGAGGAGATCGACAGGGCGAAGGAGCGGCTGCTCGAGGAGATGCGTCTCTACGAACTCAAGGAGGCCCGCAAGGCGCAGGATGTCACTCAGAAAGAGCTTGCCGAACGCATGGGCGTCAGTCAGAAGCGCGTCAGCGTCCTCGAATCCGGGGACGTGGACAGGACTGAGATTCGCACGCTGCGCCGCTATCTCCAGGCGATCGGCGGCAGTCTCCAAGTCAACGCGCTGATGCCTGACGGCAGGACGCTCCAACTCGTATAACTGCAGCATTTTCTCGGGCGCGCCTCGCTCGTCCGCTTTCGGCCGCCCCATATGCAATCTCCTCGCCACGTACATTCATGCCCACGTATATGATGTCGATGATCGTCGCCGTGCTCACCATGATGCAACTCGGCGTGCTCTGCGGCGTCCTTGGTCTCGGCCTCGGCATGAGCGCCGGCCTGTTCCTTCCGTACGAACTGCTACCCCGGATTCTGACGTGACTGGGTCTATGGCTGGACACCGCAGCGCTACATCGGCGACGGAGTGCGCGCGGTGCTCTACAGTGGCGACGGCTGGTGGAACGCCGCATCCGAACCGCTGATGGTCGTGGCGTGCGTCGGATTGGTGGCGTTCATCGTCGCCGGACTGCTGCCGCTCGGCAAGCGCCGCCGCGACTGATGCGAGCGCTCCCTGTTCGTGGCGTACCGGGTGCCGGTTACTCGTTGACTATCGTCCTTCATCCACGAACTCGAGGATGTCGCCCGGCTGGCAGTCCAGCACCTTGCAGATCTGGTCGAGCGTGGAGAACCGAATCGCCTTGGCGCGGCCGTTCTTCAGAATCGATACGTTTGCCGGCGTGATATTGATGCGGTCGGCCAGCTCGCCCACGCCCATCTTGCGCTTGGCCAGCATCACGTCGAGATTGATGCGGATCGCCATTCAGATCACCGCCTCAAGCTCGCTGCGCTGTGCGATGGCGGCGCTGAGCAGCGACCGCATCACCAGCATGAGCAGGATGAACGCGGCGATGAGCAGTAGCGCCACAAGACATGCCAGACCGACCGCCGGCATGGTGATCGAGGCGTTGAAGCAGTCGCCGCTGGTCGGGTCGCAGTACTGGAAGTCGGCGAACAGGCCGAACAGCAGCACGAACAGCACGAGCGCCCCTTCGGCCGCCGCGCAGATGATGATCGCATTCGTCCACCGCACCGCCTTGCCGGAGAACACGTCGCGGCGCTTGACCAGATCCAGAAGCCTCCATAGGGGGATCAACGCCACTTCGAAGCACGCGACCCCCAGAATTCCGGCGATGGTGTACGGCCAGCGGGCCGGCGCGGTCTCGGGATACAGCGCGACCACTTCGCCGGCCATCACATAGATGACGTACTGCCCCCACAGACATATCAGCTCGAAGAGCACGATGAACCCCTTGAGCACCGCGATTGCCGTGGGGTGGTACTCCTGCCACATCGCGGTGTCTTCGGCGGTGTTCTCGACGTCGCCGCCCGGGACTGCAGGACCCCCTGTCCGTGACCCGGTTGGATGGTCTGAATTGTTGGGATGGTTGGGATGACTCAGCGCGCCCATGATGACCGCCCTTTCCTGATGGCGTTTGTGTTGCCGTGTTTCTTGGCTGTGCCCGTGCCGCCGTGCGTGTGTTGCCGTGCTTTTCCTGCCGAACCGACCTCCGTGGATTCGATTGTATTTCAATACTATTATATCGAAATTCGATATGTCAAGCAGGGTTTGAGCAGTTCGGCCGGAATCATGAAAGGTCCTCGATGATGGCGCGGACCTGATGCGCGGGCGTGGCGTGGCGGGCTTTTGCCGTGGCCTGTCTCGCCGGATCACTCCCAGACGTCAAGCTTGCGGCGCTTGAAGTAGTATTCACGGTCCTGTTCGCCGATGGGGCGTACCACCTGGCAGGGCGCGCCGTAGGCGACCGAGTCCGCGGGGATGTCGTGGGTGACGACCGAGCCGGCGCCGATCACGGTGTTGTCGCCGATGGTGGCGCCCGGCAGGATGGTCACATTTGCGCCGACCCATACGTTGCGCCCGATGACGACGGGAATCGCATATACATAATGGTGTTCGCGCAGGATGGGCAGCACCGGGTGGCCGGCGGTGGCGATGACCACGTTCGGGCCGAACATGCACCAGTCGCCGATGGTGATGTCGGCGTCGTCCACGCAGGTGAAATTCACGTTGCAGTAGACGCCCTTGCCCATGTGCACATGATGGAATCCCCAGTTGGCGTGTGCCGGGGTCTCCACGTGGCAGCCCTCGCCGATTTCGGCGAACATCGCCTTGAGCAGCCGTTGCTTGCCGGCCTGGTCGGTGGGATGGGTCTGGTTGAACTCCCAGAGCTTCTCCTGATACTCGAGCTGACCGCCCATGATGCTGGGGTCGTCATAGTGGTAGGGGAGCTGTTCGCTGCGGCGTGCTGCATTGTCCATGATTCTTCTTTTCAGGCGAGGTTTGCGGTTTGTGATGTGCCGCCTATTGTAATCGCGGATGAGGGGGCGGGATCTGTCGCACTGCCGAATCGTACTGACGTAGCGGCATCGGGTTGATGTGATTACGGCAGAGGTTGACGCATCTGCCATGAACCTCATATCATTGTCTTGAATTGAGACTATCGCAAGGAGTGCGTATGGCGGAGGATGCAGGATCGGCTTCATTCGACAGAGGGAAGCACGCCGACGGCAGTGCCGTGCAGGAGCAGACGAAGACATCGATCGTCGATCGGCTGGATCGGTTCTTCGACGAGCTGCATCGGATCGACGTGGCGTTCGCCGATTACTGCCGACGCCTTGGTCTAGCGGACAGCACGATGAGCGTGCTCGACTATCTCAACGACCACGACGGCGCCTCGCAGCGCCAGATCTGCGATTACACGATGCTGCCTCGCCAGACCGTCAACAACGTCATCTCCTCGTTCGTGGAGCAGGGATATGTTCGTTTCGGCGAGTCGGCGGGGGATCGGCGCGTCAAAACGGTATGGTTCACCGAGTCGGGCCGCCGGTACTGCAATGCGCTGATCGCGCCGGAGCGCGGCGCCGAATACCGCGCGATGAGCGAGCTCGACCCCGACCTGCGAGACACGATGATTCGAGGCATGGAGATCTTCGGCCGGGAATTCCGTCGGCAGCTGCGTGCCGTCAAGCTATGACTGCCAAGTCGCAACTGTCAAGCCGCGACACCACCGGCGATTGACATACGCCGGGCACCGACAACGCACTCGTTCCCCGGTCGGCCGCCTGCAGTGGTATCCAGATTTGACATTTGTCCCTAAGTGGGACAATATGGAGACTGCGTGTGGAAGCGCAGAGGTTTTCACGCACCGTACATGCGCTGCGGGGCCGAAGGCCGCAGGCAGCGAGCAACCGAACGAAAGACGCAGATATAACGCAGATATAAGGAGTGAATACGCCATGCGGCTGGTCGTCCGTTTCATGAAACCGTATTGGGGGCTGTTCGCGGTGACGGTCGTCCTGCTGTTCTTCGACGTGATCGGTGCGCTGGTCATCCCCACCTTCGTGGCCGAACTGCTCAACGAAAGCGCATCGCACGCGTCCCTCGACGCGATGGTCGTCACCTGCGTGAAAATGGGCGTCGCCGCGCTCGTCTCCGGCGGCTCGGCCATCGCCGGCGGCTGGTGCTGCTCGCAGCTGACCAGCCGCATCGGCAAGGACATGCGCATGGCCCTCTACCGCAAGTCGCTCGACCTGTCCATCTACGACTTTCGCAACTTCGGCACCGCGTCGATCACCACACGCACCATCAACGACATCGTCAACATCCAACTGGCCATGACCAACCTGATGGGCATGCTGCTGCCGGTGCCGTTCATCTTCGCCGTAGCGCTGATCCTCTCCTTCCGGCTTGACGTGGGCATGAGTCTGTGGCTTCTCGCCGTCGTCGCCATCGTATGCGTGATCGCGTTCCTCATCATGCGATCGGCCGCACCCCTGTTCCGCCGTCTGCAGAAGCTCCTGGACCGGATCGGCGCCGTGCTGCTCGAAAACCTCACCGGCGTGCGCGTCATCCGCGCCTTCGGCAAGGAACGGCACGAACAGGCGCGCATGGATTCCACCTTCACCGACTACGCCGCCACATCCATCAGAGCCAACCGTCTGTTCGCCAACCTCGACGGACTGTCCTACTTCGGAATGAACGTGTTCATCGTCATCGTGTATTTCCTCGCAGGGCAGCGCATCGACGCCGGAGGATTCCGCATCGGCGACATCACCGCCATCGTCGAGTATTCGATCATGGTGCTGTTCTATCTGATGATGGGGCAGATGGTGATTCTCACCCTGCCGCGCGCCCTCGAATGCTGCGAACGTGTGCGTGCCGTGCTCGACCACAGTCCGCAGATCAGCGATCCAGACCCAGCCAAGGCGATCGACATGAGCGGTCGCGAGCCGCTTGCCGACGGCGAAGTGCTCGCCTTCCACGACGTGACCTTCCGCTTCGCCGACGCGCAGGAGGACGCGCTCACCCACGTCAGCTTCTCCTGCAAGGCCGGCCAGACGACCGCGATCATCGGCGGCACCGGCTCAGGCAAATCCACCATCGCGATGCTCGCCCTGCGCTTGCACGACGCGACATGGGGAAGCATCACGCTCGACGGGGTGGATGTGCGCGAGATGACCCAGCACGACCTGCGTTCGCGCATCGCCTACGTACAGCAGCAGGCATGGCTGTTCTCCGGATCGATCGCCGACAACCTGCGCTATGGCGACCGCAACGCCGACCAGAGCGAACTCGACCATGCGATCGACATCGCACAGGCGCACGAATTCGTCGATTCGCTGCCCGACGGACTCGACTCGCGCGTGGCACAGGGCGGCACCAACTTCTCCGGCGGCCAGAAGCAGCGGCTATCCATCGCCCGCGCGCTGGTCGGCGAACCGCAGCTGATCATCTTCGACGACTCGTTCTCGGCACTCGACTTCAAAACCGACGCGGCACTGCGGCGCGCGCTCGCCGCCGAAACCAGCCGTCGCGCCGTGCTCATCATCGCCCAGCGCGTGAGCACCATCCAGCATGCCGATCAGATCATCGTCCTGTCGGACGGCGAGGTCGCCGGCATCGGACGGCATGACGAACTGATGGCCGACTGCGAGGTCTACCGGCAGATCGTCGAATCACAGACCAAGGAACCGGCGCACAACGGACCGGCTCGCAGCGCGCCGGCGCGTTCCGCAGCCCAGCAGGGAACACAGGCAACGCGGGGAACACAGGGAAAGGAGGCCTGACATGAGCGCAGAGCATGGGAACAACACCATGGAACCGACCGACATCATCGACGAGACGACGCCGGCGACAAACGCGGCTACAAACGCATCAACGAACGCGTCCCTGGGCGACGACCTCGAGCTCGAGGCCCCCAAAGACGCTGCAGCAACAGCGAAACGCCTGTTTTCCCAACTCAAATCGCAACGCATGCGACTCACGGTCGTCGCCGTGTCGATTCTGCTGTTCACGTTCTTCCATATCACCGCACCCATGTACAGCGCGGTGGTGGTGGACGCCATCTGGAACGCCGTGCAGAACGCATGGGAAACCGGCGAACCATACACCATCGACTGGGGCGGCGGAGGCACGGGGTGGCCGATACTGATCCTCGCGCTCCTCTACCTCGGCGAGGCATCGTTCTACTATCTCCAGTCATATCTGATGGCCTCGGTCGCGGAGAATCTGAATCTCACGCTGCGCAAGCAGATCAGCGACAAGCTCCACCGACTGCCGCTGAGCTACTTCGACCGCAACAAACCCGGCGAGGTGCTGAGCAAGGTGACCAACGACCTCGATCGCATCAGCGAGGTCATGCAGACCGGACTGCTGCGGCTGATCACCGCGATCACCACGGTGACCGGCTCGCTGGTGATCATGGTGTATTACTCATGGCTGCTGACGGTCATCTTCCTCGCGTTCATGGCGTTCAGCCTGTGGATCACCAAGCTCGTGGCGCGCAGGAACCTCGAAACGGCATCCCTGCGCCAGGAGACGATAGGCGAGCTGACCGGACTCGCGGAGGAGTACTACAAGGGCCGCAACATCATCAAGGCGTACAACCGCGAGGCGGACAGCATCGAGGCAATGGAGGCCGCCGCCGAACGCACCCGCCGCGCCGCGCAGACCGCCGACTTCATCACCCTGTCCGTCAACCCGCTGATCCGCATGATCTCCCGCTTCTCGCAGATGATCGTGATGTTCATCGCCGGATCGATGGTCATCGGCGGGCGTATGAGCGTCGGCGTGGCGCAGGCGTTCTTCCAGTACGTGGTGCAGGTGTCCGAACCGATGACCGAGGCGAGCTACATGATCAACTCGCTGCAATCCGCGCTCGCATCCGCCGAACGCACATTCGAGATGCTCGACGAGACCGAGGAACGCCCCGATCCGCCGCAATCGAAGGCGGCGCATGTCGCCGAACCCGTGCGTGGCCGCATCGAATTCAGCCATGTGCGGTTCGGCTACGAGCCTGCCCGGCCGCTGATGCGCGATGTGAGCTTCGTGGCCAAGCCTGGTCGCAAGATCGCCATCGTCGGCTCGACCGGTGCCGGCAAGACCACGCTCATCAATCTGCTCATGCGCTTCTACGAGATCGATGCGGGCCGCATCACTCTGGACGGCGTCAACACCGCCGCCATGACGCGCGGCGATCTGCGACGCGAATTCGGCATGGTGCTCCAGGACACATGGCTGTTCGGCGGCACCGTGGCGGAGAACCTCGCCTACGGTCGGCCTGACGCCACTCGCGAGCAGATCGTCGCCGCGGCCAAGGCGGCGCGGGCGGACTACTTCATCCGCACGCTGCCGCAGGGCTACGACACCGTGCTCGACAACGAGGCCGGCAACCTGTCGGTCGGGCAACGACAGCTGCTCACCATCGCGCGCGTGTTTCTGGCGGACCCGCCGATTCTGATTCTGGACGAGGCGACCAGCTCGGTGGACACGCGCACCGAGGCGGAGATCGGCAAGGCGATGTCGCGGCTCATGGCCGGACGCACCTCGTTCGTGATCGCGCATCGCCTCTCGACGATCCGCGATGCCGACCTGATCCTCTACATGGAGCACGGCGACATCCTCGAATCCGGCAGTCATGAGGAGCTACTGGCGCGCGGCGGCAGGTATGCGGCCCTCTACAACAGCCAGTTCGCGTAAACGCGCCTCGCCGCGTTCACTGCTCAAGCAACGGCAGATACTTCGCGTATCCCTGCGCGGCCATATCGGCCTTGGGCACGAAGCGCAGCGCGGCCGAGTTCATGCAGTAACGCAGTCCGCCACGCTCCTTGGGACCGTCCTCGAAGACGTGCCCGAGGTGGATCTGCGACTTCGCGGTGCGGATCTCGGTGCGGATGCGCTTGGGATTGCGCTCGTCGAGATGCTCGGTGAGCGAGGATGCGTCGATCGGCTTGGAGAACGCCGGCCATCCGCAGCCCGCCTCGAACTTGTCGGTCGAGAGGAACAACGGCTCGCCGCTGACGACATCCACGTAGATGCCCGGCTCGAACGTCTGGTCGTATTCGTTCTCGTACGGCGGTTCGGTGGCATCGAGCTGAGTCACCGCATACTGCTGCGCGTTGAGGCTCCAGATGCGGTCGATGAGCTTCTGACGCTCGCGCACGTGCATGATCTTGTCGATCGCGATATGGCAGTGTCCGCCGGGGTTCTTGTCGAGATAGTCCTGATGGTAGTCCTCGGCGGGGTAGAAGTTGCGCAGCGGCTCGACCTCGGTGGCGGGTCTGCGTCCCTGACGGAACTCGAGCTGTTCGAGCACGCGGTCGTATACGGCCTTCTGCGTGTCGTCGGTGTAGTACATGCCGGAACGGTACTGGCGTCCCTCATCGGTGCCCTGTCGATTGATCGAGAACGGGTCGATGGCGTCGATGTACAGTCTGGTCAGCGTCAGCAGCAGCACCGCGTCGGGGTCGAATTCGACGCGTACCGTCTCCGCGGCGTCGGTCAGATCGTCGCAGACCTGCTGATAGGTGGGGTTTTCGATGGTGGACTGCGCGTAGCCGACCGTGGTGGCCGTCACGCCGTCGATTGATTTGAGATAGCGCTCCAACCCCCAGAAGCAGCCTCCCGCATAGTAAGCGATCATGCGAGCGAGAATATGCGCAATGCCGCCGCGGCGCAAATCCGCGCCCGCATGGCGAAATGCGCGCGGTTCGCATCGACGATGCCCGCCACTGTTTGGATGCCGCTGGGATGCCGCTGGGATACCGCTGGCTGGGATACCGCTGAGATACCGCTGCAATACTGCCAAAGCGCGGCTGGAATCATGCTGGAACACCGCCATAGTGCGGCTGGTATGCCGCTGGGAGTGCACCAAGTCAGTTTTTCGGTTAGACTGATGTGGTCCATCTTCATCAGGAAGTACGGCGAAAGGAATTTGCATGGCCGACGTGTTCGACAGCTGCGCACGCAAGATGCGCGAGCACGGCATGAGTGACGTCTCGATCGCACAGTTCAGGCGGCTATATGACGTCTGGCGCAACGAGGAGGCGAGCAGCTGGATCAGGGAGCGGGACGTGGAGCCGCTGATCGGCGTGCCGAGCTTCCATGACGTATACAAGACGATCGACCACGACAAGGCGGTGAACGCCTTCGCCAAGACGGCGTTCCTCAAGCTCAACGGAGGCCTGGGCACCTCGATGGGACTCGCCTGTGCCAAGTCGCTGCTGCCGGTTCGCCGCCACAAGGCCAAGCAGATGCGCTTCCTCGACATCATCGTCGGCCAGGTGCTCACGGCGAGGACCCGGCTTGACGTCCCGCTGCCGCTGACGTTCATGAACTCGTTCCGCACGTCGAACGACACGATGCGCGTGCTCAAGCACAACCGCAAGTTCAGGCAGGACGACATCCCGATGGAGATCATCCAGCATTCGGAACCCAAGATCGTAGCCGAGACCGGCGAGCCGGTCGAGTTTGCCGCGAACCCCGATCTGGAATGGTGCCCGCCGGGCCACGGTGACCTGTATTCGACGATCTGGGAGTCCGGACTGCTCGACGTGCTCGAGGAGCATGGCTTCTCGTACCTGTTCATCTCGAATTCGGACAACCTCGGCGCACGCCCTTCGCGCACGCTGGCACAGTACTTCGAGAACACGGGCGCGCCGTTCATGGTCGAGGTGGCCACGCGCACCGAGGCGGACCGCAAGGGCGGGCACATCGTGCGCGACCGGAACACGGGCCGTCTGCTGCTGCGCGAGATGAGCCAGGTGCATCCCGACGACAAGGCCGACGCCCAGAACATCGGCAAGCATCCGTATTTCAACACGAACAGCATCTGGGTGCGCATCGACGCGCTCAAGGCGCTGCTGGCCGCTCATGACGGCGTGCTGCCGCTGCCGGTGATCCGCAACCACAAGACCGTCGATCCCACCGATCCGGATTCGACGCCTGTGATCCAGCTGGAGACGGCAATGGGCGCGGCGATCGGCCTGTTCGACGGCGCGATCTGCGTGCAGGTCGACCGCATGCGGTTCCTTCCCGTCAAGACCACCAATGATCTGTTTATCATGCGGTCGGATCGTTTCCATCTTACGGACAGCTACGAGATGGAGGATGGCAACTACATCTTCCCGAACGTCGATCTCGACCCGCGCTACTACAAGAACATCGACGACTTCAACGAGCGCTTCCCCTACTCGGTGCCTTCGCTGGCCGCCGCCAGCTCGGTGACGATCAAGGGCGACTGGACGTTCGGGCAGAACGTGATCATGTTCTCCGATGCCAGGCTTGAGGACGACGGCGAGCCGAGCTACGTCTCGAACGGCAAGTTCGTCGGGCCGCTCGGCATCGAGGCGGACGACTGGGTCTGACGTGCGTGTCTGAGGTTCTCGTGTGTCGGGCTGACGGGCTGACGGGCTGACGGGCTGCCAGTCTAATGGGCTGACGGGCGTGGATGAAGCCGAAGCCCGGCACACGAATCGTAAGCGGCCAGATATCGGGGAGATTCGGCCAGATATCGGCCAGATATCGCGAGCGATGGGTCGGAAAAACACGCGCGGAACATGAGAAACGCGACAAAAAACACATTTTTTCGCGAAATGAACGCACTTTTGCGCGAAGTGCATCTAATATGGATGGAAGTACGGTGCAACAGGCCGTGCCTACAACGAAACGTTAACGATACGTGAGGACTAATGGCAGAGGGAACCAACGGAAGGCGGCGTTTTTCCGACAAGTGGGGCAAGCACGAGCTTGACGTGCTCGCGGTCCTGTCATCTGCCTTCCCGCAATGGCTGACCTCGCGTCAAATCGCCCAGCGGGTCAAGGCGTACGCGGATTCGTACGGGGAGCTTGCCGATCAGGCCGCGAAGGCGGCGTTCGCCAAGCAGTTCCAGCGTGATCGCGCCAAGCTGGCCGCCATGGGCATTGCGATCGAGTCACGGCAGCCGGAGTATTCATCCAAATCCGAAGGCCAGGATTTCGCATCCTATCGTCTTCAGCTCGGTGACGAACCACGCATCCGTCTGCATTTCGAGCAGGAGGACCTGCCGGTGCTGGCGGCCGCGAACTATCTTGCCCGTTCGATCTCCGTCTCCTCGGCATCGTCCCAGCATGTGCAGCAGCATTCGTCTCGCACGACGCCCCGCGTGCCGCAGACGCCCACGCCGGGTCTCGGTCTGGACTCCATCGCGCCGGGGCTCGGCACGCAGACCATTCCCGAGACGTTGGTCAAGGTCATCGATTCGCGCCGTTTCGCCGCCACGGTGGACGTGGACGGGGAGCACATCAACGTCGCCTACACCGATTCGGATGATCTTGCGATGTATGTGCTTGAGCATCCCGGCGCAAGCATCGTCAGCCCGCAGGAGGCGGTCGACGCCTTCCACCGCCGTCTGGTCGCGGCCACCGCACTGACGTTGGCCGATGAATCCGCGACCGGCGACAATGCGCAGAACACCGAGCAGGCCGCGGCGAACGTTTCCGCCCTTTCGTCGGCTTCCCGTGAGGACGACGACGAGGATGCCAAATCGCATCAGAAGAAGAACTCGGCGTTCCAGACCGGCAGCGAGGTGGATCGCCGTCTTCGGCTGATGCTGTTCCTGTCGGCGCATCTCGGCGAGGAGTATTCGCTCGCGGAACTGGCGGAGCGTTTCATCGGCCACGCAAGAACCGATGACGAGCTGCGCAAGTTCGTCGCCGTCATCCACAAGGACATCAACACGCTCACCACCGTTTCCGATGACGGCGAGATGGCAGGCAGCCAGTTCTTCGACATCGACTGGTCCCTGTTGGATGCCGAGGGCATCGTCTCCGCCACGAATTCGCTCGGTTTGGAGCGTCTGGCCGGCATCTCGCCGCAATATCTGAGCATGCTAACCGCATCGGTGAGCTATCTGGCGCGTTCCCCGCTGCTGCCGGAGGATCAGCGCGAGCAGGCGCAGAACCTGTATGAGCGTCTGCACTCCCACGTCATGCCGGGGGAGACCCCGTGGCTGAGCCTGACCGGCTATGAGCTCGAACCTCGCAGCTACGGCGTGGTGCGGCGCGCGATCAACACCGGACGGCTGCTCGATATGGAATACACCGACGGCGCCGGCCGCACGCATCGCAAACTGGTCGCCCCGGCGAAGATCTTCGTGGACGAGGGCGTGTATTATGCCGCCGTCTGGACCGACGTGGCCGATGCCGCCCCCGAGGAGCTCAAGTCGATCGCCATGCGCGACACGCGCGTCAACAAGGCGAACGGCAAGCCGCGCACCTGGCAGGTGCTGCGACTGGCACGCATCGAGCATGCCGAGCTTGTCGAGCCCACGCACAAGGTGGACATCCCCGATACGCCGATCAGCGAACTGCGCAAATGGAGCTTCGACAACGGCACGGCGGCCTCGTTCGTGACCGACGAGCCCGACCTCAAGTTCCCCCAGACGCTGCCCGGTGCAAGCGTGAAACGGGTGGGAGCCGGCGAGATCGTGAATCTGACCGTGTCCTCGGATTCATGGTTCGTCGCCTTCTGCATCGCGCACGCCCGTCATATCAAGGCGGTTTCCCCCGAGACGCTGCGTACCATGATCGTGGCTCGTGCGAAGCGTGAGCTGAGCGTGGGGCAGCACGATACGGGCGACGGCAACGAGTAGACGACGAGTGGCCCGCTCATGGGCCGCGAATCTCAAGCTCGGATACCTATGCAACCGCATGGGCCGCATAGGTATCGCTTAAGGAATTGACGCGACGACGGTTAATCGAGAGGAGCCGACATGCCTTGGTGGATCTGGCTGCTGCTGGTGCTGTTCATGCTTGGCATGATCATCGCGGGCGTGATGTATGTGATCGTGCATGCGCTGCGCGGCATGCGCGCCATCTCGGGCACGGTGTCGCGTGCCGGCGACGCGATCGAGGCCATGGGCAGACCGGATGATCGGCAATCGGCGCAATTCCGCCCGATCTTCACCGAGCCGCTGAACATGGCCGCCGAACGGTACGCCGACGCTCACGCCGATGTCATCCGTCGCCGCAACCGCAAACGTGACCGGCATGTGCGCATCTGGGCGGATTGGTCGAAATTCAACCGCAGCTGAACCTCCAATCCGCGATCAACGGATCATCGGACAGTCAGGTCATCAGCAGCACGGTCGAAAGCAACGGAAGGACGATTTCCATGGCACATCAGCATGGCCGTTCAACGGGACGCGGTTCGGCATCGGATTCGCCGGCGGCCCGCTATCAGGCCTTCCGCAAATCCCAGCAGCAAGCGAAAAGCATGGCCGCACGCTTCGCGTCCACGCTTCCGTTCGACTTGGACGACTTCCAACGGGAGGCGATCGACGGCCTTGAGGCGGGCCGCAACGTACTGGTGGCCGCCCCGACCGGAGCGGGAAAGACCGTCGTGGCCGATTTCGCGATGTTCCTGGCTCGTGAACGCAACGTCAAGGCGTTCTATACGACGCCGATCAAGGCGCTGAGCAACCAGAAGTACCACGATCTCGTCGCGGTCTACGGACCGGATCGGGTCGGACTGCTCACCGGCGACACGTCGATCAACTCCGAGGCGGATCTGGTCGTCATGACCACCGAGGTCCTGCGCAACATGCTCTACGAGCATTCGGCCACGCTGACCGCGCTCGGATACGTGATCCTCGACGAGGTGCACTATCTCGCCGACCGGTTCCGCGGACCGGTGTGGGAGGAGGTCATCATCCATCTGCCCGACAGCGTCAACATCGTCGGTCTTTCGGCCACGGTGTCGAACGTCGAGGACTTCTCCCAGTGGATCGCGTCGGTGCGCGGCGAGACCACGCTTGTGGTCTCGGAGACGCGGCCGGTTCCTTTGGAACAGCATGTGATGGTCCAGGCCGACGAACGCACCGAACCGGAGCTCATCGACCTGTACCGCCACGATGACGAGGGCCGGCAGACCGACAAACTCAACATGCGACTGGTGAGCCGGCTTGAGGAGCTTGACCGCAAGGCGGAGCGAAACCGCGCGAATTCGCATGATGCACGCGGGGGAGCAGGTCGTGGGCAAGGACGCGACCGAGGTGGCGCCCGTGCCCGCGATCGGGCGCGTCTCGGCGGGCGTTCCGGTCGAGGCCAGGATCGGATGCAGCGATACTTTCCTCGCCGGTGGGCCGTGGTCGACGAACTCAACTATCTCGACATGCTGCCGGGCATCTACTTCATCTTCTCGCGCAACGGCTGTGATCAGGCGGTCGAACAGTGTCTCAACGCCGGCCTGGAGCTCACCGATGACGATGAGGCGCGGCGCATCCGCAGCATCGTCGATGAGATGGTCGACGGGCAGCTGTCGGACGACGATCTCAAGGCGCTGCGATTCGCACGGTTCCGTTTTGCGCTTGAGGAGGGATTCGCGCCGCATCACGCCGGCATGATCGCCCTCTTTAGGCAGATCGTCGAACGACTCTTTGAGGAGGGCCTCGTCAAGATGGTGTTCGCCACCGAGACGCTCGCCCTTGGCATCAACATGCCGGCGCGCTGTGTGGTGGTGGAGAAGCTGGAGAAGTTCGACGGCACCGGTCATGTGCAGCTGACGCCGGGGGAGTTCACCCAGCTGACCGGACGTGCCGGGCGACGTGGCATCGACGTGATCGGGCATGCGATCGTGGTCGATCACGCGGGGTTCATTCCCGCGACAGCCGCGGCGCTGTCGAGTCGCCGTGTCTATCCGCTGCATTCCAGCTTCCGCCCAACGTTCAACATGGCGGTCAATCTGCTCAATTCCAGCGATTATACGACTGCGCGAACCACGCTTGACCATTCGTTCGCGCAGTGGGAGGCGAACGAGTCGTCAGGCCGTCTTGAAGCGCAGATGCACACGTTGGAGCAGGCGGTCGAAGGGTACGAGCGCGCCTTCGTATGCGATCACGGCGATTTCAAGGAATTCATGACGCTGCGCATGCAGCTGACCGATCTGGAGAAGGCCGAACGCAACCGGCTCAAGCACACGGTGTTCCGCTCCGATGCCGCCAGATCCGCCGCGTTTCGCGATCTCGACCGCCGTATCGGCGACATGCGCCTTGCCGAGCAGAACCATCCGTGCCGTTCGTGCCCGGACCTGCAGCGTCACCTCAAATGGGGGCATCGCTGGGTGCGTGAGATGCGCGAACTGGAGCGCACGCGTGAACGCTACGATTCGCGTACCGGTTCGGTGGCACGCCAGTTCGACCATATCTGCGCGATTCTCGCCGAACTCGGCTATCTGACGCATGACGACGGCCGCGATTCCTATCGGCTGACCGAACGCGGGCAGCTGCTGCGTCGCCTGTACAGCGAGCAGGATCTGGTGCTTGCCCAGGCCATCTGCTCCGGTGCGCTGACGCTGCTGCCGCCGGCGTGTCTCGCCTCGGTGCTCTCGTCGCTGGTCTATGAGGCCAGGAGGGGAGCCAGGGGAGAGCCTCGCTACTATCCGGGCGGGCGGCTCGGGCCCGTCGCCCACGCGGCGGAGGAGCTTGCGCGCATCCATGACGAGGTGTCGTCGCTGTGCGCGGATTACGGCATGGATGATCTACCGCAGCTGGATTTCGGCATCGTCGATGTGATGTACGAGTGGGCGGACGGCGGCGATCTTGCCGACGTGCTGCGCAACACCGAGCTGACCGGCGGCGACTTCGTGCGCAACGCGAAGCGGCTTGCCGACGTGCTCCAGCAGATCGCCGTTGCTGCGCCCATGCTGGGTGAGGATGGCGCGGCGCTTGCGCAGAGCGCCGGTGGGGCCCACGATCTCGTCAATCGCGGCATCGTCGCGTATTCGGGTGTGGACGGCTGATCACGCGCCGGTGCCGGCTCACTGCCGATGTACGCGATCGTGGATATATCGTGGAATAATCGTGTCGTCCGAACTGTTTTGTAGCTTAGTGAAGGTTGACTTGCAAGGAGGAAACGGAATATGGCGGAACGCAGCCTTCGTGGTATGAGCATCGGCGCAAAGTCGCTGGAATCCGACGACAACGTCGATTTTGCGGCGCGCACCGAAGTCGCGTATGTGTGCCCCAATGGGCATCGCACCATTCTTCCGTTCGCTGAGGGCGCTGAGATCCCGGACGAATGGGAATGCCGTTGCGGCTCCACCGCACATCGCGAGGGAGACGAGGATTCGGCGGCCGATGAGATCGCCAAGCCGGCGCGCACGCACTGGGATATGCTCCTCGAACGCCGCTCCGAGGACGAGCTCAAGGCGTTGTTGGAGAAGCGTCTGAAGATGCATCGCGAAGGATGGATTCCCGACTACGAGTGATGCCGCCGGTGTGACCGCACCGGCTGGTTCGGTTGCGCCGGGTTGGTTGCGCCGGTTCGGCATATCGGTCAGACAGACCGGGCATAATGGCAATTGCTATGCACCGTAATTCTGCATCGCGATAGAACCGATGCAGGATTCGGCACGATGGCAACCATGAATCAGATCGCCACGCAATGGCTACCACGGATATAGGGGAGGGAACGACATGACCACGCAACCAAGAAAAGTAGTGCTGCTTGACCTCGACGGCACGCTCACCCAGTCGCATTTCGGCATCATCGCCTGTGCGACCAAGGCGTTCGAGGAACTTGGGCTGCACGTTCCCGACGATGCCGAGATGCACCGGTTCATCGGGCCGGCGATCATCGAATCGTTCAAGCGCAACCATATGCCCGACGACATGCTGGATCGCGGCGTGGCGATCTACCGCAAGTACTATTCGGATGAGGCCGTGTTCGACGATCCGAACGACCCCGGTCACCTCGTTCCCGGTCGTCTGTTCAACCGTCTGTTCGACGGCATTCCCGAACAGCTGCGCAAGCTGCGCGCCGACGGATACTATCTGGCCGTGGCCACCTGCAAGCCCGAATATCAGGCGGTGCCGATCTGCGATCATTTCCACGTGTCCGAACTGGTCGACGGCATCTACGGTGCGAGTCGCGACAACAGCCGTCTCGACAAGGATCAGGTGATTCGCTACGCGTTCGATCGCATCGGATTCGATGAGAAGGCCGGTGACCGTGCGCTGATGGTCGGCGACCGCTGGACCGACGTGGACGGCGCGATCGCCTGCGGGCTGGACTGTCTGGGATGCCGCTGGGGCTACGCCGAGGCCGGCGAGCTGGAACAGCACGGCGCCTATCGCATCATCGACCATGTCGATGAGCTTGCAGTCGCCGTCGAAGAATATTTCGCCTGATTGGTGTGCCGGCTTCGTATTGTCATAGTGCTTGCAACTCGTTTCAGTGCAAGCACTATTAGATCAAAGATAATGTACGTTATGTCAGATTAGTGTGAGGTCGGCGAGTTTCACTGGGCGAATTATCCACACGACTCTTTCGGACCCGACTCTTGCGCAACGGCAATGACCGTCATCCAATCAACGCCGTTCCGCAGCGCGGCGCCCCGCCTTCTCCAGCACTTCGTCGCGCTGCGTGAACATCGCACGCCGCGCCTGCGCATACATGACCGCAAGCTCGGCGAAGACGAGCACGATCACGACGGCCACGGCAACGATCATATGCCGCTCATAGAAGTCGTGCATCGCATCGCTGATGTCATGCTCGACCATGATGTATACGATGAACGGGAAACCCGCGAACAGCACGGACACGACCTGCGCCACGACGACGTTCCAACTGACCGGACTGACCTTCGGATGCCGTTCGGAGCTCAGAAAACGACCGCGATGCACGCAGATGCCGCATACGGAAAGGCTCCAGAGCACACTGAACAGCCACAACGCCAGAGGAATCAGATCATTCACAGGCAGGTTCTCCTTGTTGCCGCATTCGCTGCGCGTGTAGCATTCGTGCATACGGCGCGCGCAGCGAACTCATCATAACCAGCACGGAACAGCACACAATAAACGCACAATATAATCAGCACAGCACCCTACGCGGCATCATCCGTGCCGGAACGCTGCGCATGACGCTGCCGCAGCGCCCGACGCAGTCGCATGGCGGTGATGTCGTCGATCGGCCGACCGGCATGGCCGGACGCGCGAACGTCTTCATCGGTGACATCCACGTGCTCCTCATGGTCGAGCGCCTCGCGGACCTGATGCCACAACGATCCCACGGAAACGGCGAACAACGCCCTGCCCGTGCCAAGCAGATCGAGCATCTGTTCGCTGGTCGTGCACTCGTGCACCTCCTGCCCGTCACACATGATGGTGACGTGCTCCAATTGCTCGGGACCACGTCGAGCAAGAAACCCTATGGCGGCGGTGACGTTCTGCAGATTGACGCCTGCATCCAACAGGCGTTTGGAAACGGCCAGTATCACGACGTCCTTGAACGAATACAGTCGACGTGAGCCGGACCCGTGCGACGGCGTGATCGACGGCTCCACGATCTGCTTGCGGGCCCAATAGTCCAGCTGCCGATACGTGATGCCCGCGACTTTCGACGCGACCGTGCCACGGTATCCGCGACGCTCCGTGCCACCATCCGACGAGTCGAATAATTCGCCCTGTACGGCCGATGCCGCGTCAGTGACCATGGCCGCTCTCCCCCATCTGCCAATCCATATGCAAATCTTCGCTGCTCGGCGGCAGTCAACCATGATCCGCGCCGCCGAGCAGCGTGCATCATCAGGAAACGATCGCCGACTTCGTGAAGAACACCAGCCGGAACTTGCCGATCATGATTTCGTCGCCGTTCTTCAACTGCATGTGATCGACACGCTGACGATTGACATACGTGCCGTTGAGGCTCCCGGCGTCATAGACGGTGAACACGCCGTTGTGCCTGCGGAAGACAGCATGCGAACGGGACACCGTGAAGTCGTCGAGCAGAATATCGGCTCGAGGGTCGCGTCCGACCGTGATCTCGTCCTCGTCGAGCAGATATCGCGAACCGGAGACGGCACCGCGCGTGGAGATCAGCAGAGCCGTTCCGGGCGACAGCCTCGCGATCGTCTCAAGATCCTCCTGCGTGAGCGGACGGTCTCCCGTGGACGTGATCGGAATGGTAATGGCGGGCAGACCGATGACGGTCGTTTCGCCTGCGCTTGGAATAGGTTCAGTCATAGTTCATCATTCTAGCGTCATTCGGCGCGTTTCGCGTATTGATAACGCTGTGCTTCACGAACTTCATCGATTTTGACCGTATCGGGGGCCGTTACCGACACGGTCGCACCGAATTTCACCTTGAGCCGCGAGCCCACTCCCCCGGCCATGTTGACCGCGTTCTGCAGGTTCTGCGGGTCGCCGATCGCCTTGACCACATAGGGCGATTCCAGCAGCGTGCCGTCGCAGATGAGTCCGTCGTTGGAATCGCTGATGTACGTGCTGGTCACGACACGCACCGAACCGACGGAGATGACCTCGGCACCGGCGTTGCGCAGCTCCTCAAGCAGGTTGAACATGGTGGACGCGTCGATCGGGGTCTTCGATCCCTCGCTGATGCGTATGACGACACCCTTGCCGGTCGCCGGCAGCCTGCCGGTGAGAATGCCGCTGGTCTCCTCGTTCTGCTTGGCGATCTTCTCGGCCTCCTGCTGCTTGTTTGCGGTGGCCTTGAGCGTGTCGAGCTGATCGGTGAGCTCGTTCTTGCGCTGTTCGAGATTCTGCACCTGCGTGGTCGTCTCGCTGATGAGCCTGGTCAGTTCGTCCTCGCTCATCGTCTCGTATGCGGATTTGGTGTTGTTGACCTGAATCATGTAGCCGAATCCGAGCAGTGCGCACATGACGACGAGAAAGACGCTGGTCATCAGCCGCATGCGCAGCGGATTCGCGCTGAGCGAACGCTTCGGCGTTTTGCGCACGATCGGGAACGAACCCGTTTCCATGCGATCGTTTTCGCGATCCTGGGCATGCTGGGTGTGCATCTTGGACAGCAGATCATCGTTGCGACGTGCGCCGCGTCGACTTCTACGGGCACGTCGCGCACCGCCGTCTGATGGCTGTGCGTCCCCACGTGATGCCGTGTTGTTGTCGCGTTTGTGATCCGTCATGGCTAGCCTCTGAAGATGAATCGACGGATGGCGGACACGTTCGAGAAGATGCGTATGCCAAGCACGACGATGACGGCGGTCTGCAGCTGGGAGCCGACGCCAAGCTGATTGCCGAGGAACACGAGCAGCGTGGCCGTCAGCACGTTGGAGATGAATGAGATGACGAACACCTTATCCGAGAAGCTTCGCTCGAAATACGCCCGTGCCGCGCCGAGCAGCGCATCCAATGCGGCGACCACCATGATCGGCAGGTAGGGCTGGAGCTCGATGGGAATGTCCGGTCTGATGAACAGGCCGGCGACCACGCCGATAATCAGGCCGAGTACAGCCGCCATCTATTCGCCTTTCCTTGCAAACGTCAGGTCTCCCGAGGTCGCCGCACCCATCGTGATGTTCGAGTTGACACTGATCTGCGGATAGATGCCTGCCTCCTTGAACGAATCATACAAGGTTTTCTGCCGGTCCGCGCCCACCGCGCCGGCAAGCGCGCCGGAATCGCCTATCGCCTCGATGCGATAGGGGCTTTGCACGGGATTGACGTCCACCATGATCGTCGATCCGGCGGTGCGCACCGAGGTCTGCACGCCGATGCGATTGCCGTTGATCGCGATGGCCTCGGCTCCGGACTGCCACAGCAGCGAGACCCATAGCTGCAGATCAAGATCGGTGATCACACGAATGCGTTCCACGCCATTGTCGCGATGATACGAGCCATCAGCCGAGCCGTCGCCGGCCGCGATCGGATCGGCGAGCGTGAGCGTGATGCCCGGACCGCTGACCGGCAGCAGGCCGGCGGACATCTCATCCTGCACGAGCTGCGAATCCTCGGTGGCATCGGCGAGTGTCTTGGAACGCTGCTCCACTTCGGAACGAAGCCCTCCTACCTCTTTGACGAGAGCGTCGAGACGAGTGTTCTGAGCGGTCAGGTCGGCGGCGAGCGACTGACGCACGATCTTACGCGGGTCGGTGTTGAGCTTCTGGATGAACAGGCAACTGTAGAAACCGACGCCGATGCAGATCACAAAGACGATGACACGCGTGATCCATACGGTCAGCGAGGACTGCCGATGCGCGCCCAGACGCGCGTCGGAGAACATCGGATCCATCGGACGGTTGGTCAGATCGTCGATCAGCCGCAGCGAATCATCCGTGACCTTGCGCCTGCGGGTGCGGCCGACGACCACAGATGTCTGTCGGGCGTGATGCGAATCGATGCCGGCGATCGAGGAGGAGAACACGGCTCTGCTTTTGATCGGACGATGCTCGTCGTCGACGGAGAACGAGACCGGCATGATCATCGGTTCACCGGCGGTATTGCCTTCAGCTGTCGATGCCTCCGCAGACGCTGCACCAGCTGTTTCTGGCACGATCCCGGCCTTGTCGTCAAACGTCATATCAGCGGCCGCTCCTGATGCCGCGTACGAGTGCAATGCCCTGTTTGAGATAGATGTAGCCGGCCAGCCAATACAAACCGATGCCCCAGATGCCCGCGGCAAGCGCGGCCAGATGCAGCATATTGATGAACGGATTGTTCCATAGATCGCAGAAGATCAGCGCGATGATGGATATCAGCAGCATGGCGGTGCCGGCCTTGCCCACGAAATGCACCGGGAGCGGCCCGTAGTCGTATTGGGCGAGAACCAGCACCTCGATGCCCATGAGCAGGTCACGAACGCCAACGATGATGAGCATCCACCACGGTATGATGCCGGCAACGCCGAGCGCGAGAATGCTGCAGAAGATGAGCAGCCGATCGGCGATCGGATCAAGGATCTGACCGATTTTGCTCACCTGATCGAACATGCGCGCCACGATGCCGTCGAGACCATCCGACAATGCGGAGAAGGCGAGTACAATAAGCGCCTCGACCATCTTGTGCTGTGATGCGAACACCGCGAACACGGGTATCGAGATGATGCGCAGCAGGCTGATCAGGTTCGGTACCGTGAAATAGATGTCCCGCGGTTCCGGACTGTATTTTCTGCTGAGTTTCGACCTATCAATATGCATTGCGCGTTTCCCGACTACCTGTGTGTGTGCGACCCGACATTGCCTGACATGTGTTCGTATGAGGCTTCAGCGCCTACATTCGCGAGGCCTGCAGCGCCGTGACGATGATGCCGCGAGCACCCACCTCGTACAGGTCGTCCATGAGCTGATTGACCTTGCTCTTGGGCACCATGACGCGAACGGCGTTCCACTGCTTGTCGTGCAGCGGCGAGATGGTCGGGCTTTCAAAGCCGGGCGTCACCGCCACCGCGGCGGAAACCTTGTCAACCGGAATGTCGTAGTCCATCAGCACATACTGGTGTGCGGTCAGCACGCCCTGCAGACGGCGCGACAGCACGACGAGCCGCGGATCGTCATCAGCCAGTCGCGGGGAGCGAATCAGGCAGGCCTCGGAATGCATGAGCGGCTCGCCGAAGACCCTCAACCCGGCATTACGCAGCGTGGTGCCGGTGGAGACCACGTCGGCGATGAGATCGGCGACGCCCAGCTGCACGGATGATTCGACCGCGCCATCAAGGTGAATGGTCTGCGCGTGAATGCTGTGCTCGGCAAGGTAGTCCTGCACGAGCCGGTCGAACGTGGTCGCCACGCGCTTGCCTTCGATGTCCTCAAGGCGGCTGATCGGCGAGTCGTTCGGCGCGGCGAAACGGAAGGTGGACGCTCCGAAGCCCAGCGGCATGTGCTCCAGCGCCTTCGTTCCGGAGTTCCTGAGCAGGTCCTCGCCGGTGATGCCGACGTCGATCGTGCCCGATCCGACGTAGACCGCGATATCGAGCGGACGCAGGTAGAACAGTTCGATATCGTTGTCAGGGTCCTGTACGACCAGCTGGCGCGGATTGGTACGCAGCCGGTAGCCCGCCTCCGCGAGCATGTTCCATGCCGGCTCCGAGAGCATTCCCTTATTCGGTACGGCGATACGAAGCATTGTCTCTCCCCTTGTTGCCCTTATTGTTATGCCTGTTGCCTATATGCGCATGTGCATGTGCATATACGTGCACTTGTGTGGGATCGCACGATCACCAACGTGCGATCCCACACACGTGCGGCTCACAGATGCTTGTACACATCCTCAAGCGTGATGCCGCGATCGATCATCATCACCTGCAGGTGATACAGCAGCTGGCTCATCTCCTCCGCGGTACGATCAGCGCCCTCGTATTCGGCGGCGATCCAGGTCTCGCCGGCCTCCTCGACGATCTTCTTGCCGATGAAGTGCGTGCCCTTGGCAAGCTCGTCCACGGTCAGCGATCCGGCGGGCTTGGTGACCGCCTTCTCGCTGAGTTCGGCGAATAGCGAATCGAATGTCTTCATATTGTCGTTTCCCTTGATCTCATCGATTATGATCTCATCGATTGCCCGAACGGCCCTTGGCCCCTACCGGCGTGAATCCGGTAGGACGGGGCATTCTTCAGGCGCGGAACGCGGCCTGCGCCTTGTCGCGAATCTCGTCGATGGCCTGAGCGGGGCTTTGCGCGCCATAGACGGCGGAACCGGCGACAAGCACGTCGGCACCGGCCTCGGCCACGATGTGGGCGGTCTTCGGGCTCACGCCGCCATCCACCTGGATATGCGTCGACAGACCACGACGGGTGATCTCGTCACGCAGGCGGCGCACCTTGGCCATCTGGTTGTCAAGGAACTTCTGGCCACCGAAGCCGGGCTCCACGGTCATGATGAGAATCATGTCGAACTCGTCGAGAATGTCGAAGATCGGCTCGACCGGCTCGGCCGGGCGCACCGCGAAGCAGGCCTTGCAGCCCATGTCGCGCAGCTGGCGCGCCAGGCGCACCGGAGCGTGCGTGGCACCCATGTGGAAGGAGACGGACGCGGCACCGAGCTTGGCGTACTCAGGGGCCCAACGATCGGGATCCTCGATCATCAGATGCACGTCGACCGGCAGGTCAGTGACCTCGCAGATGCGCTTGACGATCGGCTCTCCGAGCGTGAGGTTCGGCACGAAATGGTGGTCCATCACATCGACGTGGACCAGATCGGCGTTGGCGATGGCCTTGAGATCGCGCTCAAGGTTGCAGAAGTCTGCTGACAGGATGCTAGGAGCGATTTGAATAGTCATGGCTTTCATTCTATGGACGGCGAACGACGAGAGGGAACCATGTCGCCCCTCTCGTCACGTTCTGTTGTTCTATTGTTCGTTTTGTCGTTCGTTTGACCGGCTGACGGCTGATCGTCTGCTTGGAACGCTTGCTTGGATCGCTGGATCGTCTGCCTGGATGGTTGGGCGCGTACCGGCTATCGCTCGTCCGACTGGTCAGACGTCGTGCCGGTCTGATCATCGCCCGTGGCACCTGCGGCGTTCCTCATGCCGATCGTCGTGTCGCCGCGATGGTCGTGAAGCTCCTCGCGCATGGTCTGCGATTCAAGCTGGTCGGCGGTCACCTTGCGCAGATCAGCGCATGCCGACTCATAGGTGCCGCCAGTGCGTTGCAGTACGACGAACAGCACGCATCCGAGCAGGAAGCACAGGATCGCGGTCCACACATTGACGCGCAGACCGAACACGATCGACGAATAGTTGATGCGGATGCTTTCGATCCACGTGCGGCCCAGGCCATACCACATGAGGTACATGGCGAACTGCTGGCCGTTGCGAAGCACGTTCACCAGCTTGTGACCAAGCCAGACGATGATCGCCGCTCCGATCAGATTCCAGATCATCTCGTACAGGAACGTCGGATGGAACAGGGTTCCGGTCGGGCAAGGCTTGCCGTCGTAGCAGACTTCGGTGTGGCCGATCGCATCGACCGACTCATTGAGCTTGAGACCCCACGGCAGCGTGGTCGGCTTGCCGTACAGCTCCTGATTGAACCAGTTGCCCAGCCGACCGATGGCCTGCGCGACCATCAGCGCGGGCGCGATGCAGTCGGCGAACAGGGCGAACGGATAACGGTGCTTGCGGCACCACAGGAACACGACGAGCGCGCCCACGATGATGCCGCCGAAGATGGCCATGCCACCCTCCCACACCTTGAGGATGTTGACCAGATCGCCATGGCCGAACGGCGGCGGGAAATAGGCCTCCGGCGTGGTGATGCAGTGGTAGAGGCGCGCGCCGACGAGTGCGCACGGCACGGTGACGAGAGTGGTGTCGAGGATCTGATCGAAGGTGCCTCCGGCACGCTTCCATCGAGTGGTGAGAATCCATACGGCGACGCACACGCCGGTCAGTATGCAGATCGCGTACATGTGGATCGTCACCGGTCCGATCGAGAACCGTGAGAATGACGGCGATGGAATGTAGGCGAGATTCATGTGATCCAGCCTAGCGCGCGTTGTGGATGCCGGCTGCGAGCGATTCGGTCTTGGCGGCGAGTTCGGCCAGCCCGTCCTTCGGATCGCGCGCGGTCCTGTTGTCGTCCGCGAGCAGCGTGTGCACCAGCGCGGAGCCGACGATGACGCCGTCCGCGTAGGAGCCCACCTTGGCACCCTGCTCGGCGGTGGACACGCCGATGCCCACGCACACGTTCTCAGCGCCGGCCTTGCGGGTGCGGTCCACGAGCACCTCGGGCGATGCGTCGAGATGCGCGCGTTCGCCGGTGACGCCCATACGGGCGGCCGCGTACACGAAGCCGCGGGCGTTCTTCGCCACGGTCTCGAGACGTTCGTCGGCTGAATCCGGGGAGACCAAGAAGATGCGGTCAAGGCCGTGACGGTCGGAGGCCTCGATCCATTCACCGGCCTCGTCCGGGATGAGGTCCGGGGTGATGAGGCCCGCGCCGCCGGCGTTCTCGAAGTCGGTGGCGAAACGCTCCACGCCGTAGTGGTAGATGAGGTTCCAGTAGCTCATGACGAGCGGCACGCCGCCGGCGTTGGCCACCGTCTCGACGGCCTCGAACACGCGCTTGATGGTCTCGCCGTTCTTCAGGGCGATGGAGGACGCGGCCTGGATGACCGGGCCGTCCATGACCGGGTCGGAGTAGGGCAGGCCGATCTCGACGGCGTCGACGCCGTGCTCGACCATCGTCCTGAGCGCTTCGAGCGAGACTTCGGGGTTCGGGAAGCCATAGGGCAGGTAGCCGATGAATGCGGGCTTATTGGCGGCCTTGAACTTGGCGAACATCGCCTCGGTCTGGCTGGGCTTGTGGCTGATGCCCAGCGGCTGGCCGGAGGGCGTGGTTGCAGTGTTGGTCATATTCGTAAATCTCCTTATTCAACCCTCTGGCTCCCCGCCCCTGCGGGGGCCTGTCACGAAGTGACTGGGGGGAGCAATCGACGGTATGCAGTTATTCCGTATTTCCGCGTCTCACGCGACGGCGTTGCCGTGCGCGCCGGTCACCTCAAGGGCCTTGGCCTGGTCGTCGGTCAGGTAGCCGAACCACTTGCCGGCGGTGGCCATGTCCTTGTCGCCGCGGCCAGAAATGTTAATGATCATTACTGCTTTGTCGTAACCCTTGGCCTTGAGATCGGCGGCGGCCTTGTACGCGCCGGCCACGGCGTGCGAGCTCTCGATGGCGGGAATGATGCCCTCGGTCTGGCTCAGGTCGCGGAAAGCGTTCATGGCCTCCTCGTCGGTGGCCCAGCTGTAGTTCACGCGGCCGATGTCCTTGAGCCAGGCGTGCTCGGGGCCCACGGAGGCGTAGTCGAGGCCGGCGGAGATGGAGTACGTGTCGAGCGTCTGGCCCTCGTCGGTCTCCAGCAGGTAGCTCTTGGCACCCTGGAACATGCCGAGCTGGCCGGTGCCGGGCGCGAAGCGGATGGCGTGCCTGCCGGACTCGGGGCCGTTGCCGCCGGCCTCGTAGCCGTAGAGGTTCACGCGCTCGTCGTCGAGGAAGGCGTTCATCACGCCGATGGCGTTGGAACCGCCGCCCACGCAGGCGCACACCGCGTCCGGATGGTCGATGCCGTACCAGTCCTGAAGCTGCTGCTTGGCCTCCTCGCCGATGATCTTCTGGAAGTCGCGCACCATGGCCGGGAACGGGTGCGGGCCCGCGACCGTGCCAAGCAGATAGTGGGTGTCCTTGACGTTGGTGACCCAGTCGCGCAGGGCCTCGTTGATCGCGTCCTTCAAAATGCGGTCGCCGAGCGTGACCTCGACCACCTCGGCACCGAGCATGCGCATACGTGCCACATTGAGAGCCTGGCGGCGGGCGTCGATCTGGCCCATGTAGATGCGGCACTTGAGGCCCATCATCGCGCACACGGTGGCGGTGGCCACGCCGTGCTGGCCGGCGCCGGTCTCGGCGATCACGCGGGTCTTGCCCATGCGCTTGACGAGCAGGGCCTGGCCGAGCGCGTTGTTGATCTTGTGCGCGCCGGTGTGGTTGAGATCCTCGCGCTTGAGGAAGATACGGGCATCGAGCCCGGTCTTGTCCTTGATGAGCTGGGCGAAACGCGGCGCTTCGGTGAGTGGTGAGGGGCGGCCCACGTAGCGCTGCTGCAGGGTCATGAACTCCTTGTGGAATTCGGGGTCGGCCTTGGCCTCGTTGTAGACGCGCTCGAGCTCGTCCAGCGCGGTGATGAGGGCCTCGGGCACGTAGCGGCCGCCGAACTGTCCCCAGTACGGTCCCTGATGCTCGCTCAACGGGGTGGTTTCGGATGCTTTCACTTGTGCTCCTGCCTTTACTAGTCGTTCCACTGCAAGTTCATGATCGTCGGCCGTGGCTACGCCCTCGCCCACCAGCACGGCGTCCGCGCCGGCACGGCCGTAGTCCTCGACCTCGACCGCGCCGAACACGCCGGACTCCGCCACCTTGATGACTTCGTCGGGCAGATCGGCGGCCAGCTCGTTGTATTTGTTCACGTCCACGCGCAGGTTCTTGAGGTTGCGCGCATTGATGCCGATCACCTTGGCGCCGGCCTTGCGGGCGCGTTCGATCTCCTCACGGGTGTGCGCCTCCACAAGCACGGTCATCTTCAGTTCGTGTGCGAGATCGAGCAGATGCTTGAGTTTCTCGTCATCCAGTGCGGCGACGATGAGCAGCACCAGATCGGCGCCGTGGGCGCGAGCCTCGTAGATCTGGTAGTCGGTGACGATGAAGTCCTTGCGCAGCACCGGGATGTGCACGGCGGCGCGGACCTTGTCGAAATCGTCGAGGCTGCCAAGGAACCTGCGGCCCTCGGTGAGTACGGAGATCGCGCTTGCACCGCCTTTTTCGTATTCGCGGGCCAGCGCGGCCGGGTCGGGGATGTCGCTCAGGTGGCCCTTGGACGGGGATGCGCGCTTGATTTCGGCAATCACCGGGATGCCGTCAGCGCGCTTGAGCCATCGCATCGCGTCGATCGGGGCCGGGGCCGCCAGCGCGGCCTGCTTCACTTCCTCCAGCGATACGGTACGCTCGCGGGTTTGCTGATCCTCCAGCGCGCCCGCCACCAGTTCGTCCAAAACCGACATGATGCTCCCTTTGTTGGTGGTCGATCATGCGACACTTTAGGCCACCCTCTGGCCGAAGAGCCATGTGCGTCCTATATTTTGGGCGTTGCTGTCGCGGTGATCACCGGCTATGCCACCAGCGAGCGCAGCAGCGCGATCTCCTCGCGATGCGTGGCGGGCGTGACCTCTTTGGTTTCGAGGATCATCGGCAGGCGTGCCATGTCGGGGTCGTTCACAAGCCGGGTGAAGAACGGGATGCCGAGCTGTCCCTCGCCGATGTTGGCGTGGCGGTCCTTGTGCGAGCCGAGTCCGAACTGGGAGTCGTTCACATGGATGGCCTTGACCCTGTCGAGTCCGATGATGTTGTCCAGCCGGCGCTTGACGCCGTCGTAGTCGCTGACCAGATCGTAGCCGGCATCCAGCACATGGCAGGTGTCGAGCGTGACGCCGATATGCTCCTTGTCGTCGACGCCGTCGATGATCGCGGCGAGTTCCTCGAAGCTTCGTCCGCATTCGGTGCCCTTGCCGGCCATCGTCTCCAACAGCACCATGACGCCGCTCGCCCGCTCGAGCACGCGGTTCAATCCCTCGCTGATCAGACGGCAGCCGGTGTCAGTGCCTTGGCCCACGTGCGCGCCGGGATGGATGTTGATGGTTGTCTCCTGCCCGGCCTCGCGAATCGGCGTCAGCAGTTCGATGTCTTCGGCCAGCGCCTCGATGGCGAACGCGCGCTTGGCCTCGTCCTTGCCGGCGAGGTTGTAGACGTAGGGTGCGTGGACGACCAGCGGCCCGTAGTGCTCGGCCTTCAGCCGCGCGCCGAACTCCCCCGCCTGCGCCGGGTCCAATGCCTTCGACCGCTTGCCGTACGGGGAGCGCGGGAAGAACGCGAACGCGGACCCGCCCTCCTCGTGCGAGCGCTTGATCAGCGCGTCCCATCCGCCGGCCGTGGACAGATGCGAGCCGATGAGCAGTTCCGGCGTTGTCGTCGTATCCGTGATCGTAGCCGCGGTCGTTGCTGTCGGTTCTGTCGTTGTCGTTTCCATTGCCTGCGTCGCTCCCATGCCTCGTTCCTGATGGATGCCGTATCGGATTCCCGGCTCGGCTTTGATGCCGGAATCCCCACAGGAATCCCCGCCGGAATCCGAAAGCCGATCCTGCCGTTGCACCCGCATGCCCCTATGATAGGCGGTATGACGATTCGCATCGTTGCCATCGAACGCGCAAGGATTCTGCCGGTACATCGTTTTCCATGACACCGGCCGCGCTCTTGCCGAGGGTATGGTCCGGAACCGGAAACGATCAAGAACAGATCAATCATGGAGGAACTGGCATGGAGAAGAAGGCGCTGATCATCGTTGACGTGCAGCCGACGTTCTGTGAAGGCGGCGAGCTGGGAGTAGTCGGCGGCAATGCGGTCGCCAAGCGAATCGGCTCATATGTGCGTGCGCATCGCAGCGACTATGCCTACATCGCCACGACGCAGGACTGGCACATCGAACCGGGTTCGCACTGGTCGGACTCCCCCGATTATGTCGATACCTGGCCGGTCCACGGCAAGGCGGGCACGCCGAACGCCGAATTGCATCCCGCGATTCGCGCGCTTGATGTGGCGCATCATTTCAAGAAGGGGCAGTATGCGGCCGCATATTCAGGATTCGAGGGCATCGAGGATGACACGGATCGCATCCAGTCGCGCGACGAGGTGACGGCCGCGCAGCAGGCCGGCGCGACGTTGGCGAACGCATTGCGCGATGCGGGCGTGACGCAGGTGGATGTGGTCGGCATCGCCGAATCGCATTGCGTCAAGGAGACCGCGATCGATGCGGTGAAGCTTGGGTTTGCGACCACGGTGTTCGAGGATCTCACCGTGCCGGTCAGCGAGGAATTGGGCGTGGCTGCGCGCAAGGACATGGCGGCGGCCGGCGTCGCGCTGCGTCGCTCCGAGTGACAAGATGCTGTCGTTCGCCCACCGTGTAGGGATTCGCCCACGGTGTAGGGAATATCCCATGGTGTAGGGATCTCCCCATGGTGTAGGGACGGAAAATGGCTTGTTTCCGCCATTTCTTGAAAACGCCTCCCTACACGGTGGGCAAATCCCTACACCATGGGCAAATCCCTACACCATGGGCAAATCCCTACACCATGGGCAAATCCCTACTCCGTGGGCATGCCACGCGGCACTACGCCGGCCCCGTCGGTCACACCAGCGGCCGGCGGGCGTCCAGCTCGCAGATGATGCCGGTCTCCTTGCGAATCCATTCGGCCGCCTGCAACGCGGCAAAATTCCACAGCGCGTAAGGCATGCCGCCGAAGTTGGGATGCTCGGCCCAGAAGGTCAGGTTGTCGCCGTACGCGATGAGTGTGTCGCCCTCGGAGACCGGCATCGCGGCGCGATACAGCTGATCGGCCAATGTCGCGACGAAATCCTGTGCGGCGCCCAACGTATCGATGAGATGCTGGTCGGCGGTGGGCGGAGGCCCGACGATCTCCCATGATTCGACGTCGGCGGCATCCCAATGGATGTTCTCGCCGTCCACCTTGCGTTCGATCGCCACGAACAGTCGGGCGAACTCGTCCGAGGTCAGTCCGGTCACCCTGCGGCGGGTGGACAGCTCGATCGGTGTCATGCGGGTCTCCTCGTATGCTTCGTTATCGTTTTATTGTGTCGCTGCCTCGTTGCCTTGCTACGTTTCCATTGGGTTGCATCGGGCTACATATCGAATTGCGGCTTGTTCGTCATGATTGAGTCGTTGGACAATGGGAACCGTCGCCGAACCAACCGGACCAGTCGACGACCGCTTCGACGTTGTTGCCGTCCGGGTCCAGTACGAAAGCCGAGTAGTAGCCGGGATGATAGGGTCGCGGCCCCGGGGCGCCGTTGTCCCGTCCTCCGGCGGCAAGCGCGGCGGCGTGGAATGCGCGGACGGCATCGATGCTTGGCGCGAGGAAGGCGATATGGGTGACGGGTGAGACCGTTTCGGTTCCGTCATGGCGGGGGTTGGTTGCGTCGGCGTCCGTCGGCGAGAGATAGAAGTCGGAGTGGAGGGTACCGTCGTCCACGCCGAATCCGAGCGTCGGCTCGTGATGCGCCTTGACGATGTAGCCGAGTGGGGAGAGCGCCCGCGTGTAGAAGTTGACGCTGCGTTCGATGTCCGTCACATGTAGGGTGATGTGGTCCAACATGTGCGCAACGGTACGCGTTTCGGCTGTCTTCCGCATGCTTCCGGTCGCGCCGTGGACATGTGCCGGCGTTTGCGCATCGGCTAAAGGGTTGATACGGACGTGGGCGGAGAGTGAATCAGTGGGTGACGGCGAACGTATGTCCCGTTTCCTGGTGGAGGTTGACGGCGACCGTGGCGTCGATGAACCGTAGCGAACAGTCGTCCGACTTGGGGCTGCCCAACGGTTCGATGGTGCCGAACCAGACGAGGTCTTCGTCGAAGATGACAAATTCGCTGCAGGATTCGACGGCGTGCACCGTGCATCCCAACGCGCGGAGCCTGTCCATGTTGCGTTGGGTGCGGGCACGCGAGGCCGGTGTCGCCGTGGATGAGAGACGTACGGTGACGTCGACCTTTACTCCCCTGCCGACCGCCTTGAGAATTACGTCATCAACTTGTTTGATGGCACGTTCCGATAGGTATCCGGCATGGATGGTCATCGTGTGTCTGCAATGATTGATGTCATCACGGAATGTCTTGAGGAATCCCGCCGCGGTGATGACGGGCGTATCCTTGTCGGCATCCGTCTGCGTCAGATTCTCCTTGCGCTGCAGCAGCGCCTTCGTCTTGGCATGCCGCAGCGCGCTGGTCCGGTCCTCTTCGGACAGCAGTGGTTCATATCCTTGCGCCAAATATGCCTTCAATCGTTTGCGATACATGCCAGTGGCCATAGGCACCGTCACATCGATATAGTCATAGACGCGTACTTCACGTTTGCCATCATTGTCGCGGTGCAGACGCCCCACGTATTGGGTGACGGCCGCTTCCACGGACACCGGAGCGGCGAGCAGAAGCGTATCGAGCCGTTTCTGGTCGAATCCTTCGCCGATATAGCTGCCAGTCGCCACGACGGCAAGACTCTCCCCCAGGGGAACATGGGCGAGCCGGTCCAGGTTGGCTTGTCTGGTTTTCTTCGGATCGGCGCCATAGAGAAGGATCACATGCGCACATCCGCGTGTTTGTAGCCCATCGGCGAGCGCTTTGGCGTGTTCGATGCGTTTGGTGAGCAGAAGTGGCGTGCGGCCTTCGTCGATGATGTTCATGGTATCGTTGAGAATCATGGCGTTGCGTTCCTCATTGGCGCATGCCGCTTCAAGATAGTCGTGATACGTGTATGGTTCGATGAGGTCGAGGTTGACGGGCGTGAATCGCGGAATGAACCGGCGTGTGAAGTGTTGTGAGGCCATCTGGTCTTTGACATCGACGGTGTACCGTACCGGCCCGCATTGCATGACGGCTATGGGATGCATGCCGTCGTCACGTTTCAAGGTGCCGGTAAGTCCATAGACGTATTTGGCGGTGGCCGCTTGTGCGATGGCTTCGGTGTCGATGGAGGCGACGTGGTGGCATTCGTCGAAAATCACCATGCCGTAGTTCCTGACGAGGGTTTTGACGTGCTTGTCTCCGGGCACGTCGCCCTGTTCGAAGAGCGACTGTGCCAATGCGATGTCGATGATGCCGTTGGGTTCGTTTCGTCCACCGCCGATCTGGCCGATGACGCTGCGTTGCCGTCGGCTGATTCGTCCGGTTCTGGTTCGCAATGGCGGCAGTGTCGCTGTGACGTTGAGGAATTGTTCGAGCCGTTCCTTCCACTGACCGAGCAGTGCGGACGACCGTAGTACGATCAACGTGCTGGTTTTGCGTTTGGCGATGAGATCGGCTGCTATCACGGTTTTACCGAAGCCGGTTGGCGCGATGAGGATGCCGTTGTCATGTGCGAGCAGGGCTTTTGCGGCGGAGATTTGCTGTTTGTTGAGTGTGCCGGTGAATTGTGCGCGTATGCGTTTGCCCGCATTGCGTTCGTCCGTGCAGGTCACTGTGGCTCCGGCCTCGCTCAGTAAGGTGGCCAGTGGATCTTTGCACCCACGAGGCAGTAGGATTGCAGCATCTGTTTCTTCGCCGCGATAGATAATGCGCGGCTTGTTGTACACGGGTTGGCGCATGGCCTGCGCTCGGTAGAAATCCGGATTGGCGAATGCCGCGAGTCGTCGTATCACGTTGAGCGCGGGTGCCGTCATGCCGTTTTTCGGTATGACAAGCATATTACGCTCGACGATATTGACGGTTTCGGGGACATCCGATGAGGTGAGCGTTCTGCGTTGTTTGGCGGAATGGTCTCCATGGAATCGGTCGAATATCGGCTGCTGATAGGCGTTGTCATCCGGTCGCGTGTGCGTTGCGTCCGAATGTGCAGGGGATTTCTTGGCCCAAGATTCCGCAGGTGGTCCTTCCCGGTTGAGACTGCCCAGCGGTCCTTCCAACGTTGAGGACAGGGAAGCGATGACATGCACTTGCTCGGGCGTGATTCGCCTGATTGAGGCCAGATATGCCCACTGGTCCGGGTATGGCTCGAATCGTTCATCCACGAACACGCTGTTGCCTTTGTCCCTTGCCAAACGTTGCAGAGGCAGTGCGATCAGATTGCCGAAACCACCGGCGGGTAACGTGTTCTGATTGGGAAACATACGATCGTATGAGCGGAATGTGATGTGCACCAGATCGGACGCTTCGGTGAGCAATACGTCTCCCATACGCCGGGCTTGAGCGGCTTCGACCTGTTCGGTGAAGAACAGCCATAGGTGTCCACCGTCACCGGAGCGTGAACGTTCCATGGCCGGCGTCAGACCATGCTGCTCGCAGATACGTCGGGTCGCAGTGATCTCATCGCGCCAGCCGGCGTCGTCGAAATCGATGGCCAGAAACCAGACCTTTGACTCCTTGGACATCGGGTACAGTCCGACGACATTCGTCATCCTCATGTCTCGCTTGGTGAAATGCTCAAGCAATATCTGATCGGTCAGAGGTTTGCAACGACGCCGATCCGGCGGAGTGGGCACCCTTTTGCCATTCGGCAATGTGGTCCATTCATTCCATGCCGCCGGCGCATATCCGACCTTGCCGGTTTTCTGGCTCACGAATCCGTGCGCGTATACGTCGTCACGGCCGCGAAACAGGGAGCGGAATAATTGGATCTTCCGTTCGGGCGCACTGTGGGCATTGATGAATGACGGTTCCGATGCGTCGGCTTGGTTGTCTTCAACGCTAGTCGGATCGCTCCCACCGCGCGTGGATTCCATCCGTTGCAGCTCCTGCGCGTGGGTTCGTCGTTCATATTCGCGTTTGCCGACTTGCCAGTCGGCCTGTGACACGTACCGGATTCCACCCATGCTGATGCCTGTGGCGGAACCGTTTTTCGTGCGTGATTCGTTCGTGCCGGTGCCTGTGCCGTCACGATGGCACAGTATTATCGCAGGCGCATTTCCGTCGGCATGTTCAATGACATCGTCAAGGGCGAAAAGCTGACCAAACAGTACGGCGTATTCCGGTTCAGCCATATCAATCGCGCTCCTTTGACCGATGATTCATCTGTTATCCAACACGCTACCGTCGCGCCCAAACAACCGCCGACATTATCAGGACGGAACGGCCATTTCATCATTCGTGATGAATCCGCAATTCATGACCATCGCCAATGGATGTGAACATCTATCTGTTGTTTCCCTATGACGCCCAGTGCAAAATATGCACAGCCGGCATCGGACGCGTCCTTGATGTGATGACGAAGTAGAGTCCCGCCTGCATCGAAGACGCTGGTACCATTTATGTGATCGCAACCTGTCCTACGCTGAGACGCGTTCCGGACGCGACTCGGACAAACATAGGGCCAATTCACTCCGTCGAAAGGAGCCGACATGAAGAGCATCCAGACCGAACGACTGCTGCTGCGCCCTTGGAAGGCGGATGACGCGGCCGAGGCGGCCTCGCTGTTCCGGTACGCCTCAGACCCCGAAATCGGGCTCAGCTGCGGATGGCCGCCGCACACCAGCGTCGAGGGCAGCATGAACGACATCCGTGGCATCCTCGCCGTGGAGAACAACTGGGCCATCACGATCAAGGGCGGCGACGCGTCCGGACCCGCCGCGGATAACGAGCCGGTGGGCAGCATCGCGCTCAAACCCGTCAGTCATTACACCATCGACGCGGTGACCGCCGGCCCGGAGCTCGGCGGGAGCTACGACACGTATCTCGGCGGCAATGCGCTGGAACTCGGCTATTGGATCGGCCGTCCGTTCTGGGGCAAGGGATACATGCCCGAGGCGTTGCATGCCGTGCTCGGGTACGCGTTCGACGATCTGCACGCGGAGGCGGTATGGGGCGGCCACTACCGCGAAAACACGCAATCCGGCCGCGTGATGGCCAAGTGCGGGCTGACCGTCGTGACCGAATCGCAGCACGACTACTATCCGCTCATCGACCGTTACCACGACGACGTGTTCCGCATCATCACCGCCGATGGGTGGCTTTGCTCATGATGTGACCTTCGCTGAACGGTTCGTTGTTGCGATGAATGCGAGAATCGTATATCCGACATTCGATTGTCAGAACAGGGTCGGGGCCTCGGCTTGGGCCAGCGGCCGTATGATGCGGCGACCGTCATCCATTGGGGCGAACGGGGCGACCTCGTGGAAGGCGAGCCGGCGCGAAAGCTCGGTTCCGTTCGATGTGAGGCCCGCGAGCAACGACGAGCCATCGGTCGATCGGTCGAGCCATACGCCGGTCATGTCTGAGGGGACGAGCACCGGCATGCGGTCGTGGACCGTCGCCGGCCCGTCCACCGCCGGGCAGGTGAGTATCGTCGCGGTCAGCATCCACGACATCGGCTGTTGCTTGGTGCTTTGCGGCGAGCGCCACCAGGAGAACAGTCCGGCCATCGCCAGTGGCCCATCGTCGGGCGCGTGGAAGTAGAACGGCCGGCGGCCATGATATTCGTAATATCCGGAAGCGGGGATGATCGCCCGCATCGATCTGGTTGATTCGGCGAATGTCGGCTTCACCGCGGCCGATTCGATGCGTGCGTTGTATGTCGGATATGTCAGGGCCGGGCCGGCGCTCCACGACGGTACCAGAGACCAGCGCGCACCGCTCAGATGGCGTCGGCCGTCCCTGCTCTGCGCCACAACCGTGATGGTTTGCCCGGGCCTGACGTTGTATGACGGCCGTGGCAGAGAAGCGGCATCCGTCCCGCTGTTGCCGCTACTGTCAACGTTCTCATTCGACTCCACGCCGAATTGTTTCGCAACCGCGCTCCAATCCACATCAGCCGCAAAGCACCTGCACACAGCGAGAAGCATATCATTCGGCGTGGCAGGAGCTGGCCGCCGCCAATCCCGACGCGTTACTTGGTATCATTCCATCAGTCAATCATGTCGAAATCGGCATCGTAGAAGCACAATCACAATCAGATACGTTTAAGCACATGCTGTAATCCACTAAAGAATCGATTATAATCGATTTTGTTAAACAATTAGTCAGATAAATCGATCATACTTGATTTCATATGAGGAAGGGATTCACCATGATTGACAGACCTGCATATATGCAGCAAATACGTCCCTTCATGGGAAAGAACGTCATCAAAGTGCTGGTGGGAGCCAGACGCTCCGGCAAATCGACGTTACTGGAGCTCATCCGGCAACGGCTCATCAGCGAAGGCGTTGCCGAACAATCCATGCTCCATATCAATTTCGAATCAAGCGAGTATGCCGGCATCGCGAACGCCGATGATCTCACTCAGTATGTCGCGAAGCACATGACAGGAACACAAGGTATCATTCGCCTGTTCTTCGACGAAATTCAAGAGGTAGACCACTGGGAGAAGGCGGTGCGTTCCTTCATAGTGGATTACGATGCCGATATCTATCTGACCGGTTCGAATGCACGCATGCTGTCCAGCGATCTCGCCACCTATATCACCGGTCGTTACGTCACCATCGACGTATACCCGTTCTCATTCGCCGAATTCCTTGATGCGTTTCGTCAAGCAGCCGGCCCGGTCGATGAACGATCTGCGTTCCGCAGATATGTAGCCCAAGGCGGATTCCCCTTCCAGACCGATCTGGCCTTTGACGAGACGGCTTCCCTGCATTACCTTGAGGACCTGTTCTCGACCATACTGTTCAAGGACGTCATCCGGCACGCGGGGATACGAGATGCCGACTCCTTGGAAAGGGTCATTCGTTATGTCATCAGTGAGGAAGGACATCTGGTTACCGCCGCGAATATCGCCTCATACATGAAAAGCGAGCAACGCAAAGTATCGGCCGAGACCATCGCCAATTATCTTAACGCCGCGAGCAAGGCATTCCTCATCTACCGTGTTCCACGCGAGGACACGATAGCCAAGCGTACGCTGAAAATCAATGAGAAGTACTACGTGGTCGATCAGGGACTGCGTCATGCCATTGGACTTAACAACGCAAACGCAATCGATCAGGTTCTGGAGGGCATCGTCTACATGGAGCTCAGACGTCGCGGCTATGCCGTTCGAGTCGGCAAAATCGCCGACAAGGAAATCGATTTCATCGCGCGCCGAGGAGACGAACTTTCCTACTATCAGGTCTCGTATCTCCTCGGATCACAGCAGACCGCTGACCGAGAATTCGGCGCATTCGATGGCATTCGTGATAACTGGCCCAAATATGTGCTGAGTATGGATGAATTCCCTCAGACACGAGACGGCATCCAAGGAATGAACATCATTGACTGGCTACTTTCCAATAATCGGTGACCGTGACTCGGAGAATCTCATACTGCAGGCCATGCCTACAACAAGCGCATAACAGCTAATCCAGCCGGTTCGCGTCGATAACCCGGTCGTCGAGGAACCAGTAGTCGTGCGGGTCGCCGCGCAGGGCGGTGAACGGCACCAGCGTCACGCCGGCTGCGGCGGCCTTGTCCAGCAGGTATCCGCGCACGATCCACGGATACTCCAGCACCGCGGTGCGCAGGTCGATGATGCGTTCGATGGTGCTGCCACTGACGCCGAAGTCCGCGCCGATCTGGTCGGCGGTCAGGCCCAGCAGCCGCATGTTCTCACGGAATTCGCGGATGGTGTTCGCGCGCTGTTCACTGGTCAATGACATATTCACTCCTCGTATACGCTGATCGCAACGATGCATGCCATAGGGATTCTATGCCGGAATATCGATCAGGACAGCCTCGATTGAACGAGGCGGTTCAGCGATACGCCCTGTTCGGCCGCTTCGATCGCCAGCCTGCGATGCATCTCCGGAGGGACACGCACCATGAAATGCCCTGAATACCGCCTATCGGAGAATGGGATCGGAACCGCCTGCCCCTCTGCGCGCATCTGCTCCGTGCGCCCGTCCACGAGCGTTCGCAGTCCCAGCAGCGCATCGACCGACGAGCCGGCGACGAAGCGAAGCTCTGGAAGCTCGGCCACGGTGGCTACGAATCCGCCGTCCTGATCGGACCAGTGGATGCGATACACGTACCGGTTGGCCTCGTTCGTCATGCGTTCCCCCTTGATGTCGGCGGCTTGTCAGAGCCCACCTTATCGCATGTCAGAGTCGTTGTGGCGCATTGTGACGCGCCGACACACGTAATCGAACATCTGTACGACCTATGTGATATCAATAGTGATATCACAATCGTCATGGATCGTACGAACGCAAGGCCGTACGCCACTCACCAAGAAAGGATCAGCCATGACCATCTGCACGCTGTACGCGTCGGAAGCCGATGATCTGATCGGCCTGCACGACGTGACGACACCCGATCTCACCTTGCCGATGGACATCCGAGCCCAGGCGATCATCGCGCTGCTGCGCAACATCGAACCCGACGCCGAAGGCGCCAGACGATTGTGGATGGCGGCGAAGCGAGGTCCGATCGACGCCTTCGACCCTTGGCGGGCGACCGCATGCCATGGCGATGGAGCGGCCCCGCCGGCTGCAAGCGACTGGCGAGAGCGATGCTGGCGGGAGCTGTATCCCGAGGAGGAGCAGTGGTACGAGATCGCCGTCGGCCCTCTGGGGCACCCCATTGCGCCCACTGTCGATCTGACGGTCAACAACGGCTTCACCATACGGTTCTCGCAAGAGGTCTCCGCATCACCACCGAGCCATAGCGCCGTCGGCCCCCATCCCAACGGGCGAACGGGCATCGCCGCGTTGCATGAACAGGAGCTCATGGCATGGCTGATCGACGGGCTGGAGGATTGCGTGCGCCAATGCACTCAAGGCACGTATAACGCGACGATACGGGAGCGTCTGCCATACAGCATGCGGTACGGGCTGGTCTCCCGGGAACGGTACTGGCAGCTGTATCCTCAGACCAAAACGCTGCTGTTCGACCACATGTGTGCCGAGGAGGCGTATCGCTTCGCGATCCTGTTCCACACCGACGGAACGGGTCGGTCGAACGCCGTTCCATCCCGCCGCCTGCGTGACATGAACGCGACGGCGTATCTCGATGCCTGCATGATCGCCTATCAGGCGATGGGGCTTGCCCCGCCGCAGAGCGGAGCCGACGGCGGCGGTTGGTTCGCCCAGTATGCCGACCCTCGCTGTCTGGAACTGCTCTCTTTGGACCAGAGCTCGAATCAGGACTTCGCCGCATATGTCGCTGCATGCTCCATGTCATTGACCGCTTGGGGAATACGTCTCGGACCCGGTTTTGCATGGCTTCGGCTCATCCCAGCCGCGGATGAGCATGGCTGGTACCTCAGACTCGCCTGGTCAAGTCTGCCTTCGGCGATCGAAGCGGTCAGAGCCGCGCTTGCCCTCCATGACGCTGGCATGCCGATCGCAGTGGATGACGCCGCTGCGCTCGCGGCGATGCTCACCGGAGACGATCTCATTGGGATCATGCCGTATCATCAGCTGATCGATGCCGGTGCGCTCGCCGCATTTCGTCGCATGCATGGCGTGGGCGAATGCATCGCACTGCCCATGGAGCGTCGCAGCGAGATCGTGGAGGCCGCTCGCTGGCTTCCCATCAAGGAGGTGAGGCTGAATCGGTGAGGGCTCACTCGTCCGAGCGAATGACGTGCAGAAAGCGCCCGGTGACGCTTGCAGGCTCGGCTGCGATCCGGTCCGGCGTGCCCGAGGCGATCACACGTCCGCCGAGCGTGCCTCCGCCAGGCCCCATGTCGATGATGTAGTCCGCATTGACGATCACATCAAGGTCATGCTCGATGACGATCACGGTCGCCCCGCTCTCCAGCAGGCGATCGAACACGCTCAACAGCAGACGGACGTCAAGCGGGTGCAGGCCGATGGTGGGCTCGTCGAACACGAACACGGCGTCAGCCTGGCTCCGACCCATGTCGCTGGCAAGCTTGAGTCGCTGCGCCTCGCCGCCGGAAAGCGCCGGAGTGGGCTCCCCCAAGGTCAGATAGCCGAGGCCAAGGCCGTGCAGCGTCGAAAGCCGCGCATGGACCTTGCTCATATCCGTCGTGCATGCCAACGCCTCGTCCACGCTCATCGCCATCAGCTCGGGCAGACTGACGAGCCGGCCGTTCGCGAATCGGCGGCATATGCGTGCGGCATCGGCATTGTATCGACTTCCCCGGCAGTCGGGACAGGTGATGGTCACATCCGGAAGAAACTGCACATCCAACGAGATCGAGCCGGTGCCATCGCATGTCGGGCAGCGCAGGCGCCCGGTGTTGTACGAGAAGTCCCCCGCCTTGCATCCGCGGGTCCGCGCGTCGTCGCATCTGGCGAAGGCGCGGCGAAGATCGTCATGCACGTCGGCATATGTGGCGACCGTGGAACGCACGTTCACCCCGATGGGCGTCGCGTCGATGAGATTCACGCGGGCGATGCCTTCGGCGGACAAGGCGCGCACATGGGCGGGCAGCGGCTCGCCCATCGCGTTCGCACGCAGCGCCGGCACCAGCGTCTCCAGCACCAGCGTGGTCTTGCCGGACCCGGATACGCCGGTGACCACGGTGAGACGGCCGCGCGGCACGTCCACCGACAGCGGATGGACCGTATGGACCGCATCGGTCTCGATATGAATGCGACCCTGATCAAACACGCGGGCGCCGGCGACGGCACCGCGAACTCTGCGACTGCCGTTCTCCAGCAGGAAAGGAGCGACGCGACTATGAGGATCCGACTCGACCTCGTGCAGCGATCCCTGAGCGATCACACGACCGCCATCGGCTCCAGCCGCCGGACCCATTTCGATGAGATGGTCCGCAGCTCGAAGCACCCGCACGTCATGATCGACCACGACCACGGAATTGCCATCGGCGACCAGATCACGCATCACGCCAAGCATGCCGTCCACATTCGCCGGATGCAGTCCGATCGACGGCTCATCGAGCACATACAGCACGCCGGTGGTCCGGTTGCGCACCGAACGGGCCAGTTGAACACGCTGACGCTCCCCCGTGGACAGCGTGGAACCGGCGCGGTCAAGCGTCAGATAGCCGAGTCCAAGCTCCGACAACCGCCGTGCCGTATCCAGAAAAGCCTCGCAGATATTCGCGGCCATCCTCCTCATCGACGACGGCATGGCCTCGGGAACGCCGCGAACCCAAGCCATGGCATCATCCAGCGACATGGCCGTCGCCTGTGCAAGATCGACATCGCGCACTTTCGGCCGCCGGGCGGCATCGCTCAGCCTGGTGCCCTTGCAGTCGCGGCATTCCCGCTCCACAAGGAATCGGGAGACGCGTTTGAGCCCCTTCTCGTCCTTGGCCTTGGCCAGCGCGTTCTCCACCGTGTACACGGCGTTGTAGTACGTGAAGTCAAGCTCGGCGAAGTCATCGCCTTTTTTCGGGCGATACAGGATGTGCTTCTTGATCGCAGGCCCATTGAACACGATGTCGCGCTCATGCGCGTTCAATTCGCGAAACGGGATGTTCGTACGCACGCCCATGGCGGCGCACACCTGCTTCATCAGATCCCACATGAGCGATCCCCAAGGCAGCACCGCGCCGTCGTCGATGCTTTTCGATTCGTCGGGGACCAAGGCCGCTCGATTCACCTCGCGTACGATACCGGTACCGGAGCAGGTCGGGCACGCCCCCGCGGAATTGAAGGCGAGATCCTCAGCCCCCGGACCGTGGAAATCCTCCCCGCACGACGAACACGTGATCGGCAGTCCGGCCGCCACGTTGAGCGTCGGCTCGTTGCGCGCCCCGCAGTGCGGGCAGACATGCGATCCGCATCGCGAAAACAGCAGGCGAAGACTGTTGAGCAGCTCGCTCATCGTACCGAACGTGGAGCGGATCGAAGGCACCGCAGGCCGCTGATGCAGCGCCAGAGCGGCTGGCACATAGCGCACCTCATCCACCTGGGCGCGGCCGGCCTGAGTGAGCCGCCGTCTGGTGTAGGTGGACAGCGCCTCCAGATATCGGCGCGATCCTTCGGCATACAATACGCCCAACGCCAACGAGCTCTTGCCCGAACCGGAAACGCCCGCGATACCGACGATGCGATGCAACGGCACATCCACATCGATGTTCTTCAACGTGTGGACGCGGGCCCCGCGCACCTCAATCGCGCTTGGAACACCCAAACCCTTGGAATCACCGGCATCGTGCGAAACATCGAATCGCAACGACCTCTGTGTAACGGCATTCGCTCCCGCGCGCCCATCGCGAGCACCGGACCGCCCCGAGACGATATCACCACTGGCATTGTTCATGCGCCCCATTGTAGAGCCGCGCCGGGCTATAAACCGCTCCTATGTTTCGACCAGCGTGTATAAAGAGAATTTATGACACTGCTGCAATTGAAATACATCGTCAAGATCGTCGAATGCGGTTCGATGAACGAGGCCTCCCATGAGCTCTACGTCTCCCAGCCCGCATTGAGCTCCTCGGTCAAGGAACTGGAGAACGAGCTGGGCATCGAGATCTTCACCCGCTCCTCCCAGGGCATCGCCCTGACGGTCGACGGCGCCGAATTCCTCACCTATGCGCGTCAGGTGCTCGATCAGGCCTCGCTGCTCGAGGAGCGTTACAAGAACGCCAAGCCCCGCAAGCAGCTGTGCTCCGTTTCCACGCAGCACTACATGTTCGCCGTCGAAGCGTTCGTCGAGATGATCAATTCGATCAAATCCGACGAATACGAGTTCACGATCCGCGAGACGCGCACCAAGGACATCATCAATCAGGTCGCCAACATGCTTTCCGAAATCGGCATCATCTATTTGTCCGATTTCAACAAGGACGTGATCGGCAAGATGCTGCGCGAGAAGCACCTTGAGTTCCACCCGCTGTTCCGGGCGCCACTGCATGTGTTCATCGCGCGGACCAATCCGCTGGCAGGCAAGAAGAAGGTCACAATGGATGATCTCAAGCCGTTCCCGTTCATCCAGTACGAGCAGGGCGAGGAGGGCAGCTTCTTCTTCGCGGAGGAGGCCGTGTGGCCCGAATACTCCCCCAAGCAGATCAACGTGACCGATCGGGCCACGATCCTCAACTTCATCATCGGACTCAACGGCTACACGGTGTGCACCGGCATCGACAACGGTGATCTGAACAACGAAAAGATCGTCACCGTGCCGCTCGACACCGACGAGACCATGCTCGTCGGCTGGATCACCAACGAGCGCGCCAAGCTTTCCAAGGCGGCGGAAACCTATCTCGACAAACTCAAGTCGGTCGTCGCCTCCCACGGATACAAGCTGATCGCGCGCTGAATAACCGATCGGCGCATTCCTCCGGGCTGCCGCCGCCAGACGACCCCAGCATCATGGGAGGCCAGCTCGAGTATCAGGAGAAGCTCTGGGAATTCAACCGGACCCACCCCACCGATCAGGCCAGCAGCGACTGATCAACGAGTTGTTCGCCGAAATCGGCGAGAGCTGCCATGTGGAGACTCCGGCGCACGCCAACTGGGGATTCCATCATGTGCGCATGGGCAAAGGCGTTTACTGCAACGTGAACTTCACCTGCGTGGACGACGCCGACATCACCATCGGCGGACTGGTGCATGTTCGGCCCGAATGTGACCATCCTGCCGGGCGTCACCATCGGCGACAACACCGTGATCGGCGCCGGCTCGGTGGTCCCCCACGACATCCCCGCGGACTCGGTCGCCTACGGCGCGCCTTGTCAGGTGGCACGCCCCGTCGGCGAGCGGGATCGTGAATACTACTTCAAGCGCCGCAAGCTTGACGTCTGGGAGTGACACCTGAAAGCAGCCAAGCAGAGCGCACAGACTCCCAGTTCACAGAAAGACCGGCCCCATTAATCTGGCCGTTGTTTGGTGTGCGGCAGATATCTCTCACTCATTTGGACAGCAATCAGCGAGAGATATCTGCCACACACCAAACAACGGAGCGGTATGAACGTGCCCATAACACCCATAACATGAGTAACCCCTGATCAAGGTCTGCAAAGAAGACACGATCAGGAGTTGCTCATTCAACCAGCATTAGCGGCTGCTGCGCTTGCCGAGCGGAAGCAGTCCTGCGACGATGAACACCACCAGACCGACGCACACCACGACCAAATCCGCAACATCAACATCAAGTCATGAACGTCCCTTAGCATTGCTATTGTGTTCGTACGCAAGTTGTTCGTGCTCAAGTTGCATACAAACACGGTATTTACGATGTTCAATGCGCGGAAGGCGTGATCATGGGATTCGTGGGCAGGACCGAGGAGTTGAAGACACTGGAATATCATGCCTCACTGGGCAAGTTCCAGATGGTCGTGGTGTATGGCCGCCGGCGTGTGGGTAAAACGGCATTGATCGCGCATTTCTGCGAAAATCGTCGCGCACTCTGGTTCACCGCCAAAGAGCAGAGCGCAACCGCGAACCTACGCGAGTTCTCGCAGGCAATCCTTTCGTTCTTCCATGAACCGAACTTCCCCGCCGGATTCTCCAGCTGGGGCAACGCACTGAACTACATAGCGGACAAGTCTCAGAGTGCTGAACCCGAACCGTTCGTGCTGGTCCTAGACGAGCTGCCATACGCCGCTGCGGCGGAGCCTTCGCTTCCGTCCACATTGCAGATCGCCATCGATCACCGGTTCAAGGACACCAACATCCTCATGGTGCTGTGCGGCTCCAACGAGGGATTCATGGAAAGCAAGGTGCTCGGTTACAAGAGTCCTCTGTATGGTCGCAGGAACGCGCAGATCCGTCTCAAGCCCTTCGACCTGTTCGAGGCGTGCCAGCTCATGCCGCCGAACGCGCACTGGCAGACCCGCATCCACTACTACGCAACATTGGGAGGCACGCCCTATTATCTTGAGCAGATCGACCCGGACTTGACCTTCGCGCAGAACATGCAGGCACGATGCTTCAGCCAGAACGGCATCCTGTATGAGGAACCCATGATGCTGCTGCGCCAGGAGCTGCGCGAGCCCGCATTGTACAGCTCAATCCTCGATGCCGTTGGCGCGGGCCGCACCAAACCGAAGGAGATCGCCGAACTGGCTGGCGTCGATCCGAATACCGTCGGATCGTACCTTCGCACGCTGGAGCAGCTCGGCATCATCGAACGGCTGGTGCCGTTCGGCGAGGATCCGAATCGATCGCGCAAGGGCCTGTGGAAGATCAAGGACCCGTTCTTCGCCTACTGGTACCGGTTCGTCAGCCCCGTAACCGCGCTCGTCGACACCGGATACGGTCAGGCGGCCGCCATTGCAGCCACCGCAGGCGAGGCATTCGAAACATATGTGGGCCAGCAGTTCGAAACCATGTGCATGCAATGGCTGCTGCGCCAATGCAAGGAGCAGCATATAGGCTTCCTGCCCACCGCATTCGGCAAATGGTGGGGCAACGATCCGGTGGCGCGCGAGCAGACGGACATCGACGTGGTCATGACCGATTCGATTAATCACAAGGTACTACTTGGCGAATGCAAATGGCGCAAACACCTCAATGAAACGGAGGCCATCGACCGTCTCAAGGCACGCGCACCGCTTATCAAAGAGAATGGCGACCGCCTCTACTACCTGTTCACCAAACACCCGGTCACCGCCGCGACCCGCGCAAAAGCCGAAGCAGACCCCACGCTGACGATCGTTGACGCCGAAGAAATGATGCTGGATAACGGCTGAACAACGGTGAACCCTCCGGCTACTTACGCAGCGCGGGAGATACAACCATGTGTACTTCGCGGAGCACCACCGTCGACGTCCTCGACATCACCGAGGTCGTCGACAGCAAGCTCACCATCACCGTCTTGTAGGCGGCGACATCAGTCCGCAGGCAACATCCCGTTTTGCCCAACAGCGCAACAACATCACCCGGGGCTCTTCAGGGCGCCGACCATGTCGATGCTGTCGAGCGACTTGTTCGTCGCCTTCTCCACGATCACGGTGAACAGCAGCGCCAGCAGCGCGGCGAGCGCGTAGCAGCACCAGGCCACATGCGGCACGATGTTCATGCCGGGCAGGTTGAGCTGGCCCAGCAGAAACCCGAGCAGACCGCGACCACATGGCAGGCCGATGGCGATGCCGATGACAGCCAGCAGCAGCATCTCCTTGTTGACGTAGCCGTGCACCTCCTTCTTGCGGTGATGCCGCGGTCGCGGCTGGCGTCCTGCAGCAGCTGGAGGATCTGCGCGGCGCTCAATAACCCCGACCTCATCAACCCCACCGAAATCGGCCGGTTCATGTCCGAGGAGCTCCTCCCCCGCATCGTGCCGCGAGACGCAGGTGCAAGCGCAGGCGCTGGCGACAACCAAACATCCAAGCCCAACGAGTGCGCCGAAAGCACCCGCGCATAACCGCAGCGAAAAGACCAGACCTAATCTTCTCTTCCCACAAGAGAAGATTCGCATCAATCTTCATCTCTGGCAAGAGAAGATGGATACAGCGACTGGAGACGGCCGTGTTCGTCGAACTCAAACGACGGTACGGCGGCAATCGAACCAATACCATCGCCTCGTATTCAGCTGCTAATTGTCCGGAAGTAGATTTCATCGTCGGGGATGAAGCGACCGGAGAGCCGTATCAGCTGATTCAGGTCGCCGCGCAGACCGGCATCGATCGCACCGTGGTCACCGATTTCGGCGACCGGTCCCTCAGCGACAAGTTCCGCAGTGAAATCGGCAATCTTTCGGCGGCGATGGGCAACACGGGGCTTAATCACGGCACACTCATATCATTGGACGAGGAAGGTGAAATCACCGTGCCGACAGGAACCATCGAAGTGATTCCCGCATGGCGTTGGTTCCTGCGGTGAGTTCCATCCAACAACATCATTTAGCGCTTGCGCAAATAACCAGCGAAGCTGAAAATCTCAGGCATTGGCGTATTCGCGATCAATGGAACGTAGCCCATCCACGGTAGGCTTCACCCGCATGAACCAGTGATGGAGGAACGATTCCCTTTCCGCTCCGAACGTGGAGGAAAGAATCTGCCCATCATTGTTCAGCACTGCTTTGCGAGGATAGCCGTCTTCGCTGATGACTATGATGTCGTCATCCCATTGCGTGGTGATACCCATCATGGTGAATGTATTTTCCGCGTTCATTGCGCATTCCTGTCGTTCCATCTGCAACGATACTAACTTGAATGCATCTGCGATACGAGGGGTTCTCACAGAAGTACAGCACGCATGGAAGCCAGCGACTCCTTGGGACTGAACCGGGTTTACGAAGCCTACGCCTCACGCCCCCTCAAACAGCATGTCATACACATAGTTGTCGAATCGAAGCTCTTCGTACGCATCCATGCTGAACATCGACATACCTTCCGATCTGTTCATCGCCACATATGCGGGTTAGCATCCACTAGCACCATTGGATGGGATTGCCCGTTTCCAATGACGCCTTCAACAATCTGCGCAGTACTTCCGCCCGCCAGTAAACGAATCCAACGTCAGCGCCGCATCATGATGAGCATCATTTTCGACGCCTCCTCGGCGTAGACCGCGTGGGGCAACCGGGTCGGGAAGTGCAGGATGCCGCCGGGCACGAGGTCCACGGTCCGGCCGCCGCCGGTCACCTTGAGATGACCCTCGAGGCACTGGACGAGCACCGGCATCGCGGCGGTATGCTCGCTCAGCTCCTGGCCCTTGTCGAAGGAGAACAGCACGACGTTCGCGCCCTCCACCTGCATCACGGTGCGTGAGACCGTGGCCTCGGGCTGCACCTCGACCATCGGGGCGAGTGCGTCGATGAACTCCATCACCATCGGCTGGCCGGCCTTGGTTTCGGCCGTTGCTTCGGATGCCGTGCTGTTGGGTGTTGTGGCGTTGGTCATATCGGGACTCCTTTATTCCTATCCGTACGATCCGTACGTCTTCGCTGTTTCGCGCCCACCGACCGCACATGGCCGGTAGACAAAGCCGGGCACCATGACTGCACGCCATGACCGCACGCCATGATTGCGCACGATGCCCGGCACCGACGATTCACCGGTTTTCAGCTTAATCGCATCCAGAATACGTCAGACGCGCATATGCCGTCAGTCCTTGCGGCGCACCACGAAGGCGATGCCGGTCAGCGCGTCGCCGTAGGTGTTGAACACGCGACGCATCTCAATCACACGCGCACGCAGATCCGGGTGCGTCAACACGTTGCGCATGATGCGTAGCACGCCGGCCAGCCCTTCGTCCGCGATATTGCGGCGCATCTTGAGCAGTGCCATCGGTTCGACGCCGTGCCAGAGCACCTCGAATCCTTCCGACTCGAGCAGCGCCCGCCATTCGTCGGCGGTGAGCGGCCTCGCGTTCACCTTGATGGCCCGCGCAAGGTCATTGCGAATCGACTCCTTGACGGACTCGTGAAGATCCTCGGGCGCGAGTCCCATCTCATGAATCGCATACAGTCCACCCGGCTTGAGGATGCGGTGCGCCTCGCCGATAATCGCGCGTTTGCCGCGCTCGGACTGCATGGTGAGCATCGCCTCGCCGATCACGACGTCAGCGGTCTCATCCGGTAGACCGGTCCGCGAGGCATCCGCCTCGATGCAGGTGCCGCCCACCGACGCGGCAAGCGGGCCGATGATTCCGACCACCTGCTCATCCCGGTCGACGCCGGTGTAGCCGGCCGGCGCGGCTTCGAGAATCAGCCGCGTGGTGCGACCAAGACCCGGCGCGAACTCCACCACCCGCTTGCCCGCAATCGGCGTATGCGCCAGCATCCGCTTGGTGAGCTTTTCCCCACCCGGTCGCAGCACGCGCTTGCCGAGACGGGCCAACACCCAATGCCCCTGCATATGCTCCGCATCGCGGCCGGCCTGCGGAAGCTGCGATTCCGTGAGGTCATCCCCTCGATTCGCTGCTGTCATGGTGCCATTGCGTTCATTCATATGTTCAATGCGTTCATTCACGGCATCCAGCATACGGAATCATTACCATCCACAACAGTCTGGTTTTTCCGCGCGGATTGTGGTATGTGGGACGCGTTTGCCTGCGACGCAGTCACACGAATGCGCCTCAGCATCTCCGCGCGATGCTTCAAAACCCGGTGAGTCACACAAATAGCCGAATCACCGCCACTACGGATAGCGCGTAGACGAGCACGCTGAACGCGGACTGGCTGACGCGACGGGCCACCCAGCGCCCACAGAGCACGGCGATAATCACCAATGGAATCGTCCATGCCATCGCCGTGAAGTTCGCCCATGTAATCATGTTGAGGCCGATGGCGAACGGCAGCTTGACCATGTTGATGATGAGGTAGAACCATGCGGTGGTGCCGAGGAAGCGCATGACCGACAGGTTTTCGGACAGGAAGTAGATGGAGGTGATCGGCCCGCCCGCGTTGGCCACCATCGTGGTGAAGCCGGCGAGAGCGCCGCACACCACGCGCTTGACGAACGCGAATGCGCGTGCCGCAGACCTCGGCGGCACGGTCGGCCCGTCATTCACCGAACCGTTCGCGGCCGCACTTGCCGCATCCGAGTCAGACTCGTCTGCGCACCGTCCGCCCTTGCCCGCAAATGCACCGGCAGCATCTCCAGCAACTTCACCGGCAGCATTTCCCATGGCGTGAATGTCGCGAGCGGCATCGACGGCATGGTCACTGTCATGCGCCTTCGACGCGCCCGCCCGTGAGCCGCAGACGAATCGTCGCCGCACCAGAGACAGGAAGTACATGCCCACGAACACCGCCAGAATCACGCCGATGGTCAAGCGCGTCACGGTGTCGTCCGCGACGAACAGGAATCCGGCGCCCGCCACGATGCCGATGGCGACGAACGGGAACAGGCGCAACAGCGTGCGGCGCGACACGTTGCCCCGGTACGCCCAGATGGCGCTCCAGTCGGCCACGATCGCCATGATGAGCGTGATGCCGGTGGCCTCCTTGGCGGGCATGACGGCGGTGAGCATGGCCACGGCGAGAATGCCCGCACCGGGTGCCAATGATTTATCCAATCCGTACAGTACCGCGGCGATCGCCACCATCGCCATCACATCAACCGCCATTCGCGCCGACCTCTTTGCTTCTCATACCAGTGTCTTCAGCGTCCAACGTATCGTGGTCGCATGCCGATCGCATCACAACGGCGAACAAAATCGTCATAATGCCACGTCGTGTGGAGTTATTGCGCGCCCCACGGCAGCACCGCGCGGAATACCACGATATGCTGTTGCATTATCGGACCACGGCGATCGACAGATGACCGGTAGGAAGCAATCCGTACCGGTCGCAAATCGACCGCCCCGTCACCATGGCAATATCCGCATGGAAATATCGTCACCGTGGAAAGGAGACCGCATGGCACGCCCCAGAGCCGACCACACTCAACACCGGCCAGCGGCTCGTCCTCGAATTCGCATCGAGTGACATACTGGGCATGATCGGCAAGGCGCAGACCCTGTTCACACCCGGGGGGATGGAATGGCCCGCTCGCTCAGCGATGCCTGACGTCGTAGCCCGGCTCATCAACTCGATCCGAACCGGTGACGCAGACGATGCCAGTGCAGACGACACCAGTACAGACGACACCAGTACAGACGCACAGAAGGAGTGGACACCATCGACGGGCTTCTGACGGCGGCTATCTGACGGAGACCACTAGCGCCGCGTCTTCCCGTCGGCCGATTCCAGACTGCGCATCTTGAGGATGCTCGCAACCGCCGCGGTGCCCAGCGACACGATGATGACCACCAACGACAGCCAGGTGGGCACCTCCGGCACGACCTCGATCGGATGGCCACCGTTGAGGAAGGGAAGCGTATTGCCGTGCAGCGCCTCCATGACGAGCTTGACGCCGATGAATCCGAGCACGACCGACAGGCCGACCGGCAGGTAGACGAGCTTGTCAAGGAGCGCGCCGAGCAGGAAGTACAGCTGCTGGAGGCCAAGCAGGGCGAACACGTTCGTGGTGAACACGATGAACGGGTCCTTGGTCAGGCCGAAGATGGCCGGAATCGAGTCGAACGCGAACATGACGTCGGTCGTGCCGATGGCGAGGAAGACGACCAGCATCGGAGTGAAGTACTTCACACCGTCCTTCTCGGTGCGCAGTCTCTCGCCGTCGTATTCGCTGGAAATGCGCATCACCTTGCGCAGCACCCGGATGATGCCGTTCTCGTGATACTCCTCGTCGTCATCATGACCGGTCGCGAGTTTGAGCGCCGTGACGATCAGGAATGCGCCGAAGATGAAGAAGATCCATGTGAACCGCTGGATCAGCGCCGCGCCGATGAGGATGAAGATGCCGCGCAGAATAAGCGCGACGGTGATGCCGACTGACAGCACGTACTTCTGCAGCACTTTCGGCACGGCGAAGTTCGACATGATGATGACGAACACGAACAGATTGTCGACGCTCAGCGAGTATTCGGTGAGCCAGCCGGAATAGAATTCGACGGCGGGCTTCGCTCCTGCGAACGCCCACATGAGACCGCCGAAGATCAGCGCAGCCACGACGAAGAACGCGATATGCTGCACGCATTCCTTCGTGGACGGCACATGCGGCTTACGGCCGATGACGAAAAGGTCCACGACGAAGAACGCGCCGAGCACCACGAACGTGGCGATCATGAAAGCAAGAGGAGTTTCAGACATGGCCCCCAGCATAGGCACAGGCGCTGACCCACCGGGCGAATCGGTCATTTGCTCGCCTCCGTGATCTGCCGCAGCTCCTTCTTGAGATCGCGGATCTCGTCTCGCAGACGCGCCGCCAATTCGAACTGGAGCTGTTCGGCCGCGGTGTGCATCTGTTCGGACAGCTGACGGATGAGGTCGGCGAGATCCTGCGCAGGCAGTCCAGCCTTGAGGATCTCCTCGTGACGCTTGTCCGCCTCGCGTCTGTCGAATGCTGGCACGCCAAGATGCGTATTGCCGGCCTTGCCCGCATTGCGATAGCCTCCCGCCAGCAGCGTGGCCGTATCGACGTCCTCCTTGGCGAGCATGTCGTTGACGTCGCTGATCTTCTTGATGAGCGGCTTGGGATCGATGTGATGCGCCTTGTTGTATGCGATCTGCTTGTCGCGACGGCGTTCGGTCTCGTCGATGGCCTTGCGCATCGCGTCGGTCGTCTCGTCGGCGTACATGATGACCGTTCCCGACACGTTTCGAGCCGCGCGTCCGATCGTCTGGATCAGCGAGCGGTACGAGCGCAGGAACCCCTCCTTGTCGGCGTCGAGGATCGCCACCAGCGAGACCTCGGGAAGGTCGAGTCCCTCGCGCAGCAGGTTGATGCCGACGATCACGTCGATCTTGCCCTCGCGCAGCTGGCGCAGTAGTTCGACGCGCCGCAGCGTGTCCACGTCGGAGTGCAGATACTCGACCTTGATGCCGCGTTCGACCAGATAGTCGGTAAGATCCTCGGCCATCTTCTTGGTGAGCGTGGTCACCAGCGCACGCTCGTTGCGTGCGACCCGATCCTTGATCTCGGCGAGCAGATCGTCGATCTGCCCTTTGGTCGGCCGCACCTCGACCTTGGGATCGAGCAGTCCGGTCGGGCGGATGATCTGCTCGACCACGCCGTCGGCCAGTCCCAGCTCATAGTCGCCGGGCGTTGCGGACAGATACACCGTCTGGCCGATGCGATCGAGGAATTCCGGCCATTTGAGCGGCCTGTTGTCCATAGCGGAGGGCAGACGGAACCCGAAGTCCACGAGCGTGCGCTTGCGCGACGCATCCCCCTCGTACATGGCGCCGATCTGCGGCACGGTGACGTGGGATTCGTCGATGACGAGCAGAAAGTCGTCAGGGAAGAAGTCGAGCAGCGTATGCGGCGGCGTGCCCGGCGCACGCCCGTCGAAATGCCGTGAATAGTTCTCGACCCCCGAACACACGCCGACCTGGGTGAGCATCTCCAGATCGTAGGTGGTGCGCATCTCCAGACGCTGCGCCTCAAGCTCCTTGCCCTGCTTGCGCAGTTCGGCCAGCCGATCGTCCAGTTCGGCGCGAATGGTCTTCAACGCGCGCTCCATGCGTTCCGGGCCCGCCACATAATGCGATGCGGGAAAGATGTGCACTTCGCTCTCATGGTCGATCACATCGCCGGTCAGCGGGTGAAGCGTGGAGATGCGATCGATCTCGTCGCCGAAGAACTCGATGCGGATGGCAAGCTCCTCATAGACCGGAATGATCTCCACGGTGTCGCCGCGCACGCGGAACGTGCCGCGCGTGAAGGCGATGTCGTTGCGCTTGTACTGCATTTCGACGAACCGACGCAGCAGCTGGTCGCGGTCGATCTGCTGGCCCTCCCTGAGAAACAGCATGCGCCCGGCATACTCCTCGGGCGTACCCAGACCATAGATGCAGGACACCGTGGCGACGACCACGCAGTCGCGGCGCGTGAGCAGATTCGCCGTGGCAGCGTGCCGCAGCCGCTCCACGTCGTCATTGATGTTGGAGTCCTTTTCGATGTATGTATCGGTCTGGGGAATGTATGCCTCGGGCTGGTAGTAGTCGTAGTAGCTCACGAAATAGCTGATCGCGTTGTCGGGCATGAGCTCGCGGAACTCGGCGCACAGCTGCGCCGCCAGCGTCTTGTTCGGCTCGATGATGAGCGTGGGCCGCTGCAGCCGCTCGATGAGCCACGCCGTGGTCGCCGTCTTGCCTGTACCGGTCGCGCCCATCAGCACGACGTCCTTCTCTCCGTCCTCGATGCGACGCGCCAGCTCCTCGATGGCCTGCGGCTGATCGCCGGACGGCTTGTACGGCGATTTGACGACAAACGGCTTGTTCGTCCGCTCGATATTGAATCCCATCCTCGCCTCCTGACCTCTCCGCCGACCACACACGCATATGGTCGACCAACTTGCAACCACCGTACCAACAACGTCGTACATCTGTTCGATTTGCCGTGTCGCGTCAACGACCCTGCCGAGGCACCCCCGAGCACCCGCCCGTCACGCAACCTGTCACGCAATCCAACACATAATCCGCACAACCCCATGCCAACGGCTCAATACCATCATTTTCACCCCCTCCCGCATAGCAACGACCCCATACATGCGCGATAAAACGGCATGCACTGCGGTACACTGTCGAGCATGTTCTTTGAAATCGCGTTAGGAAGATTCCTGAAACAACTTGCGAAGGTGAAGGGAACCGGCGGCTCCGCGTTCCCCGGCCATGTGCTGGAGCGCATGGACCCCGCGTTCATCTCCAAGGCCCTGCGCCAGGTGCGCAAGGGCATCGTCGTGATCGTCGGCACCAACGGCAAGACGACCACATCCCGTCTGATCGCCGAGCTGCTGCGCGCGCACGGATACAAGGTGTTCAACAACCCCACCGGCTCGAACTGGATCCGCGGCGTCAACTCGGCGCTGCTCGACTACCTGTCCCCCACCGGCAAGCTCGACATCGACTATGCCGTGATCGAACTTGACGAGGGCCATTCCAATCGCTTCATCTCCCGCGTCAGGCCGAACTGGTGCGTGGTGCTCAACGCGCAGCGCGACCAGATGGACCGCTTCGAGGAGATCGACATGATCACCCAGCTGCTGCGCAACGTCGCGAAGTCCTGCGATCGTGGCGTGGTGCTGAACCACGACGACGACCGCATCGTCACCATCGCCGACGACATCGAGACGCCGGTCTCCTACTTCCGCGTCGCCGACGACCTCAAACCGATGTTCCCCTCCGACAACGAGCTGCTCGACTCGATGCTGGGCATCGAAACCGAGAAGGTCAAGGACACGCATCGCTCCGACGACGACGTGGAACTCGTTTCGGTCGGGCGCGGCACTGCGTCGTTCAAGTACGACGGCGAGACGTTCACGACCCCGGTCACGCTCGAAGGCGCCTACAACCAGCAGAACACCGCCGCGGCGATCGCCGTCGTCAAGCGTATGATCGGCGACAATCTCAGCCACGAGGCGATCACGAAGGCGCTCACTCAGGTCAAGCCGGCGTTCGGCCGCGCCGAATCGATGATCTACAATGACCAGCCACTTGAGATCACCATGGTCAAGAACGTGGCCGGATTCCGCGCCGCGCTCAGCTCCTTCGACGCCAAGGGCTGGGCCACGATGACGATGAACAACGACACGTATGCCGACAGCCGCGACATGAGCTGGATCTGGGACGTGGACATGTCGTCGCTGCGCGAAGGCGGCGTCGATATGGTCGCGGGAGTGCGCGCCTACGAGATGGCGCTCCGCCTCGCCTACGACGAGGTGCCGGTCCGCGCCGTCGAGGAGGACATCTTCAAGGCGTTCGAGCGGTTCTGCGACGAACATCCCGATCAGCCCAAGCGCGTCTACGGCTCCTACACGGCCATCCTCGCGCTGCGCACGCAATATCTTGAGGCCGCCGCAGGGCTTGATCCCGCAGGCATTGGCATAGTCGAATGGAAGTACTGAACATGACCAGCGAACGCATCATCACCATCCTCATCCCCTTCCCGAAGGAGCTGGACGTCAACGGCGACTTCGGCAACATCCAGACGATTCAGCGCCGCCTGACCTGGTATGGCTATACGCCGAAGATCGCGGTCTGGCAGGGCGGCCAGCTGCCGACGAACATCGACATCATGCTCACCGGCGGCGGCATGGACTCGGGGCTCAAGGCCGTGTATCCGCATTTCACCGAGCACAGGGCCGATTTCAAGGCGATGGCAGCCGATGGCGTGGCCATGCTGCTGGTCGGCGGCATGTACCAGATGTTCGGCCGCTCGTTCATGCTCGACGGCAACAAGCTGGAGGGGCTCGCCCTGCTGGACGTGACGTCGGGCAAGGCTCCGGAGAAGTACGACGGCAACATCGTCGCTCAGTCGAGCCGCTTCGGCGAGGTCGTCGGCTACGAGATCCACGAGACCGTCACCAAGCTCGGCCCGACCGCCACACCGCTGTGCGAGACGGTGACCAAGGGCACCGGCAACAACGCCGACGACCATAACGAGGGCGTGATCGCGGGAACGCTGATCGGAACGTACATGAACGGACCGATTCTGCCGAAGAATCCCGCCGTCGCCGACTATCTGATCGAAGCGGCCGCCAAGCACCGCTATGGCTCCTTCGAGCCGACCGCCAAGCCGGAGAACTTCCCGGTCGCCGCGTTCATCGACAACGCCCGCAAGGTCGCCGCCAGCCGACCGATCATGCAGGCCGCGCGCATCTGATACATCACCACACATTGGCAACGCCGTAGGCATCCGTCAGAACGCCGCCGACAGCGTTTCCAATGAATCGGGGCGGTTTGCGATTCCAAGGTCGCAAACCGCCCCGATTCATATCTGCAGCCGAGGCCGACTAGTCGACGATGACCGCCTGCGCGCGTCCTTCACCCACCCCGCATACAGTCGGTCCACCTGCGCCAGCATGTCGGGCAAAGGCTGGGTCGCGTCGATAATGATGTCGGCGATCGCGCGACGTTCGGATACACTGGATTGGTGACGAATGCGGTCCTCGGCCTGTGCGCGGCTCATACCACGCGTCGCCATCATGCGAGCGATGCGCATTCCGGCCGGTGCCTCGACCGTTACGATATGGTCGAATCGGAACGGGATCGAGTCGATCACTTCAGCCAGCAGCGGTATGTCATGGACCACGATTTGCACAGCGCCGACGGCATCATCGCCATCAGCGGCACTGGCATCGGCACCGTCGTGTCTGACCGATAGCGCTGCGCGCTCCAGCCGCTCGGCCTCGGCATAGATCAGCGGATGTTCGATGGTGTTCAACCGTTCGAGAGCGTCGGCCGGTGCGTCGGGGCCGAATACATGCTCGGCCATCCATCCACGGTTCATCGTGCCGTCCGGGGCCAAGGCATTCGGTCCAAATGTCTCAACGATGCGACGCAGCCCGACACTGCCGGGTGCCACGACCTGCCGCGCCAACTGGTCATAGTCGATCAGCGTCGCGCCAAGCTCGGCGAAGCGATGCGACACCGTGGTCTTGCCCGCGGCGATGCCCCCGGTCAGCCCTATCCTCATGAACTTCCTCATACACGCCATGCTAATACGTGACACCCAGTTCCGCCCCATGATGCAGGGAACCTCCCATGATGCAGGGATTTCCGCATGATGTAGGGATGCCAAATCCAAGAATGGCGGAAAACCGCCATTCTCCATCACTACACCATGGGAAGATCCCTACACCATGTGGAGAACACTACATCATGGGAAGATCCCTGCACCGTGGAAGAGCGCCGCGCCTCGAAAGGGATATGCAAAACAGGCGCGCATACGAAGAAACCCGACCGCGATGGGTCGGGTTTCCATATGCGCTAAGCGCCAAATGCTAGTGCTAGCCTCACGCTATGCACTGGCAACTAGTGCCAGCGGCTGACAGCCGTGCAGCGAACTCACTTGCCGAGCAGCTGGTCGCGCAGAGCGGCAAGCTGATCGGAGTCGGCGAGGGTGCCGGTGGAGGTGTTCTCGGAGGAGTAGTTCGAGGTCTCCTCGACCGGAGCGGCCTTGCGCTCCTTGGGAGCCTGGCCATCCTCGGCGGCGGAGGCGGCGGCGTTCTCCAGCTCCTTGGCGACGAACGCCTTGTGCTGCTCCCACAGATCGTGGGCGGCCGCGTACTGGGCCTCCCACTCCTCGCGCTGCTTCTCGTATCCGGCGATCCACTCGTTGGTGTTCGGGTCGAAGCCCTCCGGGTACTTGTAGTTGCCTTCCTCGTCGTACTCGGCCGGCATGCCGTACAGCGCCGGATCGAAGTCCTCGGAGTTCGGGTCGACGGAGTCGTTGGCCTGCTTGAGCGACAGGGAGATGCGGCGACGATCGAGATCGACGTCGATCACCTTGACGAACACCTCTTCGCCCGGCTTGACGACGGTCTCCGGGTTCTCGACGTGACGGTTGGCGAGCTCGGAGATGTGCACCAGGCCCTCGATGCCGTCCTCGACGGAGATGAAGACACCGAACTGGACGATCTTGGTGACCTTGCCCTTGACGATCTGGCCGGGGACGTGGGTGCGGGCGAAGCGCTGCCACGGATCTTCCTGAGTGGCCTTGAGCGACAGGGAGATGCGCTCGCGATCGAGATCGACGTCGAGCACCTCGACGGTGACCTTGTCGCCGACCTTGACGACCTCGGACGGGTGGTCGATGTGCTTCCAAGACAGCTCGGAGACGTGGATCAGGCCGTCAACGCCACCGAGATCGACGAACGCGCCGAAGTTGACGATGGAGGAGACAACACCTTCGCGGATCTGGCCCTTCTTGAGCTGCGAGAGGAAGGTCTCGCGAACCTCGGACTGGGTCTCCTCGAGGTACTGGCGACGGGACAGGACCACGTTGTTGCGGTTCTTGTCGAGCTCGAGGATCTTGGCCTTGATCTTCTGACCGATGTACGGGGACAGATCGCGGACGCGGCGCATTTCGACCAGCGACGCCGGCAGGAAGCCGCGCAGGCCGATATCGACGATGAGGCCGCCCTTGACGGCTTCGATGACGGTGCCTTCGACGACGCCGTCGGCTTCCTTGATCTTCTCGATGTCACCCCAGGCACGCTCGTACTGGGCGCGCTTCTTGGACAGGATCAGACGGCCTTCCTTGTCCTCCTTGGTGACGACAAGGGCCTCGATCGGATCGCCGACCTCGACGACCTCGTCCGGATCGACGTCCTTCTTGATGGAAAGCTCGCGGGAGGGGATGACACCCTCGGTCTTGTAGCCGATGTCGACCAGGACCTCGTCGTGATCGACCTTGACGACGGTACCCTCGACCAGATCACCATCATCGAAGTTCTTGATGGTGGAATCGACTGCCTTGATGAAGTCCTCTTCGGTGCCGATGTCGTTGATGGCGACCTTGGTGGCTTCAGTGTTGTTCTCTGCCATGTAAATAGTATGGTTTCTCAATAGATGGATGGATAATTACTCGTTCTTCAGTTATCCGCGCATGCTTGGCGCATACACAAACCGCTACTGTATCGTCAGGCATGGTCATATGCAGCCCACGCACCGGCTCATGACAGTTCGGCGTGTCGTTCGGCCATCTCCACGACGTTGGCGAGCAGCATGGCACGGGTCATGGGACCGACGCCTCCGGGATTCGGCGAGTATGCATGGGCCTTCTCGTAGCATGAGGGGTCCACGTCCCCGCGCACGCGCCAACGGCCGGCCTGCTCGTCGTAGACCCGCGACACGCCCACGTCGAGCAGGATCGCGCCGTCCTTGATCATATCCGGTCTGACGAAGCCGGCGCTGCCCATCGCCGCGACGATCACATCGGCCCGACGCATGTGCTCCGCCACATCGCGCGTGCCGGTGTGGCACAGCGTGACGGTCGCGTTGACGGCACGGCGGGTCAGCAGAAGCCCGATGGTCCGCCCGATCGTGATGCCGCGGCCAAGCACGCACACCTCGCGTCCGTTGAGATCGATGTCATAGGCGTCCAGCAGCTCGATGACGCCTCGCGGCGTGCAGGGCAGCGGCGTGTCGATACGACCGTCGACGTGCAGCACCAGTTCGCCGAGATTGTAGGGGTGCATGCCATCCGCATCCTTGGCGGGATCGATCATGTCGATGATCGCGTTCTCGTCGATGCCCTCGGGCAGCGGCAACTGGACGATGTACCCCGTGCAGGCGAGATCCTCGTTCATCTGCCGAACGGCGTCGGCGATCCGATCGAAGCCGGCGTCGGCGGGAAGATCACGGCGAATCGAGCGAATGCCGATCTCGGCGCAGTCGGCATGCTTGCCGGCCACGTAGCGCACCGATCCGGGATCGTCGCCGACGAGCAGCGTGCCCAGCCCCGGCTGGATGCCCCGCTGCGCCAGACGCTCCACGCGCCGCGCAAGATTCGCCTTGATTGCGGCCGCCGTAGTTTTCCCATCGAGTCTGATGACCATGAAGCGCTCCTCGTTCCCATCGATTCGTTTCCATCGATTCGTTGCCGTTGATTCGTTGCCTTAGCGTTAGGCTATCGTGGATGCAAGTCAATTGGACGGGCGCCTCCACCGCGCGCAGCGTTTGCGGACGCAAACGCAGACACGCACGGGCGCGTCAGGCGCAAGTACACGAACAGGCGCGCACAGACAGACTCACGCAGTCAGAAAGGTCCGAGCATGGGCATGCACCGCAATCTCAAGTCGATCATCGCCGCGGTCGCGGCGGGCGCACTGGTCCTGGCCACGGCCGGCTGCGGGCAGGGATCGAATGCCACCGAGCCGTCGGACCCGTCCGACACATCGCCGATCAACGTCGTCGCCTCGGTCAATCAGTGGGGCTCCCTTGCCCGGCAGATCGGGGGCGACGACGTTGCCGTCACGTCGATCCTCTCCTCCACCGGCGTCGACGCGCACGACTTCGAGCCGAAGACCTCGGATGCGGCGAAGATCGCCAAGGCGGAGGTGGTGGTGTCCAACGGAGCCGGATACGACTCGTGGTCGACCAAGAGCCTGTCCCGCACGACGATCAACGTGTCCGCCGCATCCGTGACGGGAGCGATGGACGGGGACAATCCGCATCTGTGGTTCTCCAAGGACGCCCGCGCGGGCATGGCCAAGGAGCTGACCGACACGTTCTGCCGCGTGCGGCCGGCGCTGCGCAAGGACTTCGAGAAGCGCTACGAGCAATGGAAGACCCAGGAGGAGCAGGTCGAGAAGCTCATGTCGGATTTCGCCGACGCGCACGCGGATCCGTCGTATGCCGCCACGGAGGCGGTCGCCTACTATCTGATGGCCGATATGGGCTTCAAGGACAAGACTCCGAAGGGCTACGCGCAGTCCGCCGCATCCGAGGGCGAGGCGGCGCCGGCCGATCTTCAGGAGTTCCAGTCGCTCATCGAATCGCATGAGGTCGATGTGGTGGTGAACAACACGCAGGAGGCGTCCGACGCGACGAACATGATCACCGGAAGCGCCGGCAAATCGGACGTTCCCGTCTTTGACGTCACCGAGCAGATGCCCGACGACTACACGACGCTCACCGACTGGATCGCGGCGCTGGTGGGCGATCTGTCGGATCTGCTCGACACGGCGGAAACGGGTGACGCGGACGCTGGAGAGGCAGCCGGCGAAACCGGCGAATCCGCCGGAGAGTCCGCCGACGCGGCCTCCGATGGGGCGTCGGAAGAGACTTCCGGCACGGAATCCGATACCTCTTCCGACGCACAGTAGGCATATCGGCAGCTGAGTCGGCAGCCATGTCAGCGGATTCGCCGTCTGGCAACGCGCGCACCCGTAAATGAGAATGATTGTCAACGTCATTTGCCATAATCCCTTAGGCATCACGATCTAGCCACGATCAGGCCACGATCAGGAACTATGCCACGGGAGGGCGCATATGGCATCGGACACGGAACACGCGGACGAGATCGTATTCGACGACGCGGCGGTGCGTCGCGGCGATCGCACCATCTGGAGCCACGGCAGTCTGGCGATCCCATCCGGTTCGGTGACGGCGATCGTCGGTACGAACGGCACCGGAAAGACCACGATGATGAAGGCCGAACTCGGCCTCATTCCCCTTTCGGCGGGATCGCTGACGGTGCTCGGCCGTCCGGCGGGCGAGATGAACCATCTCATCGGCTACGTGCCGCAAAGCTACGCCTCCGACATCGATTCGAATCTGACCGTCGAGCAGTCGGTGCTGCTTGGGCTGACCGGCACACGATTCGGCATTCATCCGATCACCCGTGCGCAACGGGCGAAGGCGCGCGAGGCGATGCGGTTCACCGGCATCGACGACCGTGCGAAATACCGGCTTTCCGAGCTTTCCGGAGGGTTGCGCCAACGCGTGGCCATCGCCCAGGCGCTGGTGTGCGATCCCAAGCTGCTCATGCTGGACGAGCCGCTCGCCAATCTTGATCTCGCCAGTCAGCGGGCCACGGTCCACGTCCTCGCCAAGCTCAACCGCGAACTCGGCATGACCATTCAGGTGGTGGCGCACGATCTCAACATGCTGCTGCCGATCCTCACCGGAGCCGTCTATCTGCTCGACGGCCATCCGCATTACGCCCGCATGAACCAGGTGCTCGACTCCACGTTGCTCACGCATCTGTACGGCACTCAGGTGCAGGTCATCACCACCCCTCAGGGCGACATGTTCGTCACGCCATCGCCCGACGAGCCGGATGATCAGGAACACGACATGCACACCGCGGACGAGGTGGCGCAGATGCACCATCACGCGCATGCGAACGCCGGCACGTCCGCGAACGCAGCCGATGCAGCCGACACCGCGCACGGCTTGAACGGAAAGGACGCCGAATGACAACCTCCATCGATTTCTCCTTCGATCCCGACTGGATGTACACGCTGACCGCACCGTTCATGGCCAACGCGTTCATGGCGGGCCTGTTCATCGCGCTCGCGGCGGGCGTGATGGGCTACTTCACCATCGCCCGCCATTCGACCTTCGCCGCACACGCCCTCGCGCACATCGGACTGCCCGGAGCCACGGGGGCGGTGCTGCTCGGATTGCCGGTGTCGCTGGGCATGGGCGTGTTCGCATTGGGCGGCGCGCTGATCATCGGAGCGCTCGGCAAACGCATCTCCGAACGCGAGGTGGCGACCGGCACTGTGCTCGCATTCGCCACCGGTCTGGGTCTGTTCTTCGCCAGACTGTCAAGCTCCGCCTCGCAGCAGATGCAGTCGATCCTGTTCGGTTCGATTCTGACCATCACCGACGAGCAGATCATCGGCTTCGCCGTGTTCGATATCGTGCTGCTGGTCCTGCTCGCCGTGATCTACCGTCCGCTGCTGTTCAGTTCGCTGGATGAGCAGGTGGCGCAGGCCAAGGGCGTGCCGATCGGCGTGATGAACGTGGCGTTCATGGCGATCATGGCCGGTGTGATCACCATCGCCGTGCCTGCGGTCGGCACGCTGCTCATCTTCGCGCTGGTGATCACACCGGCCGCCACCGCGAACATCCTCGCCGGATCGCCGTTCAAGGCGATGGTCATCGCCAGTGCGCTGTGTCTGGTGTCGATCTGGCTTGGACTCGTGCTCTCGGCGATGTTCCCCGCTCCCCCGAGCTTCATCATCGTCACGCTGTCCACGCTGTTCTGGGCGGTGGCCAAGGGCGCATCGGCGCTGAGAGGACGCTGAGACACAACGCGCATTACGTGCGAATCAGGCGGCGTGACGAGCCTGCAGCGGGCGAACCAGCGCATTGGCGATGGCGGCCACGCCCTCGCCGCGACCGGTGAATCCCATGTGATCGGTGGTGGTGGCGGTCAGGCTGACGCGGCAGCCGACCGCCTGCGACAACGCCTGTTCCGCTTCGGCGCGGCGCGAACCGAGTCTGGGACGATTGCCGATCACAACGACGGATGCCGACGACGGCTCATACCCATGCTCCCGCATGAACGAAACGGTTTCGCGTAACATCGCGCATCCGTGCATGCCGGCACCGCGCGCACCCGCGCCCACACCGAACAGCGCACCGATATCGCCAAGTCCCGCAGCCGACAGCAACGCATCGATCAAAGCGTGCGCCGCCACGTCGCCATCGGAATCCCCCTCGATCCCCTCATATTGCGCCAATGCGGCGGCATCGGCCCCCGCCGGCGCCGACCAAAGCAATCCTGCGAGCCAGAGCGGCCGGCAGGAGCCGGGCGCAGCGAAGCGGTGCGCGTCGAATCCCTGGCCGATCAGCAACGTCGGCAAATCGCATGATTCAGACGACGATCCGCATGCGCTGCCCGCCGCCCTCGCTGCTTCGCTCACTTCGCGTGGACCTCTTCGCTCACTTCTTCTTGGACTTCTTCTGGGAGGCGATGCGCGCAAGCGTATCCGCGGCGGCCTCCTCGGGCGCCTTGGTATGGTGCTTCTCGTCGCCGTCCCGCGGCTCCTCATATCCGAGATTGACGTCAAGCAGACGCTGGGCCTCGGTCTCGTCGAGATTCTCCGACAATGCGATCTCCGAGGTGAGGATGCTGCGCGCCTTCGACAGCAGTCGCTTCTCGCCGGCGGACAGACCATGCTCGTCGACGTCGCGCTGGGCGAGGTCACGAACCACTTCGGCGATCTTGTTGACGTCTCCCGACGCCAGTTTCTCGACGTTGAGCTTGTAGCGCCTCGACCAGTTCATCTCCTTCTCGACGATCGGCGTGCGCAGGATCTCGAACACCTTCGCCACCGCGTCGGCGTCGACGATGTCTCGCACACCGACCTTCTCGGCGTTTTCTACGGGCACGTTGATCACCAGCCCGTCGCTGGAGAGCACCGACAACTGCAGATACTGACGAGAGACGCCCTTGACGGTCCGTTCGGTGATGGCCTCCACCTTCGCGGCACCGTGACGCGGATAGACAACCATATCGCCGACCTTGTATCCCATGAATCCTCCGAAAGAGCAACGAGCAATGCGCAAAAACCAAGAGAACATTATTCCATGCTGGCTGGACGGCAACGCCTGAATCCTGCAGGAACCCCGCAATTGCCGACCGCGAGCCGACTGCGAGCCGCGCCGTAAGCCGACCGGACCGAGCCAATCCGCGACACGACGCGCCACATGCCACGCTGTTCGCCGCAAGAGCTTAGACTTATGACCATGGCTACTCACATGAACAACAGCAATGACGACACCGTTGCCGTCGCGGTGGACCAGTCCGATCTGGACGCCGTCAGCAACGCCACCTTCTACAATCCCCACGAGGTGCTCGGCGGGCATCTCGGTCAGGGTGAGCACGCCCACGAGGTGACGGTGCGCGTGCTGCGCCCGCTCGCCAAGGCCGTGACCGTCCTCACGCAGAACGGGGAGTACGAGGCGCTGCATGAGCACAACGGCGTGTTCGTGACCGTCATGCCCGCGGAGAAGACGGACGACGGCTACTCCGTGCCGGACTACCGCGTGCGCACCGTCTACGGATTGGGCAACAGCATCGTCGAGGATGACCCGTACCGCTATCTGCCCACCATCGGCGACATGGACATGTACCTGTTCGGCGAGGGACGCCACGAGCGCCTGTGGGAGGCTCTCGGCGCGCATGTGCGTCGATTCGACGATCCGATGGGCGCCGCGGACGGCACCAAGGGCAAGCAGCTGGTCGGCACCGCGTTCGCCGTCTGGGCGCCCAACGCCCACGCGGTCCGCGTGGTCGGCAACTTCAACGGCTGGAACGGACGCCGCCACGCGATGAGGGAGCTCGGCTCGTCGGGCATCTGGGAGCTGTTCATTCCCGGCGTCGAGGCCGGCGAGGTCTACAAGTACGAGATTCTCAACGCCAATCACGAATGGGTGCTGAAGGCCGATCCGCTGGAGCGCTCCCATGAGGTTCCCCCGGCGACCGGCTCCATCGTGGTCGATTCGCGCCACGAATGGAAGGATGCCGACTGGATGGCCCGCCGCGCCGCGACGAACCCGCACGACGGCCCGGTCAGCATCTACGAGGTGCACGCCAACAGCTGGCGCGTCGACGTGTCGAACTACCGCGAGCTCGCCGACAAGCTCGTCCCCTACCTGGTGCAGGAGGGATTCACCCACGTCGAGTTCATGCCGCTGACCCAGTACCCGTTCTCCGGCTCCTGGGGATACCAGGTCACCGGATACTACGCCGTCGACTCGCGCCTCGGCGGACCGGACGACTTCAAGTATCTGGTCGACAAGGTGCATCAGGCCGGCATCGGCGTCATCATGGACTGGGTCCCCGCCCACTTCCCCAAGGACGGGTTCGCGCTCGGCCGCTTCGATGGCACGCCGCTGTACGAGGACCCCGATCCGCTGCGCGGCGAGCACCCGGACTGGGGCACGTACGTGTTCAACTTCGGCCGCAACGAGGTGCGCAACTTCCTCGTCGCCGACGCATGCTTCTGGCTGTCCGAATACCACATCGACGCGCTGCGCGTGGATGCCGTCTCGTCGATGCTCTATCTCGACTACAGTCGCCAGCCCGGCCAGTGGCGTCCGAACATCTACGGCGGGCGCGAGAACCTCGAGGCGATCGCGTTCCTCAAGGAGGCGAACGCCACCGCCTACAAGAACAACCCCGGCATCATGATGATCGCCGAGGAATCCACCGCCTATCCGGGCATCACCGCGCCGACGAGCGAAGGCGGCCTCGGATTCGGCCTCAAATGGAACATGGGCTGGATGCACGACACGCTCGAATACCTGCACGAGACGCCCATCAATCGCAAATGGCACCACAACGAGATCACCTTCTCCATGGTGTACGCCTACTCCGAGCACTACGTGCTGCCCATCAGCCACGATGAGGTCGTCTACGGCAAGGGCTCGCTCTACGGCAAGATGCCGGGCGACGAATGGCAGAAGTACGCGGGCGTGCGCTCGCTGTTCGCCTATCAGTGGGTGCACCCGGGCAAGAACCTGACCTTCATGGGCAACGAGGTGGCCCAGTGGGGCGAATGGGACTACGACTCCTCGGTGGACTGGGCCTGCCTCGACTGGCCGGCGCACCGTGGCGTGCAGAAGCTCGTCGCCGATCTCAACGCCCTCTACAAGGCCTCCCCTGCGCTGTGGAGCCAGGATTTCACCCCTGACGGATTCCAGTGGCTCACCAGCGACGATGCCGACCACAACACGCTCAGCTTCATGCGTGTCGGCTCGAAGGGCGAGGAGCTTGTCGTCGTCGTCAACTTCTCGGGCGAGGCATGGCAGGACTATCAGGTGCCGCTGCCGAAGGGCGGCAAATGGCACGAGCTGCTGACCACCGACGACGAGAAGTACGGCGGCTCCGGCATCCACAACGGCACGTTCGAGGCGGAGCCGGGCGAGTATCATTCACGCGAATGGTCGGCGAAACTCACCATTCCGGCATTGGGCGCTGTATTCTTGGAGCCGGTACAGTGACGAAAGGCCCAATATGCTGAATTTCACGAATCGTTCCTCGACGCCGCGCACCGTGCTCGTCGTCGAGGACGAACCCACCCTCGCCACCGCCATCGCCCAGCGCATCACCGCCGAAGGGTGGACGGCGCGCGTCGCATCCGACGGAGCGAGCGCGGTTCAGGCCGCGAAGCAGCTCAAGCCGGACCTAGTCATCATGGACATCATGCTGCCGGTGATGGATGGTCTGGAGGCGACCAAGCGGATCGTCTCGGAGCGCCCCGTTCCCGTGCTGATCCTCACCGCCCGCGATGACGAGTCGGACAAGGTGATCGGACTGGGCGCCGGCGCCGACGACTATATGACCAAGCCGTTCTCCATGCGCGAGCTGATCGCGCGATGCAAGGCGCTGCTGCGTCGCGTGGAGCGCGCCAAGGTGATCGCCAAGAACTACGAGAACGAGAAGCTGCTCGATTTCGGTTCGCTGGTCATCGATCCGGCGCAGCGCGTGGTCACGCTCAACGGCGAACAGGTCCATCTGACCCCGACCGAGTTCGATCTGCTGGCGACCCTCGCCCGCCGTCCGCGTTCCGTGCTGACCCGCGAGAAGCTGCTCGAGGAGGTGTGGGACTGGGTGGACGCATCGGGCACCCGCACCGTCGACTCGCATGTCAAGGCGCTGCGGCACAAGCTCGGCTCCGAAACCATCCGCACCGTGCACGGCGTCGGCTATGCGTTCGAGCCGCCGGTCGCATGACTCGCGTGAAGAAGAGGCGGCCGTCGATGGGACGCATTCCCTCAGCCTCATCCGCGGCCGCATCCGCAGGTTCTGGTTCTGGTTCTGGTTCTGGTTTAGGTTTAGGCTCAGGCTCCAGTTCAGGGGCCGCCCCAGGCCGTCCGCATGACGGCGACCGACGCGGCGGTGGCCGATCCGCGATGCGTCCGATCGGCATGTTCTCATCGCTCAAGGTCGAATTGAGCGTATTGATCGCGATCTCCACCGCGATCGCGTTCATCATGGCGTGGATCCTGCTCAAGTTCGGCTGGAGCGGCTGGGTCGCGATGCCGCTGACGCTGGTCGTCGCTCTGGGAATCACCTATCTGTTCTCGCGTGGCCTGATCGCGCCGCTGCGGCAGATGCGCAAGGCCGCCGAGGCGATGGCCGAAGGCGACTACACGGTACGCGTGAACATGGCCACCGACAGCAATGATGAGATCGGCCAGCTCGCCCGCACCTTCAATGAGATGGCCGGCGAACTGGAGCATGCCAATCAGATGCGTCTCGACATGGTCGCCAACGTCAGCCACGAGCTGCGCACTCCGGTCTCAGCGCTGCAGGCGATGGTGGAGAACATGGCGGATGGAGTCGTCGAACCCACTCCGGCGAATCTGGAGAGCATTCTCAATCAGACGCACCGGCTGAGCGATCTCATCGCGTTCCTGCTTGATCTGTCGCGTATGGAGGCCGGTGCCGCGAGTCTGAACATCGAACGATTCAATGTGCATGATTTCCTCGACGAGACGATCGAGCCACTGGAGATCGCCGATGCCGGGCATGCGCATGACATCGAGCTTCACGTCGCCGACGACATCGAGATGGAGGGCGATCAGGACCGGCTCCGGCAGCTGTTCACGAACATCATCGCCAATGCGCTCAAGCATTCAGCGGATGGCACCCGCGTGCTCATCGAATGCCGCGAACAGGCCGATCGCGGTCTCATCGTCACCAACGTCGTGAATTTCGGCTCGCAGATCCCGCTGGCCGACCGGTCGAACATCTTCCGTCGGTTCGTCAAGGGCAAATCCGGTCCGGGCACGGAATCCGGCGGCACCGGACTCGGCCTATCCATCGCGAGGTGGGCCGCTCTGCTGCACGGCGGAACCGTCAAAGTGGTGGATGATGATCGCGGCGCCGATTTCGAGATCGCATTGCCGAAATACCATATCGCATCCGATATCAGCGACACGTCGCGCTCGCACGCGCATGTGCATGCGCAAGGCGACTGATCGGCCTACCTACGACGCGGCGACGCGACCGAAGCCAGACACAGCGCATCCGTCACAGCGATTCCCACGTCGGTCAACGCGGCGACGACGCGTCTCATCGTCGAACCGGTGGTCATGATGTCATCGATCACCACCACCATCGCGCCGGCATCAAGCAGTCGACGCGACACCGCATCAATATGCACGCGCAGACCGCCGCCGCCTGATCGATGTGCGTCGAGACGCCCCGCGCGCTCCCCCGCGCTGCGCGTCTCGACGGATTTGCCGCGCACACCGCTCATCGTGAGCAGGCAGCGTGTGTGAACGTCGTATCCGCGGAGGCATGACTCCCGAGCCATCCGCCTTGCGAGGTCACGCATATGCCAGCGTCCTCGCTTGCGGATCGACGAACGCGACGAGGGCACCGGAACCACGATAAGCGGACGGTCGGCGGGTGCCGCGCCATCAAGCAGTCCGCGTCGAGCCGCAAGATCCGTCAGCAGTTCGGCGAACGCCGCATCGCATTCGGCATCGCCGTGATCCTTCCAACTGAGTATCGCATGTCGCGCAGCGCCGCGATACGATGCGCAGGCCGCTACAGATCCCGACGCAATCGACGGCATGCGGCGCTCGATCATGCACCGCCGATCGCCGACCGCCCCGGCGGCGGATTCGTTGCCGATGAGGGACGCTGCCGTCTCCTCCCCGACGGCAAACAGCGACCGGCATCGGGGGCACAATACTTCGTCCGGCGTATCGCATCCGGCGCACCCGCGTGGCAGCAGCAGCGAGCCGATCACATCGATCGCACGCCTGAGCGCATCATGCCAGAAGCCGGTCCGGGTCGCCATGGTGCACCATCCGATCAGTGGGGCGTCGGGAGAGGTGTCTGATCGGTCCTGCCTCGAACCGGACGCAGCGCCTTCAGCAGCCTATCGCACCATTGGAGCGTATCGTGCGGACCGGCGACTCGAATAGCCATCGTACCGGCCTTGGCCGCCGGATAGTCGTTGCCGCCCTCGCTCATGCGATCGCCGACGAACACCATCTGCCCGACGTCGATGCCGAGTTCCTGCGACAGTCTGGTGACCGCGAATGCCTTGTCGATGCCCTTATCGGTCACATCAACGCTGGTGTGGCCGCCGGAGCGCACCAGCAGATCGGGAACGTCGGCGGCAACGGCCTGCGTGAGCCGCTGCCGTTTGGAACCGTCCGGGTCCCAGGTCAGCTTCGCCTCGAGAGGAGCCTGCTGCCCCAGCGCCGAAAACGTGATCTGGCTGCCGCGATCCTCGATGCGCTCCCCCCAGACATGCTCCTCCCACAGACCGAGCTCACGGGCGCGTCGCTCAAACGATGCGATGACGGCATGTCTGCGATGCTCATCAATGTCGATCGCATAGATCTGCCGCCACGAGCCGCTGCCGTCCCAGCGATAGTAGCTGGCACCGCTCGTGGGCATCAGATGAAGCGAGGAGAGATCGGCGGTGTCATCCAGCATGGACAGTACCTGACTGGTCACGAGCGCGAACCTGCCGCCGGTGATGACGCCGACCGGCAGCATACGGGTCAACGCGGCGATCGCACGACTCATGTCGCCGCTCATCGGCAGTCTGGATCGCGCCAGCGTATTGTCAAGATCGAACGCGACAAGACGAACGCGATCGGCGACGGATTCCACGTCGACATCGGACCAGAGCGGGACTTCGCATCCATGCCCGATCATCATGGTCACCACCTCCGTTCGTTCCCGTCGGCCGGCGGATCACAGCCAACCTGATTCACTCCTACGACTCGGTCCTAGGACTCGAATCTACGACTCGATGCGGCGCAAACCACCGGTGCGAACCGGTGCAAATCATCACCATAACCGTCCTACGGCCGACATCGATACCAGCAATCCTACCGTAGACGCCGCACTATTCGGCTTTGCCGATTGGGCACGCCGGTCCCTATCATAGCGAGCGGTGATGGAATCGCAAGATTCGGCTGAAGTCGAAGACCACCGAGCACTGGAGAATCATGATCGAACCGCCTTGGAACGAACCCGTGTACCGCAATCGTCACGGTCGTGGCATCCGTACGCCGATGTTCGGCACGCGGCTGCCCCGGTACCGCACGCGCAGCGGCATGTTCGACGACATGGTCGCCGCCCAGCTGCGCCGGCTCAACGGGGCTTGGCCCGAACTGATCCGGCCGGTGCAATTCGCCGTGGAGGATGTCCCTCCCTCCGATCCGGCACCGTGGGAGAGCCATCCCAATCCCAGTTCCCGATGCTTCCCGGCAAGCCACGGTGTTCCTGCGCGCATCGTGCTGTATCGTATGCCGATTCAGATGCTGTCGCAAAGCCGCACCGAGCTTCAACTGGTGATCAGGGACGAGATCGTGGGGCGGCTTGCGGAGCTTTATGGGCGGAATCCCGAGGACATCGACCCGGAGTGGGGGCTGTGATCGGCGGCTGCGATCGACCGGGCTGCAAAGAGCCGGCGGTTGCATAAAACGGGCGTCACCGGCAGTTGAACGACCATCGACAGCACCACCGCACTCTCACGCCACAGCACACACGCCGCTGTGTCACAGCAACGACACGGGCGGATCATCAACGCATGCGAGACTCACAGCAAGTGTATACACGCAATTCGGCCCAGCTGTCGAATCCGTGATGGATTCAACGGCTGGGCCGAATCTTGTCGCTGATAGCCGTCTCGACAATCTGCCGGCAATCAGTGATCAATCAGAAACGCAATCAGAAGCGCTTCTTGGCGGTCTTGACGAGCATGCCACCGGCGAGCAGCACGATCGCGACAAGAGCCATGCCGAGCACGACGGAGCCGGTGTTGCCGAGCGGCTTGTTGACACCGCCCTGCGCGATGGTCTCGTTACCCCTCTCATCGGTCTTGCCGGGCTTCTCAGAGGTGCCCGACTGGCGAATGAAGTCGTACTTCACGGTCTTGCCGGACTGACGGCCAGTGACCTCGATCGTGTAGTTCGCACCCTCGGCCGGAGTGAAGTCCGCCGGGAAGGCGATCGTGGTGGTGCCGGTGGTGGCGACGCGCACGCCGGAGACCGGGGTCTTGTCGACGGACTGGGCCACAACCTTCTTGGAGGCGGTATCGATCAGCTTGTAGGACAGGACCGCATCGCCGTTGAAGCCGGTGGCCTCGGCGAAGTACTTGCCATCCTTGCTCTTCTTGACGGCGACCTTCGCGTTCTCAGACAGCGTCTTCTGAGTGTCCGTGTCAGCCGCGAGGCCAAGCGCGTTGGCGATGGTGTAGAAGTTGTCGGTCTGATCGGTCAGGCCGTCCACGCGGGAGGCGCCGGGGCCGGAGGCGGCGATGCGCAGCTGGGTGCCGGTGTGGCTCATGTTGCCCATGGCCCCATCGAACTTCTCGGCGGTGTTGGCGTCGCCGTTCTCACCCTGCGTGTACTCGTCGTTGTCAATCGCGTCGCCGTTCTCGTCCTGATAGACCGGGGAGTCGGAGGTGCCGTAGGAGATGGTGGTCTTGGAGCCGTCGGCGTTGCGCAGCACGGTGCTCAGTGCGTAGTACGGCTGGGCTTCCACGATCTGGGAGGTGTGCGCGTGGTCGGCGGTCACGATGATCAGCGTGTTGTTCAGATCGACCTTGGCGAGGGCGGCGGAGATGGCGCGGTCGAGGTCATCGGTCTCGCCGATCTGGCCGCAGGCGTTGGCGTTGTGGTCCTGCTTGTCGATCGAGGCGCCCTCGACCTGCAGGAAGTAGCCCTTGTCCTTGCCCTTCTGCTCGTTCTCGAGCAGGGTGATCGCCTTGTCGGTGAAGTCGGCCAGCGAGGCGCCCTTGTTGCCGAGCCACTCCTTGTTCGGCGTGCACACGGTCGGGTTGGCGTCCTTGTCGGCACTGTACTTGGTGGCGACGGACGGGTTGAACTTGGTCGGCAGGTTGCCGTCGCCGAGCAGGGCGAGCACCGGCTTGTCCTGGTTGGCTTCCTTGAGGGCCTTGAAACCATCGACATCACCGGACTGGACGGTCTGGAAGCCGCGCTCCTTGGCCTGATCCCACAGGGTCTTGCCGTCGAGGCCGAACTGGTTGAAGTACTTGGAGCCGCCGCCGATGGTCACGTCGGCGCGGGTGTCGAGCAGCTGCTCGGAGATGGAACCGATGCCGCCGTTGACCTTGAGCTGGTCGGCGAGGCAGTTCTTGCCCTGGTTGCCATCGGTGGCCGGATCGATCTTGCCGTCGCCGTTGGTGTCGGTCTTGCCGTCCCACTTGCCCTGCGGGCCGTAGCAGGCGCGCTCGGTGGAGTGGGATTCGAGGACGGCCGGGGTGGCGTCCTGGATCTCGGAGGTGGTCACGTTGCCGGTGGCGTAGCCGGCGGCCTTCGCGAGCTCGATGAGGTTGAGCTGCGGGTTGCCCTTGACGTCCACGTCGACCGCATTGTTGTAGGTCTTGGTGCCGGTGGACCAGCCGGAGCCGGAGGCGGAGGAGTCGGTGACGGGGGTGATGACGCCTGCGGTCTTGCTGCCGGCCAGGTTGCCCTTCTTGTCCTTGGCCATCAGCGAGTCGTTGGAGTTGTTGCCCAGCGAGAAGGTGGTGTATTGGCCGGTGCCGGTCTCCTTGGCGGCACCCGGCTGGCCGATCTTGTCGAGGCCGTCGAAGTGGCCGTTCACGCCGTGCAGGTAGTTGCGGGCGACGGTGATCTCGGAATCACCCATGCCGTCGCCGATGAACAGAATGACGTTCCTGGCCTTGGCGTTGCCGTACACGCCGGCGATGCGCTGGGCGCCACCGTGCTGCGACAGCGCGTCAACGCCCTTGCCGTTGAGATCGTAGCCGTTGTTGTCGGCAGCGAGGGCCGGAGCGGCGAACGCGGTGAGCGCCGCAACGGAAGTCAGCGCTGCGATCGCGCACTTCGCGACTTTCTTCATTTCCATGAGCTTCTTCTTCCATTCATGACACACAGCGACCCCGATCACTTCCCAATGATCGAAGGACGTCCTGCATCGCTGAATATTCCAAGCGAAACCCGGCATTCCCATACGCCGAATCCCGTCAGAGAACCCCCATTTCGGATGTTCCTTGATCACGCTAGCGCCGTCAGACAACGCAATGGCGACTGCGAAACTAACCTCAGGTGAACTTGCGGCGTTCTTTTGGTATCCATGACCGGTATCCATGACAGCCGGCGAAATCATGGGCAACCGCCGGAATCACGCCAGAATCATGGCAAACGTCGTAATCGATACGACAATCGGCACATGATTGCAATACAAAAAGGCGTTGCCGAGAGAACCTCAGTCGTTCTCTCGGCAACGCCTACGAACCGCGAAAGAATCGAATCGCGGATGAATGCGAAATCTATCAGCCGATGTTGAACTTGGTCATCAGACCAAGCGCGATGATGATCGCGACCCAGATCAGGGCGATGATGACGGTCCAACGGTTCAGGTTCTTTTCGGCGACGCCGGAGGTGCCGGCGTTCTGCGTAAGGCCACCGCCGAACATGTCGGAAAGGCCGCCGCCCTTGCCCTTATGCATGAGAATAAGCAGCGTCAGCAGGATGCTGGCGATGACGACGATGACTTCAAGAACGATCTTGACAATGGTCACGGGTGAACCTCCAATATGCGTATACTGCCACAACAATAGCGCAGGGCATTGAAAAACAGGCGCATGCCGCGCCGCAACACGCCGCAGCATGTCAAAACATGCCCAAACATGCCTAAAGCACTCACCGGCCGCTCACGAAACTCGTTCAGCCGCGTCCCGATGTGGCCTTGAGCGTCAGGCGGGCGATGCGCGCAAGCTCGTCGGCGTCGAGAGCCGCGCCTCCGATCAGGAACCCGTCGACGTCCGTCTCGCCGATCAGCTCGACGGCGTTCTTCGACGACACGGAACCACCGTAGAGGATGCGCACCTCGTCGGCCACCTGACGGTCGAACGAGGACGCGAGATCATCGCGGATAGCCTTGGCGGCGTCCTGCGCGGAATCCGGCGTGGCGACCATGCCCGAGCCTATGGCCCACACCGGCTCATAGGCGATGACGAGTCGCGCAGCCTGTTCGCGGGACAGGTCGCGCGTGACGTCATGGACCTGGCCGACCGCGAAATCGAGCTCGATGCCCTGCCGGCGTTCCTCGAAGCTTTCGCCGACGCACAGAATGGGCTGCATGCCGGCGGAGAGCACCGCGCGAACCTGATCGACGATGTTCGCATCATCCTCGGGATGATAGCGCCGCCGTTCGGAATGCCCGACGATGACATAGGAGCAGCCGAGCGCCGCCAGCATATCGGCGGAGACATCGCCGGTGAAGGCGCCCTGCGTCGTGGTGGACACCGCCTGCGCGCCGTAGCGGATCTTCAGCCGGTCCGCCTCCACCAGCACCTGCACGCTGCGAATAGAGGTGAAGGACGGCAGCAGCGCGATCTCGCAGCGCCGATAGTCGAACCGTGCGTCACGAAGCAGCCACACCAGCTTCTGCACGAAGTACGTGGCCTCAAGATGGTCGAAGTTCATCTTCCAATTGCCCGCCACCAGCGGGATTCGTGTGGATGCCATGGAAACCTCCCCTCGTCCGCATGTATCAGCAACGTATAGTAGCAACGTATCAGACGCGCGTCACGGTCATGACACGTCTTCGCGCGGTCTCCGCTCGGCGAACCGCAGCGCGAATCTCACCGTTGTTCGCAAATGCTCGCACCGGCACCGTCGAGCCGGATGCAAACCCGCATAACCATTCGTGGCATGACGAAGGCCCCGCGAAAGGAGCCTTCGTCATGCCACGAATAACGGACGATCTCTAGGACTACTCGAGCACCTTCAGACCCGGAAGCTCCTTGCCCTCAAGGAACTCGAGGGAGGCGCCGCCACCGGTGGAGATGTGCGAGAAGCCGTCCTCGGGGAAGCCGAGGTTGCGCACCGCGGAGGCGGAGTCGCCACCGCCGACGATGGTGAACGCACCGGCCTTGGTCGCGTCGACCAGGCCCTGTGCGACGGCGCGCGTGCCGTCAGCGAACGCGGCGACCTCGAACACGCCCATCGGGCCGTTCCACACGACGGTCTTGGAGTCGACGATCTTGTCGTGGAACAGCTTCTGGGACTCCGGGCCGATGTCGAGGCCCATCTTGTCGGCCGGGATGGCGTCGGCCGCGACGACCTCCGGCGCGACCGGGGTGTCGCCCGCCGGGAATCCGGCGTTCACGACGATATCGGTCGGAAGCACCAGCTCGACGCCGTTCTTCTCGGCGGTTTCGATGTAGCCCTTGACCTTGTCGAGCTGATCCTCCTCGAGCAGGGAGGTGCCGACCTCGTAGCCCTTGGCCTTGAGGAAGGTGAACACCATGCCGCCGCCGATGACCAGACGGTTGGCCTTGTCGAGCAGATTCTCGATGACGCCGAGCTTGTCGGAGACCTTGGAGCCGCCGAGCACGACGGTGAACGGACGCTCCGGGTTCTCGGTGGCGCGCGACAGCGCCTTGACCTCCTTCTCGACGAGCAGGCCAGCGGCGGCCGGCAGATCGGCGGCCACGTCGTAGTCGGAGCCCTGGGCGCGGTGGACCACGCCGAAGCCGTCGGAGACGAACACCTCGCCGAGAGCGGCGAGCTTCTTGGCATACGGAGCACGCACGGCGGGATCCTTGCTGGTCTCCTCCGGGTTGAAGCGCACATTCTCGAGCAGGACGACATCGCCGTCGTTCATCGCGGCGACCTTGGCCTGCGCATCCTCGCCATAGGTGTCCTTGGCCAGCTTCACATCAGCGCCGAGCAGCTCGCCGAGACGCACTGCGACCGGAGCCAGCGACAGCTCAGGAACGACCTTGCCCTTCGGACGGCCGAGGTGGGCCATGAGAATGACCTTCGCGCCCTGTTCGCGCAGAGCATTGATGGTGGGCAGAGCGGCCTTGATACGGCCGTCATCGGTGATCGTGGTGCCGTCCAGCGGAACGTTGAAATCGGCGCGCATGAGTACGCGCTTGCCCTTGAGATCGCCGAGATCCTTGAGTGTCTTCATGAATATCCTTTCCTGAGCCCGACCGCAGACGGAAGGCCGGCAGCCGGGGAAAAGCGGTGACGATGATACGCCATTGGCAATGATACCGTTGCTGACGAACAAACCACGGTTCCACGATCACATTTCGCCGTTGCATGCATGCACTGCCGTCATGCAATAGCATCATGCACTGGCATCATGCGCCCTCGTGACCATTGCGGATAGCCTCTCATGCAAGGCGCCCTCCTTGCGGGAAGTCGTTGCCATCGTCTGCGTGCGGCCCGTTCACAAACGGAGCGCACGATCCAGCTGTCAGAGCGCGCGGCCCAGCTGTCGGAGCGCGCGTTCACGCCTGCTGGCCGCGCGCCTTGACCGTCTTGTCGGCCAGCTGCAGCAGCCGTCGGATGCGGCCTGCGATGGCATCCTTGGTGATCGGCGGATCAGCGAGACGGCCAAGCTCCTCGAGGCTGGCATCGGCGTGATCGAGTCGGAGCTGTCCGGCGGCGCGCAGATTCTCGGGAATGTCGTCGCCGAGGATCTCGAACGCCTTGCGCACCTTGTCCCCGGCCTCCGCAGCGGCCTTGGCGCTGCGGCGCATGTTCGCATCGTCGAAGTTCGCCAGTCGGTTCGCCTTGCCGCGCGCCTCGCCGTCGGAGCGCTTGCCCGTCCACTCGTGGGCGGTGCGCGTCGCGCCTATGATCAGCAGCATGCGTTCGATCGCATCGGGGTCCTTGAGGGTGATGCGCTCCGAGCTGCGCACCTGCCGATGCTTGGCCGTCACACCGAGACGCCTCGCCATGCACACCAGTGCAAGAGCCGCCTCGTTGCAGGGGCACACGATCTCCAGATAACTGGCCTTGCCGGGATCGGAAAGACTGCCGTGCGCCAGAAACGCGCCACGGCACGCGGCCTTGACCTGGGCGATGTTGCCGTTGATGATCTCGGAGGGAAGTCCCTTGACCAGCATCTTGCGTCGATCCAGCAGGCCTGTCTGCAGGGCGAGCGCGGCACCTCCGCGTTCGACGTGCACCAGATAGCGCTGCACCATGCCGGTGGGGGTCTGGCGAGCCACCTGCGTGAGAGTGGCATCATGCCCGTACAGCGTCTTGATGCTGGTCTGGAGCCATTTCGCGGCATCCAACGAATCGAACTGGGCCTGTACGATGATCTGACGCTGCACCAGACGAAGTCCTCCGCCGAAGCGGATCATCGCGGTGGCCTGAGCCTTCTGGGCGGCAGGCAGTTCGCTATCGATAGTGGCAAGTTCGCTTTTGACATCATCCAGAAGAGCCAAGAGCCAACCTCCTATGTCCCGTTCTTCTCAATGGCTTCACCAGTAGCCGCCGAGCTCACGCTCCGCGTGCATCGGCTTACTGTGTTACCGAACCACTTGGACAACTCAATCGCATCGAGTGGACGGAGCCCATGCCACATCTCGCCATGTGGTCACCATGGTGGGCAGGGGCGCATCGGGGCCTGCAACGGCACCGGCCGGCACCAGCCTCAGACTACTGCTGACGACGTCGATTGAGTTCCCGAGCGGATACGGTCACGTCCAATCCCCGCGCCCGCAGACGATCCGCCAGCGCATGGCTCATCGCCACCGATCGATGCTGCCCGCCGGTGCATCCGATGGCGATCGTCACGAAATGCTTGTCCTCCTTGGCATACCCGCGAATCGCAGTGACCACCGCCCGCGTATAGGAATCCAGGAACTCCGTCGCACCCTCGCTGGACAGCACGTAATCGGCGACCGGCTTGTCCTCGCCCGTCAGCTCACGAAGCTCGGGCACCCAGTACGGGTTGGGAAGGAACCTGACATCCGCCACGAAGTCGGCATCCAGCGGCATGCCGTATTTGAATCCGAAGCTGAAGATGTGCACGGAGACGGTCTTCGGGCCGGAGCCGAGCATCGCCTCGTAGAGCTTGGTCGACAGCTGATGGATGCTCAGCGACGAGGTGTCGATGACCACGTCCGCCCGCTCCTTGAGATTGGCCAGCAGCTCGCGCTCCTCGTGGATGCCGTCGATGAGGCGACCCCCGCGCTGGAGGGGATGCGGACGGCGCACGGACTCGTATCGTTTGACGAGCACGCCGTCTGACGCATCGAGGAAGAGGATCCGCGTGCGCACCCCAAGATCGTCGAGATGGCTGAGCACTGCCGACAGATCGTCGAAGTACTCGCGCGACCGCACGTCGATGACGGCGGCGAGCCGATGCACGCCCTTGCCGTCGCCTCCCGCGTTGGTCATCATGTCGACAAGCGGGATGAGCAGCTTGGGCGGCAGATTGTCGACGACATACCAGCCCATGTCCTCGACGCTGTCGGCGGCATGCGATCTGCCGGCACCGGACATGCCGGTGATCAGCAGCACCTCGAAGCCGTCGTCGGGATGCGGGCGGAGCACGTTTCTCACTGGCATGGGCATTACAGCGCCTCCTCGAGAGCGCGTCTCATCGCAATCTCCACATGATCGTCGTCCACGGTCGTGTTCTGAAGACGACTGTCGGCGTCGCTGGGCGGATCGCCGTCCCAGATGCCGGTCATGAGCAGCACCTGGATCAGCGCCTGATACAGCAGCATCTCCTCGCCGCCGATCGCGATGCCGCCCTTGGAGCGCCACGCCCGCATCAGCGCGCTTGGCCGCGGATCGTAGACCACGTCGAGAAGGGTGGACTGCCCGTCGGATGGACGCACGGAGCTTTCCTCCAGCAGTTGCGCCACCGGATCGGCCGCATGGCCGGGAATGGTGCTGATGACGGCACAGGCCTCGCCGAACGCGCGCAGCAGCGCATGAGAATCGTTGAGATCGATCACGTCAAGCGCATCGGGGCGTTTCAGGAATCGTTCGGCGAGCGGTTTGAGCTCAGGATTGCCCTGCGGATGGCGCGCCGCCACGATGATGTGGCCGACATGCGGCATCATCGTGCATGCCGCCACGGCCGATGCGGCGGTGTTGCCGTTGCCGATCACCAACGCGCATCCGCTGCGATCCCCTTCGACGTGCAGACCGTTGACGCGCTCGGCGTGGTCGAAGGCGAGCTGGATGCCGATGACGTCCGTATTGTAGAGACGTATCGTCGGCTTGACGTCCGGCATCGGTGAGGCATTCGCGAGAGTCGCCTGGGATTGCGGCCAGTCAAGCACCGCCGTGTTGGCGACCCTCAGCTCTCGGGCCCACAGGTTGGACGGCGTTCCATAGGGCTGGATGGTTCTTTTGAGCGGCATGGTCAGGCTCAGCCCACGCCACGTGGGGTCAAGGCCTGCGAGGAACCCGCCCAGATCGGCCTCGCCGACCTCATGGCGGTCGTAGTGCCAGTCGTCCAATCCAAGAGCGCGATATGCGGCCATGTGCAGCACCGGCGACAGCGAGTGCGCGATCGGCTTGCCGAGGACGGCGCAGCGATGAGCGATCCGACCCATGTCCCCTCCTTACGTTTGCTCTTCCATCCTAGCGTACGCCCACGCTGGGCCTCGCGTCGCCATTACCGGCATCATTCTTGGAGCCATTCCTGAAACCACTCGCGGCACCATTCCGGGCATCCGCATCGGTGTCGGACTGCGTCTGCGCCGGATGCAGCGCCGCGTAGACGGCTTCGGCCTTGGCGTGCCCGATGCCTTTGACCTGTTCGAGTTCCTCGACGCCGGCCTCGCGCATGGCGCGCACGGAGCCGAAATGCGCAAGCAGGCGTTTCTGATAGGTCTCGCCGATGCCCGGAATGGCGTCCAAAGCCGATCGCAGCGCGCCTTTGCGACGTGTCTGGCGATGGTAGGTGATCGCGAATCGGTGGGATTCGTCACGCACGCGCTGCAGCAGATACATGCCGGCGGATTGGCGCTTGAGGATGATCGGATAGTCGTCGTCCGGTATCCATACCTCTTCAAGCCGCTTGGCGAGACCGCACAGCGCCACATCGTCGACGCCGCAGTCGGCAAGCGCCCGTGCCGCGGCGAGCACCTGCGGGCGGCCGCCGTCCACGACGATGAGATTGGGCTTGTAGGCGAAGCGGTGCCGGTCGGTGTTCTGCTGGACCACGGCGTCGGTCGCGGCGGCGGGTTCCGTTTCGCCGCCGGAGCCTCCGGAGCTTCCGGTTCCGTCTTCCATGGCGCTGGATTCCATGGCGCTGGTGTTCATTGCGTTGGTGTTCATTGCGTTGGCGCGGCGTTCGTTGTCCATGCTGTCGCCGGTGTCGCCTGCGATGTTGCCGTGTCGGAATCGTCTCGTCAGGGTCTCGTACAGTGCGCCCAGATCGTCCAATGCGCCGTTGCCGTCCTTGCCGCGGATGGCGAAGCGGCGGTATTCGGATTTCTTGGCGATGGCGTCCTCGAACACGACCATGGATGCGACCTGGAATGCGCCTCCGATCGTGTTGGAGATGTCGTAGCATTCGATGCGCAGCGGCGCCTGTCGCAGGCCGAGCGCATGTGCGACGTCGTTCATGGCGTCGGAGCGGGCGCCCATGTCGCTGATTCTGCTCATCTTGCTGCGCTGCAGCGCCTGTCCGGCGTTCTGTTCGGCTCGGTCCATGAGGGCCTTCTTTTCGCCGCGGCTGGCTACGCGTATGGTGACCGCGGCACCGCGCAGTCCGGATAGCCAGGTCTCAAGCTCGTCGGTTCTCGCCGGGGCGACCGGAACGATGACCTCGCGCGGCACGGGCGCGACCGGGACGAGCAGGTCCACTCGTCCGGTCTGTTCCTGCCGTTCGTGTCGTTCTCTCGTGGCCTGGGCGCGTGAGGTGCTGTCCGTCGCGGTGAGCGACTGAGTGCTGCCGATCGCGTCGCGCTTCTCCTCCAGTCCGCTCAGCGCTTCGGGTCTGCCGGATGCCGGGGTCGTCGACCGCATGTCGTCGACCGCGTCCGCGTACACCTGCACGATGAGCTCGGCGATGAGCTCGGCATCGTCGATGTCGTCGACCCTGTCGACGCTCCAGTTGCGTTCTCCGCGAATGGAGCCGTCTCGTACGATGAACGCGTGGATGGAGGCCTCCAGCTCGTCGCTGGCCATGCCGAACACGTCGGCGTCGACGTCCTGGTCGAACACGACGGCGTTCTGCTCCATGACCGTGCCGAGCATCTGTATCTCGTCACGCAGACGGGCGGCCTTCTCGAATTCCAGTTCGGCGCTGGCCTGCTTCATCTCCCGGGTGAGCTGGGCGACGTAGGATCTGCCGAGCCGGCCGGTCATCACGCCGACGAGTCGTTCGCACATCCGGCGGTGCTCCTTGGGGTCGATGCGGCCGACGCATGGCGCCGAGCATTTTCCGATGGATGCGAGCAGACAGGGGCGCCCGGTGAGCTGAGCCTTGCGGAACGCCGAATCGGCGCAGCTGCGCACCGGGAAGGCGCGAAGCAGCCGGTCGAGCGATTTGCGCAGCTCCCATACCTTGGCGTAGGGGCCGAAGTATCGGGCGTCGCGGCGTTTGCGGCTTCTGGTCACCCAGACGCGCGGATAGGTCTCCCCCGCCGACACCGCAAGATACGGGTAGGTCTTGTCGTCGCGGAACTGCACGTTGAATCGCGGATCGAACTCCTTGATCCATGTGTATTCGAGCGTCAGGGCCTCAAGCTCGGTGCCCACCACCGTCCATTCGAGGCTCCGGGCGGTGAGCACCATCGTCTGGGTGCGCGGATGCAGCAGGTAGAGCGGCTGGAAGTAGTTGGACAGGCGGTTGCGCAGGTTCTTCGCCTTGCCGACATAGATCACGCGCCGCTCGCCGTCGCGCCACTTGTAGACGCCTGGCTGGGCTGGAATGTCGCCGCTTTTCGGCCGGAACAGGTCTCGCGTGTCCCCCAGGAGGGGAGCGCCGTTGCGGTTCACGCCCGCGGCGATGTCGATGCCGTGCGATGCGGGTTCGGCGAGGGCGTCCCGCTGCATAGCATTCGCCGTGGCTCGCCATACGTCCGGCGCGTGTCGTTCGATGTCGTTGGTCATGGCGGCTCACAGCATGGGCTTGAGGAAGCGTCCGGTCCAGGATTGCTGGCATCGCGCCACCTGTTCCGGTGTGCCTTCGGTGACGATCGTGCCGCCGCCGTCTCCGCCTTCGGGACCCAGATCGATGATCCAGTCCGCCGACTTGACCACATCGAGGTTGTGTTCGATGACGATGACGGTGTTGCCTTTGTCTACAAGTCCCTGCAGCACAAGCAGCAGCTTGCGCACGTCCTCGAAATGCAGTCCGGTCGTGGGCTCGTCGAGGATGTACACGGTTCTGCCGGTGGAGCGACGCTGCAGTTCGGTGGCGAGCTTGACGCGCTGCGATTCGCCGCCCGAGAGGGTCGGGGCCGGCTGTCCAAGGCGAATGTAGCCGAGTCCCACCTCGACGAGCGTGTCCAGATAGCGTGCGATCGAGGGATACGCCTTGAAGAACCGCGCCGCCTCCTCGATGGGCATGTCCAGCACGTCGGAGACCGACTTGCCGTTGTACTTGACCTCCAGTGTCTCCCGGTTGTAGCGACGCCCATGGCACTGCTCGCATTCGACGTACACGTCTGGAAGGAAGTTCATTTCGATCTTGAGCGTGCCGTCGCCGTGGCACGCCTCGCAACGGCCGCCCTTGACGTTGAACGAGAACCGCCCCGGACCATAGCCGCGCACCTGCGCCTCGGGGGTCTTGGCGAACAGTGTGCGGATCTTGTCCCATACGCCCGTGTAGGTGGCGGGGTTGGAGCGTGGCGTGCGTCCGATGGGATTCTGATCGACGTGGATGACCTTGTCGCACTGGTCGACGCCCTCGACCCTGGTATGCTTGCCGGGCACGATGCGCGCCCCGTTGAGTCTGTCGGCGAGGACCGGATAGAGGATCTGGTTGACGAGCGTGGATTTGCCCGACCCGGAGACGCCGGTGACGACGGTCATCACGCCGAGAGGGAAGTTCACCGTGAGATTCCTCAGGTTGTTCTCGCGCGCGCCGACCACCTTGAGCTGTCTGGTCCTGTCGGTCTTGCGGCGATGCTCCGGCACGGCGATCCGGCGACGGCCGGCGATGTAGTCGCCGGTGATCGAACGGGGTGCCTCGACCAGGTGCGACGCGGGGCCCGAGTACACGACCTCGCCGCCGTGTTCGCCGGCTCCCGGTCCGATGTCGACCAGCCAGTCGGCCTTCTCGATGGTCTCCTGATCGTGTTCGACCACGATCAGCGTGTTGCCGAGGTCGCGCAGATGATGCAGCGTTTCGATGAGCCGTTCGTTGTCGCGCTGGTGCAGTCCGATGGACGGCTCGTCGAGCACGTACATGACGCCGACGAGACCGGAGCCGATCTGCGTGGCGAGCCTGATGCGCTGGGCCTCGCCGCCGGAGAGCGTCTTCGCCGCCCGTGAGAGCGTCAGATAGTTGAGTCCGACGTCGTTGAGGAATCCGAGACGGGCGCGAATCTCCTTGAGCACCTCGCCGGCGATACGCGCGGCCGAACCGGTGAGCTCCAGAGCGTTCACCCATGCCAGGCTCTGCTCGGCCGGCATGTCGCACACGTCGGCGATCGACCGCCCGTCCACGGTGACCGCCAGCACCTCGGGGCGCAGGCGCCGCCCCTTGCACGTCTGGCAGGGCACCTCTCGCATGTAGGACTCGTAATACTGCTTCATCTGCTCGGAGTCGGTCTCGTCATGGCGGCGCATCAGCGTGCGCACCACGCCCTCGAAACCCGTGGAGTACTCCCTCATACGACCCCAGCGGTTGCGATAGGAGACCCTCACCTTGAAATCGCGTCCGTACATGATGGCATGGCGCACGTCCTCGGGCAGCTGCTCCCAAGGCGTGTCAAGATCGAAGCCCATCTCCTCGCCGAGGCCTTCGAGCACATGGCGATAGTACTCCCCCGTGCCCTTGGTCAGCCCCCACGGTTCGATGGCGCCCTCGTTGAGCGTCTTGGACGGATCTGGAATGACCAGCTCCGGATCGATCTCCAGCGAGTAGCCGATGCCCGTGCAGTCCGGGCACGCGCCGTACGGGGCGTTGAAGGAGAACGTGCGCGGCTCGATCTCGTCGAGTTCGAGCTGGTGGCCGTTCGGGCAGGCGCGCTTCTCGGAGAACGGCTGACGCCGATCCGGGTCCTTTTCGTCACGGTCCACGTAGTCGATGACGATGATGCCCTTGGCGAGCTTCAGCGCCGTCTCGATCGAGTCGGTGAGCCTCTGGCGAATGCCGTCCTTGACGACGAGACGGTCCACGACCACCTCGATCGTATGCTTCTTCTGCTTGGCCAGCTTGATGTCGTCGCTCAGCTGCACCATCTGGCCGTCGATGAGCGCGCGGGCGTAGCCGTCGCCGCGCAGCAGCTCGATCAGATCCTCGAATTCGCCCTTGCGCCCGCGCACCACCGGGGCGAGGATCTGGAACCGCGTCCGCTCGGGGTTGCGCAGCAGCGCGTCGACCATCTGCTGCGGGGTCTGCGCGCTGACGGGCGCCCCGCACACCGGACAGTGCGGCTCGCCGGTGCGGGCGAACAGCAGTCGCAGATAATCGTAGATCTCGGTGATCGTGCCGACCGTCGAGCGGGGGTTGCGGTTGGTGGTCTTCTGATCGATGGACACCGCCGGGCTGAGACCTTCGATGAAGTCCACATCGGGCTTGTCCATCTGCCCGAGGAACTGCCGCGCATACGCCGACAGCGACTCCACGTACCGCCGCTGCCCTTCGGCGAACAGGGTGTCGAACGCCAGAGACGACTTGCCGGAACCCGAAAGGCCCGTGAATACGACCATGCGGTTTCGCGGGATGGCGAGGTTCACGTTCTTCAGGTTGTGCTCCCTGGCTCCCTGAATGGTGATCTTGAGGTCGTTGGGAATGCGTGATATGTCGGCCACCAGCGAACCGTCGGTGCGCAGCATCGGCGCCTTGGCGATCTCGCGCGACAGGAACGCGTCGCTGGTCATCACGCGCTCCACCGTCACGTCGCCGCTTTTGCCGCCTTTACCGACCGTCGCCGAACGTCTCGTCGCCATAGTCAACCGCCTTCCACCGCTTGCTGCCGTATCTCCGCGCTTCCGCGCTTTCGCCGAATCCATGCCCTGGAAATCCGTGCCCTAGGATACCCGATCATACGACAGATTGCGAACAAGTGTTCGATCGGCGTGTTTCGTGCGTCCATGCACCCGCCAGTCGCGCGCACATCGGTTCAACTTCCGCCCGTATTCTCAGCCGTCAGCGGAATCGCATCGCGCGGGCGGACATCGCCGCGTGACAATGATGCCGAGGAGACTCCGTCGGCGGCTCGGCCATGGCATCGAGAGCGGCTCCGCGCCCGTCGGCCGGAAGCATCCCCCTGACTGCCATCGCAGGAAACGCATAGACTCAGGAAAGGATTCGACAATGAGCGATCAGCGCGTGAAGGTCGGCGACAGCGATCTGGAGGTGTTCCCGCTGGTACTGGGCGGCAACACGTTCGGCTGGACCAGCGACGAGGCGACCAGCCGCAGGGTGCTGGACGAGTACGTCGAGGCGGGCGGCAACTTCATCGACACCGCCGACGTGTATTCGGCGTGGGCGCCGGGGAACGCGGGAGGCGAGTCCGAGATCATCCTCGGCCGCTGGCTGGCCGTGCGGTCCAACCGCGACGATGTGGTCATCGCCACCAAGGTGAGCGAGCATCCGCAGTACAAGGGCCTGTCGCACGACAACGTGATCGCCGCCGCGAACGAGTCGCTGCTGCGTCTGGGCATCGATACGATCGATCTGTACTACGCCCACTTCGACGACAAGAGGACGCCGCTCGAGGAGACCGCCGCCGCATTCGACGAACTGGTCAAGGCCGGCAAGATCCGCGCGATCGGTCTGTCGAACTACACGGCCGACCGCATCGAGGAGTGGCTCTCCATCGCCCGCGAGCACGGCTACGCGCTGCCGGTGGCGCTGGAGCCGCACTACAACCTCGTGACCCGCGGCAACTACGAGCGCACGCTCGCCCCGGTGGCCGCACGCGAGAACCTCGCAGTGTTCCCCTACTTCTCACTGGCCGCCGGCTTCCTGACCGGCAAGTATCGTTCCGCGGCCGATGCCGAGGGCAAGGCGCGTCAGGGCATGGTCGCCGACTATCTGACCGCCGACGGCTTCGCGCTCGTCGACGCGCTTGACGCGGTGGCCAAGGCGCACGGCACGGCGATCGCCACCGTGGCGCTGGCCTGGCTGCGTCACCGTCCGCAGGTCGCCGGCCCGATCGCCTCCGCCCGCACGCCCGAGCAGCTGCCCGCACTGCTTGATTCGGTGTCGCTCGATCTGTCCGCCGACGAGATCGCCGCGCTTGACAAGGCATCCGAGCCGTTCACCAGGTAGGAGCGGTAGGAGCGGTAGGAGCGGCTGTCCCGTTGCGGGGTGATCACCCCGGAAACCGCCTTGACAATCACCCCGGGCATAATCACCGTTCGTTGACATTCCCGCTGCGATAATCGGAATCATGAGTCATTTCATTTCACGTTGGCTGGTACTGACGATCGCGGCGGGTGTCATGGTCGCGATTCTGCCCGGCATGGAGGCGGTCGGCGAGCCGCCGATCCTCGGCATCGCCGCGTTTTCGCTGTTCATGGCGCTTATCAATGCGTCGATCAAACCGGTCGTGCATCTGCTTGCCCTGCCGATCTCGATCCTCAGCTTCGGCCTGTTCGCTCTGATCATCAACTGGCTGTTCATGCGGTTGTCGTCGTGGCTGGCGATGGGACTGTTCTCGGTGGGCGTGATCATCCACGGGTTCTGGTGGTCGGTGCTTGGTTCGCTGATCATGACGATCGTCTCGGGCATCGTCAGCTCGGTCATCAACGAATAGCCAACACGAATACAACGAGCAATCCCGCCTGAAATCGGATGGCATCGGATGGTCGTCGGATATGGAAAAGCCCCGTCGAACCGGGGCTTTTCCATATTCAGCATGTGTGGCCGGCAGCGATCATCCGATCACCGACGCGGCTGCTTCCACACGACGAGCAGGATGACCGCGCCACCGACCAGAGCGGCATCGGCAAGAAAGACGAGCACGTTGAGGAACGTGCCGTAGACCGAAAACAGCGTGAGCAGGCTGCACAGCACCTTTACGCCGGCACCGGCGACGAGCAGTGCGAACAGCGTCATCCTGAACCATGACGGGGCGTTCTTGACCAGCGTCAGACCGATCAGGAACACTGCCAGCGCGATCGTCAGATACCACCAGGGACGGAATCCGAGCAGCAGGTAGCCGAAGTTGGCATGGTATTCGCCGGTGCGCCAATCGTAGCTGCCGCTCGCATTGCCGACGCCGACCAGCGAAAGGAACTCCTGGAGCAGATCAATGCCCATGAACACGACCATGAGGATGAACGACAGGTCGGTGAACTTGCGCACGTCGAGCTTGTCAAGGAAATTCGGCACCGGCTGGGCCGGGTAGCCGTAACCGGGCTGCATCGGGTAGCCCGGCTGGCTCGGATACGCGCCGTACGGCTGTCCGTATCCGGGCTGTCCGTAGCCGGGGGCGGCCTGCGGCTGCTGGGGCTGCGGCTGCCCCTGCGGCGCGAACGCCGGCTGCGGCGCTCCACCCTGCGGATACTGGTTTGGCTGCTGCTGAGGCATCGGCTGCTGCGGCATCGTCATGGCGTTCCTCTTTTCTGACGGGTCATACGGCCATCGGTTACGATAAGGCCACTATACCGCCGCAATCCTGAGATGGGAACACCGGTCCGCCATCATCCACTATCCGTTCATATCCGCCTCTCGACGCATATCGTCCATTCGCCTCGTCAGCACACGCATCCAGCACACGCCTCACCGGCACGCCTCGTCAGCGCGTCTCGCCGGCATCTGTTTGAGCTGCGGCATCTCCGACGGGATCATCGGCGGCATCATCGGCATCATCGACCGCGGCATCATACCCCGACCAGGTGGCCTCGTGCAGCGAGGTCAGCCCCGTGTGGGGATCCTTGCGCGTCACATACGCCTTGGTCGACACCTCGAGGATCTCCCCCGTCTTGCTTTCGGGCGCGGACACGATCACCTGGAAGCCCAGCCGCGGCAGCACGCCGAGCGCACGCTTCGTGTAGCGGCCGTCGGCCTTGATGAGCGCCTCGTCGAGGAACAGCGTCGTATAGCTCGGCCTGAGCCGATGCTCCATGCCGCCGCCGAGCAGGTAGATGAGCGCCGCGCCGTACACGAACGACGTCAGCTCCTGCAGCGCGCCGCCGGAACGGCCGCCGGTCGAGGTGATGCGTTCATCCGGGCCGTCCGCGTGGCGCACGATCGCGTAGAACGACGAGCGGCAGCGCGGGTCGAGGTCGCGCGCCCCATAGCTGCGGATGCCGTTGACGTCCTTCACCTGCGCGAGCTCGCGGCGCAGCAGTTCGATCATCGGCGCGCATGCGGCGAACGTCTTCCGCGCGGCGGCGCGGTCGAACGCCGCAGCGGCGCTCTGCGCGTCCTTCCAGCCGTTGAGCGCGCCAATGACGCGCTGCAGCTGGGTCGAGAACGCGCGGTCGGGTCTGCGCACGTCCGCATGCAGCGACAGACTGCCGTGCCGCGGACCGAACTGCTGGCCGTCGAGCATCGCGTTGATGCGGTCGAGCTGGTCGCGGATGTCGCCGGCATCCGTGTCGATGGCGCGTTTGATGGTCAGCAGGCTCATGAGCAGCTGGCCGAGGCAACGCCGGTATTCCTCATCGGTGGCAGTGACGGCGACAAGCCGCGACAGTCCGTCGAGCTCGTCGAGATAGTAGCGGTAGTCGTCCACGCTGGCGGTGAGCGCATCGTCGTCGGACGCATACCGGTCGATGTAGTCGGCCATGGCGATCTCGACCGCGCTTCGAGCCGTATCCGCACGGTCGGCGAGCGTATGGATGCGTTCGGCCATGTCGCCGCCGATGCCGTTGACGACCCGCTCGCAGAACGCGTCGTCGACCGACACGCCATCCGCCGCGCCTTGACCGGCGCCGAGAATCATGTGGGCGCGCATCGCGGCGTCGGTGAATCCCGCGAACCGGCGCTCGTAGCTTTGCGACAGCGCCTCGGCGAGATCGTCGTCAAGCGGCGTCGGCCGGCGATCCGGCTGCGGCTCGGTCTCGCGATGCGCGTCCAGCCATGCCCGGGCGGCCTCGACTGCGGCCGATGCGGCCGCCGCTGCCTGCCCCGCCTCGACGCGCTGACGCTGGGCCCTGTCGAGTTCGCCGTCGAGCGCGGTCTGCATGTCGGCGAGACCGGCGAGCTCCGGATTGTCCCTGATCGAGGCGATCGTCGATTCGAGCTGCCGCACATGCCGCTGCGCCCCCGTCGCATCGATGCGCTCCCACGCCGTGTAGGCGATCTGACCGGCGAGTTCGCGCTCGCGCTGCAGCCGTTCGCCGGCCGCCCGGACGTTCTCATACGCCTTGTCGGCCGCGTCCGCCTTCGCTCTGGCCTCGTCGATCTGCCGACGCAGCAGGTCGAGATAGCGCGCGTTGACGAATCCGATGATCTGCTGGCGCCCTTTGACGCCATGCTGGCCGCGTTTGCCCGATTTGATCTGTCCGTCGAGCTGCACCTGCCGATCGGTCCGGTCCGCATCGTCGATCGCTGCGACGCAACGCGCGTCGAGCCGCTCGGAACGGGTCTGCGCGCGCAGCCAGCCGGCGAACGGCGAATCGTCGCGGAAACGCAGTTTTCCGGACATCCATGCACCCTCGCGCGCATCTTCGCGCGCACCCTCGTCATCGCTGCCACCGGACGCGGCGAACCCAGCGGATGAAGCGGCATCGGTGCCGTAGTCGGCATCAGCTGCGGCTGCGACACCGTAGTCGAGGGTCGTGTCGACGAACTGCCATGTGCGCCGCGCCATCGCATGCGGATCGATGGCGCTCACCTTGGCGGCGAAGCCCCGCTCATGACGCTTGTCGACGAGAATGGTCTGCGCGATCGGCGCATAGACGACGTTCATGGCAAGCCGCCACGGCTCCTCGCTGTCGCGCACATCCATGATCTCGGCCGCATACGGCAGCTCGTCGGCGCTCAGACCGGTCGCACGGCACAGCATCGCCCTGGTCTCGTCCATCTGCTGCGAGATGCGCGTGCGCCGCGCATGCTGACGCTCATAGTCGCGTTCCAACGCGCGCAGCGTCTCGGTCGCGTCGGCCCGCTCGCCGAACGCCTGATTGCGCGCATCCTCCAGTTCGTCGCGGCGCTTGTCATAGGAACCGGTGAACACGACCGCGTCGATGCGCGCCTGCTCCCAACCCTTCTCGTCGACGGGAATGGTTCTGCCGACCGCCTCGTATCCGCGCGCGATGCGGTCACGGGTCTGCTCGGCCTCCGTCGCATCGCGGCGCGCGGCGTCGAGCTCATATTCCAGACGGGACAGGTTGCCGCCGTCGAGATGGTGCATCTGCTCACGAACGGCGTCAATGCGCGACCGCAGCTCCTGGGCTCTGCGATCCGCGGCCCGCTCGTCGGCAAGACGGGCGTCGCGCTCGCTCGCATCCACCGGCATGCGTGCGGCGACCTCCTCGCGCATGCGATCTACCGTCCAGCGCCGAATCGTCGCCGCGCCATCGGCGAGGGACGGATCGACCGGCGCGAATCGCCTCACCTGGCCCTCGGCACGCTCGTATGCGGCGTAGTCGTCACGGATCTTCTCCAGACGCTCCATGCGATTCGCCTTGTCCTGCATCGCACGGAAATTCTGCGCATAGCGGTCGTAGTCGTCGACCGTGGCGCGGGCCAGCTCCAACGCCTCCGGCACGCCGAGCACGCCCTGTTTGAAGATGTCGTCCAGGCGCGACGGCGCATCCGCCGACTGGATCTTCGCCAGCAGACGGCACGCCTCGGCACTCAGCCCCATGATCGACCAGATGTGCTCATGGAACGCCTCGGCGCTCGCGAAGGTGAGGCACTGCGGGTAGGCGGCCTTGAGCTGCGTGGGCGTGAACGGCGCATCCCGGTAGGCGTCCATCGTCCGCGGGTCGATGGTCCGATCCCATGTCACGTACTGTCGGCGCACACCGCCGCGCTCGTCGCCGGGCATGAGATACAGGAACTTGCCGCACGACAGCGTGGCGCCGTCGGTGAGGTTGCGATACGTGTCGACGATCGCGCCCCAGACCGCCTGCGGCGCGCCGTTCGCATCGCGACCGCGCAGATAGATCGGACGCTCGCCGTCGCCGTCGTCGCCCACGCCGACCATGCCGAGCAGATACGTGTAGTCGCTGCGTTCGGAACGCCCCGAGTTCGATGCCTTGTTGAACGGCGTGCCGGTCGGATACAGCAGCGAGATCTGCGCGTCCACGAGCGTTGACTTGCCGGATTCGCTGGCGCCGGCGAGCAGCGTCACCGGCAGCGACTTGTCCATCGACGGGCGGAACACGTGGTAGCCCTCATAGGATCCCCAGTTGACCAGCTGGCGGCTTTCCATCATCCAGCGGTCGGCGATCATCTGCATCTGTCCGGCCATCACTCCCCCTGTCCGTCGTTCACCCGTGCGCGGTCCGTCGATTCATGTTGCGTTGATGCTCGATCCGTTGATGCGCGGCCCGTCGCAATGCCCGCCGACGACGCATCCTGATCATCCGCGAACAGCGGCTCCGCATATCGCGTCTCGTCGGGAATCTCATACGCGGGATCGGCGTCAACACCGGCGTCAGAATCGGTGTCGGAACCGGTGCCAGCACCGGCCGCAACGGCATCGTCGGCCGCCTCGCCGCTGCGCGCATCCTCACCGCCGCGCGCGCCCCCATCAGCGTCCTCGCCGGTGTCGCCGACGGTTTCGTCGCCGGCGATCGACAGCCACGAATCGGCGAGCTCGCGGTCGAGCACCACCGGCACGAGCGGCGTGATGCGGAACATCGTGTCGTCGTCGGCAAGCCGCTCCAGATAGCCGTACGTGCACATGGCCGAGGTGAGCGCGCCGACCTGCCGCAGCACGCCCTCCTCGTCGTTGCGCGCCGCCAGGTAGCCGGTTCCGGTGGCGAGCGCCGCGCGAATCTCCTCGAAGCTGATCAGCCAGCGTTCGCTGGTCTCGTGCGAGTTCTCGTATTCGAGCACGCGGACGCGCAGCACGGCGAGCAGCGCCGCCTCCTCGCGTTTGAGGCTGGCGCGGGTCTTGAGCGCGCGCAGCGTCACGTCGGGGCCGGTGACCGGCATGGCGATCATGATGCGGTATCGCTCGTTGACGACCAGTTCGAGCAGGTCGTTGTTGAGCGAGCGGATCACGGCGTCCCGGTTGTCGAGCACGGTGTCGTAGAGGTCGCCGGATATGTAGCGTTCGCGTTTGAGGGCGATCGCGGCCCGTCTGGCGTCGGCGGTCATGTCGCCGGTGTCGCCCTCGAACAGGGCGTATGGGTTGACCGAGCCGGTGCCGGCCGACTCCGGGTCGGCGGATTGCGTACCGGTTGGCTCTACGTCAACCGACTGGGTGCCGACCGACTCGGCGCCTACCGAGCCTTCCGCCGTGATGCCGCCGTCATGCGCGCGCGTCATACCATCGATGTTGTTCATCGTCATTCCCGTCCGTTCTCCCTTGTGCTGTGCTTGCTGTGCGATTCCGCCGCCACTGCGTCCTGCCGCTGCGCCGCCGGTATCCTCATCGCCATTGCCTCGCGACCGAGCGACCCCGCGCGTCTGCGCATGCCGCGCGCATTCCCGCGCGAGGTCAATGCGTTCGGTCAGCGCGCCCGGTCAGTGCGCCCGATCAGTGCGCCCGATCAGTGCGCCCGCGTGATGGCGTCCAGCTCATCCCTGCCGACCATTATCCTCCGCGTCATCCAGTCGCGCGGTCGGCCGTCGAGCGAGATGCAATGCCATGTCGTCGCGCCGAACCGTCCCCCGGTGTCGCCAAGGCCGTCAGACGGTTGCGGTTCGCCGTCCTCGGCCCGAATCGCGCCGAGGAATCCGACGATCTCGCCTTCCCGGCGTTCACGCTCGGGCAGTCGGTTGAAGCTGGCGGCCATGTCGATGCGTCCGTCCGCCGCCGTCACCGGGTGGGCGAGGATGAGCGCGGCCATGCGTCTGAGTCGCGGCCCGCCGTCCGCGATCATGGAGTCGAGGTCGATCGCCGGCGCGTCGTCCGCAGTCGTCGGTGAATCAGCCAATTGCGGCATGGTGGAGCGGGCCATCGATCTGGCGGGTCGGGTCGGCAGCACGGCGAGCTGTCCGCCGGCGCTGCCGGTCGGATATGGGCGGGCGGCGTCGCCCGGATGCTCCCTTGCGTCGGCGTTGAGGCGCACGACGAGCCGGTTGAGTCTGCCGAGCATGGTGCGGTATCGCGTGTCGGACTGCTGGCGGACGAGTCGGCTGACCGCCTCGTCGGAGACGCGCATCTGCCGGCGCACCGCCTCGAGACCCACGTAGATGCGGTCGAGTTCGTCGCGGATCTGGTCGAGCAGCGCGCCCGATTCGCCGGCCAGATACGGGGTTTTCGCGATGTCGCGCAGGGCGGCGTCGATCTGCTGGCGTCCCTCGTCGGTGATGATGACCTGAAACGCGTCGTCGAATCGTCTTCCGGAATCGGATTCGTGGAACGAGCGTCGGTATTCGTCATGGTAGGCGGTGAGGATCTCGTCGACGCTCATGTCGCCGCTCTGCATGCGTCGGCGCAGCGCGTCGCCGTTGTCGCGTTCGGCGAGCACGAGTTCGCGCAGGTCGATGGGCACGCCGCGCAGCGTGTTGTGGATGACGGCGATGACGTCCTTCACCTGGGATTCGCTCAACGCCGCACGTCCATGACCTTGCTGGATCTGCTCGATCTCCTCGCGGCGCTCCCTGATCTCCTGTCGCAGCAGTCGCACGCGTTCGGCGGGGTCGACGGTCAGCTGCATGCGCGCGTGCTCGATCTCCATGATGATGCTGTTGGCCTGCGCGCCGGACAGTGCGCGCGTATCGTCCTCAAGACGACCCAGCGCCTCGATGGCGCGATGGGCTCGCGCGGTGAGCCGGTAGAGGAAGCGATGGGATGCGGCGTCGTGCGCGTTGGCGAGCCATGCGTAGTCGCCGTCGCCCTCGCGGCTCAGATCGACGAGGATCTGATGCGCCGCCTGGGCGGTAGTCTGCTCGGGTTTCGCGCTCCATTCGCCGGCGTCGGCGAGCAGATTCAGGCTTTGTGCAAAGCGCTCCTCAAGGGTCTCTCTCGGCAGTTCGCCGGTCAGCGGGTCGAATGCGGAACGCAGCAGCGCCACGTAGAGTCGGGAGTTCTGCCGCAGCAGCAGACGGAGCACGCCGGTCTCGTACACCAACCGCAGCCGTTCCATCTGGCGCCTGACATCACCCATAAGCCCGCCTCGCTTTCGTTTCGCAGCTTACTAGGGTATCATGCCGCTTCCCGCTACGCCGGCCCGGCCGCAGCCCTATGCACCCGCCGCGGCATCTGTCATGCTGCGTCGTTCGTCATTGTGATGCCTCATTGCGAATTGCCGACAAATCACCTCTCGATGATGGAATCATGATTCCGCTGATGCTGTCTGGCCATACGCTGGGAGGGAATTCGGTGAGGAACCGGCGGAACTCCTCAGCCGACAGATCGTCGGGAACAGTGATGGCGTTGGCCATATCATCAGGTTCGGGGTCCTTCATCCAATCGAATCCCTTCGCACGCGCCTTCCTTGCGAATTCGAGCATATTGCGCTGCGTGTCGGGATTGGGCTTGGGGCGTGAGGCGTCGCCGGAGAGCGGAGGCTGCGCGAAGTCGGGATTCGTCTGCTCGCAGGTGGCGTAGTCACCCTGTTTGCCTGCATATGGCGTACCGGCGAGCCCACTGGAGTCGGCGACCGCGATCCAGCTTCCCGACGTATCCGTCTTGCTATAGGACACGCCCGGATACAGCGCTGATGCGGAAGTGTCGGTCTCCAATCCGTCCGCGTCCACGCCCACGGGATTGCCATCCGCGCCAAGCATGCGCAGGAGCACCGTAGTCTGCGGAAGCGGGTCCGAAGTGCCGTCCATCGACAGCGACAGCGTATCGCCGAGCCTCGCGTCGATGCCCTCGTCGGTCAGGCAGACGACGAAGCGCTTGGCAATGGTCTCCAGACTTGCGATGCGGTCCTCAGACGGCAGCTGGGACTTGTATTGCGGTACGGCCTGCTCATCGCCGCCGGTGCGGTCCAGAGGAGATGAACATGCCGTCTGGACGAGCGCGCATGCGATCAGTGCCGCGCACAGCGCCGTCTGAACGACGCGGGCCTTGCGACGAGGACTGCGGCCCGCGCAACCGTCATAGTTCATGTGATTCAGGTGGTTCATCTTCAACTCCGTTGTTCCGCGTTGCGCGTCATCGCGAAATCTGTCTTCAGTTTATCGTCCGGACCGCTGCGACGTGCCGTCCGCCCCCGACGGCGGGTCCGTGGACGGCAGCCATCCATCGTCGAGGCAGTCTGCAATGCGATGGGCACGAAGCTCGCAACGTCACGCCTGTCAACAAGCACATTCTGCGCTTCCGTCAGCGTTGATACTCCTCAAGCGTGACGCCTTCGTCGTGAATGGTCCGGGCCGCCTCGGCGCCGACGTAACGGTAGTGCCACGGCTCGAACAACACGCCGGTGACGTCGTTTTTGCCGTCCGGGTAGCGCAGGATGAACCCGTATCGCCACGCGTTCGCCGCAAGCCAGTCGTAGACGCGCTGATTGGCGTCCGCCTCCGAGGCTCCGACCGCGTTGACGTCGATCGCCAATCCGAGCTCGTGCTCGCTGGTGCCGGGCACCGCGACCTTCGTCTCGGCTGCGGCGGCGGCCTCCTTCTCGCTCATCCCCTGATGGTTCACATATTGGAATACCGTGCTGTCCATGATCTGCTGCTGCTCGTCATGCGTGCGATATCCGGCCGTCACCTCGGGGCTGATCCCGTCGGCGCGCATCGCGTCGAACATGCGCTGCAGCTCCGGGTAGATGCGCGAATCGACCTGCTGCCCGTTGGCGAGCTTCGTCAGTTGGGGCGCAGGGTAGTCGTCGGGTATGCGATGCCACCGGTTGACGACGATCAGATTCCATGATCGCGCGTCGTAGGCGGCCTGCGGCACGCCGGGCGCGAACGGTCCGATATGGGCGATGCGGCCAAGGCCGAACAGCACGCCGACCGCGAGCGCCGCGACGGCGACGAACGCGACGGCCAGCCGCCTGAGCGATCTGATCATGCGTGCGCGGCGAAACTCGGCGAAGCTGCGCACGTGGCCTGCGGCGCGGCCATCCGCTTGCAGCGGCCGACTGATGGAAGCGGACATCGATGCAGATGCGGATGCGAACGTGGGCATCGGCGCGGACGTGGGCATGGCTGCGGTCCGCGCGTCGGATTCGATCATGGTGCGCGGCATGCGCTCCTCCCTTCCTTTCCGTGGATTACCCTCCATCGTAGGAAGCGCAGGGGTTGCCGCCATCGGCCGGCGGAACGAGATCGTCACGCGGCGCCGCCGGCTCTCATCTCGGCTCTCATCCTTGGGAATGAGCGGCGCACCGGCGGCGAGCAGAAGGCCGCGATGCGCAGGATCACGGCGATGCCGGATGCTGCGGGTCCAGGCCTGATTCAGTGGGTCGTGCCCATGATCTCATCCGCATCGTCGTCGGCGCCGACCGCCGCCTCGATCGCGAATTCGAGGGCTCTGGCCATCGTCGTGATCTCCATCGTGGGCGTGCCGTTCGGCTTGCCCACGCCCTGCCCGACCGCGAACGGCACATGGATGAACCCGCCTTTGACGCCGGGGAATCGGCGGTCGATCAGATAGAGCACGGTGTACATGAGCGCATTGCACACGTAGGTGCCGGCCGTGTACGACAGGGCTGCGGGGATGCCGTGGTCGTTGATGGCCCGGACCATCGCCTTGACCGGCAGCGATGCGAAGTACGCCGTGTCGCCGTCGGCGCGCAGCGGCGTGCCGTTCGGGCGTTCGCCGTCGTTGTCGGGGATGGACGCCTCGGCGAGGTTGATCGCGACCCGTTCCACGGTGATCGCCGATCGGCCGCCCGCCTGACCGACGCACACCACGATGTCGGGCCGTTCGCGCTCCATCGCATCCTCGACCGCCGTCGCACCGCGCGTGAACGCGGTCGGCACCTCCAGCCTGGTCACTCGTCGGCCCGCGATCCGATCGGGCAGCAGACGAACCGCCTCGTACGCGGGGTTGACGCTCTCGCCGCCGAACGGGTCGAAGCCGGTGACGAGAATCCCTCCGGATGGTTTCGCTGACATATCGCTCTCCTCGCTCTCCTTCATGACTCATCCACGATACCGAACGATGCCAACGATGCCTCGGCCGCCCGCCACTGCGCCACCGCCACCGCGCCACCACTGCACCGGCCTGCGTCGCGCCGCCGCACCGGCCCCGCGCCGCAGTCGCAGCCGCCATGCATGATCGTCCCCCATTCGCTATAGTGGAATTTTGGACTTCAACGCGGGCGGATACGCATCGCATGAATCGGCATGGGTCGCATGGGCCTCCATCCGAGACGATCACGAGCCGGATGGAGCGAAGCCGGGCAGGGAGCCAGGCGAACAGGGCGGCCGGAACGAAGCTGGCGACACGAACGAGAGGGACGGCGAACAGGCATGGCCATTGAGGCGAAGGAACTTGAGATTCAGATCGGCGCGCGCACGCTGCTGCACCCGACCGACTTCCATGTGGCCAAAGGCGACAAGATCGGTCTGGTGGGCCGCAACGGCGCCGGCAAGACGACGCTGACGCGCGTCATCACCGGCGACATGCTGCCGTCCGCCGGCAAGGTGCGCGTGTCCGGCAAGCTCGGCTACCTGCCGCAGGACACGCATGCCGCCGATCAGACGCAGACCGCGATCGACCGCATGATGAGCGCGCGCGACATCGCGACGATCATCGCGCGCATGCGCAAATGCGAGAAGGAGATGACCGATCCGGACCCGGACGTGATGACGCGCGCGATGAACCGCTACGACAAGATCATGCAGGAGTTCGACAAGGCCGGCGGCTATGCGGCACAGTCGGAGGCGATCGCCATGGCCGACAGCCTCGGCCTGCCCCAGGATGTGATGAACCGCGAGCTCGGCACGCTGTCGGGCGGCCAGCGCCGACGCATCGAACTGGCTCGCATCCTGTTCTCCGACGCCGACACGCTGATCCTCGACGAGCCGACCAACCATCTGGACGCCGATTCGATCGAATGGCTGCGCGGATTCCTCAAACGCTTCGAGGGCGGGTTCCTCGTGATCTCCCACTCGACCGAACTGCTCGACGAGGTCGTCAACAAGGTGTGGCATCTCGACGCGCAGACCGGACAGATCGACATGTATTCGCTCGGATGGAAGGCGTATCTGCATCAGCGCGTCGTCGACGAGGAACGCCGCCGCCGCGAGCGCGAGGTCGCCGAGAAGAAGGCGGATCGACTGATGAAGCAGGGCATCCGCCTGCATGCGAAGGCCACGAAGGCCGTCGCCGCGCAGAACATGATGCGCCGCGCCGAGCGACTGCTGTCCGAGACCAGCGAGGCGGAGCGGAAGGAGAAGGTGGCCGACATCCGCTTCCCCGAGCCCGCCCCCTGCGGCCGCACGCCGATCATGGCGAAGGACATCTCCAAGGCGTACGGCTCGAACATCGTGTTCGCAGGCGTGAACCTCGCGGTGGACAAGGGCTCGCGCGTGGTCATCCTCGGCTACAACGGCGCCGGCAAGACGACCACGCTGCGGCTGCTCGCCCACATCGAACAGCCCGACACCGGCGTGGTCGAATACGGTCACGGCTGCAAGATCGGCTACTTCGCGCAGGAGCACGACACGCTCGATCTCAACGCGACCGTGCTTGAGAACCTCACGCATGTGGCCCCCGAGCTCAACGACACGCAGGCGCGTTCGATCCTCGGCTCGTTCCTGTTCTCGGGCGACGACGCGCTCAAACCGGCGAACGTGCTTTCGGGCGGCGAGAAGACCCGACTGGCGCTCGCCACGCTGGTGACCTCACGCGCGAACGTGCTGCTGCTCGACGAGCCGACCAACAACCTCGACCCGGCCTCACGCGACGAGATCCTCAAGGCCATCGCCAAGTACGAGGGCGCGATCGTGCTCGTCACCCACGACGAGGGCGCGGTCAAGGCGCTCAATCCCGAACGCGTGCTGCTCATGCCCGACGGCGACGAGGATCTGTGGAACGACAGCTACCTCGATCTCGTCGCCGAGGAGTAGCGGCCATCGGCCGCGTTGCGTCGACGGCACCCCGTCGCACCCCGTCGCGGCCAGCCGCAGCCTACCGCACCCAGCCGCACCCAGCCGATCGCCCGCTCGCCGTACCCAGCCGATCCGCCGCCACGGGCGTCGCGCGGTCGGCGTAATCGCACGCATCCGAGTAGACTGTATTGTCACAGTGAGTGCCCGCGCTGCGATTGCGGCGAATGGCCGTTCCGGCGCGCGTGGCACATGCCGAACAACGCAGGGAGGTTGGCATCATGGCCGGGAACACAGCCGAACGCAACGACGAGCACAGACTGCACATGCTGCGACATGCCGCGTATCGCGCCGCCGACGTACGCGCGATGGAACGTCCTCTGCTGGCCGACGGCGTGCCGCTGATGCGCATGGCCGCATCCGCCGCGGCCCACGTGGTCGCCGATCTGATCGAAGGCGAGGGCGTGGCGCTTGACGACGCCCGCGTCACGCTGCTGGCCGGAGCGGGCGACAATGGCGGCGACGGACTGTATGCGGCGGCCGCGCTCTCCGACAACGGCGCCGACGTGACGGCGGTGATGGTGGGTCGTGACGTGCACGAGGAGGCGTTCGCCGCGTTCGTGCAGGCCGGCGGCAAGGTGCTGGTGCTCGATCCCGCCTCCCGGATTCCCGGCTGCACGAACGGGTTCAGCGCGGGCGAGGCCGGCGAGCGGATGCGCGCGGCGGTCGAACTGGCACGCGATTCGCATGTGATCATCGACGCGATGACCGGCATCGGTCTTGACGGCGAGCTGCGCGGCGTGGCCGGCACCGTGGCGGCCTCGCTGGGCGTGGACGGCACGGTGCCCGACCGGACCGCGCTGCCGGGAGGCGACACCACGGGCGGATTCCCGATGGTCGTCGCCATCGACGTGCCGTCCGGTGTCGGTGTGGACGACGGGGCGATCACCGGTCCGTACATTCCCGCCGACGCGACCGTGATGTTCGGCGCGCTCAAGCCGTGCGCCATGCTGCCGCCCGCCGCATACGCATGCGGACGGGTGACGCTCGTCGACTTCGGCTTCGACCTCGACGAGGCCGGAGCGTCGGTTCAGGCGGCGTCCGGCGACATCGCATCGCAGGCGATCCGACTCCCCCATCTCGCCGACACGAAGTATTCGCGCGGCGTGACCGGGCTGATCACCGGTTCGCTGCGCTACCCGGGGGCGGCCGTGCTGTCCGCCCGCGCCACGGCATCCACCAATGTGGGCATGATCCGCTACATGGGTCCCGAACCGACCCGCGAACGCGTGCTGGACGCCGTGCCCGAGGCGGTGCTCGGCAAGGGCCGCGTGCAGTCGTGGGTCGTGGGTTCTGGCGTGCCGGACGGGCAAGGCGACGAGGCCGACTCCGACGTGCAGCGCAGAACCATCGCCAAGCTGCTGTCGCACTATGCGATCGACGAGGATGCCGACGATCCGGATCTCGCCTATGAGATGCCGCCGATCGTGGTCGATGCGGGCGCACTTGACCTGCTGCCCGACGAGGTGCCGCCGCAGGTGGTCATCACGCCGCATGCCGGCGAACTGGCCCGACTGCTGATCGCGCGCGGCGTGGACGTCGACGATGCGGACGTGCTGCTCGAACCGTTACATTGGGCGATTCGCGCGCACGAGCTGACCGGCGCCACGGTGCTGCTCAAGGGTGCGATCACGCTGGTGGTCGGCGAAGCGGCAGGCGACGAGACCGGCGAATCCGGGGACGCCGCTCATGGCGATGCCGGCACGATTTCCATCAACGGCGAGGACTACGCCGGCGACGATGACAGGCATGACGACCAGCATGCGGACACGCCGTATGTGCTCGTGGTCGGGCGCGCGCCCGCATGGTTGGGCACCGCCGGAGCAGGCGACGTGCTGGCCGGCATGATCGGCGCGCTGCTCGCCCAGCAGGATGACGATACGCCGATCGCACGGACCGTGGCCGCCGCGGCCTACCTGCACGGCTATGCCGCGGCGCTCGCCTCGGATTCCGACCAGCGGGGATTCGAGCCGCCCGCCATCTACGGCATCACCGAACGCAAGGCGCCGACTCGTCTCGGACACCCGATTGTGGCCTCGGATGTGGTCAACGCCATTCCCGCCGCTTTCGACCGTCTGCTCTCGTAGTCTCGTAGTAGTCTCGTGGCGGCTCTTGTGTCGCGCACGCGCTACGTACACGATGCAGGAGCCGCAGCATCCGTACGGCCGTCAGCGCACGATCGAGGGATCCGGGCTTGAGCGCACCTGCATGGTCTGTGCGGTCAGCGCCTGCGGACTGAGGTGGGAGAATCCCGCCAGACCGGCCTTGTCGACGTCGCCGGAGGTGACGATCATGCCCCAAGCGAGCGCCGAATCATCCTGAGCATCGCCCTGAACGTTATCCTGAGCGTCCACGGTGAACGCCACCGCGTCGGCGGCTATGTCCCTAGTCGGCAACGATGCCGCGGAACCAGCCTTGATCGTGATGTCGCGCCTGCCCGCCGCGCCGCCCTTCGCGTCGTAGCCGGTGATCACGCCCTTGGCGTCCTTGTCGGAAGCGTTGACGATCATCATCTGGCCGGAGAATCCGTCGGGAAGCGTGATCGCCGAGGACGCGCTTGATGCCGCGGCACCGATCAGCGCGAAGTCGGATTGTCCGTCGCGCCCCGAGCGCACGGTCTGCAAGGCGACCGACATCCCCACGTCGGCGGTGTAGACGACGCCCACCGTGTTTTTCGGTGCCTTGCCCAGATCGATTCGCGTGACGCGATCCGACCCGACCCGCTGATCCGTCGCCTCCGCGCGCGCCTTGACCAGCCCGGCGGTGGTGAGCCATGAGAACGAGACCGTGCCCGATTGGGGCGCGTATACGATCGCCCGCACCTCATCGCCGGCCGCCACGCCGGCCATGGTGCCGGATTTCTCGGCCGCCGGCACCGGTTCGGCGTAATCGGAACCCTTCACGGTCAGACCATCCATCGCAACCACGAGCACGGCGGCTCCCACGGCCGACGTGCGGCTGGTGACCGTCACGTAGAGTCCATCCTGCCCTCCGGCCGCGGCGGACAGATCCATCTGCGTCTCGCCTTGCGCATCCACGGTCAGCGTGCCGCTGGTGGCCAGCGACAACGGCCCGGACTGCTTGGTTCCGCGAATGACGACATCGACCGATGTCGGTTTCGACGAGGGATTGGCGACGACCAGCCGCTGCGACACGCCTGTGGTGGTCTGCGGCAGCAGGAACGTGTGCGTCAATGCGGTGGCGGTGCACGTCGTCGCGGACACGCCGGCGAGGTCGCCGCTGGTCGCTTTGACGGCTCGCGTCGTGACCGTTCCGCTGCCGTCATCCGAACGCAGCAGCCGCGTCTGCGCCAGCGACGAGCCCGCATTGTCGTCGGTTGTCGTCGCGATCGTGCCCTCGCCGGTCGCCGCGGACAGCGACGTGCGCTGTTTGCCGTCGAGTCCGGTGAGCGTGGTCTGGTAGAACGCGCCGAACGAGGCCGTTCTCGTCGTCGAGGACAGGTCGCCGGTCGAGGCGCGGAATTCGTCGTCGCCATACGACTGCGCATCGGGAAGGCTCATCGACGCCGGGCAGTACGACTGCAGCTGCAGCCGCGAGACGGTGCGTGACGCCGTCAGGGAGCGCCCTCGCGCGGCGTCGGCCAGCGACGGCATCGGCCGCACGATCGCGATCGCCGCGGCAAGCGCGACGATCACCAGCATCGTGACCGCTCCCATGGTCGTTCGCAGGGCGTGATTCGTTCTGCGATGCCGAGGCATGTCGTTGCTCATAGTTCCTCCCTCGTCCTGCGCCCGTGGGGCAGCGCCACCAGAACGTACAGTATGGCGAGCAGCGCCAGGCTCCACAGCCACGCGTATCTCCAGCCGCTGGTCTCGGCGCGTCGCTGGGCCGCGGTGTCGATCGTCTTGGATTGCGTGCTGCCTATGGTCAGTCGATAGTATGTGCCGTCTGCGCCCGAGACGACCGCTTCGGTGCCGTTGCTGGCGGTGATGTTGGTGGCGAGCTGCTCCTCGGCGCGTCCGGCGGCCAAATCGTCGCCTCCGGACGAGGTGACGAAGATGCCGCCGAATCCCAGGGCCGCGATGTCGCCTATCGCGTCGGCGTCGACTCCCGCAAGCAGCCGTGCAGTCGCATCCGACAGCACGGCCCGTTCATGATTCTCGTCGGTTTCGGATACGAGCCGCGCATTGACCGCGGCGGATACGTCGACCAGATCGCCTCGGCCCGTGCGCATCACGGAATACCGGACCTCATCGCCGGAGACCGCGGTCACGGCGAGGATGCGCCGCGCATCATCCTGATGCAGATAATCGCCCGCCACGATCGGCAGACCACCGTCGGAGACCGCGATATGACCGCTGTTCGCGCGCAGCGCGCCGACGCCGGCCGTGGCGGCGACGCCGGCGGCCAGAACCACGGCAAGCAGCACGCGGCCGACGCGAATCGCAATGGGGCGGATCGCCAGCGCACGGTCGGCGTTCCGTTTGGACGGCCGGTCTGCGGAGTCACCGTCCGAATCAGCGATATGCGGCTCTCCGCCGACAGTCTTGCCGCCCGCATCAGGCTGGATCTCGGATGCCGATCTGCGCAGCGGCTCGAATCGCTTCACCGCTCCCCCGGCCACCATGCAGGTGCATGACAGCAGCCCCATCAGCATGAACAGCATGCCGGGCAAGGGTGAGCCGGCCGCCACGCCGGTAGCATCCAGGCCGACCGCCACCCTGACGGAGATCATCGACACGACCGCGCCGCACAGCGCGACGACCCACATCAGACGCGTGGCGCGAAGCGCGAACGGCAGCAGCAGCGCGACCGCGGCGAACGCGACCAACGCCAGCGCCACGACGACAAGCGCCGCATCGGCCAGCCATCCGTACGGACCGTTCTGCGGCAACCCGAGCGCGTGCGCGGCAACCGCCACGAATCCATCCGATCGGGGGGAACCATCCATGCCGACCGACGGCAGCGTCGCGCCGGCGAACAGCTGTCGCCATGCCCCCTGCGGGAAGTATCGCGCCACGTTGACGAGCGTCGGCGCGACGCACCATGCGGCCGGCAGTGGAATGAGCAGCAGCATGGCGCGGTGCGCCCGCACGAATGCGAGGAACACCACGAACACCGCGATCAGCGCCAGCAGCAGCTGCGGCTCGGCGGCGACGACGGGAACGAAGCACAGCGCCGACCATGCCGCCGCCTGCACCGACGACCGGGCCAGCACCCCGTCCTCGGTGCGGTACATGCCCACCGCACGAAACACGAACGCGAACGCGGCCGGAAGAAACACCGCGACGGTGAGCATCGGCAGATCGGCCCGGGCGAACAGGCCGAAGGCCGCCAGCGACGCGACCCACAGCAGCGAGCCGACGACGCGGATCGCATCGGATCGCGTGAACACGCCGGCCAACGCCCAGAACGCGAGAAACGCGAGCGGCGCCGCGGCGAAGAACATCAGCGTCAAAGCGGCCTCAACGTGACCGAAGCACACCGTGGCGACGGCCAGCCACACCATCAGCCAGGGCGTGGGAGGCGCCGGCGCCCCCGATCCGGCGAACGACCAGGGCGTGGTGGCCGCGCGGGCGAGCTGCCCATAGTCGGCGGCGGTGGGCAGCAGCGCGTCGGAATACAGGGAACCGCCCGCGAGCGCCGCGAGGAAGACGCCGCGATACAGGATGATCACGTACAGGCCGGCCGCAATCGCGCATCCGATCGCCAGTGCCCAGCGCCGGACCAGACGCCGCCGAAGATGGGCTCTGGCAAGCGGCCCGAGCAGCGTCACACTGCCCTGTTCCATGAATGCGCGCGTGCGTTCGCGCCATTGCGCGCTCTGTGCGCGGCTCGCGACCAGGCCGGGGAGCCGTTTGAGCGGGACCCGGCTGAATCGGCCCACCAGTCGGCGTGCGGCGAGGCCGCGGGGCAGACCGACCAGCGCATGCCATGGCAGCGCGATCTCGCAGCATGCCTCATACGGCCGTTTGGCGAACAGGCTGGACAATGCGCGGGGCAGCGATGCGATGATGCTCCACACCCAGATGAACGGCCACAGCAGGGGCGCGACATCCGTGTACCGGTATCGCTGTGCGGCCTCCATGGATCGCATGGCGCTGTTGAGATGGCGACCGGATTCGACGGGATGGCCGCCGTGGGTGCGCACTCCCTCGAAGCGCGCGCGTCGATGGGCGACCGCGGCCTGCGGCACCACCACGACGCGCCCGCCGCCGAGGCAGACGCGACGGCAGAAGTCCTCGGATTCCCCGAAGGAGCCGAACCATGGATTGACGCCGCCGTAGGAGCGCAACGTCTCCGTGGGGACGAGCGCGCCGGCGAGGCTGACGGCGAACACGTCCCGTCGTGAATCGTATTGCTCCTGATCGGTCTCGCCGTCCACTACCAGCGTTTCGATGCGGTGACGGCCGGCGTAGGCGCCCACGTCGTGCAGCGTGCGTCCGGACCAGTCGAGCTGCTTGACGCCCAGCAGCGAGGCGGTCGGCGTGTTGCGCCATGCGTCGAGCAGTCGCGCGAGGCATTCGTCGTCGTTCGGACGCGAATCGTCATGCAGCAGCCACAGGGCGCGCGTCGAGTCGTCGATGCCGGCGTACGACAGCGATTTCGAGACCGCGTCGAAGAACGAGACCGCCCCTTTGGTCCGCACGATGCGCACGCTGACGGTCTTCGTCTTCGGCATGCCGCGCAGCGGCCCGGATGGGGAGGGAATCACGGAGAAGCTCGACTGCACCGGCTGCGTGGTGGCACCAGTGCAGTCCGCCACGACGATCATGCCCGGCAGCATGCGCTGGGACAGCACCGCGCGCAGGGTGTCGGGGAAAAAGGTCATGTCGTCTTCCACGGCGATCACCGCGGCCACGTCCGCGGCCACGTCCTGCCGGTGCGAGTAGGGCCGGCTGGACAGAAGGCCGGCTACGACCTGTTGAATGTCATTGCCTGTGGAAGTCATGGTTACCAGTGTACATACGTCCTTACATACGTCTTGCATGCGTCCGCCCGCCGCCGTCGGGCCGGCGTCGGACCGGCGTCGGACCGGCGTGGGAGCGGTGGCGGTGCCATCGGCGCTTTACGTCATGCGCGGGCCCGATGCTCCTTCTTGTAGCGTCGGCGCTCGCGTTCGCTCATGCCGCCCCAGATGCCGAATCGCTCATCGTGTTCGATCGCCCATTGCAGGCATTCCTGGCGGACCTCGCATCGTGCGCACACCCGTTTCGCATCCCTTGTGGACCCGCCCTTCTCGGGGAAGAACGCCTCCGGATCGGTCTGCGAGCACAGCGCCTTGTGCTGCCAGGACATGTCCTCGTCGGCTTCGACCACTCCCCACAGCACTCGAAGCGCCTTCTCGCTCATCGGCCCCTCGTTCGCGGAATCGTCGGCGACACTCCACATATGTCCCTCCTTACCGCAATCGAACCGCTGTTATATCCCGTAAATTACACACATGGAGCATTGGGTTTGTCAAGTCCCGTTCCGCGTCCGCCCGCAGGCCCGGCATGCCCGCCGCCGCTCGTGCGGCGCGTTGTATTGTGCCGTATTGTGCCGTTCCTGCGCAGGATTGGCGTCATGCACGCCGAATCCGCCCGATGGTGTGCCAAAGTGTCTAGGACGTTCTAGGACGACGAACAGCAGACATGCATGGGACACGCGGGGAAACGGAGGAATGATGACCGGCTTCGACGGGAACGGAACACAGGGCAATCCTCCGAGCTTCATCCCATCATCCGGCCGCCATCGTCCGGCACCCCAGTCGTCCCGCCTCGATCAGCCGTCCGCCGACCCATCGGCCCAGCCTGCGAGCGCAGGAGCGGGAGCGCCTCCGTCGTTCCCGTCGACGACCGGCCGCCATGCCGCGTCGGCCCCGACGTATCCGCCGTCGAGCGCGCCATCGGGAACACCGTCGATGGCACCCTCGATTGCGCCATCGCAATCGTTTCAGCCGCAATCGTTCCAGCCGCAGTCGCAGTCGGCTCCGCAGTCGATTCCGCAGTCGATTCCCCCGCGGCGTGCTCCGCGACGCTCGGCGGGTTCCTCGCGCAACGCATCGGCCTCGCCCGCGTCGGCGGCATCGCGGATGCTCTCCGGCACCGGTCCCACCGGTTCTGCCGCGCCAGCCGCACCCGCCGGACCATGGCAGGGCGGAGCGCTGCCGGGAACTGCGCAACCAGGCGCGCCGCTCCAAGGTCCGGGGGCAGCGCCCGTCGCCGTCAAGCGGCGTCGGCGAGCGCTGCCGATCGTGCTGTGCACGCTGGCGCTGCTCGTCGCACTGCTCGTCGCCGCGGTCTTCGGCGCGCTGGGCTGGGTGAATGGGCGGCTCAACAAGTCGGATTGGCTGACCGGCAAGTCGGACACCTCCGGAGCGACGTCCTGGCTGATTCTCGGCTCGGATGAGCGCGACGGGTCCTCGGCCCCCGGCGCCGGCGACGACACGGTGACCGGATACCGCACCGACACGATTCTCGTGCTCACCAAGCCGAAAAGCGGTCCGAGCTCGCTGATATCCATCCCCCGCGACTCGCTCGTGCAGCTCGACGGGCAGTACATGAAGATCAACGCCGTGGCGCAGCTCTACGGCGGCAAGCAGCTGGTCGGGCAGGTCGAGCAGATCACCGGACAGAAGATCGACCATGTGGCGCAGATCAAGTTCGGAGGACTTGAAAGCGTGGTGGATGCGCTCGGCGGCATCACCCTGTGCTATGACCAGACCGTCAACGATCCGCAGTCCGGTCTCGATTGGAAGGCGGGATGCCATGAGGCGGACGGGGCGACCGCGCTGGCGTTCTCCCGCATGCGCTACTCCGATGCGCAGGGTGACTTCGGACGCGCCGCACGGCAGCGTCAGGTCATCGGCGCGATCATGAAGAAGGCGCTCAGCGCCGGCACGCTCGCCAATCCGGCCGTCGTCGCCGCGACCGCGGACGCCACGCTCAAGGCGATCACCGTCGACAACGACACGAACGCGTCCACGCTGCTGTCGATGGGTCTGGCGTTCCGCGACGCCACCGGGGACAACGGCATCAGCGGCAGTCTCTACTGGACCGATCCTGGCTACTACGTGGAGGGGGTCGGGTCCAGCGTGCTGCTCGACGACACCAAGAATCTGGCGCTGTTCAGCCAGCTGGCGGAGGGCACGCACAAGGCCGGAGCGGTGGGCACCCTCGCCGAAAGCTAGGCGAAGGCAAGTGGTCGGCTAGACGAGACCAGGCGAGAGCCAAGCGGCCATGCGACAGCCGCGTTCACTTGCGAAAATGAGTTTTCCACAACACGCCGAAGGCCGGGCTGTGCGTCCACAATGGCCGTATCCGGTTGCCATGAAGCCGGTTGCCGGTCATGATTCGTCGCATGAGACCCTTTACACAGCAAGGCAGAACGCCATACAGGACGCGCCGCAAATCACAATGCGCGGCGCATCGCCCACTCCGATCGGCGCAGCGCCAGCCGCATAACCAGCGATCACGGAACAAGCGACAGCGGAACAAGCCCCGGCAGGATGCGCCGCCACAGTACGAACCACAGCAGAACGTGCACCGAAGGCGCGATCCGGAAGCCGCCGCGGCTCGCCTCCAGATGATCGCCATGATCGCGCCGCTGGGCGCACAGCTCATGATGATGACCGTCATGCTCGCGGACGGACGATGGATGTTCGCGCTTATGGTGGTGCCCGGAGCGATCGGATGCGCCGCCATGCTCGTCGCGTCGGCGATTACGCGCAAGCGGCGACGCTCCGGCATCGGCTCCGGAATCGGCTCTGGAAGCGACGCCGGAATCGGCGCCGGCTATGGAGAGGCGTTGCCGGGCGCCGGCGAGGCGGGCATGCCGGATGGGCGGGGTGCCGCTGCGGTCGACTTTTCGACCATTCGATCGCGCTCGCTCATGGCGCTGATGAACGATGAGGAGGCCACCGATCCGCTCCTGTGGCGGACCATCGTGCGATGGTGGCTTGCTCCCCCATCCATGGATGCGCCGTTGGGCATGTCGCATGACGGGACGTTCCGACTCGATCTGACGAGACGGGGCCCGCATGCGCTGGTCGCCGGCACCACCGGATCCGGCAAGTCGGTGCTCCTGCAGATCTGGTGCGCGTATCTGGCATGCCGCAATCCGCCATCCCGTCTCAATTTCGTGTTTCTTGACTTCAAGGGCGGTTCCGCGTTCAGCGGTCTTGAACATCTGCCCCACACCGTCGGATGCGTCAGCGATCTGAATCTGCGGCACGCGGTGCGGGCGCTTGAGGCCTTGGAGCAGGAGCTCAGGCGGCGCGAGCATCTCGTCGCCTCGCACAGGACGTCGGACATCAACGGTCTGACCGACCCGCCGCCGAGGCTCATGGTCGTGGTCGACGAGTTCCATGCGCTGCGCTCCCAGCTTCCTGATTATGTGGAACGTCTGGTGCGGGTCGCGGCGCTCGGCCGTTCGCTCGGCATGCATCTGATCGCCTGCACGCAGAATCCGATGGGGCAGATCAGCGCGGATATGAAGGCGAACATCGCGGTGAGCATCTGCCTGCGTGTGCGCGACGGCATGCAGTCCGCCGAACTGATCGGCGACGGTCGGGCGGCCGCCATCAGTCCCGCGCTGCCGGGAGCGGCCTACTGCCATGACGGCGAGTCCGCGAGCGCGCTGCGCTGCGCTTCCGCGGAGGCGATGAGCCATATCGTCGACGCGATCGGCCAGGCTGCGGCGTTTCACGGCATGGTGCGATCCCGGCCGCTGTTCACGCCACCGCTGCCGCGCACGGTCGAACGACTGCCCCGCGATGATGCCGACGACATGGGCGGAACGTCGGACGGCGGGATTGCAGACGGCGGGGTTGGCCGCAATGACTCGGGTCACGGCGAATCCCCTCCCATGAGCGGACCGGATGCGACGAGCGGACCTGACGAAGGCGGAATCCCGCCACGAAGCATCCCGTTCGCGCTGGGCGATACCGGCATCGGCGTGTTCACCGCGCATCTGCCGCTGGATGCCGGCGGCATCGGCATCATCGGTCCGACCGGCCGCGGCAAGAGCACGCTCATCCGCACGCTTGCGCAACAGCTACTCGACTGCGGCAACGTCGAAGTCACGCTGACCACGCGGGAGTCCGGCGAATACGTCACGCGTCGGCTCAGACGCAGGCGCGAAGCGATGCGGTCGCGAACACGGGCACCGGCGTGTGCACGTCCGCGACCATGCCCGAAACCGCCGCGAATCATATGGCTGCTCGACGATGCCGATGACCTGTTCGATCCGTTCTGCGAACAGGCCGTCGCGCAGCGTCTGCGGGACGCGTTCGCCGACCGACGCGCGACGATCATCTTCGCCGTGCACACATCCCGTCATCTGCGCGTGCCGGAGCATTGCGCCACACGCATCGTGTTTCCCACGGGCGAGCGCGCGAACGATCTGATGAACGGGGTGTCGGCGCAGATGCTCTCCCAGCTCGATGCGGACGATCTGGCCACCCCCGGACGCGCGGTGCTGGTGTTTCATGGCCGCTCGACGCTGATCCAATGCCCTTCGCCGCACGCGGATTCCTCCACGGATTCTCCGAAAACATGCACGTTGGAAAATCCGTAGGCGAAAGCTCTTGAAAAGTCGGCTGATTCGTGGTTATCTGTGTTATGACTTTCATACGAGGCTATGGGGAGTGAATTATGAGCAGTGCTTTTGACTGGCGTGCCAAGGCCGCATGCCGCGACAAGGATCCGGAGTTGTTCTTCCCTGTGGGCAACACCGGCGCGGCCTTTCAGCAGATCGAGGAGGCGAAGGCCGTGTGCCGCACCTGCAAGGTGATCGACGCATGCCTCAAGTGCGCGCTGGACACCAATCAGGACTACGGCGTCTGGGGTGGTCTGAGCGAGGATGAGCGTCGCGCGCTCAAGCGGCGTGCCATGCGCGCCCGCCGCACGCAGGCCATGCAGCAGCTGTAAGTCGCAGGCCGCGGCACGTCGGTTGCACGGCGTTGCACGGTTTCGGCGGCGCGGTATTCGCAACCGGCATTCAGTTAGTCGGCATTCAGATGAAAGGCTCCGGGTGATTGGTTCACCCGGAGCCTTTCGCGTTACTTGCATGCGTTTTGCACGCGTTACTTGCATGCGCGCCCATATCGTAAACGCGCACAGTCAGCGCCGATTCTGAAGCGATTGGGGGCGCGACCGAAAGGAAGCCACTCGCGAATATCCGACAGGCCGTCGGATCGGCAACCAATGCACGACTGCGCCGCATTCCGCAAGCAGCCGATTTGTCACGCGATGCATTATTCGACGATTTTGACGCCGCGTGACAAGCCGATTTGTCACGCGACGCCGTTTTGCCCGTTTTTCACGCCGCGTGACAAGCAAGCCTGATTCGGCTCCAGTAGAAAGCATTGGAATTCCGCCTTTTTGCGACCAAGTGACATGACGGCGGATCATCGCGGCCCGTCGCGGCTTGTCACGCGACGCGATTTTCGGCGTTTTTGCGCCGCGTGACAATCGGCAGCACAATCCGGTGACGCAATCATGCGCGAGACGGACTGCGAGACGGGCCACACGTTCTTCACGACATCAGGCAGCACTGCGAGAATTCCCTGCATCGGCAGGAACGCGGTCAGACGTTGCGCCGACAGCGAATGACAGGCGAATCCACATCAAGAAATCGAACAAATGTCCACATAGTATTAGAATATTTGTTCTACTGGTGATGACGGATGCGCCGGTTCAGCGAGCGGTTCAGCAAGCGGTTCAGCAAGCTGGCCCGCTGCGCCGATTCGATGAACCGACTACACGGAAAGGAGACTCGGCATGGCATGGCGGATGATCACGCACCGCTGCGGGCATCAGGAGCGGATCAACGTGGACGGCCCATATGTGATCGTGGAGCAGCGTGTGCGGCGGGCCGAGGAGACGCTGTGCACATCGTGCACCGGCATCCAGAGTCGGCGAAGCAACAGACTGGACGGCTTCTGCGAGCTGTGGGGTTCGAGGTCGCAGTGCGATCGGGCCGAGCCGATACGCCGGCGCGTTCTGGCGCAGGTGACCGTGCTCGCCCGCCACGCGCGTATCGAGGACAGAGACGCGTTCGACGAGCTGCGCAAGCAGGTGCTGCGCCGCGACGACGCCGAATGGTGGCTCGAACACCGCACCGACGCCATCACCATCCTCGCCCAGGACATCGAACTGTAGGAGGGACGGCGGAGCACCGAAAGGCGTTCAGAACAACTCGGGGAACGCAGCGCATACCATGTGATAGGTAGACTGGAGCCATGACAGCAACAATGGCTCCGGTGATGCAGACTGACGGCGGACAGTATGGGAAGGCTCCATCGCCGTCCGAGATCGCCGCCGTGGCCCGTCCTATCGCACGCCAATACGGTATTGTCGAACTGTATTTATTCGGTTCGATGGCCAATGGGAATGCCGCTCCTGATTCCGACATCGATCTCATCTACGGCACCAGTGATGACGTTATGCGCGTCCGACGAGTTGTGAATTTTCGCAATGCGCTCCGCGAGGCGTTCGGCAGGGATATCGATCTCGTGCCCGTCAGCTATATCACGCAACCTGAAAGCAAGCCGTACAACGAACTGATTCGTTCATTATTCGTGCGCAATGTCTCCACTAAACCGATACTGCGTATCCTGCCCGAGGAATGCGAGGAAAACGATTGACCGGCAAACCTTCATCACACGACACGCAACGCGATCTCATCCATCTCCTGCAAATCCAGCATGAGCTCCAACTGGCTTTGTCGTTCTTGGACGGCGTTACTATAGAACAGTTCGCGGAGGACGAGCTACGTCAACACGCTGTTGCCATGGCAGTGGCTCAGGCGGGCGAACATGTGAAAAAGCTATCCCGACAATTCGTTGCCAGCCAACCTGACATTGCATGGAAAGCGATTGCAGGTACCCGTGATTGGGTTGTCCACGATTACGGCAATCTCGATTTCGACACTATTTACCAATCGGTAACTGAAGAATCACCAGAGGTCATGGCTTGTGTCGAAAAAGCGATTGCCCAGATAGGCATACCAGACACTCACATTGGGGATATCGGTTCCACGGCTTTGAAAAACGCCCGCGGCATCAATTGATCATTATCGAAATCCAAGGAATACAAGCGGAACGTGGCACGGAATTCATGCGCGTCGCAGCACACGTGGCGAACGCGCGCAGCGGCACCGACACTGGCACCGGCATTCTGAACTCGTGCAGCTCGTTCAAAACAACGACGATTTCACCGAAACGGATATCAGCAACCGCACCGACCGCGTATACGGTGCTCCAGGGATGTCCCGTGTTGGGTATGCGGATCGTCGGGATCAATGTTGGTGCTCCTTATGGTGGTATTCGTCAATCAGACGCTGAAGGGCTACCCGTCCGGCGCGGCGTTCCCGTGGGTCATCGGATTCGGCCAAGTCGACCGCGCATACACCGAGAGGCATCGGCCCTTCTCCGGCGGGAAGATCGTCGGCGGCATGGAGTCGCACCCGAATGGGCGTCACGCCTTGCTTCAGCCGGCATTGTCGGACGATATCATCCAAAGCGTCGGCTGCTGCATAGCCCTCCACCCTGTCCGAGGCGGCCAGCTGGAACGAGCCCGTCAACGATCCGGTGGCGGCGGAAATGCGAATGGAGTCTGAAACCATGCCGAGGTTGGAGTCCCTGCACCAGTACTCAATCATCGTCGCACGCCTCCGAACAAGACGAATCAGATTCTCCACATCCATCCGTTCCAGATAACCCTTGAGCCGATACCGCTGCTGTCGCCCCAACCACGGCGCTTCAAGCCCGCTGAGCACATATAACGCCGCAAACGCCATGTCCGGCGAATACGGACGCCCGCCCGCACCTTGATACCGTGCCTGACGCCGCACGGAATCCTCCGTGACCAGCACGCCATTCCCCGCGGAAAACGACTCCAGCAGACCCGCAGCACACAGCGCACTGATTCGGCGCTCACTCACTGCGAGACGCTGAGCGGCCTCCTGCCATGTGAGCAGCGTCCGATTCGTTCTGATAGCCATATCCCTATTGTATACGTAACTATTCCAGTTTAGGAATAGTTACGTATACACCGAACAGTCGGATGCCTTGCCCTGCATACGATCACCAGCAATCATTGCACTGCTTCAATGACAGTCACTGACGAGTTGGCTGACGATCCGGTTGCGGTGACGGACGGTGGCGCGCCGGCAGTGCTCGACTGCTCGACGACGATTTTCTCATCGACATGGACGAGCTCCATCCATGCTCTCCCTTAGGGCGATGTATTTGAACATGAGCCAAGCTGGACAGCATTGTCGAAAAACAATAACTGCCCATTACAAGCCCATCACAAGGAAAACAGCGCACGGATGAGCCGCGCGCCGCCGCAAAACCATGGCAATCAGCATGGATCAGTCGTGCTGGGCGGCCCGCAGCTTCATCTCCAGAACGACGCGCGTGCCGCCTTCGCGGCGCTGCTCCCAGCGCACCGATCCGCCGAAGTCGTTGGTCACGAACGTGTTGATGATCTGCGTGCCCAGCCCCGAGCCGGAGGAGCGCGCGAAGCCGTCATGCTCCTCCTTGTCGATGCCGCACCCGTCATCCTCGACCACGACGTTGAGATTGACGCCGCTGCGCCCCACGGAGATGGTGATATGCCCCTCCTTGCGCCCCTCGAACCCGTGCTCGACCGCGTTGGTGATCAGCTCGGTGAGCACCAACGACAGCGGCGTGGCGTCCTGCGCGGGCATCATGCCGAACTTGCCGACGAAGTCGATGGTGATCTTCTGGTCGCGCATGGTCGCCAGGTCGATGCTCATCTTGAGCAGGCCGTTGATGACCTTGTCGAAGTCCACGATCTCGTCTGCGGTCTGGCTGAGCCCCTCGTGCACCATGGCGATGGTCTGTACGCGGCGCTGCGCCTCCTCAAGCTCCTTGCGCACCTCGGCCGACTTGGTCTTGCGCGCCTGAAGGCGCAGCAGCGCGCTCACCGCCTGGAGGTTGTTCTTCACCCGGTGGTGGATTTCGGAGATCGTGGCGTCCTTGGTGCGCAGCTCCTGCTCGCGTCTGCGCAGCTCGGTGACGTCACGGCACAGGATGATCGCCCCGATGCGGCCGTTGGGGTCGCAGATCGGCAGCGAGCGCATGGAGACGGCGGATTTGTTGGCATCGAGCTCGGAATCGACGGCGGCCTTGCCACTGAGCACCAGCGGCAGCGATTCGGGAAGCGGATCATGCTCGCGCAGCAGCTGGGTGCCGATCTCGCTGAGCAGCTGACCCTGCATCGTGGCGAGGGAGCCGAGTCGTCTGAAGCAGCTGATCGCGTTGGGTGACGCGTAGCGCACGATGCCGTCGCGGCTGAGAATGATGAATCCGTCGGAGACGCGGGCGATGTGACGCTGGCTCATCACCGAGTCGATGTAGGGGAACTGGCCGCGTGGAATCATCTCGTAGAGTTGCTTGCCGGCGTTGATGCTTTCGGACTCGTAGCGGCCGTTGGATTCACGGGTGGCCATGTTGGTCTCGCGCACCACCAGCCCGAGCGTCTTGCCGTTGTGCCTGACCGGCGCGTAAACGTTGCAGATGGTCGATCTGCCGACGGTGCGCAGCACGGTGGATCGGAACACGGTCGTGGCCTGCATCGCGGCATCGAGTTCGCCGTAGATGTCATCGGTGATGACATCCCCCACGATGTCCTCCGTGCGCAGCGTCATCACCGTGGAGGGACGGCACTGCTCGGCCACGATGTAGTTGCCGTCGCCGTCCTGAAGGATGAGCAGCAGATCGGCGAAGCTCAGGTCGGAGATCACCTGCCAGTCGGCCACCAGATGGTGCAGCCATTCACGGTCGCTATCGTCAAAATCCGGGCGGGTCGCCAAAACATGTGAGAAGTCAGCCATAGGTACCATCATACGCAAGGGGTGGGCGGCCGCGGCGGCATGAGCCCGGTCGTGTCATGATCGGATGGGACTTGACAATCGCAGCGGTTACGGTAACGTAAGTTACGGTTGCGTAACCGATATGCAGCCGGGGAGTGAGGCAGACCGATGTCCGAAACAGCGAACGCGTCAGCAACCAATACGACCGATCCGATGAATCCGTCCGATCACACGAATCCGACCAGCCCAATCGGCACGACCAAGCCGGCCGCCCTGACGCCGAAGGCGCGCGAGATCGCCGCCAAGCGCGCCGCCGCGGTCGCCGCCCGCGAGGCCGCACTGCAGGCCAAGGCCGACGCGGTGCGCGCCAAATCGCACGCCAAGGCCGAAACCATCCGACGCAAGGCCGAGCAGAAGGCGCGTGCGGTCATCGCCAAGGGCGAGGCCAAGGCGCTGCGCCTCGAAGGCATCTCCCCCGCCGAAGTCGAACGCAAGATCCGTCTCGATGTGCACGGGCGGCCGAAGCCGGCGATGCGCGGCTGGATCCACGCCGTCGCCTCGCCGCTGTCGCTCGCCGCCGGCATCGTGCTCATCTGTCTGGCGCAGGGCGCGGGACTCAAGTGGGCGTGCGCCGTGTTCATGACCGCCTCGCTGGTGCTGTTCACCAATTCGGCCTGCTATCATCTGGGCGATTGGAGCCCGCGCGTGACCGACGTGCTGCGGCGCATCGACCATGTGAACATCTTCCTGCTCATCGCCGGCACCTATACGCCGGTGTCGTTCGCACTCACCCCGTTCTGGCGCAATTTCATCATCATCTCGATGTGGACGTGCACCGCGGTGGCCATGATCATCCACGTGATCTGGATTTCGGCGCCGCGATGGCTCTACACCGTCGTCTACATCGTGTTCGGCATCTACGGTCTGGCGTTCATGGCGCTGTTCTGGACGTCGCCGTACGCGGGGCCGGCCGTGGTCGTGCTGCTGTGCTCGGGCGGCGCATGCTACATTCTCGGCGCGATCGTCTACGCGCTGCGCAAGCCGGATCCGTGGCCGCGCGTGTTCGGATTCCACGAGATCTTCCACTGCGGCACGGTCGCCGGATACGCGTGCCATATGGTGGCGATCTATATGGTCATCGTCTCGCTGTGGCACTGACGCTTCTTCGGCGCACGCCGAGGAAAAGCCGGATTCACGCGGTTCCGATCGCAAACGACGACGGGCGGGGTCATGCGATATGGC
>NZ_RQSP01000003.1:123674-150034 GCF_009078285.1 Bifidobacterium jacchi
CATATATCGCATGACCCCGCCCGTTCATTGCACGCAGTCGCCGCGCGTCAGTTCAGCGGCTTGGCGTCCTTGATGGTGACGGAGATCTCACGGCCGTTGGGAGCCTTGTAGCTGACGGTATCGCCGGTCTTGGCGCCGAGGATGGCGGCGCCGATCGGCGACTCGGGGCTGAGCACGTCGTAATGGGTGGCGACCGCGATGTCGCGAGCGCCGAGCACGTAGGTCATCTCGGAACCGGCGAGCTCGATGGTGACCAGCGAGCCGTTGCCGACCGTGCCGGCCTTCGGCGCCTCCACGATCTTCGCGTTGCGCAGCTTGACGGTCAGCTCGTTGATGCGGCCCTCGTTCTTGCTCTGCTCCTCGCGGGCGGCCTGGTAGCCGCCGTTCTCCGACAGATCACCCTCCGCGCGGGCGGTGGCGATGCGCTCGGTGATCTCGTCGCGGTACTCGCCTTCGCGGTGCGCGAGCTCCGCCTTGAGCGTGTCGTACGCCTCCTGGGTGAGCAGAATCGTCTTTTCCTCGGTCATTGTCGTTCCTTCTGTTGCATTGATTGTTGAATGATTATTGAAATGGTTGACGTATCGTCTGCCGCATCATGAATACGACGATCCGACCCGATGCAGGGCCTGTCAGCATGCCCAGCACATCAAGGCCGGATCATTGGATTCGACGATGCCGCGATCTGGTTGCGCTATCCACAGTGCAGTTACCCGCAGTGCCGGTACCCGCAGTGCGTCAATATTCAGGAGGCCGGGCGCTCCGTCAGGAAGGCCCGGCCCGCTGATGCCGCCGTCGGTCGGTTCAAGGCCGCCCGACGATCACGCTCATCTCGTGGAGATGATGTCGATGACGAACACCAGTGTGTCCCCGCCGCCGATGCCCGCCTGCGGAACGCCGCGGGAGCCGTAGCCGTATTCAGGCGGAATGGAGACGACCAGACGCGAGCCGACGTTGTGGCCCGGCACCGTCTGATCCCAGCCGCGAATCACCTGACCGACGCCGATGCCGAAGCTGGCCGGCTGATGACGCTCGAAGCTGGAGTCGAACGCCTTGTCCTTGCCCCAGACCACGCCATGATAGTTCACCGTCACCGTATCGCCGCGGCGGACGATCGGGCCGTCGCCTTCGACCAGCTCGACCGACTTGAGCCCGGCCGGCGCCTCGCCCTCGAACGAAATCTGCGGCATGGCGCCAAACTCGGCGTTGACCTTCGGCATGTTCGTCGTCATAAATCCTCCTTGTGGACACGCAATGTGCTATAGACTACCCGCAGCGGCCCCGGCGCGCAAGCTCCCTTACACTCCCTTAACACCAGTGGCGACACGGATGCGTCGAAGGCCCGCCCCGCAGCCGTTCAGCATTCGACCACGTTCACGGCAAGCCCGCCCTGACTGGTCTCCTTGTACTTGGCCATCATGTCCTCGCCGGTGTCCTTCATCGTCTTGATCGCCTGATCAAGGCTGACGATATGCGATCCGTTGCCGAGCATCGCCATCCTGACCGCGTTGATCGCCGTATTCGCCGCCATCGCATTGCGTTCGATGCACGGAATCTGCACCAGGCCGCCCACCGGATCGCAGGTGAGTCCCAGATTATGTTCGATGCCGATCTCCGCCGCGTTCTCCACCTGCGCCGGATTGCCTCCCATGACCGCGCACAGACCGGCCGCCGCCATCGAACAGGCGACGCCGACCTCGCCCTGGCAGCCGACCTCCGCGCCGGAGATCGAAGCGTTGCGTTTGAACAGATATCCGATCGCCCCGGCGGTCAGCAGAAACTCGACCACGCCATCCTCGTTGGCGGAATCGACGAAATGCCAATAATAGTGCAGCACCGCCGGTATGATGCCCGCCGAGCCGTTGGTGGGGGCCGTCACGACCCGCCCTCCCCCGGCGTTCTCCTCGGATACGGCGAGCGCGAACAGATCGACCCATGCCGCATCCGACGCCTCAAGCGCCGCGTCGAGACGATGGCTGCGTTTGAGCACGTCGCTGTTGGCCGCCAGCCGCGCGTACATCTTCGGCGCGCGCCGCGGCACGTCGAGTCCGCCCGGCAGCGTGGCCAGCTCGCTGGTGCACCCGTTGGTGACGCATTCGCGCATGGTGCGCCACACGGTGAGCAGATCGGCGCGCACCTCGCTCGCCGGCCGCGTGGCGGTCTCGTTCGCCCAGACGAGTTCGGCGATGGACGTATGATGCTCGCCGCACAGCGCGACGAGTTCGTCGCCCGACGTGAAGTCGTATGGCACATGCGGGCCGAAATCGGTGCTTGACGCCTCATCCTGATCGGCGAACGCCGTGCCCGCAGGCGGGCGGTCATGGATGCCGATCATCTGGTCGTCGGGGCGACCTTCGCGAATGAACCCGCCGCCGATCGAATACCAGACCTGCTCGTCGAGGGGGCTGCCCGCGGAGCCGTCCGCAGTGTTGTCCGCAGTGTTGCCTGCGGAGCCGAAGGCCTGGAAGCGCATGCCGTTGGGATGGGCGGCCATGCGATGCCACCGGTCGAAGACGATGTCGCGATCATAGTCGAAACCCACCGAATGCACGCCCGCAAGGTTGATCGTGCCGTCCGCCTCGCATTCCTCGCGGATGGTGAGCACATGATCGGTGTTGACGCTCGCCGGAACTCCGCCCTCAAGACCGGCCATGATCGCGCGGTCGGTGCCATGGCCCAGTCCGGTCAGCGCCAGAGAGCCGTACAAGGTGACGCGTATGCGGCGAACGCGGTCGATCACGCCGGATTCTACCAGCGACATGGCGAAGCGACGGCCGGCGACCATCGGCCCCACCGTGTGGGACGAGCTCGGCCCCACGCCGATTGTGAACATATCGAGAATGCTGAACATCAGGTGTCAGTATAGCCCCTAAGCGTGCCCACGGCCGAATCTCGCCTCGCCCGCATTGCACCGTCCCAACACGGCATCATCCGACCCATCGCCGCCGACGGGAACGCGCCCGTCTACCTGATCTGGAACGTGCTGCAGGCTCACATCAGGCTCGCGGATACGACCGTGCACGGCGTAATGGCATGAAGCCGTCGTCAAGCGGCGAAAAGCGATAGGACACGGCAGAACGCGATAGGGCCCGATGGGAATGAATCCGGTTCAGGCGCTCGCCGACTTGCATCAATGTATCTTATAGAATACGATTGTGGGTATGGAGATCAAGCAATCCGCCGAATTCGCCAAATGGTTCCGCAAGCTGCGGAACCGTCAGGCGAAGGCCGCCATCGCCGCCCGTCTCGATGCCATCAGGCTCGCCGGGCATCCCCTCGGCGACATCAAGCCCGTCGGCGGGCCCGTCAGTGAGATGCGGTTCCATCTCGGGGCCGGATACCGCGTCTACTACGCCATGGAGGGCGACGTGCTCATGCTGCTGCTCGCGGGCGGCGACAAAAACACCCAGCAGGCGGACATCAAACGGGCGCACAGCATTCTCGACGACCACAAGGAGCAGCAATGAGCACCGGATTCACCGACTACGACACCAGCGAATACCTCGAAGACGAGCAGGACGCCATCGCCTACCTCAACGCCATCGCCGAATACGACGACCCTGCGCTCATGCAGGCCGCCATCGGCAACGTCGCCAAGGCCCGCGGCATGACCCAGATCGCCAAGGAGGCCGGCGTCGGCCGCGAAAGCCTGTACAAGAGCCTCAGCCGCGACGGCAACCCCAGCTTCGCGACCATACTCAAGGTCATCCACGCGCTCGGCGGACGCCTCACCGTCCAACCCGCCTGACCGGCCCTACTTGACGCGACCGTCCCGCATACTGTTGCCGGATTGGTCATTACCATGCAACGGGAATGATCGAACAACGACCGCATTCACCCGCAAGGATGATGCGGTCGTTGAATCTGGAAATGGGGGACAGAGTCGAAAACACGGAAAACGAAAAAGCCGCTCCCCCTGCTGCCGTAAGGGAAAGCGGCCTATTCGCACTACTCTTGGAACGTGCCTCCGGCGGGACTCGAACCCGCAAGAAATACCGCCGAAAACCCTTACAAATACTAGCCTTACCCAGCCTCACTCTCGACGGTTGCCCACAATTTGCCCACATTCTCCTGAGCCAGTAGCGCTCCCATCGATTCCGAAAGCACGTCAAGATCATCGTCAAACAAGTCTGCATACACGTCCAAGGTCATCGCAGCCGACGCATGACCCAGCTGCCGTTGTACCGCCTTCACGTTTGCGCCGCTGCACACCATGATGCTCGCCGCAGTATGCCGTAAATCATGAATCGTCAGATGCCCCTCAATCCCCGCTCGACGCATCCCCACAGACAACCAGCCATCCGACCGTGACGCGTTCCCCCACTCACGTATCATCTCCCCCGGCTTACCGGGAGCTTCAAACAGCAGCGCATCCGAAGGCCTGCCCACGCAACGCGCTCGCAAAACCGGGTCAAGAACCGCCGGATACATGATAATCCGCGCCTCATGAGTCTTCGTATCATCCGGCACAATGACGCCGGCGACCATTGGAGCCGATGCAGCGATACGAATCCGATGCCTGGTCAGATCAACGTCACCGACTCGCAAGGGCACCAGCTCCCCCCAGCGCATCCCGCAGAGGCCGAGCAGTAGGATAATGTCACGCCGCCATGGTGTTACTTCGCTGGCTAGGCTGATGAGCTGAGCTACGGTCAAATATCGGTGCGCTCGCGGTTTTTTACGCGGCAGTTCCACGCCGCGCGCAGGGTTTGAGTGGATCCGCCGATCAGCCGTCGCATTATCGAGGATCCCCGCAAGGATGCCGTAGGCGCGTAAGACTACGCTCGCGCTCCTCTTACCCGTAATTTCCGCGATCCACTGTTGCACGGATTCGCGTGTCACCTCGCTTACCGGGACGCTCCCCCATATTGGCTCAACCCACGTGCGATAAGCGTCGGCCAGTACGCGGTAATGGCTTGCTTTTGAAGATATCCTCTTCGCAACGAGCCACGCTTCCGACAGGGTGCCGACTGTGATGCGTCCCGCTTGGGGGTCCACGAAAGCGCCTTGTGCCTTCGCGATGGTCACGTGCTCGGCCGCCCACCGTTCCGCGTCGATCCTACGTCGGAACCCGCGCTTGTCGGTCTGCGACCCGTCCGGCTTCCTGTAGCGGACGCGGTAGCGCACGCCGCCTTTCGTCGAGTATTTCGTGACGTTCGCCATGCCTCACCCCTCGGGATGCCTGCGCGGCCGGCCTCCGCCGACCCCACGACCGGGACGCGCCGCGTTCCACGCGTCGATCGTCTCCGGCCGCCAGCCGCGCGTCGTCCCCACCAGCACGTCGGGCTCCGGCAGACGATAGCCCCTCGCCGCCGGATTCTTCACGCCGAGGCGCTCGCCGACCTCCTTGAGGCTCAGATACCGCTCAGTCATCTTTCCCGACCTTTCCCGTGAAGCCGGCCATGAGGCCGAGGAAGCCGGTGGCGATGGCCATGACGGCCAGCGCCCGCGGGTCGAAGCCGGCGAACGCGCCGCATGCCGTGGCCACTCCCAGCATCATGCTGGATATCGCATTGATTTTGCTTTTCATGATGATTGCGGGAAGATGGGATGGAGGGGGATTCTGGATACTACGGATATCTGGAATCCCCCGGACTCTACTTCTTGGTGCGCCGATGCTTCGGTCTGCGCCGCCTGTCGAGCTTGTCGATGATGAAATCAATCAGCTGGAGCAGGAACATCGCCGCCGTGAGAACGACCGAGACCACATCCCATCTCAACCGCATCACCTCCTTTCGCTGTTCTGTTTTGCCGACATAACTAATATAGCACAGTTATGTATGTTGGTCAAGCCGCAGCGGACAGGACACGCCGACGACCACACCGCAGAGTTGAATGGACGGCAAAGGAGAAGAAAATGGCCCGCACAAGCACCCCCTTGGAGAACACGTCCGCCAACACCCACGACGAAGACAGCGCTGATACCCTGTACGTGCGCTACGCCGGCGAGGCGCTGGACATGCACGAGATGGACGTGAAGCAGCTCGCCCCCGCGCTCCTGTCCCTCGCCAAGGCGTTCGACATCCTGCAGAAGGACGTGGCCCCCGAGGCCCGCGTGCACCTCAACGCGCAGGCGACCCGCGAGGGCTCCTTCACCATCGACCTGCTCCTCCACCTCGCCACCGAGGCCGAAGGCATCCTCACCGGGGACGGCGTGACCGCGATAGTCAACGCCTCCGGCCTCATGGGCATATATTTCGGCGTGATAAAACTCGCCAAACGATTCTCCAGAAACATCAAGCCGACGAAGAAAACGGACGCCGGCAAGGACGAGAACGGCCTCGACCTCGTGGACATCACATTCCCGGACGGCACGAAGATACGCGGGTTGAAAGCGTCCATGGAAGCATTGAAGAACCCGGAGCTCGTCAAAGCCGTCAAGGGAGTCGTCGCCCCCACACTGGAGGACGGCATCGATCTCGTCCAGTTCCAGTCCGGCACGCACGACGAGACGATCGGCACGGAGGACGCCGACGCCATCTCCCATTACGATCCCGGCGAAAAGGAACACACCGAGGACACCGTCGAGATCGTCATCCAAGCACTCGACGTCTCCTTCCGGGAGAACGGCAAATGGCGCATCACCGACGGCATCAAGACCCAGTTCGTGACCCTTGAAGACGAACGGTTCAAGAAACGCGTCCTCGACGGCGACGAGGCCATGCGAGCCAACGACATCTACCGCGTGGACATGCGCGTGGAAAAGTCGCTGGACGAGAAGAACCGGCTCACGACCAGATACGCCGCCATCACCAAAGTCCACGAACACCGCGGAGTCGCCGACCAGCCCACACTGTTCTGAGACAAGACACGACAAGAGCCGCCCCGGCGCTCGCAAGGAGCGGGCGGGACGGCTCGCGTATGGACGAAGCTACGCGGCGAGTTCCACGGGAGCCCTCTCTTCCAATTTGGAGTAGGGGATGACGGTCACGCCGTAGTTGCGGAACGCGGTAAGCGCGCCGCGCTGCAACGGCGTCTGCCGATCGTCGCCGATGACTATCAGTTCGGACTCCTTGCGCTTGGGATCCTTCTTCGTGTCATCCCATCCGAACATGATGTCCTTCACGGCGTCCTTGTCGAATCGATTCGGAGCCTGGCAGAACCGGGTCGGATGGTTGGCGCTGCGCTGGAACAGGAAGTCGAAGCTGTGCTCGTAGCTGGATACGCCGCGAATGCCCACGTTCGGAGTGTAGAACACCTGGCATGCATCGAGCTTCAGCGCCACATCGTCGGCGAAATAGGACAGCACCCTCTTCTGCGAGGTCTCCAGCATGGAGCCGATGTCGGTCAACGCCTGCACGAAACGGTTCATCGCGTCCGGCCGGCTTCCCTCGGTCTCCAAGGTGATCTGCCCGTCGTCGCCGACCACGGCGCCGAAACGCAGGGCGAGGCGATTGATGCGCTCGCGTCTCGATTCGGTGATGGTGACGCCGTTGAGGTCGAAGGACGCCATCGTGTACCCGTCGTCGGTGAACGAGGTGACTCCGTCGGTGGTGCGGACGTAGAAGCACAGGTCGTCGTTGGAGCGGTCGAGGAACGGCAGGGTGACCTCGCGCCATTCGCCGACGTTGCGCACGGACGATTCGCGTTTGAGCCATTCGCCGTATTCCGCGATGAGCTCGTCGATGGATGTGGTGGCGTTCATATCAGTTTCTCCTGGAAGTCCGGTCTGCGGATGACGTTGAATCTGTCCAACAGCCTTATTGTATCGTTCACGAAGTCCGGCGATTCGATGTCCGCGGCCTGGGCGTTCCAGTCGTCCTCGCCTTCCTTGTAGATGTGCCAGTGGGTTCCGCTGATTCTTGTGCCGTCGGGGTTCGTGTGGGTCGAGCCGTTCACGCACAGCCGCAGCAGGGGCACGCCGAGCCGTGTGATTCGAGCGGACATGGAGTGGCGGTCGGCGTTGATCGCGCCCTTGAACACGGCTATGGTGAATTTCTCCCCGTCGTCGCCGAGCACGTGGAATTCGGCGTTGCGTTCTCCGGCCACGGGCATGACAAACAGCTTCTCTATTGAGTTCTTCACCTCGGCGATAAGACGTTCCGCCTCGTCCTGCGAAAGCGTATAGATCGGCTTGCGGTTCTTTCTTGACATTTTCCCTTCTCCTATCTGAACACGGCCGAATGAATCACTTGACGTTTACCTTGTCCTCGGCCTTGATCCGGTCGGCCCATGCGTCGATGTCGATGGGATCCGTGCCACGCGCCTCACGATACGCAGCCTCACGCTCGGCCTCCGTGTCCCCATGCTTCGCCGCCATCGTAAGAAAATCAGGCTCCACCGGAGCACGATCATGCTCCGCGTCATCAAGCCGAGGCGCACCCTCAATGAGCTGGGTCGGGGTTAGCCCCCAAAGCTTGCACATGCGCTCGATGTCGCCTAAGGCCCACTCTTTCTCGTCATTGATGCGTTCTCTGACGTAGGTCGGACTGCGCCCTATCAGCCGCGCGAACTCGCTTTGATTCAAGCGGCGCACCCCCGCCTGTGATCTAATGGCTCGGCTTACAGTCAATGCAAAGCCGCTTACTCCAATGCTGTTTCTACCCATGATTACATCTTAGCTTACTTAAGCGGTAAAACGCTTATATACGCAATAGTTTGTATACCTTAGCCCTATCCACTTAAATAAGACACGCCCGACCGACGTATATACTTGACTTTCGCTTAATTAAGCGAATAATGGAAATCACCAGCCAAGGAAAGGACAGGCAGGATGGCACAGGAAATCGAGAGGACCGAGGTCAGGACCAGAGTCACCACGGAGGGTGCCGTGAGGACCTTCACCGCCGAAACGGAGGACGGGATCCAACTGGTCGTCACCAACCACGCGGACGGCACCACGACGGTGAGGATCGGACGCGGAGGCCAAGGCCCCAAGGTCAGGATCAGCGAGGAAGCGAGCGGCCAGCTCGCCGCGATCCTCTGAAAACCACAAGCCGGGCGGCGAGCGCCGCCCCATATACATCGACAACAAGCATCGCGATTCCGTCACAGGAGGAACATCGTGGCCACATCGGCACTTGAGACGCGATTCACTGACAGGGCACGGGCGGTCCTAGCCTCACAAGGGATATCCGTCTCCGAATACGCAGAGAAAACCGGACAGACATTCGACATGGCATCACGGCGACTCAACGGCAAAGTGAAGGTCTCCATCACCGATCTTGCAAACTTCGCTGAACTGACCGGATACGACCCCTGCGAGTTTCTTGAGGATGAGTTTGTGTTGAAGCCTGCGGTGCTCGCGGGCAGGGAGGCGGCGTGATGTCAGGTGAGGATCTTCGTTCGCTTCGTATAGCCGAAGCCCTGCTCGCTTTCCAGACTGCGGTGCACCCCGAACTCGCTGACCCAGACGACACCGATCGCGGCCTTGACATGCGGCGAGCCGATGGCACCCGACCGTCTCAGGGAGACGGCTTCTTCGTGAAGCTTCTCGACAAGGAGCGGCACTTCGAGCGTCAACTGTCCGTATGCGGACAGGTGGGAGGCGTCGCCTTCCCCTACTGCCTGTCCTTCGAATCGGACGGTGACATGAACGTCTCGTGCGTCGAGACCGCAGTCATCGATGATGACGAGTTCGGCCCGATCTGCATCAAACTCGGCCGCCCAACGATAGACGGTCTGATCGCGGCCGGCGGCCAACGCCCGTTGTGCGATCAGATTCGCGTGTTCTCCTATCTGGTTCGCATGGTCTGCCAGCTGATTGGCGGAATGCGCGGCCTTGAGGGATTCAGCGGCGACGCGGTTCGCTTCTTCCGCGAGACGGTTCGCGTCCTCGGCGAGCTTGTTCGCCTTGCCCGTCTGGACGAGGGCGACAATGCCGGCGACGGTGCCGAACAGGCCGCCGACGGCACCGAACCCGGTCCAGAACAGATTCCAATCCATGAACCGAATACTACCCGCAGGGAGGTGGCGTGATGATTCGTGTGTCCATCAATTCCATGAGCGATGACATGCTCGCCCGGCTTCTGGCCCTGATCGCCGACGAGCCTGATTACCCCGGCATTTCAAGGGATGAGCCGGTTGTGGTGGAATACTACGCCAATCTCGGCAAGACGATCGTTACGTATCGCGGCTTCATAGAGCTCGACGGCGATGCGTTGTCCCCGTTGTTCGCGACTTCACATACCTGGGAGAAGGCCTCGTCACCGATCGAACAGCTCGAGCAGCTCGATGGGAGACGCAAGCCGGACGCACGGAACGACGCCGACGACGGTCTCGTCCGTCAGCTCATGACCGTGATCGACAACCAGCGGCAGACCATACAGGAGTTGGACGAGCAGGTGCGCGAGCTCCGGAAGGGGCGGGCGACGGCCAGTCCGGGAAGCGAGGAGGCGTGATGGGTTACGGCGTTTCGATGGAGCGGCTAGCGCTCACAGCTGACAGTCTCGTTGATTACATGGTCTCGGTGCATCCCGAGCTCGCTGACCCACGATATGTGGACCTCGATCTCGAACCGTACGGCAAGACCGTGGAGGAAAGCTGGGTTGAGTTTCCGTTGCTGTTCGACGATCTGCTCGACCGTGCGGGACATGTCGAGGCGCAGTACGCGAAAACCAGCTACATGGTCGAACCGGGCGTCGACTATTGCTGCGTCTCCCGACCGAACCGCGACGGCGACATCGTCAGCAGCATGTGCGCAGTGGTTGCGAAGGACGATGGTTCGACCGTCATCCTCGACCCGAACCGTCCAATCGTATACGGTCTGGTCAGCGCCAACCCGGAGCGCCCGCTCCGCGACCTCATTGGCGTCCAAAGCTATCTGGTTCGCGTGTTCGGCGATGCCGTTGGCCGTCCCGGCTTCACGGTTGGCCGTCTCGGCCAGCTCGTTGGCACGCTGCGCGATCTTGTTCGCCTTGCACGTGTGGACGAGGGCGACGATGCCGGCGACGGTGCCGAACAGGCCGCCGACCGCGCCGAACCCGGTCCAGAACAGATTCCAATCCATGAACCGAATACTACCCGCAGGGAGGCGGAGTGATGGTCGTGCTCATCGTGCTCATAGCCCTCGGCGCGCTACTGCTTTGCGCCTGTGGTGCGTTCGCGTTCCTCATGCTCGGCATCGACGTGATCCGCGACTGGTCTCGTGACCCGTTGCGCGACGCTCAGGCCGCTTTGGCGCGGCGTGTCACCCGGCTTGAACGGCATCTCACCAGTACTCAGTCCGATCGAAAGGAGACGCGATGATCACCGCATCGTATCGTCATCGCGGGCATCACATCCGTCGCGGCCCGTGGGCCGATCAAACCCAATTGGAAGGCTCCCCCGCGGGGCTCCCGTATGTTCACCACAAGGCGCATGGGCCGCGACCCTCATTCGTCGAACGATACCCGTATCTGACCGGGCTGACCCTGCTGCTCGCGTTCGCCGGAAGCGTGGGATGGCTGTTCACGCATCAGGGGTGCGCGCATCCGGTCGGCAACCTGATCGCGGTCATGATCATGGTCGGCGCGGGCACACTGCTGCTCCTCCCGGTCGCATGCGCGCGGCTCGCACCCCTGGTCGGGGCGCGATGATTCTTGCCCCGACGGGGATCGCCCATATCCCTGTCGGGGCGGCGACAAAGGACAAGTCGTTAACACCAAATAACCATAACCGAAAATTCTCAAACCATGCGGCCAATCCTTCCCTACAGGGGTTGGCCGTACAGGGCGGAGCAGGCTGGCCCCCGGCATGCAGTTCACGGTTTCATGTGGCCGTGGCAAACATCGGGAATCACGGTTCGATTCCGTGGCCGTCCACGAGCCGAACAGGTCTCACATAAGGAAAAGCCCCGGTTGCAGCCGGGGCTCAGGAAAGAAACAGGATATCGACAAGAGAAAGATATCGACAAGAGAAAGGATACCACGATGGATGCACTGCTGTCATACGCGGATGTGACCGAGCATTACGGCATCACTGTCCCCTCGATGCGGAACCGGGTGCTGCGCGGCGACGCGCCGACCCCGGTGCTCGGCCGTGGAGGCCGCGTGCGCGGCTGGCGACGCGAGGAGATCGAACGATACGACCGCGTCCACACCATGAGCCGAGAACAGTACCTGTACAAGAAAAGGACACGCTGATGCCACGCTACCGCGAGGACACGCTGATCGACCTGTGCGCCCGCCCGTGGGCCGCGTTGACCAGGGAGCATCGACGCGCATCCGTCGCGTTCAAACGACGCACGGTCGGCGACGCGGTCACCGACGCCGCATTGAGGCTGATCGACGGGAACGGTGCGGCCAGTCTCACCGACGCCTGCCTGCACGTCCTCCACGATCCCAGACTCGCCTACCACCAACCGCAAACCACCCCAAACGAACCGCAGCCGGCATCGGCGTCGGAGGAAACCGACAAGAAGGAGAACACCACCATGACCACCACAGCGAAGACCACCGTGAAGACCACCACAGCGAAGACCAAGCCCCAGCAGGAACAGCAGCCTGCGCCGCAGACGGAGCAGCAGCAGCCCGCGCCGGAACCGCAGCAGCCGCAGCAGGAGCGGTCGGAGGCCGTGCCGGCGCGGCTCGACCCGGAGAAGGACGTGCGCGCCGCGCTCATGCATCTGGTCGCCACGACCGGCACGCTCGTCGTCTCCGGCGCGTCCACGTATCCGCTCAACCTCGCCGTGCGAGCCCAGTCCACGCTCGTGGACCTCCTGCACGATCTGCATGCGACGGGCGACGGCATGATCCCCGATCTCGATGATCTCGACCTGTACGACGATGACGATGACGAGGAGGGAGCGCAGTGAGCCGCGTCACCTTGGATCAGGCCCAACGCTCGACGGGCCTGTTCACCATGCGCCGGTTCAAGGGGTCCGGCACCACGAAGGCGAGCCGCCGCGACGCGTGGCTGCAATTCCGCACGCTCGGCGTGGGCGGCTCCGATATGGGCACGATTCTCGGCCTCAACCCGTACGCCACCCCGTACGACCTGTGGCTGGAGAAGACCGGTCGCGTCGAACCGGAGGACATCAGCGGCAAATGGGCCGTCATCAAAGGCAACGCCTTGGAGGTGGAGCTGCGCCGGCGCTTCCGCGCCCTCCACCCGGAATACAAGGTCATCGACGGCACCGACGTCAGCGTCGTGTCGAAACAGCATCCGACCATGCACGCCAGCCTCGACGGCTGGCTCTACGATCCGGACACGGACTCGTGGGGGATCCTCGAGATCAAGACCGCGAACGCGGCGCGCGGCCGCACGGACTGGCACGACGACGACAATGATCCGCGCATCCCCGACTACTACATGGCTCAGGTCACGCATTACATGGCCGTCACCGGGTTCACGTGGGGATACGTGTACGCGGACATCGGCGAGGCTGAGCCGGTGGCGATCCGTTTCGACAGGGACGAGCAGGACGTGAAGACGGTCGTCAAGGCCGCCGAGGAGTTCTGGCGTTTCGTCACCGACGATCGCATGCCCCGCCTCAAGGGCGTGGACGTCGCCAAGGCGTACCCGGAGCCGTCCACCGGCATGGAGACATGCGACGACGACGCGCAGCTCGCCGAGCTCATGGGCGAATACGAGCGGGCGAAGGAGCGGGCCGAGAAGGCGAAGGCCGACCTCGACGTGCTGCGCGACTCGCTCATCGTGCGCATCGGCGACAGCACCGGGGTCCGCTGCCGGGGATGGGAGGCCACCTACCGGCACTGGCATCGAGACGGATACACGCGCGTCGTCAAACCCAGCGACGGACGCACATTCAGATTCAGGACACTCAAGGAAGGACGATAACCATGGGACAGATCGCACAGGCCACGCAGGGCCGCCAACTCCAGGAGATGAACCCGACCGGTCAGATGCGCAGGCTCCTGGAGCGCTCGTGGTCGCGCATCGCGGCGGTCATGCCGCGCGAGATGAACCCGCAGCGCCTCTACCAGATGTACGTGAGCACCATCAACCGGGAGCCCGCTTTGGCGCAATGCACGGTCGAAAGCGTGCTCTCCTGCTTCATGCGCTGCACGTCGCTCGGTCTGGAACCGTCGAACGTGAACGGGCTCGGCATGGCGTACATCCTCCCTTTCGGCAATAAGAACTATCAGACCGGGCAGCGGGAGGCGACGTTCATCCTCGGGTATCGGGGCATCATCGAACTCGCCCGCCGCTCCGGACAGATCAGGGACATCAGCGCGCGCGCCGTCCACGAGGGCGACGAGTTTGAATACTCGTACGGACTCGACGAGACGCTGCGCCACGTGCCGTGCGCCAAGCCCGGCAAGCTCACCCACGTGTACATGGTCGCCAATTTCAAGGACGGCGGCCACTACATGCAGGTCATGACCGTGGACGAGATCAACCAGGCGATGCGCCGCAGCCCCTCGGCACGCAAGCAGACCAGCCCGTGGCACACCGACTACGAGGCCATGGCCAAGAAGACCGTGATCCGCCGCGCCGCACCCTACCTGCCGTTGAGCGTGGAGACACGGGAGGCGATCGCCCAGGACGATGAGACCCCCGACTATGGTGACATGCTCCGCCCCGTCATCCCCTCAACCCCCATCATCGACGCCGACACGGATGCGATCCCGGACGCGGCGGGCGACGCGGAACCGGATGCGACCCCGGACGCGGCGGGCGACGCCGACGCTCCGACCGTGGATCCGCTCGACGGGCAGCGCGCGACGATCCTCGAAGCGTTCCGGTCGATCGGCGTGACCGGTGAGAGGGAGGCGTGCGACACGATCGCGAGGATCGTGGGCCACCCCGTCGAATCCCTCGCCGGGCTCGACGCCGAAGACCTCGACAAGGTGCTCGCCGACCTCGCCGGCGGCCTCAAGCAGGAGGGTGAGTGATGGCGGTCAACGTCACGTTCGCCGGCAACGTCGGCCGGGATCCCGAAACCCGCACATTCCAAAACGGGCACAGCTTGACCACGTTCAGCGTTGGCGTCTCCCAGGGGTATTTCGACACGTCGCGCCAATGGGTGGATCAGGGCACGATGTGGGTCACGGTCGAATGCTCGCCCACGGCCGCCCGACAGCTCCCCTACGTGGCCAAGGGCGCGAGGGTGCTCGTCACCGGACTCCTCTCGCAGCGCTTCTACCAGAAGAAGGACGGAAGCCAGGGCAGCGAGCTTCGCTGCTACGCGCACGCGCTCGGCTTCCTCCACAAACCCCAGCAGCAGGGCCAGCAGTCCCAGCCGTCGCAGCAGGCGGCCGGACCCCAGCAGGCCGCGCCGGCCGCACAGTCGCAGGGCATGCCCGTGGACCCGTGGGCGAGCAACGCGGGAAGCGATGCGGAATGGAATGCCGCAGCCGGCGGCGAGCCGAGCTTCTAGAAATAAGGAGTGACGATGACCAGTGATGTGAAACGGTCGCAGGAGGCGCTGATCCCGCGCGCCCAGCAGATCATGAAAGCCAGCGCCGCATACTTGGCGCAGGTGCGCAAATACATGACGCAGGCCACGAAGAAGGAGTACGCCGCCAAATGGGGGGACATCGACGCGATCACGGAGACGATCTACGACACCGCGGAACTCGCCCAGCGCACACTGGACGCGGGGCTGGCGGTCGAGACGATGCTCGCCAAGCCGTTGAAGAGCCGCGAGGTGGTCATGCTCGACGACCTGCGTCGCAGCCTCGACCCCACTGTCACGCCCGACGAGCGGACCGGAGACGCGAGATGAGCGACACCCGCAAGCGAAAGCGCAGCCGCAGGACCGCGCATGACAACGGCACCCGGTGGGAGTCCGCGATGGAGGCCTACCTGCAGTGGGCGCTCGACGACCTGCGCATCCGTCGTCTCCGCCTCAACGCCGGCAAGGACATCGGCGACATCGGAGTCGTCTACTATCGGGGCGAGCCGGTCACGATCGAATGCAAATGGACCGACGGCCTGAACGCGGGCCCGCACATGCGCGAAGCCGAACGGGAGGCCGGCAACTGGGACAGCCCCTACCCGTGGATCCTGCAGAAGAAGGATCGGGTCGGATTGACCAGCATCCACCGGCTCGGCCAGCACATGGCGTACACGCGCACCAGCGTACTCGACGCGATGCTGCTCGACTGGGACGAGACCATGCGACGCCGCATCCTCACCGGCAGCAGGACGGTCGGCCGGAGTCGCGACATCACCATGATCACCACCCGCCAGTTCGCGCTGCTCCTCAACCACGGCGAACCGTTGGGACCGGACCAATGAGCGGCCTGATCGTCCAGGCCGCATTGTTCGCGCTCATGTTCTTCATCGGATGGCTAGGAGGCCGCAAATGACACGTCAGGGATACGGGAAGCTGTCGAACGGCTTCCACGCGAACACGAAGGTCAAGAAGCTGCGTCGCGTGTGCCCGACCGCGCTCGGCGTGTACTGCATGGCGATCTCCTACTGCTCCGACGTGCTCAACGACGGCGTGATGAGCGAGGACGACGTGCTCTACCAGCTCGACGCCACCGAGGAGGAGCTCGCCGCGCTCGTCAAGGTCGGCCTGTTCGACCGTCTGGACGACGGCTCATATCGCATCCACGACTATCTGACCTACCAGTCGAGCAGGCAGCAGGTCGAGGAGAAGGCAGCGGATGCACGTGACCGCAAACGCCGCCAACGCGACAATACTATTGTCACATCTGAGTCACAGCGTGACAATGCGAATGTCACAAGCATGTCACGCTGTGACAATACGAACGTCACGCCGGAGTCACGCGAGGACTCTTTAACCAAGAACCAAGAACCAAGAACCAAAGAATCCTCTAACGAGGATTCTCTCCCCCAAACCCCCTCACGGGGGCCGAGCGTTCCAGCCGACGAGGAGTATCCGATCGCGTTCGAGCAGTTCTGGGCCACCTATCCGCGCAAGGAGGGCAAACGCAAGGCGCTCGCCGCGTGGAGACGCGCCCGACGCAAGACCGGCCACGAGACGCTGATCGCCAAGGCCGCCCAGTATCACGCCGATCCGAACCGGGAGCCGGGCTATACGCTCACCCCGGCGAACTGGCTTGACGGGGAGCATTGGCTCGACGATCCGCTGCCGGCCAAGCCCAGGCCGGGCCAGCCCGACCCCGAGGCGGAGAAGGCCGCACGCCTCCGGGACGTGGACTGGCTGTGCACGCACGTGGACGATCCGGAGGCGCAGGACGCGGCCCTGCTGCTGCCCGAGAAGGCGCAGGCGCTGGCCCGCGCCCGATACCCGGACGAATGGTATCGCCTGTGGCGGCGCGGCACCCAGCGCGCCGAACGTGAGGTCGCGTCGTGAGCGGGGATCGTGCGTGCAGCGAGCGCCGGTACGGGGATTGGCTCGCGATGAATCCGCTGCTCGACTCGCGTCCCGATCTCGCGTTCCGGTTGCACGCCGAGTACTGGCGCAACGCCGCGCAGGGGCATCGCAACGCGATCAACGCGTGCATGTGCCTCGCCCGCGCCAACGGCGTGACCGGCCCCCTGACCTGCGACCGCCCATCGGCCGCTCGAACCCTCATCTGAACCTGAAAGGAACCAATCATGACCAGCGAAACCAGTGAAACCAGTGAAATCGAAACCACGCCGGATACGGACGCGGGCGTGGATCCGCTGTTCGAGGCCGGGTATCGGGCCGCGTTGAGCCGTGTGCGCGAGATCATGCTCGCCAGTGAGCCGGAGCCGCCAGAACGGGCCGTCGAGGCAGCGGCCCGCGTCCTGTGCGACCTGATCGACGCGGACGATCTCGACGCGATCAGCCCCTACCGGCGCTCCCACTGGCTCGAGATCGCCCGCCAGAGCGTTCAGGCCGCATGCCGTGCGGCACAGGCCCTCCCCGTCGAAGCCGTCCAAGGTTTGGAGGCGACGCGATGAGCGACGATCTCGCGGGGAAGCTTCTCGACGCGTGCGGTCGCGCGGGCCTGTGCGTGTTCCCATGCGACGACCATACGGGCGACGTCAACGATCCGGACGTGATGAGGACGCTCGCCGTCGAGCTCGCCCCGATCCTCGACGAGGACGAGATGATGGCGTGCCGGGCGGCGTGGGCGGACGGGTGGCGGCAGGGCGTTCACGCCGCGTGGACCTGCTATCAGACCGGGCTGGCCGCATCCCTTCCGCCGGACGCGGCCAGCAACCCGTATGAGCGGAAGGACACGCGATGAACGCTCCTACGCTCGCGAGGATATACACTCGCGACATGCTCGCCGACGCGCTCGACGTTGCGCTCGACTCGCTCGACCTGACCGTCACGGCGAGGAACCGCGACGACGAGACCGACTGGCAGGACGTGACCATGATCGCCGATGCCATGTACGGCGCTGCGGGCATCGAGACCGACATCGGCGAGCTGCTGGAGGAATCGTGACGCGGCGCGGTGACATACGCGGGCTGCTGCGCCGTTTGGAGCAGGCGGGATGCACGGTCACGCGCGGCCGGAACCACCACTGGCACATCCGACTGCCCGACGGTCGCGTGATCGTCCGCCCGTCCACGCCTGGCAACAACAACAGCCAGTACAGGAGTCTGCGTGATCTCGCCGACCGGCTGGAAACCGGGGCGGGGCGTGCAGTCAACGGAAAGGAGCCGGCATGACCGGCAAGACGAAGCGTGACCTCGTGCTCAAATGGCACAAGCGGGGCTATGACACCGGATACATCGCCAAAACGCTCGGACTGCCGGTCGCGGAGGTGTTGGCCATCATCACCCCGCCCAGACCGCAGGACCCGCCGTCGAGGAGACGCGGGCCCGAGTTCATCCAGCCGCCAGCATTCGACTGAACCGGACAGTCCGGTCATCATCCGTGGAAGGGGAGCCATATGGCAGAAACGCCGCAGCCCGACATGAGACGGTTCACGCTCGACGTGACGCTGCTGCGCGACTCGTGGCGGCCCGTCGGCCTGATCGCCGACCGTCACGCCAGCATCGCCGACGACGCCAACGGACGACGATCCCCCGCCTCGACGGCGATGCTGCCCTTCAACCTCGCCGCATTCCAGATCCGCGACGACATGGCCATGCACGCCCGCCGACTCATCCACGCGGGCCGCCTCCACCCCACGCGCCACATGACCGTGCGCGACCTGTACAAGGGCGTGCTCGCCAACCTCCCCCGCTACGAGACGCTGCCCGAACTGCCCCTCCTGGCCGACGAGACGCATCGGCTCGCCAACCGCGTCCGCCTCCTCCTGGACCCGCCCAGCGACGTGCGCATGATCGGCTGGTGCCCCGCCTGCGCGACCGAACTGCGAGCCGACGAGCAGGAGATCGCCGGCGGCTACATCCCATGCCCCGCATGCGGCGGCGAATACCGCATCAAGGACATCCACCAGCTGGACATGCTCAGACTACGCGTCAGCGGCGTGAAGGGCACCCCCGCCCAACTGTCGAGGCTATTGGAGCCGTGGGGCATCAGCATCAAGGCCGCGACGATACGCCAATGGGCGAAACGCGGCATCATCCAACCCATCGGCCACGACGGCACAGCCCCCGTGTTCCTCATCTGGGACGTATGGCAGGCGCACACCCGCCTCGCCGGATACGACAAGGCGCGACGCAGCCGACGGCACACGCGCCCGTGACGGAGTGATGCAGATTGATACAGGCAAGCCGATTTGACAAACCCCGCGACTGTCACGCATACTGATACTAGATTGGTCATTACCATGCAACGGGAATGATCGAACAACGACCGCATACACCCGTGAGGATGATGCTGTCGTTTCTCCAAGGGCGGCTCCCCGATCGGGGCGCAACCGGGTCCAAACCAGTCGCGAATGTGCTCCGCCCGCCACACGTCATTACAGCGAGGACGACAATGACTCGCACCAACCCACGCTACGCCAACGGGCACAGACGCCGACAAATGAGGGCCCGCGTCAAGGCAGCCAACACCTGCTGCTACATCTGCGGCCAGCCCATCGACTACACGCTCAAACCACCCGACCCATGGAGCTACGTCGTGGACGAAACCATCCCGCTCGCCAAAGGCGGCACGCTCACCTACCGCAACAGCGGCGCCGCACACCGATGGTGCAACCAGATCAAAGGCACACACACCCTCGAATGGGCACGCGAGGAGGCCAGCCGCATCCTCAACGGGCAAGGCAAAGGCACACAGACCAGACCGACCGCGATCCCGTTCACACGACTCGACCTATGACCCAGGGGGGTTAGGGGTCAAATGGTTCCGTGGCGCACCCCGGGGCATAGCGCCTTTCTCTCCCCGACCGTTAGCACCGTTAACGGTCCGAAACGTTAACAGGCCGGCAAGGAGGCGCGAGCATGGCGAAACCACGTGTGTGCGCCCGTTGCGGCAAGCCCATCGGCAGGAACATGAGCCCGCGGGCGAAGTACTGCTCCGACTCGTGCCGCGTGCTCGCCTGCCGTGAGCGCAGGGCCAAGGGCATCAAGATCGAACCGGTGCCGAAGGCGAAGCCGGCGCCGGCGCTTGACCGGCGCGAGTTCGAGCGGATGATGGACGACGGCATGGAGGACGTGCTGCGCCATACGCGCGACGTGCTCAGGAAGGCGTTGGACGATCCGGAGACAAGGGCGTCGGACCTGCCGGCGTTGTCGCGCCAGTACATCGCGGTGTGCCGCGAACTGGAGTCGCAGTCCGGCGGCGGCCTGTTCGACGAGACGGAAAGCGAGACGACGGAGGTGAGCGATGTCGGAGCGTCGGTTGTCTGAGCTGGCGCGCGTGCTCTCCCGGCCATCGGGCATCGTCTCCAGTGATTTCCCGTTGATCGAGAAGGCCGCCTCGAGGATGGGCATTGAATATGACCTTTGGCAGAAGGGTCTGCTCTATCTCATGTTCGGCAAACGGGCCGACGGCACCTATGCGTGTGGCGGGGGCGGCGCGGTCATTTCGATTTGCCGGCAGGTGGGCAAGACGTTCACGGTCGGGTCCGCCATCTTCATCCTGTGCGCCGGCCGCAAGGACCTGAAGGTGTTGTGGACCGCGCACCGCACGCGCACCAGCGATGAGACATTCCAGACGATGTGCGGTTTCGCCCGCAACAGGCTCATGGCCCGCTACGTGGACCACATCCGGCGTGCGAACGGCCAGCAGGAGATCGCCTTCAGGAACGGGAGCCGGATCATGTTCGGCGCGCGCGAGCAGGGCTTCGGCCGTGGCTTCGACGCGGTGGACACGGAGGTGTTCGACGAGGCGCAGATCCTGACTGTGAAGGCGTTGAACGACATGGTGCCCGCGATGAACGTGAGCCCGAACCCGCTGCTGGTGTTCATGGGCACGCCGCCGCAGCCGGGAGACCCGTCCGAACAGTTCGCCGCCAAGCGAGCGGACGGGCTCAAGGGCGTGGACGGCATGCTGTACGTGGAGTTCAGCGCCGACAGGGACGCCAACCCTGATGACCGCGCGCAGTGGGCGAAGGCCAACCCCTCGTATCCGAAGCGCACCAGCGGGAAGGCCATCGAACGCCTGCGCCAATCATTGGGCGGCGTCGACAATTTCCGCCGCGAGGCGCTCGGCATCTGGGACGAGGACACGAGCGCGTCCGCGATCGACCCCGGGCAATGGGAGGAATGCACGGTCGCCGAGCCGGACGCGGAGGGGCGTGTCTCGTTCGGTCTGGACATGCCGCCGGACAGGTCGGCGCTGGCCATCGGCGTCGCCGTCCGTCATGGGGATGATACCGCGTATGTGGGTTTGCAGGAGTACCGGGACGTGAAAACGCAGGGTGTCGCGTGGGCGGTCGAATGGCTTGAGGAGCGTTGGCCGAAGACGTGCGCGGTGGTTGTGGACGCGCAGTCGCCGGCCATGAGCATCGTCCCGGACCTGGTGAAACGGCACGTGAAGGTCACGGTCACGCAGACCCGTGACCTCGGCGCGGCGACTGGACGGATGCTCGACATGATCCACGCCGGCACCCTCCAACACCTCGACACCCAGCAGCAACCCCAGTTGAACGCGGCCGTCAACGGCGCGACCCTGCGCCCGTTGGGTCCCAACGGCATGAGCGCGTGGAACAAGAAAGGCTCGGACGTGGACATTTCACCATTGCAGGCATGCACCCTCGCACTGCACGGCGCATACACGTCCAAAAGGCATCCCGGCAGGAAGGCGAAGGCGGTGGCATTATGAGCGAACCGATACCACAGCTCGAATCCGTATCCGTGGACGGCCTGCCCGACCAGTACCGTGCCGACTGGGAGACGATGCTCACCCAATGGCAGCGAAAACTGACCCGTAATCGATTGCGCGCCGCCTACTACAACGGGGCGAACCGCATCAAGAACCTCGGCATCGCCGTCCCCGACACCATGATCGACTTCGACGAGGTCGTCGGCTGGCCCGCCAAGGCGGTGGACGTGCTCGCCAACCGCATCCGCTTCGACGGGTTCGTCACCACAGGCGACGAAATCGATCCGCTCGGCCTGGACAGACTGCTGCGCGAGAGCGATTTCGCCAGCATCCTTCTGCAGGCGACGCGCAGCGCCCTCATCCACTCGTGCAGCTTCGTCAACGTGGCCGGAGGGCGAGGCCAGCCCATATCCGTGTTCTTCCGATCCGCCCTGTACGAGACAGGTATCTGGGACGACGCGGCGCACGCTTTGCGCTGCGCGCTCGCCATCGTCTCCCTGACCGTCGACTCCGTGAACACCGGCATGGCCCGGCCGCGCGAGCTTGTCCTGTACGAGCCCGATGAGACGCTGCGCATTCGACTGTCCGCAGGACGCTACGAGGTCATGGAGCGCATTCCGAACACGCTGGGGCACGTGCCCGTGTACGTGCTCGCCTACCATCAGGACCTTCACAGGCCGTTCGGCCGCTCCCGCATCAACCGTGAGGTCATGAGCCTGACGGACACGGCCGTGCGCACGATGCTGCGCATGGAAGTGTCCGCCGAATTCTACAGCTCTCCGCAACGCTACCTGCTGGGCGCGGAGCCGCCCGTCGGCGCGGACGGCAAGGCGCTGACCGGTTGGATGGCATCCCTGTCGAAGATGCTCGTCATCAACCGCGACGAGGACGGGCAGCTGCCGTCCATCGGCCAGTTCGCGCAGATGACCATGGCCCCGCACACCGACATGCTGCGCGCCCTGGCCGGCCGCTTCAGCGGCGCGACCGGCGTGCCCATGGCCCAGCTGGGCGTAATGACGGACTCCGGCCCATCGAGCGCGGACGCGATCGCCGCCTCCGAGACGGAACTGGTCATCGAGGCGAGGAACACGTGCGAGGCGTTCGGCGCCCAATTATGCAAGGCCGCCAGCGACATGGCGATCCTCAACGGCACAAGCCCCGGCGACGAGGCGTTGAACCATCTCAAGGTCAACTGGCGTGACCCGGAACGTCCCAGCCAGGCGGCGGTGGCCGACGCGGTCCTCAAGATCGTGCAGGCCATCCCGTGGACGGCGAACAGCCGCGTGATCCTCGAGAAACTCCAATTCAGCGACACGGACATCACGCGTCTCCTGTCGGACAAGAACCGGCAGAACGCGGCCGCGGTGCTCGACAGGCTCGTCAACATGAACGCGGCCAGCCAGCCCGCGAACCAACCGGCGGATGGAGGCGGCGATGACGGACAGCAGCCGGACACCGGACCGCAAGGACGTGGACAAACTCGCCAGGGCGCAGCAGGAGGCGGTGAGAGCGGCCAGGCGTGAACTGCGCAGGACGTTCGAGACCGTGTACAACATGTACTACGGAGATCCCGCCGGCATGCGTGACGCGCTCCTCGACCTCGTGCCCGCCATCGCCCGCAAATACGGCGACGTCGGGTCCGTCGCCGCAGGCGAATGGTTCGAGCAGATGCGCGCCAAATGGTTCAAGGACCAAACGGACATCGACGCCACCTACCAGCCCGACGACACCGCCATGCGCGGGACCATACGCCGGTTGGCCGGCCACCTATGGGACGAAGAGGACGGCACGCCCGCCGACCCCGACATGATGCTCAGGGGCCTGCTGGCGAACATGGACAAATGGGTCAAGGCGGGCGGACGCGAAACCATCGAACGCGCCAGCCGTCGCGACGCGCGCAAACCGAGGTATGCGCGCGTGCCGCAGGGGCCGACCTGCGGGTTCTGCATCATGCTCGCATCCCGCGGCTTCGTGTACTCGAGCGCCGAAGCCGCGGGCGGCGACATGAACGACTACCACAACGACTGCGACTGCGAGCCGATCCCGAGCTGGGACAAGAAGAACCCGAAGATCGAGGGATACGATCCCGACAGTCTCTATGAACGGTACAGCGCCTGCCGCTCCACTGTTGAGAACCTTCTGACCGAGGAACGATATCGGAAGACGTACCGGGACGTGTTCGTGCCCCGATACGAGGGCGACGAGCCGAAGACGTTCAACCAGTGGGTGGCCCGACAGATCGCCGCCGAAATGGATACGCGTGACCGGCAATGGCTCTATGCCGGGACACCATGCCCGATCGACAAGGAAACGGGGGCAAAGCCTCTCAGCAAGGAATGGAATGTCGGCAAAGGTCTGACAGATCAGGGCTTCAACGTGAAATTCATCAAGGAGATCAACAAGAACCATATCAAAACGCCGGACGCCTACCTGAACGACGTCGCGTGGGAATTCAAGATCCCGGATTCATGGAACTCCGAGAAGACCATCAAAAACCAATTCAAGAAGGCCGAAGGCAAGGGGACGTCAAAACTGTTGATCTCCAATGAATCCAACAAAGCCCCCGCCGAGGCCATGAAAGAGAGCATCCAATTGATGATGGAATCACAGGATTTTCCATACATCGACGAAGTGCTGTTCTGGGATTCCAAGACCGGAGAATTGACCAGATTCAAACGGGAATAAAAGAAGCGGCCCAGACACTAGTGAACTAACCCAAGTAGGAATCCGCTTCACCACCAGTCTATCACATTCTTGACCACCCGCACGGGTGGTTTTCTCATATAAGGAGCCAACCATGGATGAACCCGTTGAACCCGCGTCCGTCACGGTGAAGGTCAAGCCCGACCTGAGCGAGCTGCGCGCGTTCCTCACGGACATGCTCGCCGTCATCGACCGGTACGACGCGGCCTCAGCCGAGTGACCGATAACCATTTTTCTGTTCACAGCCACCCGCACGGGTGGTTTTTTCATGCCCGAAACGGGCCCCATATCAACCATCAGGAGGAAAACCATGGCCGAGGAAGCCAACAGCAACGCCGACCAGTCGCAGGACACCGCGAAGCCGCACGGCGAGCAGTCCACGGATTGGGAGGCGAAATACCGCGAGGCCGTATCCCATTCGCGTGAGTGGGAGAAGCGTGCGAAGGACAACAAGGCGGCCGCCGACGAGCTGCAACAGCTCAAGGAGTCGCAGATGTCCGAACAGCAGAAGGCCGAGGCGCGTACCGCAAAGCTCCAGAAGGAGCTCGATGCTTTGAAGGCCGAGAAGCAGGCGGCCGAGTGGCGCTCGCAGGTGGCCGCCGATACCGGCCTGCCCGCGAATCTCATCGTCGGCGACAGCCTCGAGGCCATGCAGTCGCATGCGAAGGCCATCAACGAGTACGTGGAATCCCGGATGCCGAAAAACGGGATCCCCGCGCCCACGGACGGCACCGTGCAACCCGAGGAACCGCGCTCCAAGGGCGCGGACGATCTGCGGCACGCGTTCGAACGGATCAACTTCTGAGATCCTCCGCAGCATAACCCCGATCATTCCAACCAAGCTCGAAAGGAGCATCCATCATGGCAGATCCGACCATGAACCGCCAGTCCGGCGGACTGGACCTGACCCCGGAAACCCAGGCGCAGATCTGGCAGACCGCAACCTACCAGAGCGCGTTCATGCAGCTCGTCCCGCAGATCAACCTGCCCGGCAAGGGCGTGCGCGTGCCCATCATCACCGGCGACCCGGTCGCGGACTGGGTGCAGGAGGGAGCCGAGAAGCCCAAGAGCGGCGTCGGCTTCTCCAAGAAGGACATGGTGCCCTACACCATCGCGGTCATCCTGCCGTTCTCCAACCAGTTCCGCCGCGACTTCGACGCCCTGTACGCGCAGATCATCGCCAAGGGGCCCGGCGCGATCGCCCGCAAGATCGACCAGACCATCATGGGTCTGGGCGACAAGCCGGGCGCGGACTTCGACACGCTCGCCGACGCGCCGCAGGTGCAGCTCGGCAAGACCGTGTGGAAGAGCCTCAACGACGCCGACGACTCCGTGACCAACGCGGACGGAACCGTGGACGGCTGGGCTTTGAGCCCTCAGGGGCGCAGCATCCTGCGCCAGACGACCGACAACAACGGACGCCCCCTGTTTTTGAACGGCACGTCCGGCGCCGACGTGAGCACCGTGCTCGGCAACCGCACCTACATCAGCAAGGGCGTGCACGTGCCCGCTCAGACCGCCGGAGAGAACAACAATCCCCCGGCCCGCCCGGAGATCGTGGGCGTGGCCGGCGAGTTCGCGTCCGCCGCGTGGGGCACCCCGCAGGGATTGCAGACCAGCGTTTCCGACCAGTCGACCATCACGATCGACGGCAAGCCGGTCAACCTGTGGGAGAAGA
>NZ_RQSP01000003.1:150136-150717 GCF_009078285.1 Bifidobacterium jacchi
ACATGTTCGCCGTGCGCATCGAGATGGAGTTCGGCTTCCGCGTGCGCGACATCAACCGCTTCGTGCTCCTCACCAAGTAGGGACGGTGGAACATGGCCATCAAGATCATGCCACTGCCCGCAGCGCAGGCAGACGAATTCATCGCCCCATACGACGGCATCCTGAGCGCCGTGTTCGTCGACTCGGACGGCAACCCCATCGACATCACCGGCGGCGTGAAGAAGGGCGCGGCCGTGGACGCGATGGGCGTCGCCGACCCGGCCGCGGCGGCCGCCGCTCCGACCAAGGCCGAGTATGACGCGCTGCTCGCCTACGCGAAGGGCCTGAAGGTCACGCTCAACGCCCTGATCGCCAGTCTCAAGGCGTCCGGCGCGATCGGATAAGGAGGACGCTCATGGCCGACGAGGAGACCGATCCGGAATCCACCCAGGCCAAGCCGCCGTTCGCCACGGTGGACGACCTCGCCGACCGGTGGCACGCGTTCACCGACGGGGAAAGACCCCACGTGCAGGCGAAGCTGGAGGACGCGAGCGTGGTGGTCATGGGCCTGTGCCCCGACTGGCGGCTGCTGCCCGCCGACA
>NZ_RQSP01000003.1:150801-151631 GCF_009078285.1 Bifidobacterium jacchi
ACGCGAACCCGATGGGCGACCTGTACCCGAACCAGACGGAACGCAGGCTCCTCGGCATCGGCCGGCAGCGCATGTGTTCCATCGACATGGCCACCGGAAAGGCGGCGTCATGATGAGCGGCGAACAGGTGACCGTCACATGGCGCATCGACACGGGCGAACGCGACGACGGCAACAACCCCATATGGGCGGAGGAGTCGCAGACCGTGGCCGACGTGCTCGTCAAACCGGGCGCGCAGGCGAACGCCACCGACTCCACCCGCCCCGAGGGCGTGTCGGTCGCGCTCACCTGCGCGTTCCCCCGCGCATGGGCGTACCGTCCGCTGCGCGGCGCGCGGGTCACGGTGCGCGGCCTCGACTACCAGGTGATAGGCGACCCCATCCCCGTGGACGGGGGGCTTACGCCCACCCGGTGGAACCTGCTCGTGGAACTGTCGGATTCTAGGGGATAGGAGACCGGTATGGCGAACACGAACATCGTGAGGCTGAATCTGCCCGCGTTCACCGAGTACCGCCGCTCCCCCGAGGTCATGGCCGTGCTCGACGCGGAGGCGCAGCGTCTCGCCGACCGGGCCAACAGCCGGGCGCGCGGCGAATGCGAGCATCCCGAGCACGCGCGGTTCCGAGCCCTGGACGCCCGGCCCACGAGCCGGGGCGCGGCCTCGATCGCGACCAGCACGGGCGATCCCGGCTGCTACCGACACAACGCGAAGCACAACACGCTCGTCAACGCGTTGGGAGGCGGCTGATGGACACGAACACGCCCGACGAGCCTGTCATCGTCCCGGAACGCCTCGTCGTGGAATGGCTCAACCACGCCGGCGATCTCAA
>NZ_RQSP01000004.1:0-180 GCF_009078285.1 Bifidobacterium jacchi
GGGCTTAGCGCAAAGATTCTACGAACTCAAGGAGGATTCCGAAAGATCCTTGCGCTAAGACGCCACTGAGCGCAAGGATTCTACGAACTCCGGGCAAATCCTGAAAAATTCTTGCGCAAAGGAAGCACCAGACAGGAAGCACCAGGAAGCACCAGAGGGCGACGAGAGATGGGCGCTGCT
>NZ_RQSP01000004.1:428-583 GCF_009078285.1 Bifidobacterium jacchi
TTGCGCAAAGGAAGCACCAGACAGGAAGCACCAGGAAGCACCAGGAAGCACCAGAGGGCGACGAGAGATGGGCGCTGCTTAGCGCAAGAATTTCTCGGGGAAAACGGCCATCTCGTAAAATCCTTGCGCTAAGGGGGTCGTTAGCGCAAGGATTT
>NZ_RQSP01000004.1:679-1222 GCF_009078285.1 Bifidobacterium jacchi
AGGATTCCGAAAAATCCTTGCGCTGAGATGCCGCCTAGTGCAAGGATTCTACGAACTCAGGGCAAATCCCGAAAAATCCTTGCGCAAAGGAAGTGCGCAAAGGAAGCACGAGCGAGGAAACACGAGCGAGTGCAAGCGAGAGAACTAGAGAAAGGTAGAGAAAGGCGCAGGAGGGACACCAGAGCAGGGACACCAGAGCAGGGACGCCGCTTGGCACAAGTTCCTTGGTTCTTCTTGGACGATGGGCATCCTACTCGAAAAGCGCCCTTCCTCTGCCCTCCCAACGGTTCAGCAACGAACCACCGCACACGATAACGACACGACACAGTAGAGACGGAACAAAAATCAGGCCACTTCACGGATCTGTGGGATGCAACGCGATTCAGGGGGATTTCTGCGTTGCGTCCCACGATTTGCCATGATTTCGTGGGATGGAACGCAAAAGCGGGCTCGTTTCGCGTTGCGTCCCACGGCTCACAGGGCATCACGGGATATGTTCAGGTGGCATGCAGGTGAAAACGTTGGAAAATGGCGGTTCTCTGG
>NZ_RQSP01000004.1:1327-29103 GCF_009078285.1 Bifidobacterium jacchi
GCGTGGCATCCGTGACGTGGCTGGCTTGGAGTGATGCCCGGTGGGACGGAACGCAATAATGGCTTCAATCTGCGTTGCGTCCCACGAATCACCACGAATCCAGTGGGATGCAATGCGATTCATGGGGATTTCCGCATTGCGTCCCACGATTTGCCGTGATTTCGTGGGACGGAACGCAAAATCGGGCTAGTTCCGCGTTGCGTCCCACGGGTCAGTGTGAAGCCAGTGGGATGCAACGCGATTCCGGCTCGTTGCGGCGTTGCGTACCACAGCGCAGCCACTAGTATCCTGTATCAGAAATGCGTTGACGAATTCACTACCCCCCTCAGTCCTGCTTCGCGGGCCAGCTCGATCCAGCAGTCATGGACGCGCTACGTGCGCAGTCTGCCGGATCGCCGGTCGGATCGCACAGCATCTGCAAACAGCTTCGCTGTTTGCACTCGCCATCACTCAGCTATTTGCGAGACAGATCACTAGTTGATCTTGGTTGATTCGCGGTGACGATGGAACGGTCGCGGGACTGCAACGAGGAAAGGAAAAGCGCCGAACCACGAAAGCGCCTGTCGGCGCAAAAGCCGCTCGCAGCGGCAGAAAATGGAGCCCGGGGCTATGCATGGCCCGGCGCGTACTTCAGTATATCAGCTCATCGCACTGCGACACTTCGCGTGCTAGTTCGCGTGCTAGTCGAGCTTGCCGCGTCGCCACAGCTGCGCGCCGTGGCGGAAATCATGGCCTGTCGTCATCAGATTTCCGGAGGTGTGCAGCAGCCGCGCCGCACGCGTCGCATCGCGCTCGGCCCAATGCTGCCCTTCGGCGCGCAATCCCAAGGCGACTACGTCAACGAACGCGCCTGCGCGTTCCAGTGCCACCGCGAAATCACCGGTGAACGCGCCGGTCAGAATCGAATCGGCGGTTCGCGCGATGTCGTCGGCATCCGGTGCCTGATCAACCCCGGCGATCGCCGACGCAGTCGTGGCGATCGGCTCGCCGACGCGCCACAGCCGTGCGATCAGATCGCGATTCGACCGCATCCACGAGCGCAGCATATACAGTCGCCACAGAATGCCCGGCAGCGTGTCCGCCGGCGCATGGCTCCACAATTCGGCGATCATGTCAACGCCTTCTCGGTCGACCAGCGTAAGCACACGGTCGACCAGCGCCGCATCCTCGCTATGCCGCACCCGATCCAGCAGTGCCGCCGCCGACGCGTGACTCATCTCGCTGACCATCTCGGGATCGACGCCGCCGGGAATGCCGCCCAGCACTCCTGGATCGAGCTGACCGGGGCGCGACGGGCGGGGCGAACCGGTGGGCGTGAATCCGGTGCGACTGGAGATGACCGAACCGGAACCGTACTGCAACGAGCTAGTAGACAAGTGGCGCAACCTTCTGTATGTCGATGATATGCAGGCCGTCGGCCCGCTGAACCACGAACAATGCTACCGCAGTGCCGGTCGGCATGTAGGGTGATGATGCGATGAGCTTCTTCGCGTTCGCCGGCGAGTCGCACAGCTGGCGCAAATGCTCGAACATGCCGCCGATGACCGGCCGATGCATGCACACTGCGGTCGCTCCATGATGCCGCAGCGTGAAACGCAGCTCATCGCGCAGTCCGATCCAGGCAGCGTCCTGATCCTGCGCGAAGGCGTCCTCGGTCATTTCGTCGGCGTCCACCATCGGCAGGCCGGTCTGCCATGCCAGCCCTTGGAGCGTCTGGCGGCAGCGCAGCCACGGCGATGTCACGAGTCGCGTCGGATTGAAGCAGGCAAGCTCGCGGTGCAGCGCGTAGGCGCAGGCGGCGCCATGCGGGGTGATCGGCCGTTTCGCGTCGGTGCCGCCCCATGATTTGCGCGGTTCCGCCTTGCCGTGCCGCACGAGGAGCAGCACGTTGCTGTCGATCGCCCCCTGCTCGACGCGGTCGACGAACAGGGCGAGCATGTCGCGGTCGTTGGAATGGGTGAGCATCTGCCGGGCGCGCGGCACGGACACCCACAGCACCTGATCGATCTCGCCGATGTCGGCATGATGCACCGGTCCGAACGAATCGGTCAGTCGGGCGCTGTCCGCTGCGGTGATCGGCTGGGCCATCCAATAGAGGATATGCTTGGTGTCGACCGTCCGATCCTTGGAATGACGCGTTTTGCGCCCCTCCTCGGCCAGCGGGTATTCGACCTCGCCAAGATAGGGGCCGAGCGCGACCGGCATGCCGGTCTCCTCGCCGACCTCGCGCACCGCCGCGTGCCGATGCGTCTCGTTGTTCTCCAGACGCCCCTTCGGCCAGCTCCAATCGTCGTATTTGGGACGGTGCACGACGCACACCTCAAGATCGTCGAATGCCGCCTGAGGTTTCGCGCTGATCGGAGTATGCCCGTAGTCGGAGAATTTCATCCATCCCTGAAAGCTTGAGTTGCGCCGGTAGAGAATCGCTCCGGCCGCCTCGACTATCCTCACGTTGCCCATCCCCCTTTAGTATGCCGCATACCAATATGCCGCATTGTCTCGCGCATGCCGCGCTGCTGTTGTCGCGCCGCAACTGTGCTGCAACCGCGTCGGTCGCGCCGATCAGCCGATGCCGAGCGCTGCATTTCGATGTTTGCGCCGCGCGTCAGCTACGTTGTTTTTTGCCGAAAGACGATGAAGGCCGACCCACACGGGATCGGCCTTCATCATATCGACGCAATTACATTGTAGTCATTATACGCGCGTCTGGCGTGTAATGCACCTCGCTAGCCTCGCTCGCTAGCCTCGCCTCGCTCGGCTGAGCTTGCTTATTATGTGAAGCAATCAGGAGTTGGCGGCGGCGCGGCGGCGCGTGTGACGCTTGATCAGCACCTCCTGGCTGTCGACCAGCAGGTTGCCCTGCTCGTCGCGCGAATGCAGCACGTAGGAGCCGTCGGCCTGCATGTGCCAGGAGAACGTCGAATCGTCCATCTGCATGTCGATGTACTTGATGAGCGAATCGATCTGCTCGGGGGCGGTGATGCGCACCAGCGCCTCGACGCGGCGGTCGAGGTTGCGGTGCATCAGATCAGCCGAACCGATCCACACCTCCGGGCCGGAGATCGGGCCTTCGCCGATCTGCGGGCCATCCGAGTTGCAGAACGCGTAGATGCGGCTGTGCTCAAGGAAGCGGCCGAGGATCGAATGCACGCGGATGTTCTCGGAAAGCCCCGGAACGCCCGGCTTGAGCGAGCAGATGCCGCGCTCGATGATGTCGATCTTCACACCAGCCTGCGATGCGCGGTAGAGCGCGTCGATGGTCTTCTCGTCGACGATCGAGTTGACCTTGATCTTGATCCACGCCTCCTTGCCGGCGCGTGCGGCATCCTCCTCGCGGCGGATGCGCTGAATCAGACCGGTGCGGATCGTGCGCGGCGCGACCAGCAGACGATGGAAGCTGGACTTCGGCGCGTAGCCGGACAGCTGGTTGAACAGGCGGGTCAGATCCTGGCCGACCACGGGATCGCAGGTCAGCAGACCCAGATCGGTGTACAGACGCGCGGTCTTCGGGTTGTAGTTGCCGGTGCCCACGTGGCAGTAGCGGCGCAGACCGTCCTGCTCCTGACGCACGACGAGGCTCAGCTTGCAGTGCGTCTTGAGGCCGACGATGCCGTACACCACGTGCACGCCTGCGCGTTCGAGCTTGCGGGCCCACATGATGTTCGCATCCTCGTCGAAACGCGCCTTGATCTCGACCAGCGCCAGCACCTGCTTGCCGGCGTGCGCGGCATCGACCAGCGCGTCGATGATCGGCGAGTTCGAGCTGGTGCGGTACAGGGTCTGCTTGATGGCTAGAACCTTAGGATCCGCCGCAGCCTGCGCAAGAAACGCCTGAACCGACGTCGAAAAGGAATCGTAGGGATGGTGCAGCAGGATGTCGCGCTCGCGGATGGCGGCGAAGATGTCCTGCGCGCGGCTCGACTCGACCTCGGCGATCTGACGGTTCGTGGTCGGGATGAACGGCGGGTACTTGAGATCCGGCCGATCGAGGCTCTGCAGCTCGAACAGCAGCGTCATGTCGAGCGGCGCGGGCAGACGGTACACCTCGTCGGGGGTGACGCCCAGCTGGTCCGCGAGCAGCTGGGAGAGGAACGGGCTGGTCTGATCGGAGATCTCCAGACGGATCGGCGGTCCGAAGCGACGACGCAGCAGCTCCTTCTCCATTGCGTTGAGCAGGTTCTCGGCGTCATCCTCTTCGACGTCGATGTCCTCGTTGCGGGTGACGCGGAACGAGCGCGCCTCCTTGATGATCATGCCCGGGAACAGGGATTCGAGGTGCGCGATGATGAGGTTCTCCATCGTGATGAATCCGTAGCGCACATCGGTGGTCTCGTCGTCGGTCATGTCGTCGACCGGCACCAAGCGGTTGAGGTTGCCCGGGATCTTGACGCGCGCGAAGTGCGTCTTGCCGGACGTCGGGTTCTCGACTAGCACCGCGAGGTTGAGCGAGTTGCCGGAGATGTAGGGGAACGGGTGGGCCGGGTCCACGGCGAGCGGGGTGAGCACGGGGAACACCTGCTGTCGGTAGTAGCGCGAGAGGCGCTCCTGCTCGGCGCCGGTGAGCTTGTCCCAGTTGAGCAGCATCACATGCTCGTCGGCGAGGGCCGGCAGGATGTGGCTGATGATGTAGTGGGCGTGCTCGTCCTGCAGACGGTGCACATGGTCGCTGATCGCGCGCATGAGCTGGCGCGGGCTGAGACCGGCGGCCGAGGGGACGGCGATGCCCGTGTCGATGCGGCGCTTGAGTCCGGCGACGCGGACCATGAAGAACTCGTCCAGGTTGGAGGCGAAGATCGCGCCGAAGTTGGCGCGTTCGAGAATGGGGAGATCCTCGTCCTCGGCGAGTTCCAGCACGCGCTGGTTGAACTTGATCCAGCTCAGCTCACGGTCGAAGAAGCGGTCCTTGGGCAGAGGCTGCTCGTCGGGACGCGCTTCGCTCCGGTCGCTTTTGTCGGTTTCGGCGATGTGTTCGGCGATCTGGCTTCTTAGGATCGCCTTTGAGGGTGCGTCAAATATCTGTGCCATACTACCTACTTTATGCGGTATGGTGGCCGTTTGACGCGGGCGCGCGCAAGAATTCAATCGCCGTTCACATTGGTGCCGGGGCTCGGTGCGGCGAGCGCTGCGACACGCCGATGCGACGCTTGATTCGCACATTTCCGCACATTCCGACGGGGTGAATCATACAAAATCGATCATTGCGAGGGGCCAACCGCGCAAGGTCGAACAATTCGGCAAAAAAGCGCACAAAGCGCCGTTTCGGCTTGCGTGGCGGGCGCTGGGCGGAGTACATTATGAACTACCAAGAAAACTCAAGAGCAGAGCCCACAAAAGTGTATGATCAGAGTGATCGTTGCGTTGAACGGGCATTGGATGGACTTACCGTTACGACGATGATGTTGTGCAGAGATTCTGCTTTGGGTTCTTGGTGGAAAGGCTCGCTTCGGCGGGCCTTTCCTTTTGCTTGCGGTTGGACGCGGACGATCGAAAGTGGAATGGAAGCGGATCGAAGGCGGATTGAAAGCAGATCGAAGGCGGACGATCAGAAATACGTCTGCAGAATCACCGTGGTTTCGGTGCTGACCGGCACCGTGCGATGAATCAGATTGAGCAGCTCCTCCAGCCGGCTTGGCGTGGCGACGCGCACCAGCAGGATGAAGCTCGGCGCGCCGGCGATCGAATAGCAGGAGACCACGCCGTCGAGATCGTGCAGCTTGTCGGGTATCTCCGATTCGCGCGAATAGTCGAGCGGCGTGACCGATACGAACGCGCTGATCGGCAGTCCGCGCCGCTCGTAGTCGATCACCGCGCGATACCCCTTGATGATGCCGCGCTTCTCCAGCTTCTGCACGCGCGACTGCACCGCCGAGACGGACAATCCTGACCCGGTGGCGAGCTGGGAGAGCGTCGCCCTGCCGTCTGCCTCCAGCATGTCGAGAATGGCCGCGTCGGTCGCGTCGATGCCGCCGTCGCTGCCGCGTGAAATCTCCGCCATGAATACCCTCCTTGGCTGCCGCTTGGATTGCGGCCGGTTTATTGGCCAGTGTTGGCCTGCCTGTCCTCTGTCTCCAGCTTAGTCGGCTTCGTTGCCGACGCCCGACTTCGGTAAGATATGTTCGCAACCCAGTCCAGTATCGTTATTTTTACTATATTGTCGATGATTGCCGTAATATTTACTGTGTAACTTGGCTAATGCAGAAATCTTTATCATTCTTGTAGGAGGGTGTGGCTATGGTTCAGGCGATTTCGGATCGTATGCAGGCGATGCAGCCGATGCTGCCGCCGTCGCTGCCGGCGTTGTCCGATCAGTCGGTGCGCGTGCCGCGTTCGGGCATTCGCGACGTGTTCGATCGTGTCGAGCAGCGGCCCGACGCGATCTCGCTGTGCGTCGGCGAGCCGAGCGCCACCGCCGCGCCGCACATCGTGGAGGCCGCATGCCGCTCCATTCGAGAAGGCCATACCCACTACACGAACGTGCTCGGCATCGAATCGTTCCGCAAGGCGGTTGCCGGCTACACCATCCGCGTGAAGGGGCTGGACTACGATCCCGACCATGAGATCCAGGCGGTGGATGGTGCCACGATCGGCCTGTATCTTGCGCTGAAGGCCGTGGTCGATCCGGGCGACGAGGTCATCATTCCCTCGCCGTTCTTCACTTCGTACGATGCCGAGGTGATGATGTGCGGCGGCGTGCCGGTCACGGTCGCGCTGCGCCCGGAGAACCGCATGCGCCTCAACGCCGACGACATCGAGGCGGCCATCACGCCGCGCACGCGCGCCGTCATCATCAACTCGCCCGGCAATCCGTCCGGAGCGGTCACGCCGGCCGACGAGCTGGCGCGCATCGCCGAGGTGTGCCGTCGTCACGGCATCTGGGCGATTTCCGACGAAGTGTATCATCCGTTCGTTTTCGACGTCGATGATGCAGCCGATGATGCAGCTGATGATGCCGCCGCCACTTCCGCCGAATCTGTCGCACCCTCGATCGCCGCGGCTCCCGGCATGCGCGAGCACACGATTGTGGTCGAAAGCCTCTCGAAGACGTTCGCGATGACCGGTTGGCGCATCGGCTACCTGCTCGCCCCCGAGCGCGTGATCGAACAGACCGCGAAGATGGCCGAACTCATGCATTCGTCGGTCAATTCGACCGCCCAGTATGCCGCCGTCGCCGCGTTGACCGGTCCGCAGGATCATGTCGCCGCCATGCGCGAGGAGTATCGCGCCAAGCGCGGCATTGTGATCGATGCGTTCGCCGGATGCGAGGCGTTGCGTCTCGTGCCGCCGCAGGGCGCGTTCTATGCGTTTGCCGATGTGCGCGCCACCGGGCTCGGCTCGCAGGATTTCGCGCGTCGCCTGCTGGACGAGTGCGGCGTCGCCGTGGTGCCGGGAGAGGCATTCGGTGCCGAAGGCGCCGGATTCGTGCGCCTGTCGTACGCCGGTGATGCCGACGAACTACGCGAAGGCGTGAGACGGATGCGTGTCTTCGCCGAGCGCTGTGTCGGCATCGATCCGCTGCTCGGACATCACACCCCCGAGTTCCACCACATCGCCGTCATGGCGTGAACGGCGTGGCTTTGAAACGGGCGAGCCGTAACAGTCTGCGTCATGCTGTCTGTTATGTTGTGCTCCAGTTGATCTGCTCGTAAACCCTGAGTGGTGTTGGCCCCCTCTGATGAGGGGGCGGACAGCGAATCTGACTAGGGAGAAACAGTAGCCGATTAAGAGACGAGCCACTAGTGGAATGCGCGCGTAGCTCGTCCGCAAGTGCGGCCAGCTGGACTGCGGAGCAGGCCTAAGGGGTAACCAATTCAGGGCTTGTTGTTGTGGGTTAGATGGTGGGACATCAGGAAGGGACGAGAAGGATGCCAGAGAGGTGCCACTCAGGCACCGCCATTTAGCGCAAAGATTCCACGGACTCAAGGAACTTCCCGAAAAACTTGCGCCAAGGAAGCACAAGCGATGGAGATACAGGAGGGGTGTCCGAGTAGGGATGCCCGAGTAGGGACTTCCGAGTAGAAACGCCACTTAGCGTAATGCTATGGTTCTTCCATTCACCAACGAGCTTGTGGTTCGCTATGGTGCACGAGCTTATGGTGCAACACGTTGGTTCGGCTATCTCGAAACTGAGAGGCTGATTTCGCGGATTGCGGTAGTCTATCTCAAAACTGAGAGGCTGGCCTCGACTGATAGTTCATGGTGGTTGTGCCGTTTTCGGCTTGATTCCGTGCCTGTCATGGGTTTGTGTAGCCTCTCAGTTTCGAGATAGACTACCGCGGAGCTCACAATCAGCCTCTCAGTTTCGAGATAGAGCGCGGAACGGGAAGACCTGAGGGTGCGTTGTATGCGTCGCACGGCTATGCGCGGCTCGTGTGATTGGGATGTGGCAAGGCAGTGCGATCATTTCGGCGTACGTCCGCAGTCCGACCGCGTCGGTCCGAATCGTCCTATCCATTCTTGCTGCTGGCGTGCCAAGATTTGTGGATCGTGACCACATGGCGCGGGCGCACGCCGGGCTGTCATACCTGCGCTCGGTGTCGGCGAATGCTCGTCAACGGCATCGCCACCACATCACCGCCACAGCCACATGATCGCGGAAAGCCCGCATTTTCATTTGCGTGGCTGTGCGTCCAGCCACGTGATGTCGTGTGATCAGTCACATCAGATGGCGACAGAAATGGGCGTGATCCCATTCTTCTGTGACCTTTTGCTACCTTCTGCACCTTGTTGCCGCAACTGCCACCGGTCTGGGTAACCTTGGCTGGAACCGTGCGAGGGCGGCTGCGGTGATGGTGATAGTCTGGACACCATGAGCGAATCCGAGAACAGCAGCGCTACAGAGGGCGGCGCCGATTGGTCTGAGCGGCCGAATCCGGCGGATGTGCCAGCATCCCGCGAGCCGCATGCGCCCGGTGCGTATTCCGGCAGCGAGTCCGAGACGGTGATCGATGCGGCCGCGGCGGCTGCCGACCCGCAGACCGCGCTGATCGTGGCGAAGATCACCGCGTTGCGTCAGTCCATCGACAATGTGGACACGGCGATTGTGTCGCTGCTGGCGGAACGGTTCAAATACACGTCCCAGGTGGGCGTGCTCAAGGCGCGCGCCGGTTTCGCCCCGGCCGACTACAAGCGAGAGGACTATCAGATCGAACGGCTGCATCGCATCGCGGTGGCCGCCGGCCTCGACCCCGACATCGCCGAGATGTACCGCGAGTTCGTGGTGAGCGAGGCGAAGAAGCGTCACCAGCGCATCGCCGACGCCGGCGGCGACCCCGGCGTGCTCGACGTGTTCGCGTGACAACGTGCGATTGCGCGCTCTGTCTGTTGTATGCCCTTGCGGCATAAGGCGCTGCGCGTGTCTTGAATTGTGGGGAAGCCGTGACACACCCTTCGCTCGAATGGATGATGGTGCCGGATGAATGTCGTCATCGATTCTGACATCATTCGAATACGGTGTTCGATTGACGCGCCGGGTTCAAGTGCTGCGTCCATGTGATGGGGGGCTGTTGATGCGGTTAATGGCATGTCTGACAATAATTTGGGTGCTGTTTGTTTCGACTGCAACGAATAAAGGCTACGTGACGTCAGTCGTGAATCCGGAGCATTATTCTGAGGTCAAAGATAAGACGTGCCCGCTTTGGATGCAGTGGTTTTGTGGGAAGAAGTGAACATAATCAATGCATGGCGAGAGGAATCCTTGCCTGTAGGCTCCATCCGTCATGCTCATTGTCTGAGTATGACATGGTGCCGCCTAATTCTGTTATGCGTTTTTTGTGAGTCTGCAGCCCATAGCCGTGGTGTTTCAGTCCTGTTATTTGATTTGGATGACGTTCGTCATCGATTTGAGTGATTGTAATGCAATGTAGATCTACTGATACGGTCATAAGATACGTGCTTCCCTTATGGCAGTGTCTGACTATATTGGAGTATAACTCCTCAAGAAGGCTTATAGCTTCAATGCAAGATGGATGCTTTGCTGGGTGATCTGTTGTTAAATGGATGAGAGTCTGACCTTTTATGCCAAGGTTGTGTATTATACTATTGTTTTCAGTGATCAACGTATTAATGAGTGTGGAAATAGTTTGACCACTATATTGTTCTTTTCCGTTAAGAACATCGATAATAGTGTGCATTGCGTCGAGCGAATAGCGTGTCTGATTATAAATATCAAGCCAAATTGAGCGATCGCTCTCAGTTGTGGACGGGTCGTCCATGCGCTGTTGTGATTTAAGAGCTACATAGGAGAGGTGGCCACTTAACGAATCGTGCAGGGCTATGGCAATATTATTCCGTGTAGCGAGATTCACGGCTTTCTGCTCTGCGATTTGTAGGCGATGCTGCCTTTGCTGCTGTCTATAGAGGTAGCCTGATACAGAGGCAAGTATATAAGTGCAGGATGCAGTAATGGTATTGCCGAGAGTGAGTGATGATAATGGAAGAAATAGGGGGATGAACAATGATGCGAGGCTTAATGATAGAAGGCTTATTAACTGGAATTTTTTCTTATATGAATACCCTATAGTGGCCAGAGAAAAGCCATATACTTGGAAACATAAAAGGTGCTGTATCATTCGGAACAAAAGTGAAGATGAAATCCAGCGTCAGCGCTGTGCCAGCAAGACGAAGTGGGTGGATTGGTATTGTCAGGGCTAATAACGTCATACTAATGCAATACATCCATCCTAAAGGAGTAAGATCATTTGCCGAGCTGACGGTGATTATAGTTGACAATGATACAGTAAGAAGCCAGCTAACAGTGATCGGCCAGTAGAGTCGAGATTTGCCCAATACGTCGCTAACCTTGATTATATTCATTTTTATATCCCTTAACCCAGATTACAGCGGCTTGTGTGCGATCTCGTGCGCCAAGCTTTAAGCAGATGTGTTTCAAGTGTGTTTTTACGGTATTGATGCTTATTTCCATTTGATCTGCTATGTCCTGATTGCTCATGCCGTGCGTAACTTGTTCTATGATAAGTGCCTCTTTGCGGGTGAGCAGCAGAGCGAGTGATTGAGCTTCGCGCGATAGTCGTATATGCGCTTCGGTCGGATTGTCGAATCCGGGTTCGGGAATTCCGGTATGCAACAACTTGTCTACGGTATTGCATACGGCAACAACATCGGACTTCTTTACCAATGCCTGCATTCCGCAGGCAATTGCCTGTTTGTAGTAAGCATGTAAACTGAATGAAGTTATGCCAATGATGCTGAGAGCATCATTGTTCTGATGTATTGACTTTGCGGTCTCTGTTCCGCTTATTCCTTCAAGACTCATATCGCATAGTAATACATCTGGCTTAGTGTCAATGCTTGTGCATTTGTCGATGGCGTCGATGCCGTTGGTGACTGTCCATATTGTTGTATTAGTTCCGAAGCGGGTATAAAGAGCATGTTCAAGAATTGGAAGTACGAGCGAATCATTGTCTAATACTCCGATTGAATAATTATACTGTTGATCGTTAATCATGGACGACCTTCTATTGCATTGTCTTCTTCTTACTCATATACAACTTCATATTGTTATGCTATTATATAAACTGCATGTGTTGCTACTGTTACGTCCGCTCGCATAATCTTGTGACTGTGTTTTAACATAGAGGCGTGGGTGCATGGTCCATGCTCTGTGACCGATTTCATACCATGCATGGAATGTCCGCGGGCTGGCTTGTGTGCGTAGGTCTGTTGCGTCGGATGGTCTATATTGCACGACTCGCGTATCGCCTCAATGGGTGATGGGTGCTGTTGTATATGGGCACTGTATTGGTTTAGCATTAAATTGCTTCCGGAGATGGAAGCGATAAATCTATTGTAAGGAGGCAATAATGCCGATTGATGAAGTGATGGAAAAGTACTATTGGGATTCTATCAAGCCTACAGAGTCTGAAAGAGGGTTCTGTGGATTTGACTGTGAAGGTCCTAGTGAATGATTGAAGGTTCGCGCACGGATCGTTGTTCGTTCGCGAACCTTTCTCCTATCTCATCAAAAAAGGTGTCCCATGCAATTTCGAGATAAGAAGAACTATGCCATCTTCAATGACATAATCAAGAAACGAAGTAATAATCAATCATGCGGCAACTATTGTCTTGACCCTTGCATGTTGGTGATGAACATTTCAGAAGGCTGCAATCTGACCTGTCCATATTGTTTTGCCAAAGCCGGAAAATACTCTCATGAAAAACCGCTTTGGATGACCGAGGATGTGGCTTATAGGTCGACTGAAATTGCTATACATGATTATCCCAATATTGCCAATATCAAACTGTTTGGTGGAGAGCCGTTTATGAATGTTCGCGCAATTCGTGGTGTCGTTCGAGCGGTAGAGGAATCAGGGCGAAAGATAACTGTTGGTTGCGTTACCAATATGACGATATACTCTCCTGTTTTAGTCGATCTGATTCGTAGAGTGAATATGCGCATCACCTTTTCGGTGGATGGTCCTCAGGAAATACATGATAATTCTCGTAGATACACCAACGGCCGTGGATCTTTTGCGGTTATAGAGCGTAATGTAAGCAAGTATCGCGAGCAAGGAATCAATCCTAGGGCGGTGGAGTGTGTGTATACTCCATTGCATTATCAAAGTGGATTGTCGATGGAAGAGCTTGTTGATTGCTTAGCGCAACATTTTTGTGTTGAACAGGTCATTCTTACTCCAATGAGAGGCAGATTCACATCCAGCCAACGTTTGCAGGAACAAGAATTCGCCAATATTGTGCGCAATGAGACTCAGAAACTGTTCCGTCATTGTGTAACTTCTCATGATCCAGTGAAACTAGGTTGCATACATGATGCCATGAGAATTCTGTTTGCTCCAAACGACAGTCATCTATGGTGCGGTTTGGGTCAAGACATGATCACGGTTGCTGCAGATGGAGCCGTCTATCCTTGCTATACGTTGCTGAGCAACCGTGAACAGTGGAGAATGGCGGACTCTATTGATGATCTTAATCAAACGAATGTGCCACGCCATATCGTTGAGAAGCTTACTGGTGCATCCCCTCTGCTTACCCGTCAATGTGATTCATGCGTATTGCGTACTGTCTGTCGAGGATGCCCCGGTGGCAGTGTGGCCACAGACGGCGAATACACTGGAGTGAGCCCGGTCAGCTGTGCTTATGCAATCGGTGCCGTTGAAGGGTTGATCGAGGGCTGGCGTGATAGGCTTTCTGCAGTGGCATAGACGATTGTGCAAGGATGCGCTGTTGTCCATGCATCTGCTGGTTCGTGCAAGCTGTGTGATGAGAGGAAGAGCTCGATGACTGAATCGCGGAATGACACGCAAGGTGACGATCAGAGGAACAAGCCGCAACGATCAGCCGAGTCGCAATCGCAGAAGCATTCCGCCCGCTCGCTTTGGCGGAATGCGGATTACCGATGGTGGTGGGGTGCCGATACGTCGTTCGCCCTCTCCGGGTCGCTGCTGGGTTTCGTGCTGCCCTTGCTGGTGTTGGCGGCCACAGGCGCCACGGCTGCGGCGACCGGCGTGAACGCGGTGACCATGGCGGTCGCGGGGGCGCTGATGCTTGTCGGCGGAATGCTGCAGGATACGTTTGATCGGCGTAGATTGCTGATGATTCAGGGATTGATGGGTTTCGTGATCTACGGAGCCATTGCCGGTCTGTATCAGGCGAATATGCTGGGATTGCCGGTGCTGATGGTGATCGCCGTGCTGCTTGGCGTGCGGTCCGGTCTGTTCGGCGGCACCACCAATTCGATGCTGCGCGGCGTAGTGGCGGATGAGGATCTGCCGATCGCCATTTCGCTCAACAATGGTCGCGACGCTGCGATCGAGGTGGCGGGCGGCCCGCTGGGCGGCCTGCTGATGGGAATCTCGAAGGCGCTGCCGGTGTGGGCATGCATGGTGCTCAACGGCATCGCCACACTGTGCAGCTTCGGTATTCACAACTACTGGAAGAAGTCGGATGGCGGCAAGCCCGGCGACAACACCAGCGACAATGAGCCAAGCGAACGGGCCGCGAACGCCAATGCCGACAAGGATACCAAGGCATCGCACCCGGTTCATCGGTACGTCTCCGACGCGCTTGCCGGACTCCGCTGGTTGCTGACCACGCGGTTCAACCGCCATACTCTGGTGCCGAGCGCCGTGGGTTTCGGCTGCTTCAACGCGTTGATCACGCTGTCGATTCTCGACATCGTTCAGCAGGGCAAGGGGGCGTTGTCCGCCGGCTTCATCTATTCCTCGATCGGCATCGGCATGTTCTTTGGCTCTCTCGTATCGGCCAAAATCGTCTCCCACGTTCCGACCGGAGTGATCGCGATGGTCGCGTTCGCGGTGATGACGGTCACGGCGGTGGGCATCACGTTGGCTCCGAATGCGTGGATGCGATTCCTGTTTCTGCTGGTCTGCATGGCGCTTCTGCCTGCCGGAAACGCTTCGATGGGTGGATTCCAGGCCATACTGGTCAGCAAATCCGCGCAGGGGCGGGTCAATGCCGGATTGGGCACGATCGAGATGATCGTCAGCCCGGTGATCGTGGCGTTGAGCGGCGTGTTCATGCAGTGGTTCGGCTACCGCACGGCCGGCGTGATTCTCAGCATCGTGACGTTGCTGAGCGTGCTCTACGGCTTTAGCATGAAGGCCGTGCGAGCCATCCCCAAGCCCGACGGGTGGCATGCGTTCGTTGAGGAATACCGGATCCCCACGCTGGGGCAAGAGAGCTGAGAACGCTGGGCGCCAGTTGTTGGACACTGACGTGGCTGGTGTCTGTTTTTGGGCGCGACTGCCGATGAATCCGGCTGAATCCGCGTGCTGCCGCCGTTTTGCGGTCGGCTGTGATCGCTAGATTATCTGATATCAAACGATCATGGATACGACATCAGGCGGGGTGACATGGCTGACAAAGCACGGCGGATTCGACACGAGGCTGTTTCCGCCGTCGCCATGATCGCCACGCTTGCCATGATCTCATCGCTGGGCGGTACCGGCGAATCCCGCGGCAGCCAGGCTCGCACATCGAGCCTGTTCCCCGGCAATGAGATCTTTGCGGTGCAGTCGTTGCCCGGTGACGCATCAGCCGGAGCCGGCGCCGGCGCTGATCGCACCGATCGCAACGTCATGTATCTGACCCCGATCAACGGCGGCGCCGCCGTCGCAACCACAGCCGGCAAGAATGCAGCCGGCACGTCTGCGACCGCAGCCCGGACTTCAGCAGAAACACCAGCCGTGCGGCGCATCCCCACCGAGGGCGGCGAGGCGCTGCCGTGGACGATCACCGTCACCTATTCCCTTGATGGACCCGAGGTGAGCGCATCCGACATCAACAACGCGAGCGGACTCGTCGGTATCCACATCGCCGTGCAGCCCAACGATTTCGCTTCGGCGCAGGCGCAGGAATCCGCCGCGAATCTGACGCCGCTGATCGCGTTCACCATACCGACCAAGGTCGCATCCGAAATCAACGCCAACGACGGCACCATCGTCGCGCAGCAGGGCTCCGATACGCTGATCGCGGCGGTCGGGCGTTCACTGAACAGCCGAAGCGGCGATGCAGGAGGCGGCGCAGGCGGCAATTCAGGCGGCGACTCCGGCAGTGAATCAGATAGCCGTTCTGCCAGCCAGACCGAGCGCCAGTCGGACAGCGTGCTCACCGTGGACGTCTACGTGAGCGCGAAGCAGTTCGCCATCAGCGATATCGCGTTCGCTGCGGTGCCGGCGAACAACGCCGCCGACTACGAATCCGCCATCAGCGAACTCGCAACCCGGGCCGCGGGTCTTGCCGACGCGACGACCGGCGTTGCGAATCCGCGCAATGCAACGCTCATCAACCAACTGACCGCATTGCGCGACCGCGAGCGCGAACTCGCCACAACCACCATCGCGCAACGCACCGCCGCGCACAAGCGCGCGTTCGACGCCTACATGGCCGCCTACGTCGGCTCGTACACCACGCATCTGTCCGGCTCGATCGGCCAGTCCACGCAGATGACCGCGCTGATGGGCACCGCAGGCGAGCTCTCCGGAGATACGCCGCTCGCCACCGCGGTGGGCGATCTGGCGAATGCGGTCAACATGGTCAGCGCCGCGCATCGGCACACCGGTGCCGCCGACATGCTCGACGAGATCATCCGCATGATCCGCCAGCGTGGCACGCAAGGTCTCGCCGCCGAGCTCAAAACGCGCGCGGGGGAGGAGTCGGTCGAGGGCAACACCGGCTTCAGTGACGGGCAGGGTCAGCTCTCGCGCGCGATGATCCCGTATTCGATGGCGTACACCGACGTGTACACGTCGCATCTGAGCGAACTGACCGGTGGCACGACCGCGGGGGCGGGCGCGTTCCAGCAGCAGGCGATCACGGCGACGAACGACGATTTCGCCAGCCGGTCCGATCTCAAAGGCGATACCGCGCAGGTGGACGCGGCGATGGCCACGTTGGCGACGGCCAGCGAGCACACCGGCCGGGCGCAGGCGATCGATGCGCTGCTGTTGCGATTCGGTGACGAGTTCGCTGCCGGGGATGACGGTGGCGATGGTGGCGATGCCGGCGGTGTCGGTGGTGGCGATGCGACTGCGGGCGGTGGAGCCGGCGTTGGTGGTGTCGGTGCCGCGTTCGAGGGCGGCATCGGCGCGGTGCGGGCGCCGAGCATCGCCGCCACGGTGGAGCAGCGGCGGCAGGCTGAGTATCGCTCGGCTCGTAGCAAGGAGGCCGCGCGGCAGCGCAAGGACCAGCAATCCGGCAAGCTGACGAGTCTGGTGGATGACACCAGTTCGATCGACATGAAGGATGTGATGAGCTACGCCGGCGGCATCGGCGCTGCCGGCGTCGGGAGCGGTTCGGCTGATGGCGGTTCATCTGCCGACTCGCAGAAGGGTGGCCACGGTTCTGCGGGTGGTTCCTCTGGTGGTTCTGTGGGTGATTCTGCGGGCAGCAATGCAGATGGAGCCGGTTCGTCGGCTTCTGCTGATGCGGGCTCCTCCGATTCGGCATCGCTGACGTTGCAGCCGTCGCTGGTCTACGGCGTATACGGTTTCGATTCGCGATCGCTGCTCACGCCGGATGCCGGCGCGCAGGTCGATGAGACCGTGACGATCTCCTCGGCTGCCGACACGCTGGGCGCGGCGGTGAAGGCGTTGCGCGATGCCGGAGCTCTTGCCGGAGCGCTTGATTCGTCGAAGCGATCCAGCGGAACGTCGTCGACCGAGCGCAGGCCGTCGCCCTCAGCCGAAAGCCGATTCCTCATCGTCGTTGATGCGCTGTGAGCACGCGTTGTGAGCTGCGCTGCCCACGCTGCCCACAGCACGTTGCAAACGAACATACATGTACAAGTACTGTGCGGCACCCTGCTTCAGCGCCACCCTGATCCGGTGCCCGTCTGCTTCGCCATCGGATCTTGTCACGCGGCGCAATAATCGCGCGTTTTTGCGTCGCGTGACAAGCTGCCGAAACCAACCGGATCAGACAGCTACGCATAATGGCGGAATTCCGCCACTTGCTACAAGAGCGTTCTGCCACGCGACGCGTTTTAGGCGGGTTTTTGCGTCGCGTGACAGCCCGGCTTGTCACGCGACGACGTTTTGGACGTTTTTTGCGTCGCGTGACACGAGCGAACATGCACACTCAACCGAGCCAGTTCAAGAAACATTGGAATTCCGCCATTCTGCAATCATGTGACTCAGCGATGGACGCGCGCAACTCGCTGCATCCTGTCACGCGACGCAAAAAACGACTATTTCGATGCCGCGTGACAGATCGACAACAGATTGATGACAGCCCGACTTGCCACGCGACGACGTTTTGCCCGTTTTTCACGCCGCGTGACAATCCACAGGCGACCATCCACTGGCGTCCACGGGCGTATCATCCCCGACCATTGATGTGGCCTGGTTGTTGTTCCGTGTCTCACCTCATTGATGGAAGACCCGGAACATGAATCGAAGGACACGTTATACGGAGGAGTTACGCGAAGGCGCTCAGGCTTCTGGAGGAGTCGCGTGCGAATCATTCGTCGGAGACGAGGGCCGTGGCCTCGGTCGCGCAGAGTCTGGGGATCTCGTCCGAGACGTTGCGCAGGCGAAGGAACAGGGCAGCGAGAGAAGCATCACCCTCGTAACGCCGCCCCGCACGCGGAACATCGTCATACAGTTAGTCACAAGGCGATCCCGTGTCCTGTGTCCCGTTTCCGTTAGCGCAAGGATTTCTCGGAAAGAAGGGCCATCTCGTAAAATCCTTGCGCTGGGATAGGGCTTAGCGCAAGGATTTTACGAACTCAGGGATTTTTCCGAGAAATCCTTGCGCTGAGCAGCGGGTTTGCGCAAGGATTTTACGAACTTGGGGCGAATCCCGAGAAATCCTTGCGCTATGAGACACCACCTTCATAAGGCACAGCCTTCCAGCGTCTCAGCGCAAGAGAATCTCGAAACAATGCCTGAGTTCGAGAAATCCTTGCGCTGAGACAGCGATTAGCGCAAGGATTTCTCGAAGAAAACGGCTATTTCGAGATTCTCTTGCGCTACGAGGCGTCCCAGCGCAAGAGAATCTCGAGCTCAAGGTAAATCCCGAGAAAACCTTGCGCTAAGCAGCGGGTGCGCTAAGCAGCTGGTTTGCGCAAGGATTTTAACAGGCCGAGCCGTTAAGCGGGAAGCCCGGTGGGCTTCCCGTAGGCGAGGTTCGAGTGAGGCGATTGCCGAACGAGAATGGGTTGGGTCTCGCCGTTGGCGAGTCCTTGATTGCGGGGCCGGAGGAGAGCCGTTAAGCGGGAAGCCCGGTGGGCTTCCCGTAGGTGAGGTGAGCGGCTGCTCTGTGGCAGCCGCGAGGGCCTCCGGTGAGGCACGCGCCTTACTTCTGCTTCACAGGCCGAGCCGTGTAGCGGGAAGCCCGGTGGGCTTCCCGTAGGTGAGGTGAGCGGCTGCCGCTATGGAGCAGCCGCGAGGGCCGCCTGTTAAGCAGAAGTATTCTTACTTCTGCTTAACAGGCGGCTCACCGAGCTCGCTGCCGTCGATCGACACGACATCGGTGTCGGCCGCACCAGCACCAACGCCCGCTCCTGCGCCGGCATCGGCAGCACCCGCATCGGCCGCAGCCTCCTCGGCGTGCTTCTCGTTGAGATCGAACTTGCCGACCACACGACCGGCCTGCGCGATGTCGTCGATGGCGGAGCGAATCGCGTCAACGCCTTCCTTGGCGGCGGACAGCGCCACCGACAGGATCGGCGTCTTCATCGAGACCTTCGCCTCGGACTTGATCTTGCGCAGCTGCTCGACGGCCTTGCCTGCCCAGGCGAGCGTCTCCGGGGAGACGCCGGACGCGGCCTGCACGTAGGGCTCGGGCGTGGGCCATGCGGCGCGGTGCACGGAACCGGCATCGGCATGCATCCAGCTCCACACCTCTTCGGTGGCGAACGGCAGATACGGCGCCAGCAGGCGTGCGAAGGCGTCAAGGCCGAGTCCCAGCGCGGTGCGCGCGGACTTCACGGCCGCCTCTGACGGCACTTTGCCGTGCGCGTCCGCAGTGCCGTAGGCGCGGTTCTTCACCAGTTCGATGTAGTCGTCGCAGAACTGCCAGAAGTAGCTTTCGATGACCTCCAGCGCCTTGGAATGCTCATAGGCCTCCAGCGCGTCGGTCGCCTGACGCACCACCAGAGCCAGCTTGGCCATCGCCGCACGATCGAGCGGCTCGGTCACATCGGCAGGATTCCATTCGGCAGTGGCGGCGGCACCCACGTGATGGTTCTCGTCCTCGCGGCCGATCGCCAGCGCGAACTTGGTCGCGTTGAGCAGCTTGATCGCGAGGCGGCGGCCGATCTTCATCTGGCCCTCGTCGTAGGTGGCATCGAGACCGAGTCGTGCGGCCGCGGCCCAGTAGCGCACCGCGTCGGCACCGAACTGCTTGATCGGCTTGTCCGGCACGACGACGTTGCCCTTCGACTTCGACATCTTCTTGTGATCGGGGTCGAGAATCCAGCCGGACAGCGTGGCATGCGCCCACGGCAGGCAGTGGTTCTCCAGATGCGCGCGATCGACGGTGCTGAACAGCCAGGTGCGGATGATGTCCTGACCCTGCGGGCGCAGATCCATCGGGAACGTGGCCTTGAACAGCGCCTGGTTCTCCTCGCCGGGCTCCTCCCAGCGGGTCACGATCTGCGGGGTGAGCGACGAGGTCGCCCACGTGTCCATGATGTCCTGCTCGGCGGTGAAGCCGCCGGGCACGTCACGCTGATCCTCGGTGAAGCCGTCCGGCACGTCGTTGGTCGGGTCGATCGGCAGCTGATCCTCGCGCGGCGTGATCGGATGATCATAGTCGGCCGAGCCGTCCTCCTTCACCGGATACCACAGCGGGAACGGCACGCCGAAGAAGCGCTGGCGGGAGATCAGCCAGTCGCCGTTGAGGCCGTGCACCCAGTTCTCGTAGCGCACGCGCATGAAGTCGGGATGGAAGTTCAGCTCCTTGCCGCGTTCGATCAGCTGCGCGTTGAGTGCTGCGTCGGTGCCGCCGTTCTTCAGGTACCACTGGCGGGATGTGACGATCTCGAGCGGCTTGTCGCCCTTCTCGTAGAAGTTCGTCATACGCTTGGTCGGCGTCGGCTCGCCATCCAGATCGCCCGATTCGCGCAGGTGGTCGACGATGATCTTGCGGGCGGAGAACGTGGTCTTGCCCTCGGTCTCCTCGAAGATCGCCTTGCCGCCCTCATCGGTGATCCAATCCGGAACCGACATGATGATGCGGCCGTTGCGCTGAATGATCGGTCGGGTCGGCAGCTTGAGATCACGCCACCATTCGACGTCGGTCACGTCGCCGAAGGTGCAGCACATGGCGATGCCGGCGCCCTTGTCCATTTCGGCGGCCGGATGCGCCAGAATCGGCACCTTCACCTTGAACAGCGGCGAGTAGACGTACTGGCCGAAGTACTGCTTGTAGCGCTCGTCGTCGGGGTTGGCGATCAGCGAGGTGCAGGCGGCCAGCAGCTCGGGGCGGGTCGTCTCGATGTAGATCGGGGTGCCGTCCTCGAAGCGGAACGCCACCTTGTGATAGAAGCCGGGGTATTCGCGCGACTCAAGCTCGGCCTGCGCCACGGCGGTCTGGAACGTCACGTCCCACAGACCGGGCGCGTCCTGCTGGTAGGCCTCGCCGCGCGCGAGGTTGCGCAGGAACGCCTTCTGCGCCACGCGCTGCGGATGCTCGCCGATGGTGTGGTAGGTCTGCGACCAGTCGATCGACAGGCCCAGCGAACGCCACAGCGCCTCGAACTGCTTCTCGTCCTTGGCGGTGAGCTGCTCGCACAGTTCGATGAAGTTCTTGCGGCTGATCGGCACCTGATCCTTGGCGTCGATCTTCTTGCCGTCGGTGCCCTCGAACGGCGGCTTGAAATCGGGATCGTACTTGAGGGACGTGTCGACGCGCACGCCGTAGTAGTTCTGCACGCGGCGCTCGGTGGGCAGGCCGTTGTCGTCCCAGCCCATCGGGTAGAACACGTCGAAGCCGCGCATGCGCTTGTAGCGGGCGATCACGTCGGTATGCGTGTAGCTGAACACATGGCCGACGTGCAGATGGCCGGAGACGGTGGGCGGCGGGGTGTCGATCGAGTACACGGCCTTGCGGTCGCGCGTGTCGCGGAACTTGTAGGTGCCGTCCTCGTCCCAGACGGCGCGCCACTTGTCTTCCAGACCGTCCACGCCGACCTTGTCGGGCAGAGGGGTCAGGTTTGCGTTGATGATGGTGCTCTCACTCATACGCGCGATTTTATGCGCGTAAGCTGACAAGGGCGGGCGGCCGCATCGCCCGGCATCATCGCCGCATCATCGCCGCATCATCACCGCCGCATCGCCGCCGTATCAGATCTGCAGATTGGCCAGCGGCAGTCGCTCGTCGGTCAGATTCTTCGGATATCCGCTGATCTTGGAATCGGCCGCCACCCAGGCGCGCTCCGCATACAGCCAGTCGCTCGCCGCATCCTGACTGACGATCTTCGCGTACGCCGCGAGCCTGCTGCGATAGTCATCGTCGTTCGTCGCGGCTTCGGCTGCCTTCCACGCCTGCTGCGCCTCGCCGCTGTTGTAGTGCAGCAGATTGTTCGACGAGCCGAACACGCTTGCGTCGCCGACGATCGCATCGGTGGTGACCATCAGCGTGTAGTCGCCGCTTTTCAGCCGTTTCGCGGCAGTCGCATCATCGACCGTTTCCATGTTCACGCTCAGGCCGACCGCCTGCAGCTGCTCGGTGACGGTATTGCCGATGGCCGCATAGCGCTGCGGCACCACGAAGTCGAGCGTACCGAAATAGCCGGCGGCGCCCGCGAAGTAGTAGATCATCGACACGGCCTTGTTCTGGTCGAACGGGAACAGGCCGGTCAGATCCTCGTATCCCGGCGACAGCGGTCCGATCGGTCCGCCAAGCGCCTTGGCCGCGTCGGGCTGGGATTTGGCGATCGACGCGTTGTCCACCGCGTGGCGGATGACCTGACGGGCCTGCTGGTCGGAGAAGATCGAGTCGGTGGAGTTGTTGAGCGCCAGCATCACGTTCGTGGTGGTGGTTCCCGATTCGACGGTGAGTCCCGGATTGGCCTTGCCAAGCGACTGCGCGGTCGCTCCGGGCAGACCGAACGCCACGTTCACCGTGCCGTCGGTGAGCGCCTTGGACAGCTGCTTGTCGTCGCCGTAGTAGCGCAGGGTGATGTGTCCGGTCTTCGCCGCCGTGCCCCAATAACGCTCGTTGCGCTCCAGCGAGATCGTCGATCCCTTCTCGAATCCGGTGACGACGAACGGGCCGGAGCCGAGCGCCTTGGATTCGTACGACAGCGTGACGTCGGCGTCATAGATGATGCCGGCGCGGCCGCTCAGCGCGCGCAGCAGCTGCGGATTGGGTTTGGACAGGGTGATGACCACCGTGCGCGCATCGGGATTCGACACGCTTTTGAGATCCTTGAGCGCGTCCGCGCCGATGTACTGGCGCTTGACGAGCTGCTGCAGCGAGAGAATCACGTCGGATGCATCGAGATTGTCGCCATTCGAGAAGCTGGTTCCCTCACGCAGCGTGAACGTGTACGTCAGCCCGTCCTTGGAAATCTCCCAGCGTTGCGCAAGCCCCGGTTCAAGCGTATTGTCCTCGCTTCGGCTCACCAGCGTCTCGTACACGTTGCCGATCAGGGCGCGTTCGATCTCCTGATCGCCGTTCGAGCGGATGTCGAGCGACTGCGGTGAGCCTTTCAGCCCCACGGTGATCGCGCTGTCCGACTGGACGGAGTACGAATCGGGCGACTGCGGAATGATGCTGCGATGATTCGCCAGCGACCATCCCACCCATACGATGGCGGACAACGCCACGAGAACCGCCGTGAAAATCAGCCAGCTGATCAGCGCGCTGCTGTGCTTCCTATGCATGGTCACCAGTATAAACGGATGCCTGATGGTTGACTGTGCTTGCGTGCCTCGCATGCGGCCGTGGTTTATGCTGCGGTTTGTACGGTGATCCATGCCGCGGTTCGCGCCGCCGTCCCGCCGCGCCGCGTCCCGCCGCTGCTCACGCCGCCGACGGGCAGGTGTCGCTCAGCGGACACGCCGCGCAGTCGGGCTTGCGCGCATGGCATACCGCCCGACCATGCAATATCAGCCTGTGGGACAGATCCGTCCACTCCTCGGGCGGAAAGCAGGCGGTGATCTCCCGTTCGATGCGCACCGGATCCGGGTGCACATCGCGCCAATCGTCACGCCATCGCAGCCGCCCGGTCAGCCGCATCACATGCGTGTCCACCGGAAATCCCGGAATATGGAACGCGTTGCCGAGCACCACGTTCGCGGTCTTCCGACCGACGCCGGGAAGCGACGTCAGCGCATCCATCGATTGCGGCACCTCGCCGCCGTAGCGTTGCGTCAACGCGGCCGACAACGCGATGATATTGCGCGCCTTGCCGCGGAAGAAGCCCAGCGGATGAATGATGTCCTCAACCCGCTCGCCAGCGGCCGCACCCAGCGAAGCCGCATCGGGAAACTCGGCGAACAGCTCCGGTGTGACCGAATTGACGCGCTTGTCGGTGGTCTGCGCGCTGAGCACCGTGGCGACCAGCAACTGCCAGGGGGAGCGGAAATCGAGCGCGCATTTCGGCGCCGGATACAGCTCGCACAGCAGTGCGTATTCGCTGTGCATCCGTTCGAGTCGGGCGCGTTTGGTTTCTCTGGGCATGGGTGTGTATGGGGTGCAGCGGCGGGATGGTTATGCTCCGGTCACGTTCGCGGCGGCATCGGAGCCGGGATCGCCGGCTGTCGCGTTCGCCGCGTGTGCATGTGCCGTTGCATCGGCATCGGCTGCCGCGTCAGCCATGTTGCTTTCCGGCGGATCGAAGCGGTATCCCACATTGCGGACTGTGCCGATGAGATGCTCGTATTCGCCGCCCAGCTTGGCGCGCAGACGCCGGATGTGCACGTCGACGGTGCGCGTGCCGCCGTAATAGTCGTATCCCCACACCTCCTGCAGCAGCTGGGCGCGGGTGAACACGCGGCCGGGATGCTGCACGAGATACTTGAGCAGCTCGAACTCCTTGTATGCCAGATCGATCGGCCTGCCGCGCAGCGACGCGGTGTATCCGTTGGTGTCAACCACCAGATTGCCCGAGCGGATCTGCCCGTCCTCCGTGGAGACGCGCGCATCGCCGCCGACCCTGCCAGACGCCGGCATCGAAGGAGCGTTGCCGCGTTCGGAAACGAGCCGCAGTCGCCCCTCCACCTCGGCTGGCGACGCGGTGGACACCACGACATCGGCGATGCCCCACTGCGAATTGACCACCGTGAATCCGCCTTCGGTCAGTATCAGCACGATGGGGGTCGACAGGCCGGACGCGTGAATCAGCCGGCACAGGGTCTTGGCGGTGGCCAGATCGTCTCGTGCGTCAAGAAACAGAATGGTGTTCTCCGGCATTTTGACGAGGCTGGCCGCATCCATCGGCAAAACGCGCACCCGATGCGACAGCAGCGCGAGCGAGGGCAGTACGGTCGCGGGATCACTGGCAAATGTCATCAGCGTAAGATCCGTCACTGTTCGCCCCCTGATAGTCCTGCGGAATCACGATACGCCCGTATGGTAACGGGTTCGTTGATTTCGGTTCATTGTATGCGCACGATATGGACACAAATGCGAGGTGAAAGCTGACTGCTGCGGCTTGGTCGCACGGCGGTGGTGTGGGGCTGGTTGCGCGACACTGGCGCGGCTGGTGGCGGCTGGCGGGGATTGGTTGCGGCGGTCTGTTGCGGTTGGCGGCTACGCTGGTTGCGGTTTGGCGAGTCGGTTGCGCGGCGAGTCGGCTGCGCGGTGCATGGCGGCATTGACGATAGGATGGACCCAAGTGACGCGCGCGAATCGCCGAAGGGCGGATTCGCTGGCGCGGAGCGTTGGTGATGACGAGGCGATGCAAGGAGCGAACATGGCGCATGACACGGATTTGCAAACGGCTGACATGGCGAAGGTCGGCGGAGCGCGTGCGCCGTTTTCCAGCGGATACGCCACGGCGCTGTCCATTGTCGCGTTGATGCCGTTTGCCGTGTTGGCCGCCGGCGGTGCCGGCCTGATCGGCATCGGCGCATGGCTCGTAGTGCTCATGGCCGTGTTCGTGGTGTGCTCGCCGCTGCGCGACGGCATGGCGGGGCATGTGGCCGCCGTGCTGCTCGGTGCCGCATCGCTGGTGTTCGCAGGTACGGATGTGCTGGCGAATGCGCTGTCCGCGCTTGGTGACGGCGGTGTTGCCAGAGTGGTCGCGTCCGGAGTGGCCGCGTCCGATCCGCGGATGTCGCGGCTGATTGCATGGTTCGCCGGCGTCGGCGGACTGCTGGTCGTGCTGATCGTGGTGTCGTTCATTCGTCAGATGGCGCGAGCGGAGCGCTCGCATCTGATTCGCGGACTGTCGCATAGCGTATTGGAAGGCGTCGCGATGGTGCTTGCCCCGGGTTGGCTGGCATTGCCGGAATACATGGCGTTGCCGGATACGGGTGCTAATGACGTGGCGATGATCGCTTCGGTCGTTGTTCTTGGAGCGCTGATCGTGGGGCTTACCGTCGCTTCGCGTTGGTGGGTTGCCGAGGCGGATCCCGACGAGCGCGCCCGCGCTCCTTGGCTTGGCATCGTCGTGCTGCCGGCATTGCTCGCCGGGCCGCTATTGGCGATCGCCACCGTGGTGGTGCCGCTGGTCTGACTCATCTGATTCGGTCTGTCGCGCTGGTGGTCTGGGTTTCTTGTGGTTTGTCTCGCTGGCGGTCTGCTGGCGGTCTGCTGGTGGTCGATGTCGCGGTTTATCCGTTTTGCGGATGGTTCGTTTCGCGGTCTAGTGGCCCGTCTCGCAGATCTCTGAGTGGCGTGTTCCCGGGCGAGGGGAGCTGGCAGCGAAACCGACTGGGGAAGAGACGGAAGACAGAGCCCTTGATTATTGGTGAGACGGATCATCAGCATGTGGTTGGTCTTGCATTTGGTCGGTCGCGCGCTTGGCCGGTCGCGCGCTTGGTCGGTCGCGCGCTTGGCCGCATGTGATTGAGGATTCCAACCGTCGTCTCTCCTGTTGCCTCCTTCGCGCCTGCCCTTCTTCATAGGGGCTTATAGGGGATCGGTGCCACTCAATCAATTGGGACGCTCGTCTGACGGTGGTCACAGGGCGCGCGTTCGGTCACAGGGCGCGCCCGCGCCGCGTGACCGTGGGGTGCAAACCCTTGATATTGCAGTGTTTTCACGATGTCGGTCACAGGGCGCGGGCGCTCCCTGTGACCATTGCGAAGCTTGCCGGGGCTGATCAGTCGAGCATGATCAGCCATTATTCAGGATTCGCTGACGTAATCATTACGGGATTCTGCGCCGATTCGAGTGATCGCGGCATGATTTCGCAAGGTCGGCCGACTCTAATAGAAGATGTCATCCGAAAGGGTGACGAGATTCCAACCGGAATCCCATAATTATAATTGAACCCCTTCTTCTCTTCCTTCTTCCTCTCCAAGGGCCCGCGGCTGGTTACCGACGGGCCCTTTCCTCATGTCGTGTGTCGCACATGACGGGCGCAAATGGTCGAAATCGAGATTGGGGGTACGAAATGGACGCTGGGACCGGACTCAGCGTCCATTTCGTACCCTGAATTGCAATATCGACCATAAAGAACGCCGAATCGTCAATAACGTCCAGCAAAACCACCAATGTGATCGGTCACATCGTGTGGTGTGGCTGTTCGGTCAGCCACGCGATGCCGAAATCTGAAGTGGTCTGATTGGTGTTCCGTCTCTACAGTGAGACGGCTTGTGCTGTCTGCTGTCGTCGATAATACTCGTTCTCCACGTCACTGGGACGGGGTCGGTCACTGGGAGCGCCCGCGCCCTGTGACTAGGGTGCCAAAAACGTTGAAATACCAAGCTTTTCATCAAGCGGTCACGGGGAGCGACCCGCTCCCCGTGACCGACCCCGCTCCCTGTGACCAAATGAATCGACATGACATTGTGTTGCGTCCCACTGATTCGTGGGATGCAACACAAAACAACGCCCGAATCGCGTTGTATCCCACTCGCTTCCCGCAGGTCCGCCTGTTTTTCATTGCGTGACTGCGAATTCAGCCACGCAATGCGATGTGACCGATTACATTGTGTTGCGTGTGTCGTTTTTGCAGTCACGCGACTAGTTGTGATCGGTTACATCATGTGACGTGACAAATCGGTCAGCCACGCGATGCAAAAATCGCCTGTTTGTTCATCGCGTGGCTGCCGATGATAAACCGCGAGAAAACCATCGTTGTGTTGAATAAATACAAAATGGCGGAATTCCAACGTTTTTGGACAGTGCTGTGTCAGGCGTACGTGTCAGGGGGGCGT
>NZ_RQSP01000004.1:29183-29373 GCF_009078285.1 Bifidobacterium jacchi
GGGAAACGGGTGAAATGTCGTCGCGTGACAAATCGGTCAGCCACGCGATGCAAAAATCGCCTGTTTTTTCATCGCGTGGCTGCGAACGATAAACCGCGAGAAAACCATCGTTGTGTTGAATAATTACAAAATGGCGGAATTCCAACGTTTTTGGACAGTGCTGTGTCAGGCGTACGTGTCAGGGGGGCGT
>NZ_RQSP01000004.1:29453-75224 GCF_009078285.1 Bifidobacterium jacchi
GGGAAACGGGTGAAATGTCGTCGCGTGACAAATCGGTCAGCCACGCGATGCAAAAATCGCCTGTTTGTTCATCGCGTGGCTGTGAATTCTGCCACGCGACGCGATGTGACCGGTTCAATATCGTCATGTGTGTTGTTGTGTTTCTTGCCTCGCGCCGACGTCGTATGGTTGGCGCCACGCGACGGCTTGTCACCGGTCACATGCGATCGCATGGCTGCGCCAGATCGCATCTTGCATATGTTGGGTGCATGTGGGTGCGGTCCTTGTCGATGCCCTGCTATCTGTCGGTAGCCGGCGCGACACGCACCTATCGCATTGATGCGGTGTGATGTGATAAGCCGGCCTGCCACCAGACGCTAGTGGCGCAAAGCCGTATGCCAGAACGATCAGAACGCGAGAACGCCAAGATGCTCGAGCAGCACCTTCACGCCGATCGCAATCAATACCACGCCGCCGGCGATCTGAGCGGGCTTCTGCCAACGCGATCCGAATATGCGTCCGATATACAAACCAGCTGCAGAAAACGCGCCCGTCACCACGCCAATCGAAATGACCGACAGCCACACATCCGTCTTCATGAACGCAAAAACTCACGCCCACTGCGAAAGCATCGATGCTGCACGCCACCGCCAGCGGCAGCATATGCCGCCAGTCGAACTGCGCGGTCTCCTTGGCGTTCTCCTCGTCCTCGTCGAATGCCTCGCGAATCATATTGCCGCCGATGATCGCCAGCAGACCGAAGATGATCCAATGATCGACGGCCGTCACATACGAGCTGAACGTGTTCGCGGCGAAATAGCCGAGCAAGGGGAACAATGCCTGAAAACCACCGAACCACAGTGCGGTCTTGACGGCGTTGATCGGATGCAGCCGATGCTTGATCGTCAGCCCCTTGCCGATAGAGACGGCAAAGGCGTCCATGGCAACGGAAATCGAAATGAGCAGTATCTCCAACATAAGCTATGCAAATGGTTCATCCCACCGGTGTTCCGCGGGATGGGCCTCGACGGACTGCTCCGCCTACGCCTAGGGACACCGACATCGGGAACTGCCGGAATTCGACCAGCTTTGAATCCAAGAGAATGCTGTTCGCATGTCGCGATTACAATCTGGATAGTTTAGCAAAGAGTCAGGATATGGCAAACTCGCGGTGGTGCGTGTGGCGTGGTGGTGCGTGTGTTGATCGACTAATGCCCTATCTCGTAATGGGTCAGCGAAGCTGACTGGGGGAGAGTCAGAAGCTGAACCCTGTAATGATGAGGAGAGATAGGCCACTGGTGTCCTGTGTAGCCCTGCACATATGGAAGGCGGGCTGGATATCAGAATGTATATTCCTGATATCCAGCCCGCCTTCCATATGACTCACGCGTTGGCGCGCGTGCTTCGCGCGGGGGATGTGGCCCCGCGCTCACTTCGGCTAGTGACAGTCCGCTGGACTGTCACTTTGACGCCTCAGCGAGACGCTCGCGGGCGGCGATGATCTCCTTTTCCGCCTCGGATGCTCCAGTCCAGTAGTCGCCGGGCTTGACTTCCTTGCCGGGCTCGAGGGCCTTGTACTGCTCGAAGAAGTGCTTGATCTCGGCGAGGTGGTACTCGTTGACGTCCTTGACGTCCTGGCAAGCGTCGTAACGAACGTCGGCCGGCACGCACAGCACCTTGTCGTCGCCGCCCTCCTCGTCTTCCATGTGGTAGAGGCCGACGGCGCGGCACTCGATCACGCAGCCCGGGAACACCGAGTTGGTCACCATCACGAGCGCGTCCAGCGGATCGCCGTCCTCGCCCAGAGTGCCCTCGATGTAGCCGTAATCATCCGGATAGCCCATCGCGGTGAACAGCTCGCGATCCAGGAAGACGCGACCGGTCTCCTGATCCACTTCGTACTTGTTCTTGGAACCGCGCGGAATCTCGACCACGACATTGAAGGTTTCTGCCATGACATATCTCCTTGAGAGTCGACAGTTGTATTGACATGCACAACAATACCCGCTTATGAGCATTCGGCACGAGGCAATCGACTATTTTCTAAACAATAGGGACCCGTCTGATGATCTGTCCACCCCGCAGGGGAGCGAATCATCAGACGGGTCCTCATCGATCATTGCACAGCGGCCGGCACCGACTGCCTCGCGTCGGCCGCCAGGTTGCCAGACCGCCGCGCATAGGCTGCGCGCTGGCAACCCGGCTACCCGGCAACCCGGCTACCCGGCAACCCGGCTACCCGGCAACCCGGCAACCCGGCAACCCGGCAACCCGGCTACCGCACCACGGTCAGCACATGCGCCACATCAGCCCACGGCGCGAGCGAAACGAAGTTGTCCCAATGCCAATCGAATTCGCGACCGGTCAGCTCGTCGCGCAAATGCGCGCCCTTGTCCGGATCGATGCCGAAATCGGTCAGTTCGAGATGCACCTCGTCCTGATGCGCGTTGTGCCCATCGAGATTGACGACGACGATCAGCGTATCCGCCTTGCCGTTGGCCGTCAGCTCGGCCGGCGTGTGGCGCGCGAATGCGATGATGTTCTCGTCGTGCGTGGGCAGCAGGGTCAGATTGTGGTAGCTGAACAGGTCGGCGTGCTCGCGGCGGATGCGGTTGAGCGAGGTGAGCAGTTCGGCGATGCCGTACTTGTCGGCACGCCTCCAGTCGCGCACCTTCACCTCGTACTTCTCGTTGTCGCGCTGCTCCTCGAATCCGGGGCGCTGCTGGTTCTCGATCAGCTCGTAGCCGTTGTAAATGCCCCACGACGGCGAGCCCATCGCGGCGAGCACCGCGCGCACCGCGTGGCCGGCGATGCCGTTGTCGCGGATGTAGGCGGTCAGAATATCCGGCGTGGTGGGCCAGAACGTGTTGTGCTGGTAGTAGCCGTCCTCGCCGTTCGTCTCAAGCAGATACTCGGACAGCTCCTCCTTGGTGTTGCGCCACGGGAAGTAGCAGTGCGACTGCGTGAATCCGACGTAGCTGAGCGCGCGCATCATGCCCGGGCGGGTGAACGCCTCGGCGAGGAACAGCACCTCCGGATGGCGGCGCGTCACGGCTGCGATCACGTCCTGCCAGAAGCGCACCGGCTTGGTGTGCGGATTGTCGACGCGGAAGATCGTCACGCCCGCCTCGATCCACAGGTTCATGATCCGCTCGACCTCCTTCTCGATGCCGGGCATGTCGGCATTGAAGTCGATCGGATAGATGTCCTGATACTTCTTCGGCGGATTCTCGGCGAACGCGATCGTGCCGTCCGGCTTGGTGCGGAACCAGTTCGGATGCTCCTTGACCCACGGATGATCGGGCGAGCACTGCAGCGCGAAATCAAGCGCGATCTCAAGGCCGAGCTCGTGGGCGCGGGCGGTGAACGCCTTGAAATCGTCCATCGTGCCGAGCAGCGGATCGACGGTGTCATGGCCGCCGAGCGCGGAGCCGATGCCGAACGGCGAACCCGGATCGTCCGGGCCGGCGACCAGCGCATTGTCCTTGCCCTTGCGGTTCGTCGTGCCGATCGGGAAGATCGGCGGCAGGTACACGATGTCGAATCCTTCGGCCTTGGCGCGCTCCAGTCCCGAGACGGCGGTCTTGAGCGTACCCTGCACGATCTTGTGCGTGGCGGGGTCCACATACGCGCCTTCGGAACGCGGGAAGAACTGGTACCATGCGGCGAAGCTCGACTTCGGACGCTCCACCTTGAACCGCTGCGGCGCGCTTTCGGACAGTCCGTCGCGCAGCGGATTGGTCTCGTGCAGCGCGCGGATCTCGTCGGTCGTCGCCGCGGCGAGACGATCGGTCGGGGACAGTGCGCGGTCGGCGACCTTGGCGGCGGCCTCCTTGAGCAGATTGCGCTCGGCGGCGTTCAGTCGCGCATCCTTGGTCACGGCCCAGCGCGCGAGCAGTTCGGCGCCGGAATCCAGCGCGTTCTCCACGTCGTCGCCGGTCTTCACCTTGATCTCGGCATCATGCAGCCACGAGCGGTAGGTGTCCTCCCAGCCTTCGACGGTGACCGTCCACAGGCCGAGCTGACGCTTGACGGCGGCGAAATCCGCATCCCACGGCTTGGCGTCGCTGCGCTCGCCGCACGCGAGTTCGACAGTCCAGCGGTCAAGGCCGGGGTTGACGCAGGTCATGGCGCGACGGGCGGTCTCCTTGCCGCGCGGCGTGCGCACGACGGCGGTGGCGCCCACCTTGGTGCGCCCCTCGATGAACACCTGCGCGGTGACCTCGAACGTTTCGCCAAGCTCGACGCGCGCCGGATAGATGCCGCGTTCCTCGTTCGGCGTGATGTCGAGGATGTTGACACGGCCGAACTGGCCGGGTTCGGTCACGGGAATCGTGGGCGCAGGGGCTTCGCCGACGAGTCCGGGAATGGGGGAAAGTGCGGTTTTCGCGGCGGCTTTGGTGGCGGTCCTGGCGGTCGACTTGGCGGCGCTTCTGGTTGTGCTCCTGGCGGATTTGGCTGCGGTCCTGCGGGAGGTGGCCTTGGCTGCCGTTGTGGTCGCGTTCGCTGCGGTGGTTGCCGCGGCGGATTTATCGGTGGTTTTTGCAGTGGTTTTTTCGGTGGATCGGCGGGAACGGGTCGTCCTTGACGCGGTTGCCGCCGCGGTGCTCCTTGTGTTCTTGGTTGCTGCTGTTGCGCTTGTTGTCTCTATCTCTGTCATCGTTGTCCCGTCGATTATCGCCGCTGCTGCGGCATGGGATGTAGTCGTTATGGCAGATTCCTCCACCGAAGTGGTGGAGTTTGCCGGGATTGTACTGCTGTTGCTGCTGTTGTCGCGCGCAGTTGCGTTTGTCCTGACTTCTGCCACATGGCCCATTGTAGGACGATGCATGAAAAAAGCGTGATATTTTGCGGGTGAACCGCAGGTTGCGGGTGTGTGAAGGGGGTGCGACGTGATGTGGCGCCGCTCAGACGGTTGTGAGACGAACCATTGGCAGGCGGCCGATTTGCCGCGCGGTGCGATATTCGGTGATTGTGCCGTTGCGGCACGGGCTGGCTTGTGGCTGGGGTGACTGGGCTGTGTCTGATTTGGATGGGTTTGCTGATTTGGATGGGTTGACTGGGTTGGGCTGGGTTGGCTGGGCTGGTTGGGCTTGGCATGCGGCGACTTGTCACGCGGCGGCGTTTTGCCTGTTTTTTGCGTCGCGTGACAAGCGGACACGCGTGGCCGTGGTTCAGTCGTGGTTCAGTCTGATCCAGACTTGTTTGAAAACATTGGAATTCCGCCGTTTTGTGATCATGTGGCGCGGCGGTGGCATGACGGCGGATGACCGCAGCCGCCACGGATTGTCACGCGGCGACGAAAACGTCGATTTTAATGCCGCGTGACAATCCGCGGGCGGGTCACGCCGTTCACGCGATGAGCTGCTGGCCGAACCGCCCGTTTTCGCAGAATATAACGCAGCAACGCCGCTGATTTGCGTCGCGTACCGCCAGTCAGTGGGATGCAGTGTGATTTCGGCTCGGTGTTGCGTTGCGTCCCACGATTTGCCGCGTTTTCGTGGGATGGAACACAAAAACGGGCTCATTCTGCATTCCGTCCCACAGCCTTCCGGTCATCACAGCGTGCATTCAGGTCACATTCAGGTAAAAACGGTGGAAAATGGCGGTTTGCTGGTACAGCATCCATGACGCGGTTGGTGAGGGGCGATGCGCAAGTGGGACGGAACGCAATTACGGCCTCATTTCGCGTTGCGTCCCACGATTTGCCGCGATTGGCCGCGTTTTCGTGGGATGCAATGCGATTCAGAGGATTTTCTGCGCTGCGTCCCACAACTCGTTCCGTGGCTTGCGTGGACCTTGTTGACCTTGTTGCGCCTTGCTGCATCTTTCTCAGTGCGCGTCGCATTTTCGCGTCGCATTTTCGCGGATTTTCGCAGGAGTTTTCCACAACACGCCGAAGGGTGGGCTCTGCGTCCACAGCACCTTGTCGGCAATGCGAGCCGAGGGGTGGTTATGGCACTCTCGTTGCACCTGCGGCGAACCGTTCGCCGGGAGATTCAAGGAAGGACCATCATGATCAGGAAACTGCGAAGGAGAGTGGCTGCGCTGATCGCCGCGGCGGCTGCGGTCGCCGCCATCGGCGTGACGCATGCAGCGTACGCGGACGAGATGTTGAACGAGGCGGAGTCGGGCACCTATGTGACCTTTTATGACATCAATGGATTGGGATTGACCCTTGGTGTCACCGCGTACGACGACAACGGCAACTACTATTACTGCCGGGAGGTCGGCAAAAGGACCGACTACACCAAGGGGACGGTCACCTCCATGACGGACAGTCCGGAGGCTCGTCGCATTGCGTGGCTGATCGATAAGTATCGCGACAGCAAGGACGCGGTCGCGCATGCGGCGATAGGCGTGCTTGTGCATGACTATTTCGACTCCGATCCGGAACTGTGGGCGGCGAATAGAGTCAGAGCCTACAAAGACCGTCCGGATGTGGAAAAGCGTGTGAAAAAGCTGTGGGACGAGTCGGCGAAGGCCGTTCCTGCGGGGATTAAGGTGCAGCAGACCTATGCGGAGGGCATCAGAAATGGGCATGTAAGCGTCGAGGTCACCAACGGAGACAACGAGGTGGTTGCCGGCGTGCCGTACACGGTCACGTTGGAGGGACCGGCGACGTTCTCCAACGGCAAGGCCACGATATCGGGAACATCGAAATCCGAAGCGATCATCCATGAATGGACCGCGACCAAGGCGGGTAAGGTCACGGTCACACCTCGATACACGATCAAGACGCTGGAAGATGTCGAAAGCGCGCAGCGGTTCGTGCGGTTCGGCTCGCATGCCAGCGATGGCGGCAGTGCGGTGACCTTCGTCAAGCCGACGATCAGCACGGTCGCATCCCAGCGCGTCGTGGACGTGGGGCAGGGCGTGCAGGACAAAGTGACCGCCGGTGTTGCAGGCGAGACCGATCATTGGGTTTCGGGATTGCAGCTGGATGCGCGTGGGTACTATTTCGAGGGGATCAGCCATGCGTCGCTGCAGCGCATCGATCCGAAGGCGGGAGAAAGCGCGGCGAAGTTTCTGGAGCGGCTTGCGGTTCTCGGATACAAGCCCGCGGCCTACGGGCGAGCGTCGTTCACCGCGCCGGGGCAGACCGTGGAGGTCACGGCGATGACCACGAATGGCGGCACAACACCATATAAGGTGTCCGTCGCCGGAGGTTTCGGCACATGGGTGTGGGCGTTTGAAGTGGAGCATCTGTCCGAAACCGCGCGACGGTATGTGACGGCCGATGTGGTCAGCGGGTTCCTGGAGGCATCGGAGACCAACTCGAATCGCAGCAGGATCGAAGTGGAGTCAACGGTAACCGAGCACACGGCGGCGGTGGGCTCCGAATTGAGCGACACGATCACCGTGACCGGTTTCCCCGACGATCATGGCGCCTTTACAGGCAATGAGGCGTTCGGCTTCGGTGCCGACGAACCGTATGCGCAGGTGAGCGTATGGTGGGCCGGTGATCCGGACGATCAGGGCAACGATGAGCAGTATCGGCCGTCCGGGCATGAGCCTCCGGCGCAGGACGAGCATCACAAGCTGATCGGCACATGGGATTATGCGGCGAAGAACGGCAGAATCCGGGTCGGTGCGGGCGCGCCCGACGCTCATGGCAATCCGGTTCACATCACGGCCGAGCAGCATGGTTGGTATGTGTTTGTATGGAGTTTCAGCGGTGATGATCGGGTTGCGGCGGCATCCAGCGCGTACGATGATGCATGGGAGAGAACACGAGTATGGGAGTTCGCCAAGCCGCGCGAGCCGTCGATCATAACGCAGGTGGATCCGGAGCGGGTACTGGTCGATGAGCCGTTCCACGACACTGCGCGCATCACCGGAGACATTCCGCTGGGGGCGTATGTGACGTTCACCGCATACGAGGCGGTGGCGGAAGGCATCGAACCTGGTCTGAACGGCAAGCTGCTTGACGAGGTTCGTGTCGAAATCGATCATCGCAAGACCGATCAGACCGTGATGAGTCCTGAAACGCGTTCGCCGGAACCAGGCCTGGTGTACTGGGTGGCCGCATTGAAGTCCGCCGATGGTGACGTGCTCGCCACGCATGAGTTGGGCGTGGAGGGCGAGGTGGTCGAGGTCGAGGAACCCGAGGAACCGGAGGAGCCGGAGGAGCCTGAGGAGCCCGAGGAGCCGGAGGAACCTGAAGAGCCGGAGGAACCTGAGCTGCCGTCTACGGGTGTGGACGTTGGCGCGGCGGTGGCGTTCGCGGTGGCGTTGGGCATTGCCGGGTTGCTGATGTTGTGCGTCGTATCGCTCGGCAGCATGCTGCGACGATAGCGCTGTAGATGGCGGTAGCACCGCAACGCAGATCGAATGATTCGAGGGCCCAGCCCCTTACCGCAGCCGCAGTCAGCAGTGCGGTTGCGGCAAGGGGCGGCCTTCCATCGTTCGCGGGTCAGGAGTGAACGGACTCGCGTTTGTGCATGGTGCGCAGTCGGTCGGCGATCCATGTGTTGACGACCGCGTTGCGGCTGATCGCCAGTTCGGCGGCCTCGTCGTCCAGTTCGCTGACCATCCATGCGGGCATCGTCAGCGTGATGCGCTTCTCCAGCGGGGGATGGTGCTCGACCATGGGATGCTCCAGATCGACGTAGTTGAGGATGTCCTCACCGTTGTCGAACATCTCCTCTAGCTGGTCGCTGGTAATCGACTTCGCATCGGGCTTAATCCTGGCTGTCATAGTATGCCTCCTCGTTCTTTCGCGACCTGCGTACGGATATGATGCGGATGCGTTTGCCGCGCTTGGTGGTGATCGCCGTCCAGTGCTTGCCGTCGATCATGCCGAGCACGATGAAGCGCGTCGTCGTGCTCGGGATTCGCAGCGGTCGGCGTCACCGTCTTCGAGTTGTCCCACATGCGCTGGGCCTGCTCGAAGTCGATGCCGTGCTTGGCAAGGTTCTTCGCGCTCTTCGCCGGATCGTATTCGAATTCCATCAAACCTCCTATTAACATCTATTGTACATCAATATGACATCAATATTGCATCTCGTCATGCAATAAGCTGCGTGGCGGTGATCGCAGCGCGGCGGGGTGATGCTGGGCGGATGACGAACGTTGATGTCGGAGCGGTGAGATTCAAGGTTGAATTTAAAAGCGGGAAAGAACGGTCATCTCCCGAATTATGTTCTCGGATTATGCTCACTGGGATCGTTTCAGTGATTGTCTTGTTCGAGCGGATCGTTTCAGCGATCATAATTCGGGAATCGGGCCCATTGCTCCCGAATCTTGTTCACTGAGCGGCCGACAGCGATCACAATTCGGGAGATCGGCCATCGATTCCCGAATTTCGTTCGCTGGAGAGCGCCTCGCTACACCTTTCGCTGTGCCTTTCATCGTGCCTTTCGCCATCGTGTGCATTCAACGTATGTCGCGTGGACTATCCGTGGGCATCGTGTGCATGGAACGTATGTTGTCGAATGCATTGTGTGCATGGAACGGATATGTGGAGGCATGGAACGCGCGCTTCGTGTACGTCGTATGCACACGATCGCGTAAACGTACGTCCTATGCACACGATCAGCAGCGTCTTATGTACGTGGCATGCACTCGATCGACGGCTTGACGCGGACGGGAAGACTCACGGCGCCCCGTTATGTACGTGACATGCACACGGTCAAAGGCCTGCAACGGCCAAGCGGGCCTATTGCATCCTCGTTAGGTACGTTCCATGCATACGATGACTGCAAGGTGCGCGCGTGCGCTCCGGCCGTGTTCGGATACGCTCCATGCACACGATGACTACAGAGGGATGGCGAAGGGATAGGGCCGAGCAGCCAGTTTTGCCGATCATTGACCGCCTGACAAGGAGATTGACACGAGGAGACTGACATGAGGAGATTGACGGCGAACCTGACTGTAACAAAGGCGTCCAGTGTGATGAATGATCGTGGTGGGATGGATCTCGAGTGTTGCTTGCACAGGTTTGCCCATATGTTGTCCGCAATCAGCGACGGCGTCAAGATGGCCGGGAAACGAAAAATGCTAGGAACCTTGTGGTTCCTAGCATCTGACCAGTAGCGGGGCATGGATTTGAACCATGGACCTCTGGGTTATGAGCCCACGTTTTCTTATGTTGTTCTAAATTGGTATTGTCTAGTATACATTGAGACAATGGCTTAAAATGCGGCGTGTTGCGTGATTTAAGTTGGTCTTGATTGGTGTGTTTGTCCAACTTTTGTCCAGAAAATCTGTGTCCAGATTTGTCCAAATCTGGTAGGATGAAAGCATCTACAAAGGAGGTGCCGGGATGGCGAAGCGGGAAACGTCAGGACAGATCACCGAGTTGGAGCGCGGCCGCAGGTACTCTATCCGCGTACGTCTTGCACCGGATGAAACCCACAAGTCGTGGCATTGGTCGAAGTCGCGCAAGGTCAACGGCAACAAAGCTGAAGCAACGGCTGCCTTGGTGACATACAAGCAGGAACTCGAAGACGAGCGCTCCGGCAAGAACGTAACGGTACGCGAGTATGCCGAAGCGTTTCAAGCAAATCGCAAGGCGCTGGGCAAGGTATCCAATCTAACCATCGAGCGTGACCAGCACGAAATCGACCGTATTGTGAGATTCCTTGGAAACGTTCGGGTAACTGATCTCGACTCGCAAAAAATCGAGAACGCTTACCTGCGCATGGCTGAACAAGACGGAGCTTCGCCGGATGCCATCCATAAAGTGCATATGAAGCTATCGCAGATCATGCGTAAAGCCTTCTTGGACGAGCTGATAGACCGTAACCCGTGCGACGCCGTGGAAGGCATCAAGCGCCCGAAGGTGAGCCAGCAAAAGCGCAAAGAGACGCGAATCACCAAGGAGCTGGCTCTAGCATTCGTCCGCAAGATCAAGCAAGAACCGCAGGACGGTCGAATCGTGGCGGTCTGGCTAGGAGTCGCCACCGGACTGCGGCGCGGGGAGGCGTTAGCGTTGGTCTGGGATGATGTTGATTTCGATGGTGCACGTTTGCGCATCCGCAAGCAGTTCGGCAAAGAGAAGGTACTTAAGGATCCCAAGACGGCCAAATCGCGCCGTACGATTTCGATAGACAGCCAGACTGTAGAGTTTCTAAATCAGTGGAAGGCGAAACAGCGGACTTTGTTCGAGTCGGCTGGAATCAGGCAACAATCCAGCTCTCCGGTATGCAGTAACGAACTATGTGACTTCCTCGATCCTGACAACTTCAGCAGATGGCGCAGGAAGTTCTTCGTTAAGGAAGGTCTTGCGCACTATGCCAACGAAACCACGTATGTCGACAAACGTGGAATCGAGCGAGTGAAACAATCCGGCTACGTGGGTCCTAACTTCCATGCACTCCGTCGCGCTCAAGCTACGCTACTGGTTGCCGGTGGTGTGGACCCAAAGACAGTGCAAGCCCGACTGGGGCACGAAAGTTTTGATACGACACTGAATATCTATGCTGAAGAAGTTGGTGAGAATGACCGTCTAGCCGCCGACTTTATGGGTAACCTTCTTGCATAAAAATGGTTTGATGGGGCAGCGATTATAACCGTTGCCCCAACAACAATTCCTTAGAGAGAGACCGGTAGGGACATAAGTTCTCTCGGTTCTAGTTTTTTTAATCCGCCTCCATACTCGCGTCCTCCTTTGATGAGCACATCGGCGGGAATGCTGTTCAAGGTTTCGCACATATTATCAAGTTCTATGTCGGACATCGAAGTTTGAGGATATAGGCCTAAGTATGTGTTGGTCATCGTTGCGTTTGATCGGTTTCTGATAAACCTAAAAGGTGTTTTCTCAGAGCGACTCATATAGGTGCAAATGATGGGTGCCGAGTCTGCCCTACCAATTGAATACCATGGAGTTCGGTGCCTAAGAATATAACCGTTTCTGATTTTTTCTGGGCACCTGTCAAGATACTTTCGTACAGGTGAGGGGAGCTCTGAATAACTAGAAGACTTAGGTATATTCAGTAATGCGGAATTAGATTCCTGAGGCCATCCGGACTCGTCTGATGTGACTTCTGACAAGTGGAAGGTCCTAGGCGAAGGCAGTATAGGCGCTAGCCATTCATCTGATATTCCTTCTTCATGCCATTCGTTACGTGGACGAATAAAGAAAGAATTACTGCCAGTAGCAATGCCTCGCTTGGCTTTAAAGTAATCTCCAAGTACTTGGCTATTGGTTTTAGCTTGACCTGTATAGTCCTCAAGATGCTGCCATTTTGATAAGTTTGATAAATTCTGCAAAGGGATTGTTACCGTCTTACGAGGAGATTGAAAATCACCGTAGGTGAAGACGGCACTTGAATTGGAGCTGGGTTTTTTCTTGCGAATGATTGCAACACAGGAGGTGACTAATGCATCGTCAAATTGAAGGTTTTCGGGGTCGAAGAAATGGATGCGTTCAAGTGAAACTGTCTGCGTCAGGAATTTACGAATGGGTGAACCGTAATTAACTGAAAAAAGTTCTGAGGGGATAAGCCATGACCCCACTCCATCCTCCTTTAGCATGCCTGTTCCAGTCAATAGGAAATATGCATGAAGTCCTGCCAGGCCCGAAAGACAAACGCCAGAGAAATTAGTGGTGAGCTGAGAGTAAAAGTGTTTCTCCGACAATGAGAGATGATGATGTCGTGAATATGGCGGATTGGAGATTATGGCATCGAACTGCCGTGATTCCATTGATGCGTAGTCAAAGAAATCATTATTTATGATTTGGCAGGCATCACTTGACCACAACTCTTGTGCTGTTTTGTACAGCCGGGGATCTTTTTCAACTCCGGTTATTCTAAATTGATCAGATATTGACAGAAGTGCGGAAATGAATGCACCAGTGCCGCATGAAGGTTCGAGTACAGAGGCGTCCTTCCTTATGCGTGAAAAAAGATCTTTGGCAATAGCGAGAGCCAAAGAATATGGCGTAGCAAACTGACCGCGTTCATTGCGCTCTTCTTGGGAATGAGAAGAGTCAAATAGCTCTTGCTCTTTTTGTCTGGCTAGTTCGTTCTTATTGCGCATAGGGTACCAACTCATCAAAGTCTTCGATACGATGTTCCCAAATCCAATCCATATGGTTAGCTGCTTCGTATCCGAGATAGGTGGCTTCAAAGTAACCGCAAAGGAAAAGATAAAGGGTTACATCTCCATAGGTGCCACGAAGCTGAGATACCTTTGTATCTTCTTCCTTTCTGCGCTTGTTAGTGTTTGTGGCATCCCCAGCGCACTTGCATTCAATCAGTAGAGGGCGGGTGGAATTAAATGGCATGATTGCCATGTCAACGGGGGTATTGACCATACCGTCCGACTCGTCTGTGGCGTTTTTGTACATACTGACGTTTTTGTGGTGGCTATATGTGCCGGGCTTCATGTCAAAAGCCTGTATTGAGGGGTTTTCAACTCGTAGGTATCCTCGAGCATTTAGGTATGTGTCGAGTTTGGACAATTGCCGATGCTCTTGTTCGTTTCGGATTAGTGGGTCAGTCAAAGAGCCGCACAAACGATCTCCGGCAACGCAGGAAGCGATTTCTATTTCTCGTTCTGAAGGGCGAGTTCCTTCCTTAAGCCATGCGCAAAGCTGGGTGTCGATCAGATGCCTAAGGACCGGAATGATACGTCTAATAGCTTCTCGGCGCTGTAGGCGAGAACGTCCTCGCGGGACACTCCCCTTTTCCATAGACTGCACAATCGTCTTGCTGACTTGAGCGAGACCGGCGAGCCTCTCACGGGCGATGGGCGGGGCGCAAAACATGCGCGCTATCGCAAGGTCTTCAGGATTGTCCCAGAGATATTGTTCGGTGAGAGCGCGGAGATAGTCGGTATCGTTTAAAAGGCGTTGGACGCCTTCAATGCATTCACCGCGTGCGGATTGGTACGTGCTTGGAGCGTAGTTGAAGAACCAATCGTTGTACTGCAAGATCGATGCTTGTGTATCCTCGTTCCAGCGGTTGGGCTTGTCCGCATTGATCACAAGTACCTCCCTGATATTTCGGATATCTTAGCCGTAGGGCAAATCGATTACCATGGTATCGGTTGGGTTCGTCGGAGTTCTCCGGCGGTTAATACGCCCATAGCTGAATCGAACAAACGTTCGATTGTTGATGTATCCTTAAACTGTGCGTGGCGGTGCACAGAAAGGAAACGTCGGCTATGGCGAAACGTAACTCTAAGTAAACTTCACCGGAGATTGCAAAAGCTGCGTCTGCTGCTCTTCGCGATGGTCGTTCGAGTGCTCGAACCAAATCGTTAGCGGCATCAGCTCTTTCGCAGGCTCCGCCGAAGAAGAAACCGAAGAAGAAGTAACGAAGTGGCCTGATCAAGGAAGACCCCGCAAGGTTGCGGGGTCGGTAGCTTACCGCTTACGCTTGGGCCATTTGACGGGGATGCCGCCGTTCTCGGTGACGAAGGCATTCAAAGCCGCGCTGGTGATGTAGTCCTTGCTCCCCACTCGGATTGAAGGAAGCGCATCCATCATCAGACGTGCCTTAGAACGGCCGACGCCGAATATTGATTGCAGATCAGGCACATCCAGAAACTGAGGGCGGTCAGCGGTACTGCTATCTGATGAGTTTTCAATCATGGTCGGCCTCCTTCTTGGGTTTATCGGTGTTCGTATGCCAGTACGACCAGATCACTTCACGACAGAACACCGTTTGTCGGGTGGCGAAATCCAACAGTTCCGAGTGCTCTTGCTCGCAGTGTTTAAGCAGGTCGTAATAACCTCGGATGCTGTTTTCGGCGACGAGGTTCACGATGGACATGGCTTCCTGCCTGTCGTCGTCGGGGATGGCGATCTTCTGCCAGTCGGCACCGTTGAAGGCCATAACGTCTTCAGGAGAGTACTGTGCCTTCTCGGGGTTGTCGAGATGGATAAGATAGCGTGCCATGCCGCGCGGGCTTTCCAGCCGAATGATGATCTCAGGGCCGTTGAACTGTTGGAAGAACCGCTGTGCGTTTCGACGCGTGGTGGTGTTCATCCACATCGCGATCACATGGCGGTGAGGCTTCTTCATTTCGCCAGTCTTAACATTGGCGATGTCTTGATCGTGTAGCGGGGATACGAGGATTTGCAGACCAGATAGTTGCATGAGCTCCTGCCAGTCGTCTGGACAACTGTCGCCGGGGTAAATTAGGCCAGCCCAATACCGGCCCTTTTCGTTCGGGTCGTTCTTTTTGTCAGGCATCTTCGTCCCTCATCTCACATCTCAACAGGGGGCGTCGTAGTAGCCCCCTGTATCCAGAAGTTGACGGCGTGGCCGGCACCGGGCTACCGCTACCGCTACGCCCGTTACCGTCCCCGCCTACTCGACGGAGAGCATGAATCTCTTCATCGGTGACAAACGGCACATGCAGATATCGGACTTGGTTGGTCTCGGTATCCCACAGATAGCCGTCTCCTGGGCGTGTGAACGGGATTTGCCAAGGCCGGGCACCTCGCCGCACTGCGTCTTCGCCCATAGCCATCACGGCCTCGCTCTTGGAGTTCAACCGCAACGCCAGTGTAGTAAGCAGCAGGCTCCGATATGGCAAGCTGATAGTCACTCGGGGATTTTGTGTGGCGACGACCACGGTGCAGTTCAGTGCGCGGGAGCGCGAAAGCGCCGACCGTACCAGTTCCACGCAGGCATCTGACTTCTTCTTGCTTGCGCCGGAACGAATCATGTCGGCTGCTTCGTCAATGACGAGTAGCCTGTGTGCTGCTTGGTTGTCGTTAAGAGAACGCAGTTTGCCGCGCCATTGTTGGGCTCGGGTGTCCACGCCGGTATTGAAGTCTGCAAGCATAGTCTCGGCCTCATCAAGGTTGTAAGCTTTGCGATCGAGTACCTGCGCGTAGTTCTCGGCCTCCATGCCGGCTTTGAGGTCGATGAACCAGATTTCGCCGCCAGCGGCAGCCTCTTGCGCAATGATGTTTGCAAGCACGCTGCCTTTGCCACTGTTGCTTTCGCCGATGATAGCCAAATGTGCCGTGCGGGGCACGGAGACGTCAATCTTAGGGTTGGCAACCTCCAAGCCCAACACGTAGCGGCGACTCGGCTCGATACATTTATGCCGGGGCCAGATCATCGCAATGCCTCCAATCTGGCAAACGTCACTCTGTATCGGGCGGGGCTCCATAGTCGTTGAGGGATTATGGCCACCTCGACCGGCTGAAAACCGGTACCAAGCCGAGGGGCAACAGCGTCCGCCCACGCATTGATGATGTCGTCAGTCGCGAATGCTGCGGGAATGAAGAACACGTACCTTGCAGGCTTGAGCTTATGCCGCATCACAACCTGCTTGGTCTGTTCAGTAGTTAGGCTCAATGGTTTGGCGGTTACCGCATCGACCATCTTGGCGTTGTGAGTAAGCATCATTAGGGCCACGATTCCAATGCTGATAAGTGTCGTCAGCATGAGGATGGCGGCTGGGTGCTCTCGCATGTAAGCGAGTACCATCATGAATGTGTTCATGATGAAATCCTTCCGACGGGATTGAAGTGAATGCGGCTGGGGGTGCCGCTAACACCCCCAGCACTTAGCCAGCTCTCAGTATCCGAGAGCTTGGTTGATAGCCGCCATTTCGAGCGGGCGGGGGAAGATGCGGCCTACGGGAGTGTCTCCGAGTTTGACTTCGATGCACTCGTAGGGACGGCCGTCCTTGCTGACTGCGCGCAGGACATCCGCGTGCAGGATAGGCGTGGTCTCGTTGTCCACCTTGATCACCTCCTTTCGTTGTGTTTCGTTGTGATTCCATGCAATCTCAAGAATGGCCATGTGGCTTCGGCGTAGGTGTAATATATACACCTATATGCAGTGGTTTCGTTGAAGAATAAGGGTTTTTGGAGATTTAAGGAATATGCGAATTGATAGTAAGGCTTTAGTGCAAGCGCTAAAGAAAGCCGGAGAAAAGCGTGGTATGACGCAAGAGGAGCTGGGCGAGCAGTTGGGGTTCAGCAAAGATCGCACGAAGAACATATTCTCTGGTCGCACCAAACTTAGTGGAGACGATGTGCTGGCAATCTTAAGTAATCCGCAATACTCGTTGTCGAAGCTGAAAAAGTACATGCCGTATTGGCGTTTACGCAGAGACCTTGCAGATGTTGAGCGGGAATCTCAAATAATGGAGACGGTTAATGAGAGTGCGTTGATGTTTCCAAAGCGAATTCAGTCATCGTTGATGCAGACGAATGTGCGCAAATCGTCGACCGAAATGGCACGGGATGTGATGAGTGATAAACGTTGGTGGCTGTTGCGAACGGGATGGATATGTTCTGCATCTCGTGACGGAGAAAAGATCATATTTACTCCCATAGCGCCAGATTTTCTAACGGCAGTTAATGCCATGAAGCGTATGGGGTGGATTTCTTACAACAAAGAAATGAATACAGCCTGCGCCTGTTGGGAGAGAATAAATGGCGGTAAAACCGAACCAGAATCAAATGCCTTTTGTGAGGTAACGCTACGGAGCTACATCATAAATCCGGATAATGGTTTTGATCTCGATTCGCAATTTCGGCAAGTAGTTGCTGGCAGAAGTATTGGCGCTGTAGAGTTTGATAGAGTTGAAGAGCTAGCCAAATGCATCGATGTCGTTGCCGATATAGTCAAAAATTGGGTGCATTATTCGCTGCCTGATCAGACAGATGAATATGGTGTTTCGCCTGCTAGCCTCTACAGAGATAAGTTCGATTATCTCGAGGCTGCGGTTCTTGAAATGTGTGCAATTCACTATGATCTTGTGCAGTCTGATATCGAAATCGATGAATCGGTCGAACGGCGATATCTTCAGATTATGTCTGAGGACGGCAAGCGCTATCAATCTTCCGCATTGATTGATGGAATCCTTGCCGTGAACGATAGGTTGGGGCATTTGGCTAGTCCTAAAGCTAATGACTGGAAGCAGTACGGTTCGCTTCAGAAAAACCGGTGAAGTATTTGATTCGAGTTAATAGATGCTGGCAATGCTTGGCAGATTTGTCCAGATTTTGTCCAGAAATGGCAACGGCGACAAGATGGCCGGAAAAATGAAAAAGGCTAGGAATCTTATGATTCCTAGCCTTTGCCAGTAGCGGGGCATGGATTTGAACCATGGACCTCTGGGTTATGAGCCCAGCGAGCTACCGAGCTGCTCCACCCCGCGTCGGCTTGTCTTGTGACAGCTCTATCTAAGATACTGTTGAAAGCGAAGTTGTCAAGTCGGCGTGTCGTGCTGTGTGCGGCGGTTCGTGGCACCTCCCGATAACGCGATATAGCCAACGGCGATAACGTCGGCGGTGTCCCGTCGGTGGAGTGCAGTCATAATGGAATCATGCCTATCAAGATCCCCAGTGGCCTGCCGGCCAGAGCCATACTCGACTCGGAGCGCATCTTCGCGCTCGAAAAGCCCGAGGCGGAGCGACAGCGTGTGCGTCCGCTCCGACTGGTGATCCTCAACCTCATGCCGAAGAAGATCGAGACGGAGACGCAGCTGCTGCGTCTGATCTCGAAGAGTCCGCTGCAGGTCGAGGTCGACTTCATGAAGACCTCGACGCACGAGGCCACGCATGTCAGCCGCGATCATCTGCTCAAGTTCTACGAGACGCTTGACGCATTCCGCGACAACTTCTACGACGGACTCGTCGTCACGGGGGCTCCCGTCGAGCATCTGCCGTTCGAGCAGGTGGATTATTGGGACGAGTTCAAGGCGATCCTCGACTGGGCATCCACCCACGTCTTCTCCACCATGTACCTGTGCTGGGGTGCGATGGGCGCGCTGAACTACCGGTACGGCGTTCGCAAGGTCGACTACCCGCAGAAGATCTTCGGCGTGTTCCCCCAGTATCTTCAGGATGAGTACTGCTTCCTGACCAACGGCTTCGACGAGATCGCGCTGCAGCCGCATTCCAGGCTCGCCGGCGTGAATGAGGATGACGTACGCGCCAACCATGATCTCCAGATACTGACATGGGGGCCACAATCCGGACCGGGGTTGATCGCCACGCGCGACTTCTCCGAGGTGTTCGCGCTCGGCCACTGGGAATACGGCAAGACCACGCTCGCCGAGGAATATGAGCGCGACATGGCGAAGGGACTGACGAACGTACCGTTCCCGGTCAATTACTTCCCGCATGACGATCCGCATCTTGAACCGCTGTTCAGCTGGCGGGCGCACGGCAATCTGCTGTGGCGCAACTGGCTCAACTGGGTGTATCAGACCACGCCCTACGACCTTGCGGAGGTGCCGCAGTTGCGCGCCGAGAAGCGGCTCGGCACGGATCGATCCATCCGGCACGCCCCCGGTGGCCCGAGAAAGGACGATTTCGCGCCGTTCCTGCATGACGGCTATGGCGTGATTCGCGCCGACGCGCAGTGAGCGCAGTGAGTGCCGCGCACGTTAATTGACGTGCGCGGCGCTCGTGCGGCGGTGACAATCCAGGCGGCGGCATAAGCTGCGGTTTATTCGTCATTCGCCTGTGATCTGACGCAATACGAAACAATATGAAGCGGTCTGCGAAATCGGGCGGGAGATGTCCACGCCTCATGGCCTCGATCCAACTAGGCAATGGGCGTCAATGTGACCAATATGTGAGACAGATATCGCTGTTTCCCAAGGGTGGAAAAGTGGGGCGACACGCCGTCAAAAGCTTGAAAAATCAACGATTAATCGCGTTGTCCAAACTGGAAATAACAATACGACTTAGCCATTCGGAGCCGAGTGTCTGGTCAGCGACTCCGAGTCGCGCCGGGCGGTACAACAGAGGCTTCGAGCGCGGCTGGACGGAGTAACCCAAACGTCACATTCGCCTCAACCGTTGGGCTAGACTTGCACTGACAAACGAGAGCAGGAGGCGCGAAATGGTAGAAGCGGTTGGCATTGGCACGCTTCTGGCTGCCGAGAGCGGCCCCGATCTGCCCACCATCAATGATTTCCTTCCCGATCCGATCCTTTTCGCCGGTACTCCGTTCGCGATCAATCGGATCATGCTCATTCGTATCGTGGCCACGGTGGTGCTGTTGGTCGTGCTCGGTATCACCGCGCAACGGGCCAAGCTCATTCCGGGCCGTTGGCAGGGTGTGGTCGAAACCGGCATCGATTTCGTGCGCGACAGCGTCGTGTATCAGATCATGGGCGAGGTTCGCGGCCGCAAGCATGTGCCGATGATCGCGACCCTGTTCTTCACGATCTTCGTGTTCAACCTGTGCGGCATCATTCCCGGCATGAACATGGCGGCGACCGCCACGGTGGTCATGCCGCTGCTGTTCGCGGTGTGGGTGCTCATCCAATACTGGGTGACCGCTGTGCGCGAAAAGGGGCTGTGGGGCTTCGTTCGTGACGAATGCTTCCCCAAGGGCGTGCCGTGGCCGGTGTACATTCTGCTGGCACCGATTCAGCTGTGCGAGCTGGTGCTCATCCGCCCGGCCTCGCTGACCATCCGTCTGTTCGCCAACATGGTGTCCGGCCACCTTCTGGTCGCCTCCTGCCTGGCGTTCACGCAGTACTGGGTCATTGAGGCCTCGAACAAGCTCGCAGGCATCCCGGTCGGTATGCTGTGGTTTGTGTTCGGATTGGTGCTCACGCTGTTCGAGGCGTTCGTCGCCTTCCTGCAGGCCTACGTGTTCGCCATTCTGTCCACGGTGTACATCTCGATGAGCTACCCTGAAGAGGAGTAGACCAGATCGCCGCTCAAATGCGTACCACAAGCGCCACAAGCGCCACAAGCACACGAAGCGCCCACCATTCAAGACTTACCACTGAAAACCAATACCAACGTTCAACGGTCAATTAGAAAGGAACCACAATGGATATCATCACCCTCGCTCAGGTCTCCGGCAGCCTGTCCGTCATCGGCTACGGCATCGCCACCCTCGGCCCTGGCCTTGGTCTGGGCATCCTGTTCGGCAAGGCCATGGAGTCCACCGCCCGTCAGCCCGAGGTGTCCAGCAAGATCCAGATGATCATGTTCATCGGTCTGGCTCTGGTCGAGGTGCTCGGCCTGCTCGGCTTCGTGGCCGCCCTGATCGTCAAGTAAGGCGATCCGGCGTTTCACACGTTTCGTATTCGAGATTGAAAGGAGGACTTCATGGTGATCGCGGCTGAGAAGAGCGGCATCGATCTGTTCCTTCCCGAACTCTATGACATCGTGTGGTCTCTGATCATCCTTGTCATCGTCGCGGTGTTCTTCTACAAGTTCTTCATGCCGAAGTTCAACGCCATCTTCGATGAGCGCGCGGCGAGGATCGAAGGCAACATCGCCAAGGCGGAACAGGCGAAGAAGGATGCGGACGCGGCCAAGCAGAAGTACGAGGCCCAGCTCAGCAACGCACGCGTCGAAGCGTCCAAGATTCGTGACGACGCCCGCGCGGAAGCCTCCCATATCATTTCCGATGCCCGGTCCCGTGCCGAGTCCGATGCGGCGCAGATCACGGCAAACGCGCAGCGCGCCATCGAGTCGCAGCAGCAGCAGGCCATGGTCAGCCTCAAGGGCGAAGTCGGCGCGCTGGCGACGGCGTTGGCCGGCAAGATCCTTGGTTCCAAGCTGCAAAGCGACGATGTCCAGTCCTCGATGATCGACAAGATGATCGCAGACATGGATGCGACCGCCGACAAGAAGTGAGAGTGCGCCGTTCAGGCACACCATGCCAAGAATAAAGGGAGGTGACCGATGCGAGGAGAGGCGTCACGCATAGCGGATCGCGTCTCGCGCGACGCGCTGGCCCCAAAGCTGCGCGAAGCCGGTCAGGATGCATGGCGAATCGGCAATGAGCTGTTCACCATCACCAACGTGCTGGACCACAACGTGCAGCTGGAACGCGCGCTCACCGATCCGTCACGTCCCGTGGCGGACAAGACCGCGGTGCTGCACGAGCTGTTCGGCGACAATGCCCACCCGGTGACGACGGCGATCATGACCGATCTTGTCGGACGCAAGTGGAGCAAGGCATCGCATATCGCCAACGCCGTCGAGGACTTCGGCGTCGACGCGATGATGTACTACACCGACGCGACCGATACGACGCTCAAGGTTTCCGTGGAGCTCGCCGAGCTGCATTCGGCGCTGCTTCGACTGCCCGTGGTACGCGCCAAGCTCTATGATCTGTCGGCTCCGGCGCAGGCCCGCGTCAAGCTGCTTCATACGGTGCTCAGCGATGCGGGGCTCAACAAGGTCACGCTTCGACTTGCCGAGCACGCCACCTGCAATCCGCGCAATCGCCGCTATCTGGAGACCATCCAGTGGCTGATCAACAAGTTCTCGCGCCATATGGGCGAGTCGATGATCACCGTCACCACGGCGGCGCCGCTGAGTCTCGACCAGGTCAAGCGACTTGTCTCCATCTACTCGGCGAAGCTCAATCATCCCGTGCACATCAATTCGGTGGTCGATCCCTCGGTCATCGGCGGCATGCGCATCCAGGTCGGCGACGAGGTCACCGACAACACCGTGGTGGCGCAGCTGGAGAAGCTGCATCGCTCGGTGAGGGCTAGCGCCTAAACCTGTGACGGCACGGGTCTCGACCAGGTCCGTGCCCGACTGAATATGCAACAACAATAAGGAGTGATCATGGCAGAACTTACCATTGATCCCGCCGCGATACGCAAGGCGCTCGACGATTTCGTCGAGTCGTACAAGCCGAGCGACACTCCCACTCAGGAAGTGGGGTATGTCGCCACGGCCGGTGACGGCATCGCGCACGTGACGGGACTGCCTGGTTGCATGGCCAACGAGCTGCTGACCTTTGAGGATGGCACGCTCGGCCTGGCGTTCAACCTTGACGCTCGTGAGATCGGCGTGGTTATCCTCGGCGACTTCGCAGGCATCGAGGAAGGCCAGGAGGTCCGACGCACCGGCGAAGTGCTCTCCGTGCCCGTCGGTGACGGCTACCTCGGCCGCACCGTCGATCCGCTGGGCAACCCGATCGATGGCCTTGGCGAGATCAAGGGACTTGATGATCGACGCATTCTTGAGGCTCAGGCCCCCGACGTGATGCATCGTCATTCGGTCGACGAGCCGATGTCCACCGGCCTCAAGGCCATCGATGCGATGACCCCGATCGGCCGCGGTCAGCGTCAGCTGATCATCGGCGATCGTCAGACCGGCAAGACCGCCATCGCGATCGATACGATCATCAACCAGAAGAAGAACTGGGAATCCGGCGATCCGAAGAAGCAGGTGCGCTGCATCTACGTCGCCATCGGCCAGAAGGGCTCGACCATCGCCTCGGTGCGTCAGAGCCTCGAAGAGGCCGGCGCGATGGAGTACACGACCATCGTCGCCTCCCCGGCGTCCGATTCCGCAGGCTTCAAGTACATCGCCCCGTACACCGGCTCGGCCATCGGCCAGCATTGGATGTACCACGGCAAGCATGTGCTCATCGTCTTCGACGATCTGTCGAAGCAGGCCGAAGCCTACCGTTCGATCTCGCTGCTGCTGCGTCGCCCGCCGGGGCGCGAGGCGTACCCGGGCGATGTGTTCTACCTGCACTCCCGTCTGCTCGAACGTTGCGCCAAGCTGTCCGACGATCTCGGCGGCGGCTCGATGACCGGTCTGCCGATCGTTGAAACCAAGGCGAACGACGTGTCCGCGTACATTCCAACCAACGTGATCTCCATCACCGACGGTCAGATCTTCCTGCAGTCCGACCTGTTCAACGCGAACCAGCGTCCTGCAGTGGACGTCGGCATCTCCGTGTCCCGAGTCGGCGGCGCGGCACAGACCAAGGCGCTGAAGAAGGTCTCCGGCACGCTGAAGATCTCGCTGGCGCAGTACCGCTCGCTGGAATCCTTCGCGATGTTCGCGTCCGATCTGGACGCCGCATCCAAGGCGCAGCTCAACCGCGGTTCGCACCTGACCGAGCTGCTGAAGCAGCCGCAGTTCTCGCCGTATTCGATGGAGCAGGAAGTCGTGTCCGTGTGGGCCGGAACCCACGGCAAGATGGACGATCTGCCGCTGGGCGACGTGCTGCCGTTCGAGCATGCGCTGCTTGACTGGCTTGAGCACAACACCGACATCCTCAAGACCATCCGCGAGACCGAGAACTTCACCGCCGACACCGAGGCCGCCCTCGACAAGGCCGTGGACCAGTTCCGCGAGACCTACGTCACCAAGGCCGGAAAGCCGCTGGTGCAGCACAAGAAGAAGGCCCCGAAGAACCCGACCCCGGTCGAGCAGGAGAAGATCGTCGCGAACGCCGACAAGCCCGAGCACGATCCGAACAAGCACCCGATGGCCGGAGAAAAGAAGTAGCACATGGGATCGCAACTCGCATTGAAGAGCAGGATCGCCTCTACGGGCTCGCTGGAGAAGATCTTCAACGCCCAGGAGATGATCGCGTCTTCGCATATCGCCAAGGCTCGTACCGTGGCCCTCAACGCGAAGCCGTACGCCGATGCGATTTTCGATGCCGTGCAGGCCGTGGTGGCCCACTCCCATATCACGCATCCGATCGTCAGGAAGGAGGAGGACAACCCCAGGGTTGCCGTCCTCGCCCTGACGGCGGATCGTGGCATGGCCGGCGCATACACCTCGTCGATCATCCGAGAGACCGAGGAGCTGCTTGCCCGCCTTGATGCGGATGGCAAGCAGCCCCAGCTGTACGTGTATGGACGCCGCGGTGTGACGTACTACAAGTACCGCAACCGCGACATCGCCGATACGTGGGAGGGTGACACCGACAAGCCTGGCGTCGAGATCGCCGAGACCATCTCCAGCGCTTTGCTCAACGCCTATATGAAGCCGGCTTCCGCGGGCGGCGTCAGTGAGCTGTACATCGTCTACACCGAATTCATCAACATGGTGGTGCAGAAGGTGCGTGTGCTGCGCATGCTGCCCGTCGAGATCGTCGAGGCCAAGCATGATGTTGGCCCTGACATTCCGGTGCAGGCGGACAGCGACCAGGTCCATCCGCTGTACACGTTCGAGCCGAGTCTGGAGAAGGTGCTGGATGCCGTGCTGCCGAAGTACATCCAGTCCCGCATCCATGAGTGTCTGCTTGAGGCGGCCGCCTCGGAGACGGCAAGCCGACAGAACGCCATGCATACGGCGACGGACAACGCCCGCAATCTGATCGATTCGCTGACGCGCAAGCTCAACGCGTCCCGACAGGCGTCGATCACCCAGGAACTTACCGAAATCATCGGCAGCGCCGACGCGCTGAACACAAAGGAAGAGTAGGAAGCATATGGCTGACAATCAGACCACAGCACCTGCCGAGACGGCCGCGGAGCCGATCAATGGTCGCGTCACGCGCATCCAGGGTTCGGTCATCGACGTCGAATTCCCGGTGGGTCACCTGCCCGACATCTACAATGCTCTGACAGTGCAGCTCAACAACACCGGCAAGCACGAGGAGGGCGAGACCGCGCACACGATCACCATGGAGGTCGAGCAGCACCTCGGCGACTCCACCGTGCGCTGCGTGGCGCTCAAGCCCACCGACGGTTTGGTGCGCGGCGCCGCCGTTTCCGATACGGGCGGCCCGATCTCCGTGCCGGTCGGCGATGTGACGCTGGGCCACGTCTTCGACGTGTCCGGCAACATCCTCAACAAGGAGCCGGGCGAGCAGATCACCATCACCGAGCGTTGGCCCATCCACCGCAACCCGCCGGCCTTCGACCAGCTGGAATCCAAGACCCAGATGTTCGAGACAGGCATCAAGGTCATCGACCTTCTGACCCCGTACGTGCAGGGCGGCAAGATCGGTCTGTTCGGTGGCGCAGGCGTCGGCAAGACCGTGCTGATTCAGGAGATGATTCAGCGTGTGGCACAGAACCACGGCGGCGTGTCCGTGTTCGCCGGCGTTGGCGAGCGTACCCGCGAGGGCAACGATCTGATCGGCGAGATGGGCGAGGCCGGCGTGCTCAAGAAGACCGCTCTGGTCTTCGGCCAGATGGATGAGCAGCCTGGCACCCGTCTGCGCGTGCCGCTGACCGCGCTGACGATGGCCGAGTACTTCCGCGACGTGCAGAATCAGGACGTGCTGCTGTTCATCGACAACATCTTCCGCTTCACGCAGGCCGGTTCCGAGGTGTCCACGCTGCTGGGCCGTATGCCTTCCGCCGTGGGCTACCAGCCGAACCTGGCCGATGAGATGGGTGCTCTGCAGGAGCGCATCACCTCGACGCGAGGCCACTCGATCACCTCGCTGCAGGCCATCTACGTGCCGGCCGATGATTACACCGACCCGGCCCCGGCCACGACCTTCGCCCACCTGGACGCGACCACCGAGCTGTCCCGTGACATCGCTTCCAAGGGCATCTACCCGGCCGTGGACCCGCTGAGCTCCACCTCGCGAATCCTCGATCCGCGCTACGTCGGCCAGGCCCACTACGAGTGCGCCAACCGCGTCAAGGCGATTCTGCAGCGTAACAAGGAGCTGCAGGACATCATCGCTCTGATCGGTATCGACGAGCTCTCGGAAGAGGACAAGACCACCGTGAACCGCGCCCGCCGCATCGAGCAGTTCCTCGGCCAGAACTTCTACGTGGCCGAGAAGTTCACCGGTCGTCCGGGCTCCTACGTGCCGGCCGACGAGACCATCGAGGCCTTCACCCGCATCTGCGACGGCGTGTACGACGACGTTCCCGAGCAGGCGTTCTCCGGCATCGGCGGCATCGACGATCTCGAGAAGAAGTGGCACGACATGCAGAAGGAACTTGGTGAGTGATGGCCGGAACGTCGAAGACCCTCATGCAGGTGAACATCGTCGCCGCGGATCATCCCGTGTGGCATGGAACGGCGACCGCGGTCACCATTCCCGCCTCCGAGGGCGGCATGGGCATCCTGCCCGACCATGAGCCGATTCTCACGGTCATCAAGGGCGGTACCGTGTCGGTCACCGATCCGGATGGACAGCGGCATGTGTTCGAGGTGACCGATGGGTTCATCTCCTTCGATTCGAATCGGCTTACCGTTGCGGTCGAACGCGGCCAGAATGTGGTCAAGCTCGCCGAGAACACCGACGATGACGACGATCAGTGATCGCTGATCAGTCGCTGATCTGAAGGCATGCTGAAGGCATGTTGGTGGCGTATCGCACTATGCGAAGCCTCCCCGCGCTGTGCGGGGAGGCTTTTTGCATAGTGCGCATGGGTTTGCAAGGCCGCTGGCTGGTGTTCGCTGGCTGGTGGCTGGTTGGTGGCTGGTGGCTGGCGCACGCTGGCTGGTGGCTGCGTATGCGGCGGATGCCGGCATCGGCATCGCTGATCACGTCGGCGGTCCGCCGCCATGCACGCGTATGCTACAGTGAGATGCCGTGCGAATCATAGTTGCTGACTGCTCCGCCGAGTATTCCGGCCGTCTGACCGCCTCCCTGCCGCCGGCACGGCGGGTGCTGCTCATCAAGGCCGACAACAGCCTGCTGATCTTCTCCGAGCTGGGATCATACAAGCCGCTCAATTGGATGGCTGCTCCCTGCACGCTTCGCGAGGTCACGCCCGAGGGTGATGCTGCCGAAGCCGATGATGTCGGTGAGACCGCCGATCAGCCGGATTCTGACTCGACCCGAGAGCCCACGGCGGTGAGGATTCTGCGCGCAGCCGCGGAGAAATCCAGCGACATTCTTGAGGTGCGCCTGTATCGCATCTACAGCGACGAAACCTACGATCTCGGCGAGGATCCGGGACTGATCAAGGATGGCGTCGAGGACCATCTTCAGCGCTGCCTCGCCCAGCAGATCAGCCGCATCGGCGAAGGCGCGAAGCTGATTCGCCGCGAGTATCCGACCGCGATCGGTCCGGTCGACATCATGGCCGTCGATGCGGACGGCATGCACGTCGCCATCGAGATCAAGCGCCACGGCGGCATCGACGGCGTCGAACAACTGACCCGCTACTGCGAGCTGCTCAATCGCGATCCGCTGCTCGCCCCCGTGCGTGGCATCTTCGCCGCGCAGACCATCACGCCGCAGGCGCGCGTTCTGGCCGAGGACCGTGGATTCACCTGCCTGATTCTCGATTATGACGAGATGCGCGGCATTGAGGACGATGCGCTGCGCCTGTTCTGACGGAATCCCGATCGTCGAATCCGTATTGGAAAACACATGAGAGGGCGGCTCCTGCCCGGAATGAACCAAACATTCCAAGCGGAAGCCGCCCTCCAATTCAGCGTCGATCAGCGTCGATCAGCGTCGATCAAGCAAACGCGGCCGTCAGCGTGACCGCATAGCGATCAGCTCGGCAGTCGGATCAGTAGACCGCGAGAATGTCGATCACGAACACCAGCGTCGAATTCGCCGGAATCGAGTCGCTCTTCTGATCGCCGTACCCCAGCGACGGCGGAATCACGAGCAGCACCTGCGAGCCGACGTTCTTGCCGATCAGCCCCTGCTTCCATCCGGAGATGATCTGGCCGCTGTCTGAAAGGTCGGCGTCGAACGTGGCGTTGCGATCCCACGAGGAGTCGAACTGCTCGCCGTTCGTAAGCCAGCCGGTGTACTTGACGACGGCGGTGTTGTTCTTTGTGACCTTCGCGCCCTTGCCCCTGATGAGCGTCTGCGAGACAAGATTCTTGCCGTCCGGCTTGTAGCCGTTCATGTCGATCGACGGCTTGCCGTTCTTGTCAAGCGTGACCTTCGGCATATCGGCGGGGATGTTCTTGACCGCGTCGCCGGTGGCTCGGGTCAGATCCTTCGACTTCGAGACGATCGTGAGCGCCATGATGTACGAGGTGCCCGCGGAGTTGGAATCATTGATGCCGAATGCCACGGTGGTGTTGATCTTCTTGCCGACCAGCAGCGCCAGCTTCGACGACTGCTTGATGTTCTCGGCGCTCAGCAACAGCGAGCAGTCCTGCGTGTTCTTCTCCCAGGTGCTCATGAGCTCGGAGCCGTCCTTGACGTTGATGGCCACGCCCTGCGTGCAGACTCGATCGCCCTCGTTGACGGTCTCGCCGTTGCCCTCCTGAAGAATGGCGTATGAGTTGTCCTTCACCGTCATCGGTGTGCGGAACGAGATCTCGGGCTTCTTGCCGAGATCGCCCTTGGCGGTCAGGCCGGCGATCTGAGTCATATCGGAGGACGCGTTGTTCGACGTGTTCGACTTCGTTTCCGAACTCGTCGACGAGCTCTTCGCGGAGTCGTCGCTGCTGTTCGAGTCGTTCGAGCAGGCGGTGAGCGTAAGGCACATGCCAAGGGCGCAGGCGGCGGCAATCGCGCGTGTATGAAGCCGGTTATGAATACTATGCATGACTCACCACAGTAGCGCCCAACCCTGATTTTCCACTGGCCGCGCAATCGAACAGTCGGCGGAGAATCTGTGTGGGCGTGATGGGGAATGCGCCGGTGGCGAGACGTTAGACATACCGGACTGTAGAATGGATGAGATATGAAACAGGATGATCAGGAACTACAGGACAAGACAAAGGGCGACGCCACGGCTCGCCCGTCCCGTCATGTGTGGATCATGCGCGGCGTGGTCACGCCGATTTTCGGATTGCTCGCGGTGACCTTCGTGATACTGGGATGGCTGAACGCCACGATCTGGAAGCCGAGCAAACGCATCGAATCCTCCACAACCGTCAGTTCGGCGCGCTACGTCATGACGGATCCGGGCGTGCTGTCGCTCGTCGACTCCCACGTCACCGTCACCGCCACCGCTTCGGCATCGGACTCCAACGAGATCTGCATCGCCACCGGTGCCGGCAAGGACGCCAACGGATGGGTGTCCGGCGCGTCGTACACGCGCGTCACCGGCCTGTCCGACTGGTCGACGCTTTCCACCGAACAGGCCTCCTCCAAAGGCTCGGCCGCCGAGGGCGTCTCCTTCAAGGATTCGGACATGTGGACCTCCGTCACCTGCGCAAACGGCAAGGCGACATTGAGCGCGAACGTCACATCGAAAGGCGAGGTCGCACTGATCGATCTGTCGGACAGCGCGCCGAACGCCGTCATCCGTCTCGACTGGGAGCGCCAGACACTGCCCGACTTCGCCACCCCGATGTACTTCGTCGGCGGGCTGCTCGCCGTGTGCGGAGTGCTCTCCGCCTCCGTATTCGCCATGCCGCCCCACAAGCGCCGTCGCCAGGCCGATCTCGGCGAGCAGGTTGGCGAAGCCGAATCCGCGACGCCCCGATCCTGGGCATCCATTCACGCCGAACAGGGGCATGCGGGATTCGGCATCGCCACGCCGCACGGCCCCCGACGCAAGCGTCGCCGCCACGCGGCCCGCCGCGTCGGTTCCGCAACGGCCGCAGTCATGGAGCAGGCCGCCGCCGATGCGACCGCCGCCGTCGCCGGCATCGCCGAAGTCGCCGCATCCGCGCCATCATCCACATCATCCGGCCCGGTCATCATCGATCCCGCCAACCGCAACCTGGTCGCCGAAGCCGCCACGTCCGCATCCGCGGCTGCGGCATCGCAATCGCAGCCGCACGACACGACTCGTGACTCCGCAGCGGATGCGCAACCGCCCCAGCCCCGCACCGAAACCAGCGCGACCGTCGCCGATCGGCAGGAAACCTCCGTCATCACCCCCGACGAATTCCAAGCATACTTCGCGCGACTTGCCCAGGAAGTAGGCGACTCCACGAACGAAACCACCACATCAGAAACGCGCAAGAAGGAGGCGGACCGGTCATGACGAACATCCGCAAAGCCGTCGCCGCGGCCCTCGCCCTATGCCTCATCGCCCCCCTCGCCGCATGCGAAGGGCAAGTCCCCGCCGTGTCCTCGCCGACCGCCGCCGCCAGCGCCGCCCCCGACCTCACCCAGGCGCAGGAAAAGAAGATCCGCCTACGCATCCTCGACGGACTCAGCCAGGCAACCGCAGCAAAGTCCGCCAAAGGACTCGACCAGTACGCCACCGGACCATTCCTCGACATTCGCACCAGCGAACTCGCCGTACTCTCCAAAACCGGCAAAATGCGCGCCGAGGCGACCATCCCCGACGGCATCTCCCAAACCGTCATCCCCACCGACTCCGGCTGGCCCCGTTCCGTCTACACCATCACCACCACCACCGAAGACCAGCAGCCCAAACGACTCCTCGTCCTCACCCAGGACTCAGCCCGCGCCAACTACAAGCTCTGGGGTGTCGCCCGGCTCTTCCCCGGCGCCAAACTCCCCAGCTTCGCCATCCCCACCATCGGCACCCCCATGGGCGCGCCCAGCGACACCGGACTCGTCCTCACCCCCCAGCAGGCCGTCACCCAATACGCCGACGTCCTCACCCACGGCACCGACAGCCAATACGCCAAAAACTTCGCCGACGACCACCTGCGCCAGCTCATCTCCGAGCTCGCCGCCAAAGTCCAGCAAGGCGTCGAACGCAACAAAGGCAGCCAGGAGCAGACCTTCACCGCCGACACCTCCAGCATCCAGGTCATGCGCTCCACCGACGGCGGCGACCTCGTCGTCGCCCGCATCACCTCCCAATGGACCCGCAAAGCCGGCGAAGGCCGCGAATCCCTCCCCGCCAACGACGAGGAAACCGTCCTCTTCGCCAACGGCAAAGCCACCAGCACCATGCGCGTCTCCTACGTCAACGTCATCGCCCTCTACGTCCCCTCGAAAGACTCCAAGCAGCCGGTGACCGCGGTGGGAGCGGATAGGTATCCGATCAAAGTGGAAGCCCTGTAGAAAACGGGCGACGGAGCGTCACCTGCGTTGCTCGCCGCTCGACGTGCCCTATGCACGCCTTCGCGTCGTGCGCCTTGGTGACGCACGCGTCGCCCGTTTTCTTGTGTGTGGGTGGCGACGGAGCGTCACCTGCGTTGCTCGCCGCTTTCGCCGGTTGGCTGGCGGCTGAATGGGCGGGGCGACGAACTATAGTGGGGACGACGAAACAGTCGGCGGTACGCGGGGCCAACCGCGAGAAGACGGCCGACTCGCACGACATGGAGGCATGATGGCAGACAATCAGCAGTTCCACCCCGGCGTCTCGCTGGCCGGTGCCGTCGATCTCGAAGCGTTGAAACACCAAGTCAAAGCAGAACCCGGGCAGGCGGGCGGCGCGCCCGCAGCCGGCGGCTACGTGATCGACACGACCGAAAACACCTTCCAGGCGATGGTCACCACCTCGGCCACGTTCCCCATACTTCTGCTGCTCTGGATCCCGACCGACGACCGGCTGTTCCCCATGGCCAAGGCGCTCGGCGACGCAGTCAACAAGCTCAACGGCCAAATGCAGCTGTCGCGCATCGACATCGAATCATACCCATCAATCGCGCAAGCCCTGCAGGTGCAGGGTGCACCGGCCCTGTTCGCATTGATCGCCGGCCGTCCGATGCCCATTCTGCAAGGACTGCCCGGTGACGACGAACTCAAGCAGATCACCGAACAGGTCATCCCCAAACTCATCCAAGTGGCCGCACAGGCCGGCGTCAACGGCACCGCCCCATACTCGGGCGATCCCAACGCGGCCGGCGCGGCGGACGGCGACGGTGACGACAATGCGACGGGAACCGCAGCAAAAGCGCAAACCGTGCCTCCGGAACATCAGGAAGCCTACCAGCTCGCCCAATCCGGCGACTACGCCGGAGCTGCCGCAGCCTACGCGCAAGTGCTCGAATCCAACCCGAACGACACGCTGGCGGCGCGCGAACGCGCCAAAGCGCTACTGCTCGCCCGCTCCGCCAATGCCGACGTGCGCACGGTCCGAGCACAAGCCGCCGCCCAGCCGGACGACGTCGACGCGCAGCTCGCCGTCGCCGACATCGACATGATCGGCGGACAGATCAACGATGCCTTCGACCGACTCCTCGACTACCTCGCCGGGCACAAAGCCGACGTGGAACCCGTGCGCAAGCGGCTGCTCGAATACTTCGCCATACCCGAGCCGACCGACGAACGTCTGCGCCGCGCCCGTCGCCGGCTCGCCACGCTGATGTACTGATGTACTGACGCGGACGCACTGTGAGACTGGTGCGCTGAGACTGGTGCATGGGAGACCGGCCGGCGGATAGCCGGGGCGAGCCTCACCGCTCGATGCGGTTGCGGCCGAACAGCTGCTGAAAATGAGGCCCCTGCTCTGCCAGCTCCCGCTCGAAATCGGCGCGCCAGTCGCGGTAGGGGCGGGCGGCCAGACCATCGTTCGAAAAACGCTGCTGGTCGGTGACCTCGGTGATGCAGAACGACGGAATCATCAGATTCGTCACCGGGCCGCTCCGCTCCGCCTCCGCCAGCACCAGCGGCGCATTCGCACCACCGAACACATCGATGCTCCAGCCGTCCTCGCCAAGCCACACCGAAAAACGATTCTTGATGATCGGCACACCGCCGCGGCGAACCAGTTCGACCGCGATATGCACGTCGATCTCCCGCTCCGCCTCGTAACGCGTGCCACCGACCGAAGGCCCCTTGACCGTCACATAGGCGTCGGTGAACGCATCCCGATACCGGTCGATCACGCCGATCGGGTCGCTTGCCGCGCTCATCGAGATGCGCACGTCATGAGCCTGCACGCGCACGCGCAGCGCATAGTTGTCGGCATGCACATAGTAGCTTTGCACGATCAGCGTCGGGGCGTCGCCGTCATCGAGTTCAGCCGGCATGGCACGGCAGAAAAAGCGACGCTCAAACTCAAAATCATCCGGTGTGCCCAACGAAGTGCCCATGACGCCAGTGTAGCGGCCGGGGTGTAGCGATTATGTTGCGGGAAACCGAAAAAGGTGCCTTATCAAGCGATAAGACACCTTAGCCGTGGGCCCAAAGGGGATCGAACCCTCGACCTTCTGTTCCGGAGACAGACGCTCTATCCACTGAGCTACGGACCCAATGCGCAAAAGCGCGCACTCGGATATTCTACACATGCCGTGGACCAATTAGGTTCGTTTGCTGTGGCGGCCGTTGTCGAGCTGCCGCGTCACCGAGCTGCCGCATGGCTGTGCCGCTGCGTCGCCGAGCTGCCGCGTCGCCGGCTGCCGAGTTCGATCGGCGGTACGTAGCATCGCATGCAGTGAATGCCCAGCGAATACCCAGCAAAATGTGGATAACTTTGAGGTTCCGTCCACAGACCCCGTTTTGGCTTGCGCCCGCACTCGCCGCACGTTTCAATCGGCATATGGAACACACACGCATTGATTCACGTACACGCGGCAGCAGCCGCCAAACCGCGCCGCAGGCCGGTTTCGCGCCATCGTCTCCGGTCTCGACCACCCGCGAAGGCGGACACGTGCCATCGTCGCATGCGGTCGCGCCTCCGTCGCCGAGTGCGCGCGGGGGCGCTCGGTCTGGCGCGCATTCGACCCGTACCGTCGCTGCACTGCCGGCTGTTCGGCCGACTGTCACGTCGGCGGTCGCGCCGGCCGTTCGGCCGACTGCCGTGTCGCCAGCGCCTTCATCCACGTCCGTATCGCACACATCCGTATTGCACACGCCCGTTTCGCACACATCCGTATTGCACACGCCCGTTTCGACGGTCGCTCTGCCCTCCGCAGCGGTCCTGCCGGCGTCCGTCGCATCGGAGGCGTTCGCGTCCCGGCATCATGCGCCCGCGCCAGCGCTGTCCGCGGCAAGTCGCCCTCGCAATGATCTGGGCATTCGCCCATCCGTCACGACGGCAACCGGGCTGCTGGTCGCGTGCGTGGCGGCAAGTGGCGGCCTTGGGCTGAGCACATTGTCGGCGATGCTGGCACGGGAGCTGCACGAGCGCGGCGGCGGTTACGGTGGCGAGCGCGGCAGCAAGGTTGGCGTCGAGCGCGGCATCGGCATAGAGCGCGGACGCGATCGTGGTCGCAGTCGCGAGCGCGAGCCGGGGCGTTCCTGCGCGCTGGTGGATGCGGATTTTTCCGGTGGCGGCATGGATGTGCTGCTGGGGTTGGAATCCGAGCCGGGGATGCGTTTCGACGAGATCGACGCATCGCTGGGGCATGTGGACGGCGATGCGTTGAATCATGAATTGCTGCAATGGGATGGCGTGGGTGTGCTGGCATACGATTCCTGGTCCGGTCCCGCGCCGAATCGTTGGCAGGTGAGCGCCGCCGTTCACGCGTTGGTCCAGTCGAACGGTTCCGTCGTGGTCGACGCGGGCCGGGGCGAATCTTTGGACATGCTGCCGCAGGCAAGCGCGTCGAGGCTGGTGCTGGTCGTCGAGTTGTCGGTGTTGGGTGTCGCGCGCGCGAAGTCGTGGCTGGCCGGGCGGTGGAACCGTGCGCGTGGCGTGCAGCAGCGGTTCGGCGAACTCGCCTTGGTGGGCGTGCGGCCGAGAGGAATGCCGCGTGGCGCGTCGGCGATTTCACTGGGGCAGGCCGAGGATTATCTCGACCGCCCGTTCGCCACGCTGATCCAGCATGATGCGCGCATGTATGCGGATGTTCTGCATGGGTTCGGCATCCGCCGCCCGATGAAGGCGAATCGTGCGGCGTTGGAGACGTTGGCGGATTGGGCGCTATCCGCGTCGTCTGATGCGGCGCTCGCTGATCGTGCCGGTCGCGCGGATCGTGCCGATCGCGTTGATCGTGCTGATCGCGTTGATCGCGTGGGGAGGGGCGGCGATGATCGGCGATGAGAATTGGCTGGATCTCGGCCCGCTGTCCGTCGTGGCCGAGGATGAGTCGGTGACGGATATCGCGGTGACCTGTGACGGGCGGGTGTGGGTCGACCGATGCCGTCGTGCGCAGCCATCGGCACCGGCCCCCGAGCGGCCGCTGAATCCACAGCCGCCGCAGTCAGCGATGGCTCAACCGGCGATTTCGCAACCGCCGATGCCGCAGTCGTCCCCGGCTGGCGCGCAGACGGACGGCATGGTCGAATATCGGATCGAGCCGCCGTTCCATGATGCCCGGTCGGTGCGCGACTATGCGGTGCGGCTGTGCGCGCAGCTGGGGTGTCGGCTGGACGACGCGAGTCCGATCGCGGATGCGTCCACGCCTTCCGGAGTGCGCATCCATGCGGTGATCGCTCCGTTGGTGCCGCAGGGCGCCGCGATTTCGATACGTTTGCCGAGCCGTTCCCCGCCCACATTGGAGCAGCTTGAGTCGGATGGCATGATACCTGGGCGGTGGCTGCCGCTGCTGCGCGGTCTGGTCGACATGCGCGCCAGCATCATGGTCACCGGCGGCACGGGCGCCGGCAAGACCACGCTGCTCAAGGCGCTGCTGAATGCATGCGGGCCGAATGAGCGCATCGTCACGGTCGAGGAGGTTCGCGAGTTGGATGGGCTGGACGCGATGCATCAGGTATCGCTGCTGACTCGCGAGGCGAACGTCGAGAATCGCGGCGCGATAGGGCTGTCGCGACTGGTGCGCGCCACGCTGCGCATGCGGCCGGACCGAGTGGTGTTGGGCGAGTGTCGCGGCGAGGAGATCGTTGACTTGCTGCGCGCGTTCAATTCCGGCCATCGCGGCGGCATGGTCACGGTGCATGCCAACGATGTGAGGGCGGTTCCGTCGCGGCTGGTCGCGCTTGGTCTGCTTGCCGGGCTTGCGCCGGCCGCGTTGGCGATGCTTGCCGGTGGTGCGTTTGACGTGGTGCTGCATGTGGTGCGGCGGCATGGCCGACGTTTTCTCGCGCAGATCGGCTGTCTTGCGGTTCGCGATGGCGAACTGGTCGGCGTGCCGATCGCGGCGTGGGACGGCGGCTCGCATATCGTCGTCGGTCCTGCGTGGGCGGCTTTCGCGCGGCGCTGGGGTGTGGAGGACTCGGGCGTGGAGGAATTGGGCTGATGGGGGACTGGGCGATGACGATTCATGATGCGGAGGACTCATGATGTGGCCGTTGCTGGCGGGACTGCTGACGGCGTGTGCGCTGCTGCTGTCCTTGCCTGATGCGCGCGGGGGGCGGGGACTGCGGCGTCTGCGTTCGTTGGGCGGCGCAGACGAGGTGCCGGCCGGCGAGCGCAAGCGTTGGCCGTCCGACATCGGCGAGATCGGCATCGACGTGATGATCGCGACGATCTGCGCGTCGTTGAAATCCGGTCGCACGATGGGTGACGCGCTCGCCGACGCGGCTGGAACGCGCTGCGGCGAGGTTCGTTGCGAAGTCGGGTTCGGCGACGCGATCGGCCTGCGATCCTTGGAACGCATGGTTCGTTCCCGGTCTCGCGATGACGAGCTGCCGTCGGCGTGGCGCGTTGCGGTTGGCCTGTGGTGCGCCATCCGGCTGAGCGGCCGGCTGGGTTGCAGCGCCGTGGAATGCATGCAGGCGGTGGCCCGCAGGTACCGTCAGGATGCCCGGCTGCGTCATCTGAGGGAACGCGTTCGTGCGGTGCCCTACGCCACGGCCCGTCTGCTCGGGGCGCTTCCCGTGGTGACGGTGGCGCTCGGCTATGTGCTCGGCGCGGACCCATTGTCGTTTTTGCTGGGATCTGCGGCTGGGCTGCTGTGCTTCGCCGTGGGATTGACGCTGTACGTGGTCGGTTTGCGGTGGATGCTGTCGCTGGTGCGTGATCTGTCGATGTCGCCATGACGGCGGCCGTATGGGAGATCGTGGGGGGCGTATGACGTTGCCGATGATGTGGCCGCTGATCGCCGCGTTGTGTGTGGCGTTGGCGGTCGCGCTTGCCATCCGGGGCGCGGATGGCGCGGATGCGCGGCTGGAATGTCTGCGTGCTGCCGATCGCGGCGGCTGGCGTTCCGACCGGTGCGATGGCATCGACGGGGATGCCGTGTCTGCTGGGCTGACGATCGCGCTGGTGTTGGCGGCCGTGAGGCAGGGCTCGTCGATATCGGTGGCGTTGCGCGAGGTGGGGGATGTGCTTCCCGGCCGGCAGGGGGCGGTGCTGCGCCGGGCCAGTGAGTCGTTGCATCGTGGATGCGGATGGCGGCAGGCGTGGATCGCCGCGGGGCTGGATGCCGACGCCGCGACTGCCGGCGATGCCTCCGGCATCAATGATGACGGTGGCATCAGCGGTCAACGGGCGGCGTGCATACTGTGCGATGCGCTGGAGGATTCCTGGATCAGGGGAGCATCGCCCGTCGATCGGTTGGAGATGACGATCGACAAGCTGGATGCCGATGCGCGTCATGAGCTTGAAACCGCTGCCGAGCGTTTGACGGTTCGGCTGCTGGTTCCTACCGGATTGTGCATGCTGCCCGCGTTCGTGCTGATCGGCGTCGTCCCCACGCTGGCCGCATTCATGCAATGACGGGTGCTGACGCGGGCGTCGGTATCGTTCATCTCATTGGAGTGGTTCGCAACGTCGGTATGGCTCGCCTTGTTCTCATGGCTCATCTCGTTGGCGTCGTCCGCGCCCACTGCGCCGGCATCATCGCCATCGTTGCCGGCGGTTATCCACATTCACGATTTCTTCATATTTTGCGTGCAATCCGACAAATGGTGGAATTGCAAGCAAAAAACGCCTGCATTGTGGATAATTTCGAGGTTCCGTCCACAGCACCCCGTTCGCCTTGGACTGCGCTCGCGGACCGGGCATAGTGGGGGCATCCGGAACGAAGCCGGGAACACCATCAGGGGAAAGGAACGGATCATGACCACGATGGATACAACCATGATGAATGCAATCACGCCTGGTACGGGCCGCCGCTCGTTTGTCGCTCGGAGTGCGCAGGCGCTGGTCGAGGCGCGCGATCGGGTGCATGCGACGATGTGCGTGATCGACGCGAGAGCCAGAACGCTCGCCGCGCAGCCGGAGGAGGGGGCGGCCACGGCCGAATACGCGGTCGTTCTGGTGGCAGCCACCGGATTCGCCGCGCTGCTGGTGGCGGTGCTCAAATCGGATGCCGTCAAGACGATGCTGTCGAACATCGTCAAGAAGGCGCTCAACATCGGATGATCGGATTGAGGCCATGGACATCGTACGGCGTCGCGATCCTGCACGACGGGCATCGCATCGGGCACTGCATCTGCGCGACAGAGGCTTCGATGCGTGCGACGAGGGGGCGGCCACCGCCGAATTCGCCGTGCTGCTGCCTGTGGTCGTCGCGGTGGCGGCACTGCTTTTGGGCCTGACGAGGGCCACCGTGGTGACGATGAACTGCCATAGGGCCGCTGCCGTGGTCGTTCGCGCCGAGACGCTGCAATCCGGCGGCGATACGTCCGGTGGCAATGCATCCGATGCGGTGACGTCGATGGTCGGCTCCGACGCGTCCGTCACGGTGCATCAGCGCGACGGCGTTGTGACCGCCTTCGTACGTTGCCCGGTGATGCCCGACCCGCTGAGCATACTGCCGGTGTCGGTGACGGCAACGGCGTCGGGAGTGCTGCCATGAACCGTCTGAACCATGACCATGACGATCGACGTGACGAAGATCAGCTCGTATTGCAAGCGCCCGTCGCTCCCGCGCGCAGGCGCGGTCGGCTCGTCGGTTGCGACCGTGGTTCGGGCACGATGCTTGCCGCAGGTCTGGCGATGGCGGTCGGCGTGCTGCTCGCCGTCATCGCGGCGGCGGGCAATGCGCTCGTCTGCCGCACCCGTGCCGCCGAAGCCGCCGATCTCGCCGCGCTGTCGGCCGCGCAGGCGCTGTGGGACGGTCGTGCATTCGATGAGCAGGGCGTCTGCGGGATCGCAGGGCTCGTGTCGTCCGGCAATGGCGTCACCTTGCTGCGATGCGCGACGGATGGTGACGATGTGCAGGTGTCGGTCGAGATCGCCACGCGTGTGCCGTTCGCGCCGCACATCGTGCATCATTCGCGGGCCGGGCCGGTCGAATGCGGCTGACGGACTGCAGCTGACATTGACCGTGCCACTGGCATGCCGTCGCGGATTTCGTTATCTTGGGGCTTATGAGTGCACCTGATGATTCGACCCGCGGCGTGAGCGTGGCGGTGATCGGCAATCCCGCATCCGACAAAGGTCGTGGCGCCGCCATTGACGTGCAGGTGGTGGATCTGCTGCGCGAGGCGGGTCGGCGATACGGTTTTGCCGTCAGCGACCTGACCGGTACCAGTTTTGACGATTCGCTGTCCAATGCGATTCACGCCCGTGACGACTATGACCATCTGGTGGTCGTCGGCGGCGACGGCATGATCGCGCTGGGCGCGAACGCGGTGGCATCCTCCGGCAAGCCGCTGGGGATCGTCGCCATCGGCTCGGGCAACGACTTCGCGCGCGGACTCGGTCTGCCGGTCAATCGTGTGCAAGTCGCGGTGGAAGGCATCGTCGGAGCGATCGTGCGCGGATCGCATATCGACGTGGACATGGGCAGAATCACGCGGCTGACGGATTGCGATACCGTCGATCATGACACCGATCATGCCGTCGATCGCGCCGCCGCCGTCGTGTCGGACGCGTCACCTCGCTACTACGCGGGCATGCTCTCGTGCGGCGTGGACGCGGCCATCAACGACAGGGCGAACCATTCGCGGCTTCCGGGAGGCTCGCTGCGATATGCAGCCGCCGCGGTGGCGGAGCTCAGCCATCTGAGCAGCTACGGATACCATGTTCGCGCCACGCTGCCGGACGGTCGCATATGGGAACAGGACCTGGTGACGCCGCTGCTCACCGTGGCGAACGCGCGGTACATCGGAGGCGGCATCGAAGTGTCGCCGTATTCGCTGTTCGACGACGGGCTGCTTGATCTGGTATGGGCCAGACGTGTGCCGAACCTGCTCGAATGCGCCGCCCTGATGCGCAACGCCTATAATGGCAGATTGCTGTCGAGTGATGTGCTCGGATGGCGTCGCATCAGAGCGATCGAGATCACGCGATCCGATGAAGGCGACGAGCCGCCGACGCTGATGGCGGACGGCGAGTATGTGGGTGCGCTTGCGGTGCGAGTGGATGCGATGGGCCGCTCCCTTCGCGTGCTGGTGCCTCCCGCCGTTGCGCGCGACCAGTCATGGCGCAGCGAGCGCGGCGTCATCGAGGCGATACGGCGCGACGGCCGTCTTGATGACGCCGATGACGCAGCCGATGCCGAATCGGCCGCATAGCGTGGCGTCAGGCCGGTCATACGGCGGATATTGTCAGGTACTCCCCATCGCATGATGGGGTTACGGGATTGCTGTAGGTTGGAGAACATGGCACTTGCACTGTATCGACGTTATCGTCCGGACACCTTTGAGGGCGTGATCGGCCAGAATCAGGTCACGATTCCTCTGATGCGAGCCCTCGACGCGGGCAAGCTGACCCATGCCTACCTGTTTTCCGGTCCGCGAGGATGCGGCAAGACCAGTTCGGCGCGCATCCTCGCCCGCTGCATCAACTGCGTCAAGGGCCCAACCTCGCATCCGTGCGGCGAATGCGACAGCTGCCGCGATCTGGCGACGGGCGGACCCGGCTCGATCGATGTGGTCGAGATCGACGCCGCCAGCCACAACGGCGTCGACGACGCCCGTGAGCTGAGGGAGCGTGCGGGGTTCGCGCCGGCGCGCGACCGCTACAAGATCTTCATCCTCGACGAGGCGCACATGGTCACCCAGCAGGGGTTCAACGCGCTGCTCAAGATCGTCGAGGAACCGCCCGAGCATGTCATGTTCATCTTCGCGACGACCGAGCCCGACAAGGTGATCGGCACGATCCGTTCGCGGACCCACCACTATCCGTTCCGACTCGTGCCGGCCGAGATCATGGGGCCGTATCTGGAGTCGATCTGCGCCAAGGAGGGCATCAAGCCCGAGCCTGGCGTGCTGCGGCTGGCCATGCGCGCGGGAGGAGGTTCGGTGCGTGACACGCTGTCCGTGCTCGACCAGCTCATGGTCGGCTCCGTCGATGGCGTCATCTCGCACGACTCCGCCGTGGCGCTGCTCGGATTCACGCCGGAGACGCTGATCGGCGAGGCCGTTGACGCGGTGATCGATCATAACGGCGAAGCCCTGTACGGGGTGATTCAGAAGGTCGTCGTCGGCGGCTTCGACCCCCGTCGCTTCGTCGAGGACCTGCTGGCGCGGGTGCGTGATCTGCTGGTACTGCTGCTGGCCGGCGACCGCGCGGAATCGGTGATGAGCGATTCCGCGGAAAGCGAGGACATGTCCGATCTGCGGCGTCAGGCCAATGCGCTGGGACTGCGGACCCTCACGTCGCTTGCCGATACGATCAACAACACCTTGGCGACGATGAGCGGCGCGACCTCGCCGCGCATGAGACTCGAACTGCTGGCCGCGCGACTGCTTGCAGGCGAACCGGACGCCGGGCCGTCGCCTTCCGATGGAGCACCTGCGCGCCCGAGCGGCCGAAGCGAGGCACCGTCCCAATCCCGACCGCGATCGGGCGGAGGATTCGTGGGCGCATCCAGGCACGCGGCGAACGCGGGAACGGCTGCGGCGCCCGGTTCGGCCGGGACATCCGGCACGGCTGGGGCATCGGGTGCCGTGAAATCCAGTGGATTCATCGGCTCCTCCAGAAACGCCGGCCAGGCCGTGTCGCGGCAGGAGTCTGCTGGCGCGGCACCGGAGGCTCCCGCTTCGGTTGCGTCGGCGCCGCCGGATGCATCGGCATCGCCGGCGTCGCCGTCGTCGACGGGTTCCGCTGCTGCCGCAGCCCAGTCGGCCGGCGCGCAGCCCGCGCCTGACACGCGCACCCCGGACCAGCGCTGGGATGCGCTCGTGGCGGCGCTGCCCGCGGAGGTGGGACGCTATGTGGGGCGCGATCGAGTGCCTCGCATCCTCTTCGATCCCAAGGGGTCGCAGGGCAAGGGCACGTTGTGGCTCAAATTCGACAAGGCGCTGAGCAAATACGCCTTCGCGCTCGCCGTGGCCAATGAGCCGGTGGATGGCGCGCATGAGGTCGTCGCCATTGTGCGCGGGGCGGTCCGCAAGGTGTTCGGCCCGTCCGTTGTGATCGCCCCCACCAAGAAACTGGCGGACAACAGCGAGGCGGCCCCGTATCGTTCGCTGTCCGCAGCCGAGCAGCAGCGCATCAAAACACAGGTGCTTCAGGCCGATCTGCGCGCGGCCATCGCCTCCGGTGCCGCGAAGAGCGGCGGTCTTTCGTCGATCTCCGCCGCCGGCACGGCGAATGGCTCCCGCGAACACGCGGATGCGGGTGCATCCGCGAGCTCGTCCGATTCCTCGACCGGTGCCTCGGCGTCGTCGGACGACGGCGAACCTCACCATCACAAGCATGTGCCGGTGCCGGATCTGAGCGACGACACCGACCCGTGGGCGATACCGCAGTCGGGAGCCGGACCGTCGTCCTCCGCGCCGACGGGGTCGACCGCACCGTCGGCTTCAGCGGCTTCTCCTGTGGGCACGACCCCTGCGGGCGCGCCTTCAGCGGGCGCGGCTCCCTCGGCTCCGACCACGGCTGTGGCACATCAGGGCGTGCAGACAAGGCAGCGACCATGGCCGCAGACCGCCGCAGCCATGCGTGGCGAGGCGATCGTCTCCTCCGTGGTGGGCTCGTGGGGTGATGTGCCGCCTTCGGACGAACAGGATGACCCGTGGGCGGCATCGTCGCCCATGTCGACGGCTGCTGCGACGTCACCGGTACAGTCCACGGAACAGCAGCGAGCCGGAGCGTCTTGGGGCGGTAGCGCGTGGCCCGAATCGGCACCCGGCATGCACTCCGAGCGTGATGCGGGACCGCAGTGGCCGGCAGGCCCGACCAGCCCGGAACCGAACGCATCCACAGCGCCGGCGACGGCACCGGTCGATCCTGACGATGACGAGTATTCGCTCAACGACGCCTCGCTGAGCGGCGGCGAGCGAATGAGCATCGACGACATCAAACGGCTTTTCGAAGTGAAGAAGGTGGAACAGTACGCGGCCGACGATCCGCTCAACCCGCGCAACGCCAAACCGGATCACCACCACGATGAGAGCTGACATGCTGCGCGCCGGCTCACCATATGGTGGGGTCGGCTCCTTGTGCGGCCCGGCAAGCGTGGTCCTGCGTCGCCAAGTCGATGCATGTACGCCGATGCATGTACGCATGGCCGCATATACGATGATGAACAAGAACGAAAGGCGGGTACTGCCCTATGGCACTTGCATATGATGGCGCGATCCAGCGTCTCATCGATGCGTTTTCGGCGCTCCCGGGCATCGGTCCGAAGGGCGCGCAGCGCATCGCGTTCCATCTGCTCTCCGCACCCGAGGACGAGGCGAGGGCGCTGATCGATGCGATCAGCGAGGTCAAGCAGAAGGTTCGCTTCTGCGACGTGTGCGGCAACGTGTGCGAGACGAGTCCGTGCCCCGTCTGCATGGACCCACGCCGCGACCATACGGTGATCTGCGTGGTCGAGGAGCCGAAGGACATCATGAGCATCGAGCGCACGCGCGAATACCGCGGCCTGTACCATGTGCTCGGCGGGGCGATCAATCCGATGGCGAACGTCGGGCCGGCGGATCTCAACATCCCCAAACTGCTGGACCGACTCAAGACCGACGAGGTCAAGGAGGTGATTCTCGCGCTTGACCCGAACATCGAGGGCGAGGCCACGACCACGTATCTCAGCCGCCTGCTGTCGCCTCTGGGCATTCGCGTCACGCGCTTGGCCAGCGGCCTGCCGGTCGGCGGCGATCTCGAATACGCCGACGAGGTGACGCTCGGCCGCGCGCTCGAAGGCCGTCGCGACGCCTAGAATCCGAGGACGCGCTACTGGCGTGCCTCGCCGCGCCGATTCGGCCAGAACGCGGCGTGCCGCATGATCAGCAGATCCCTGTGCCGACGGTTGATCAGCCCCGCGACCGCCAGTCCCGCGATCAGCGTGCCAAGAGACGCAGCCAGTGCGATGTTGCGTCCGTCGTGAATGTCGCCCGGCTGGGGAGCGGGCACGGGAATGGCCACGCGATGCCCCGAGATGAGCAGACGATGCGTGTTCACGCCGTACGGCGTGCAGGTCATCAGCGTCACCCGGTCCTCGCCCGGCGTGATCTTGAGCTGCGAGACGTCGTTCGGCAGGATCACGGAGATGCGGTCGACCTGATAGCCGAGCGTCTCGCCCATGACCTCGATATAGAAGAAATCCCCCTTGACCACTTCGTCGAGCCGCGTGAACATGAGCGCCTCGACCAGTCCGCGATGCCCCGTGATGACCGCATGCGTCGAGGCGCCGCCCACCGGCAGCGACGTGCCGTACAGGTGCCCCGCGCCGGAGGCGAGCACCTGGTCGGACGTGCCATGGTAGATCGGCAGATCGATCGACTGCTTGGGCACGCGGACGGTGCCCATGATCCCGTCGCCGGTGTCGAGCAGCGACTGATATTCATCGTCCTTCGCGGCGGCGGAGTCGTCCTTCCCGTTCGCCTTGGAACCGCCCTGCGCAACGGCGAAGGGGTCGGGTGCCTCGCCGAGAATCGGTTGGCCCGATGCCGCCAGTCGCTTGTTGTAGGCGCGTGCCGCGTTGAGATGGTCCTCGGCCTGCGGATAGGGCCACCCGGCGACGGTGCGCGCGCTGACGCTGCCGGCTTCGGCGAGCCGGCGGTCGGATTGGTATTGCAGCACGCTGGGGAACGCGAACACGCCGATCGCAGCGATGAGCAGCAGCAGTGTGATCGCGCGCATGATGATGAGATTGCGGGTCAGCCGGCGTCGCTCCGCGGCGACGTCGGCGATGTCGATGGCTGCGTTGAAATCCGTTGGTTGGTATTCTGCTGGGCGGTGTTCCGCTGGCTGCTGCCCCACTGTCTGCGCACCAGACGGTTGATTGCTGCTGGGCTGTCGGCTGCTTGGTTGATGGCTTGTCGGCTGGCTGCTGCTTGGCCGGTGGCCTGCGGACCGATGACCGCCCGACTGGCGACGTTTCGTTTGGCGGATGCCGGCCTGTTGGTCGCGTTCCGCGCTGGCGTCGGTCTCGTCGCGACGCACGGCGATTGCAAAACGTTCCGGAGCCGCAGTCCGGTGTTTCACGCCATGTTTCACGATATCGCCTTTCGCTGGTGCGCCGCAGCACGCGACCACCCGTAGTGGTCATCCGTTGGTTGTCCGTCTTCGCAACGATTGTAATGCCGCTACCGTAATGCCGCGGCCCGCCGACATGACCGCAGATTGAACGGCAGGCGATCACGGCGTGTCGTCTGTCGAATCGGGGGTGTGAAAATGACGAAACGGCAACAACGGGGTGACGGCTGAGCGACCGTCGGTTGAATCAGCTCCGAC
>NZ_RQSP01000004.1:75273-82406 GCF_009078285.1 Bifidobacterium jacchi
TGTTCCGGCGTCAGATGAAGTTGGGTAGACGCCGAAACAGGCAGTGAGAACATGAGTAGTAAGGATCATCGAAATGCATACGCTTGAGGGTGCGAAGCGTAGCTTTATTCATCGTGGGATCTGGGCCGCATTGGCGGCGGTCATGTCCGTTTCCATGCTGATCGGATTGTCGGCGCCGGCCGGTGCCCAGCAACTTCTCGCATCCTCTCGAAACGCCAATGCGCGCTCGGTGAATCTCGATCCTGCCGCCGCGCAGTGCGCCGCCGCCGACTGGACTGCGCTCAAGGACTGCGTGGCGAAGGCCACCGGCGACACGCTCGTCACCATCACCGCGTCGATCGCCGTCCCGCGAGGCGAGTCGATCGTTATTGACGGCAAGACCATCGCCCTGACTGCCGACATCGCGGTTGCCACGAACGGCACTTCTGTAAGCGCTTTCACTATCGCGGCCGACGACGACCCCTCCACGGCGCTGTTCACGGTGAGCAACGGCGGCGCGCTCATCGTCGGCAAGGACGCCAAGGACAAGTCATTCGTCTACGCCGGTGCCGCCGACGGCTCGAAGACGCGCCGTTTCGCGCATATCACCACCAAAGGCGCGAGTGGTGCGGCCAACTCGCTGGTCATCAACAACGGCACGTTCACGCGCATGGCCGGCGCGCAGGCGCTGCTCGCATGGAACGAGGGCGACCTGACCATCAATGGCGGCACGTTCAGCGGCAACGTTGCGGCAAACGCAGACAAGATCGTCGCGAACGGAGGCCTGATCCATCAGGTCAACGGCACGACCGTCATCAACAACGGCACATTCACCGGCAATCAGGCCGAGCGCGGCTCCGTGCTGTTCATCGAGAACAACGCGAACGGCTCCAGCGCCACGACGATCAACAACGGCACCTTCTCCGGCAACAAAGCCAATATGGCGGCAGGCGTGATGTTGCAGGACGACCGCGACGGCACGCTGACGATCAACGGCGGTTCGTTCACCGACAACATCGCCGAGACCAAAGGCGGAGCCATCCACAACAACGGCATCATGACCGTCACCGGCGGCACGTTCACCGGCAACAAGGCGCATGGGAACGGCGGGGGCGCGATCTCCGAGGAGGGCAACGCCAAACTTGTCGTCAAGCCGAGCGACGACAACGTCGTGACGTTCAACAGCAACGGCCAGACCTTTGACGATGCCGTGCTCAAGGCCTGCAACACGGTCATAGGCGGCAAGGACGACTGCTGGAAAAACAATAACGACGCGCAGCATTTCGGCGGCGGCGCGATCTTCGCCAACGAGAAAACCGACAATAATGTCACCGGTTACCCCAGCGTGAGCATCACCGGCAACGTGGTCTTCGACGGCAACTATGCCAACAAATGGGGATACATGCTCGGCGGCGGCGCGATCTTCATGTCCGGCGAGCTGTGGGTGCAGAACGACGCTCGCGGCAACCGGCCCAGGTTCATCAACAACTACGCCGGCGTGCGTCAGCGCGAGACCAATGCCGACGGCACGATCAAAACCGTATTCCGCGGAGGTGCGGGCGGTGCGATCTTCCTTGAGGAAGGCACCATGAGCGAGGGCAACGCCAAGTCCTCGTCGATGGCCTACATCATGGGCGGCGATTTTAACAACAACACCTCCGGCTATCTCGGCGGCGCGATCTACACCGAATCGAAGACGGTCACCTACGTGGCCAAGGCCGTCGCCTACGACAACGTTGCCGGTCACTTCGGCGGCGGACTGTGGCTGTGCCCGTCCGGTACCGGCACAGCGTCCAAGGGCGGCAACATCGCCCTGTTCGACAACAGGGTCGACGCCACCATCGATCCGAACAACAGCGCCAACGGCTCGCCCTATCCGAACGACGTGCCCTACAGCGGAACGGCGCTGGTCAAGTGGGAACAGGATGCTGCAGGCAAGTGGCAGCGTGTGACCGACACCGTCAGCGGCACCGGCACGATGGCCGGCGACGACTTCGCCATCATGAACCCGATGTGGAAGCAGGAGATCGATAGCACCGACTTCCAGCTCATGGACACCTGGTTCACCGATCGCGTGAACGCAGCCGTGGACTGGTACGAGGACGGCACTCCGCTCAAGGCGGCAAGCGGCTTCCAGGACTACTTCCAGGACCCGCTCATTGCTTCGCAGGGCGGCTGGCACCACGGCGAGGGCGGCGGCACGAACCTCGCCGTGACGATGACCGGCTCGCGATACGCCGACTCGGATGTGGCGAATCGCGCCAAGGTCGAGATGGACGCCTCGCACATGCACACCATCAAGCTCACCCGCAGGATCTCCTCGACCGACGATTCCCTGACCACTGGCATGGCGCTCAAGGCCGTCGTCCGTGGCGCCAACGAAGCGGAACGCGAACAGACCAAGAACGCCGCCAAAAAGGCCGCGGCGATCACCTTCACCGGCAATGCCGCACGCCTCTCCGGCGGCGCGTTCGCGACCAACGGCGACGTGAAGTTCTCCACCCCGTACCCCGCCTCCTGGTCCAAGACGGACGCCGCGGACACCACCAAGCAGATCGCCGGCGCGCAATGGCTGCTGACCACCGAATACGCCGACGTGACGTTCCACAATGCGGATAACACGACCAGCACGCAGCACATCATCGGCGGTCCGTATGATTCGGCGTTCTACCCGACCGTGTGCGCCACCGACGAGCATGGAGCGACCACCGAGGCCGGCAACACCGCATGGGCATCCGGCATCTGCTGGAAGCCGAGCATCGATGCCAACGGCAAGATCACCGCCTATTCGGCCATCATCAACGACAACATCGCCAACGATGCCACCGCGCCGACCGGCTACTCGTACGCGGGATTCGACAACAACCCCGATGGCGGCGGATTCGACATCAACAACCTTGCCAACGGACGCTACACGCTCACCGAACGCAAGGCACCCACCGGCTATGTGCTCGAAACCAACCCTGACGGCACCGCGAAGACCTACACCTTCACCGTGGCCAACGCTCAGGGCGCATGGAGCAACGGCACCGGACAGAACGCATCCGTCGATCAGGAGATCCCCAACATCAAGCTCAGCGGCGTCTCCTGGGGCAAAATCGACGCCGACACCAACGACAAGGTGCCGGGGTCCACATGGCAGGTGACCCTCATCAGGGACGCCTCCGGCACCCCGGTGACGAACGGCGCCACACACACGGTGACCGACTGCGTGGACGCCGCCGACGCGACCGAGGCGAACAAGTGTGCATCCAAGAACGCAGGCAATGTCTTCGCCGACAAGGACGGCACGGCCGCGGCGGGCATGTTCAACATCGCCGTGGACAAGCCGGGCACCTACAAACTGCAGGAAAGCGCGGCACCCGACGGCTACTGGCAGCCGGCGGGCGACACGTACTACACGTTTACCATCACGGCGAACGACGATGGTGATGTACAATTGCATCAGGCCGATGGCACGACCGCTGTCGCCGGCAACAACATCGTCAACCAGCGGCCCACGGTTTCGTGGTCGAAGGTGGCAACGGACAGCCACACGCTGCTCCCAGGCTCCCGGTGGAGCGTGCGCGGACCGCTGACGAAGAATGCAACCACCGGAACATTGGAGGCGATCAGCGGCAAGACGATCACCGCAAGCGTGACCGACTGCCGAAGCACCAACGGATACTGCGCCACCCAGCCCAACGTGCTGGACGGCGCCGACAAGACCTATCAGGATCTGGACGAGGCCAGCGGCAAACTTCGCATCGCCGGCCTCGCCCCGGCCCCGGATGAACAGACCGAATACTGGTATGAGCTGACCGAGACGCAGGCGCCGAGCGGCTTCGTGACATCGACCGTCGTCTACACGTTCCACGTCGGATATCGTCAGCCGAATACCGATATCCGGATCGACGCCCCGCAGGGGGCATCGCTTCCGGTGCGCCATGATCTCGATCAGGCATCGATCGGTATCAACGCGATCGAAAACGTGCTGGCCGTGGCCGCGCTGCCGTTCACCGGCGGCGGCACGTCCCGTGATTGGATGATTGCCGGCGGCGGCATCGCGATGATTGCGGCGCTCGCCACCGCGACTACACAGATTTGGCGACGTCGCAAGGCGCTCGCCGGAATGCGACCGACGACAAGAGGTCGGACGCGATGATGGACATCCGTTGCAACCAACCATTGCAGGGGGACCAGAAGAAATAGGGAAGGAAGCAGACCCATGAAGATGAGGAAACTATTCGCCGGTCTTGCCGCGGCGGCAACGCTGCTGAGCGGACTCGCGCTCGGCGCCGGTGCCGCGAACGCGGCCGAGACGCCGAAGCTGCCGTATCAGCCGCTGACCGACCAGCAGGTCGATAAGGCCGGCAAGGTGACCGAGAACGCCACGTTCAAGTTCACCAGCGAGGAGGCCCGCCAGTGGGGCGTCGGCAACAACCGCGTCATCGAGGCGTACAAGCTCGCCGACTACTATCAGTACGTCGATTCCAACGGCAACGCCGTCTTCGGCGTCGAGACCGCCGACGCCGCCAAGAACGGCGTGAAGGATGGTCTGACCACCGCGCTCAAGGAATACCCGAGCGCTGCGGATCCGGTCGCCATCCCCACCGACGGCACCGACCTGTTCGCGTGGGCGCTTCAGAACGGCTACCTCGACCAGTCCGCGACCAAGCCGTGGACCAACACCGACGGCAGCAACCCGGCGACCGCCAGCACCACCCGCAAGTTCGCCGACGCGCTGAACGCCGCCCTTGCCAAGGATCCGGAGCTGCTGGGCGAGCCCACCGAACTGAGCGTCGCCAACGGCAAGCTCGCCGCCTTCTCGAAGGACGGCACCAGCTACACGGCCGAGCTGCCCGCCGGCATCTACCTGTTCCTCGACGCCACCAAGAGCGACGCGGACGGTGCCGGGTCCGCCAGCGACAAGGACAAGAACTGGATCCAGAACGGCAAGGAGAACGACGCCACGTCGTTCGGCCAGGTCGTCGTCAACTCCGCCCCGATCATCCTCGCCTCCGGTCACCTGACCGCCGGCGACAAGGGCGAGAACTACCTGTACCCGCTGGGCGACCTCGCTCAGGGCGACAACACCGTCGCGTTCAAGAACCACGTCACCCCGGTCACCAAGACCGTGGACGATACCGACAAGACCGTCTCCACCAGCCAGACCGTGCGCTACACGCTGAGCACCGAGCTGCCGCTGACCACCGGCTATGATCCCGCCACCTACAAGTTCACGCTGCAGGACTTCCCCGGCGTGGGCCAGACCGTGAACCTCGCAGGCTTCGACAAGGCCAACGCCGAGAACGCCGACCCGACCGCCGACCTGTCCAATCCCGACACGCTGCGCAACAACGTCGGCAAGTACACCGTCAAGGTGGTTGACGGCGACAAGGTCGTCAAGGAACTCGTCGAGGGCACCGACTTCGATCTGACCACCTCCGCCGAGAACAACGGCAAGGAGATCGTGGGCGCCGCCGACAAGGCCGCATGGTTCACGCTGAACTTCTCCAAGCTCATCAACTCCGCCGACTACAACACGACGCCGCTGTGGGGCAAGAAGGTCGTCGTCGAATACGCGGCGAAGATCACCGCCGTCAAGGCCACCACTGCCGACGATCCCAACAGCGCCGTCAAGAACACCGTCGAGGTCAACGACAACAACGCCGTCGCCCAGCATGGCACCAAGCTCACGCTCGGCCAGTTCGCGTTTACCAAGACCGACGCGCAGGGCAACGCAACCGCCGACATCAACGGCGCCACGTTCGTCATCAAGCCGTACGAGAAGACCAAGGGTAACACCGCGGTCGGCACCCCGGACCCGGATCTGCCCGGCGTGGACGTCAACCGCGACGGCAAGATCGACGAGGACGACGTTGACCACGTGCTCACGCCGCGCACCGGCGAAGGCGTCAACACCTCCGACTCCCGCGCGATCGAGGCCACCGGCAGGAACGGCGTCGTGACGTTCACCGGCCTCGCCGACGGCACCTACGAGGTCACCGAGACCCGCGCACCCGAAGGATTCCTCGGCGGTGCGGTCGCCGTGCGCTTCGTCGTCGTCATCAAGGGCGGCAAGGCCGTCGAGTTCAAGGGCACCGACCTGTGGGGCCTTGCTCCGAGCTCGCCGAACGACGGGCAGGACTCCGAGATCACCGATTACGCGGTCAAGAACGTGCGCAACGTCACCGAGCTGCCGAAGACCGGTGCCGCCGGCATCGCGTTCTTCACGCTGATCGGCGTGCTGCTCGCTTCCGTCGCCGCTCTGGTGTACGTCAAGTCCCGTTCCACCCGGCGCGCGCTGCACGCCTGAGTCGCGATCAGCTGCCGCGATCAGCTGCCGACTAGGTCGGCTGCTGACTGATTGATTGGCTGAATTGATTGGCTGACTGAACAACGGCCGTACCCTTCATCGCTCCGGCATATGCCGGCAACACGGTGAAGAGTACGGCCGTTGTTCATATGCGTGATGTGATCATATACGCCATATGCGCTCGTATGCGCTCATATGCGGAAGCGTCCGGCGGCGATCGCATGATCGTCCGCATGATGGGTGAGCGTTCACGAACCGGCCGCCGTCATTCATATAATCGTGCCGATTACGTAGAATGGGCGACGGCGTAAAGCAGAGATCTTATGCCGAGACCTTAAGGGAGAGTGGGACAGCAGTGGCACTCATCGTGCAGAAGTACGGCGGCTCGTCGGTCGCCGATACCGATTCGATCAAACGTGTCGCCAGGCGCGTGGTCGAAACGAAGAAGAAGGGCAACAAGGTCGCCGTCGTGGTGTCCGCCATGGGCGATACCACCGACGATCTCATCGATCAGGCGCTGAGCATCGACTCGAATCCGCCCGAGCGCGAGATGGACATGCTCATGACGGCCGGCGAACGCATCTCCATGAGCCTGCTCGCCATGGCCATCCACGCCGAAGGCAGCCGTGCCCACTCGTTCACCGGTCAGCAGGCAGGCTTCTTCACCGACGCACGCTATGGCGCGGCCCACATCAAGGCCGTCAAGCCCGATCGCGTGAAGAACGCGCTCGCGCAGGGCGACGTGGCCATCGTCGCCGGCTTCCAGGGCATCAACGCGAAGGGCGATGCCACCACGCTCGGCCGTGGCGGCTCGGACACGTCGGCGGTCGCGCTGGCGGTGGCGCTTGGCGCGGAC
>NZ_RQSP01000004.1:82424-85156 GCF_009078285.1 Bifidobacterium jacchi
CGATGTGGACGGCATCTTCACCGCCGACCCGCGCATCGTGCCCACCGCTCGGCGCATTCCCGCGATCGGCTACGACGCCATTCTGGAAATGGCCAGCTGCGGCTCCAAGGTGCTTGCGCTGCGCTGCGTCGAATATGCGCAGCGATTCAACATGCCGCTGCATGTGCGCTCCTCGTTCTCCCATCGGCGCGGCACGCTTGTCGTACCGGAAGGGGTCGATCCGCGCACGCTGCCGAATCTCGACTGACCGCGCGGCGCGCGGCCGGCACTGTGCAGGGGCATCGTGCGATCCTGATCGCGTGGCCGACGCAGCCAGGCCGGGCAGAGCGGCCAACGCAGCCGATCAGCAGTCGAGTTGCAAGCGATCCGCAGCCAACCTGCAACCAATCCGAAAACCCAACGAACGTACTTCGATCACATAAGGTGAACAACATGAGCAACGAGAATGCAACCAACGCAGCAACCACAGCTGCAAGCACAGCTGCAAGCGCAGCCGCAACCACCGCAGCAGGCGCGGCCGACGTGAAATCCATGGGCGATCTGTTCCCCGATCTCGGTCCCGAGGCGCCGGTCATCTCCGGCATCGCGCACGACCGCTCCGAGGCGCTCGCCACCGTGCGCGGCGTGCCGAACGAGCCTGGCATGGCCGCCAAGGTCTTCACCGAACTGGCGATCGCCGGCGTGAACGTCGACATGATCGTGCAGGCCAGCTCGTCGGCCGGCACCGCCGACATCTCGTTCACCGTGCCGGAGTCGACCGTCAGGCAGGTGCAGGACGTGCTGCTCGACAAGCACGAGGAGCTCGGCTACCGCTCGTTCGACGTGGATGTCAACGTCGGCAAGGTCGCCGTGGTGGGTGTCGGTATGAAGACGCATTCCGGTCTTGCGGCCAAGTTCTTCACCGCGCTGAGCGAGAAGGCCATCAATGTGCTGATGATCTCCACGTCGGAGATCCGCATCGCCGCGCTCGTGCCGCTTGACCAGCTCGACGACGCGGTCCGCGCGCTGCACACCGCCTACGGTCTCGATGCCGATCATATCGAGGCGGTCGTCTACGGCGGCACCGGCCGCTGAATGAGCCAAATGATGCTCCTCCTGAACTGAGGGTGAATAAGGCGTATATCTGCACATAACATTCATGACTTGCACGGGTGTTATGGTAGGCGAGTTCGCAGAAGCACGGGCATACGCACGCTCGCATCATGCAGACATATGCAACCACCCATGCAACCATTCACCCACAGAGAAGAGAGCATCATGGAGAAGTTCTTCCATCTCAAGGAGAACGGCACGACGGCCTCGACCGAAATCCTGGCCGGCCTGACCACGTTCTTCGCGATGGCGTACATCATCGTCGTCAATCCGCAGATCCTGAGCAAGACGGGCATGCCGTGGGGCGGCGTGTTCCTCGCCACCATCATCGCGGCCATCATCGGCACGCTGGTGATGGGCCTGTTCGCCAACGTGCCGTACGCGCAGGCGGCCGGCATGGGCCTCAACGCGTTCTTCACCTACACCGTGTGCTTCGGCCTCGGCTTCACCTGGCAGGAGACGCTGTGCATGGTGTTCCTGTGCGGCCTGATCAACATCGTCATCACGGTCACCAAGATCCGCAAGATGATCATCATGGCCATCCCCGAGGTGCTGCAGCAGGCGATCGGCGGCGGCATCGGCCTGTTCGTCGCCTACGTCGGCATGCTCAACGTCGGCCTGATCAAGTTCACCCCCGGCGACCCGAAGACCGCCGGCTCCGGCAATCCGATCGCCGCGACTCCCGGTCTGGCCAACTTCAACGACAAGGTGCTGTGGGTGTTCCTCATCGGTCTGCTGCTGGCCGTGGTGTTCACTGTGCTCAAGGTGAAGGGCGGCCTGCTGCTGGCCATCGCCATCACCACCGTCGTGGGCATCCCGTTCGGCGTCACTTCGTGGTCCGATTCGCAGTCCCTCGGCCAGACCTTCTCCGAGCTGCCGGCCACGTTCGGCGCGATCTTCTCCGCCGATGGCTTCCCGGCGCTGTTCTCCGACCCGGCCAAGCTGCCGCTGGTGATCGTGACGATCTTCGCGTTCTCCATGTCCGACACGTTCGACACGCTGGGCACGTTCATCGGCACCGGCCGCCGCACCGGCATCTTCTCGCTTGAGGATGAGAAGGCGCTCGAAAACGGCCACGGCTTCTCCTCGAAGATGGATCGCGCACTGTTCGCCGATTCCATCGCCACCTCGATCGGCGCCATCTGCGGCACCTCGAACACCACCACCTACGTCGAGTCGTCCGCAGGCATCGCCGCGGGCGGCCGCACCGGTCTGACCTCCGTCGTGGTGGCGGTCTGCTTCGCGCTGTCCGCGTTCTTCGCGCCCGTCGTCTCGGCGGTGCCGTCCGCCGCGACCGCCGGCGTGCTGGTGATGGTCGGCTGCATGATGGCCGCCTCGCTCAAGGAGATCGACTGGGCCGACATCACCGTGGCGATCCCGGCGTTCTTCGCGGCCGTGTTCATGGCGTTCTCGTACTCGATCTCGTACGGCATCGCCGGCGGCTTCATCATGTACTGCATCGTGATGACCTGCAAGAAGAAGGCGAACAAGGTGCACCCGATCATCTGGATCGTGGCGCTGCTGTTCATCGTCGATTTCGTGCTGATGGCGTTCCTGCAGTAGCGTTTAGATTCGCGCTTCGAGCCGCGCTCCGATTCGTTTCGGTCACAGGGCGCGCCTTCGGTCACAGGGTGCGCCCC
>NZ_RQSP01000004.1:85192-87543 GCF_009078285.1 Bifidobacterium jacchi
GCTCCCTGTGACCGAAGGCGCGCCCTGTGACCGCATCGAGAAACCAAATCGGCACCATATGTGTCCACCATGTGAACGTTTGCTATCCCCTCGGACGGCAGTGGTGCACACTCAAGTCTTGGCACAGCGGTGTGCGTCACCGCTGGCCAAAAGCTAGGTGGCGCGCCCTCTGTTGTCTCTAGCGAAATCCGTTGTTATGCGCCTGATCCTGCGCCTGCGTGTTTCGCCTATGAATGCTGAGATTTGAATGAGGGGTTTAGACGCCATGACTACCGCAGTCGCGTCTGCTGAATCTGCGAATACGCAGGTGAAAAAGGATTCCGTGCCCGAGATCATCGCCGCTTCGATGGTTGGCACGGCCATTGAGTTCTACGACAACTATTGCTATTCGATCGCATCCGCGAGCTACTTCGGCGCGATCTTCTTCCCGGGTGCCACCAAGGCGAACCCGGCCATCGGCACGATGCTGGCCTTCCTGACCTTCGCGGTCTCGTTCCTCGCCCGCCCGTTCGGCTCGATGCTGTTCGGCCACTTCGGCGACAAGATCGGCCGCAAGACCACGCTGGTGGTCGCCCTGATGACGATGGGCATCTCCACGTTCCTGGTCGGCTGCCTGCCCGGCTATGAGCAGCTGGGCATCTTCTCGATCATCATCCTGTGCCTGTGCCGCGCCTGTCAGGGCGTCGGCCTCGCCGGCGAATGGTCGGGCGCCGCGCTGGTCGCCACGGAGAACGCTCCGGCGAACAAGCGCGCGCTGTACGGTTCGTTCCCGAACATGGGTGCTCCGATCGGCTTCTTCTGCGCCTACGGTCTGAACCTGCTGCTTGACACCACGCTCGGTGCCGACACGATGCAGGCGTGGGGCTGGCGTATCCCGTTCCTGTGCTCCGCGATTCTGGTGGTGATCGGCCTGTACGTGCGTCTGCGCATGACCGAGACGCCGATCTTCCGCAAGGCCGCCGCCGAGGACCGCGTCGTCAAGCACCCGCTTCGCGCGCTGCTGCCGTACTGGAAGCAGGTCGTGCTGGGCACGTTCGCGATGGGCATCACGTACACGCTGTTCTACGTGCTGGGCACTTGGTCGCTCAGCTACGGCGTCAAGGTGATGAAGCCCGCGTTCACGCAGAACGAGTATCTGGCGATGCAGATGACATCGGTCGTCTTCTTCGCGATCTTCATCATGGTCTCCTGCCTGTACGCCGACAAGATCGGCCGCAAGAAGGTGCTGATCTTCACCACGGCCGGTACGCTGATCTTCTCGCTGTTCGCCACGCCGCTGCTGCAGCACAACGTCGCCACGGTGATGGTGTTCCTGTGCGTCGGCTTCGCGCTGATGGGCGGTCTGTTCGGACCGTGCGGCGCGTATCTGCCCGAGCTGTTCCCGACGAACGTGCGCTATTCCGGCGCCGGTCTGAGCTACAATCTGGCGGCCATCCTCGGCGGCGCGTTCGCTCCGTCGATCGCCACCGCTCTGGTGCAGTCCACCGGTACGGTCGCTTCGGTTGGCTGGTATATGGCAGTGATGGCGGCGCTCGCTCTGGTTGCGCTGTTCTTCATCAAGGAAAGCAAGGATGAGGACTACACCAAGTAGTCGGTTCTGATTCGGCTGGTTGACGCCGAATGATTGGGGCGGTTCCGCGTTGCGGGATCGCCCCTTTTCGTTGTTCTTGGCGTTGATGCTGCATGCGATGGTCACGTGGCGCATTTTGTTAAGAACGTGTCCATTAATGCCTCTAGACTTGACCACAATCGGGCGCGTCGTTGCGTCCATTGTGGAAAAGGAAGATCCACGCAGCAGTGGAAGACGGAGAGGTCCCCCATGAAGTCCCGTATACGTGCCATCAGCGGTGATGACATCGGCAGGCTCGGCGCGGCTTGGCTCGCGCTGTGCACCGTAGTGGCGATGATCATATCGATGTTCGCGATTCCGGTCGTCTCGTTCGCCGAGGAAACGACCGGCAAGGTCAAGGTCGCCGCGGTCGGAGACAGTCTGACCGAAGGATACAAGTCCACCAGCGGCAACAAGGGCGCCGACGCCTACCCGGCGATTCTGCAGGGCATTCTCGGCAACGGCTACGAGGTGCGCAACTTCGGCAAGACCGGTGCCACGCTGATGAAGAACACCAGCAATTCGTACTGGAATTCGCAGGAATTCACGGATTCCAAGAGCTACGAGCCCAATGTGGTCGTCATCATGCTTGGAACCAACGATTCCAAGAACGATATCTGGAACGAGACCAACTATCTGTCACAGGCGAAGGAACTGGTCGATACCTATACGGCGTTGTCCAGCAAGCCCACGGTCTATTTCGCGCTGTCTCCGCAGGCGTATTCCACGTCGACCACCGACA